>JARLHA010000051.1 GCA_031292485.1 Mucilaginibacter sp.
AAGGTAAAAACCTTTTTTTATTTCGCAAACTTTATTTTTTTTTATTTTTAAAGTCTGCTTTTCTTCCTTTTCCCCCGCTTCCTCTCCAACTTTTCTTTCCTCGTTTGCGGGCTGCAAAGATGCGATTATTTTTAATTCCTGTCAAGTGTTATTTTCACTTATTTTCAGATTATTTTTACTCGCTATACTTTCAAAAAACAACGCCTTTTTTCTAAAGCGGTCACAAATGTACAGAGATTTTGGCTACCTGCCAAAACATTTTTTAAAAAATCTAAAACATAACAGTTAACTAGCTGTATGCTAATCAAAACGAAAAGCACTATTACATTTGATAAGTTGGAGGATATCACCATTCAGGGGAATTAGTATCTTTGAAAAGATATGAACGAGCTCAATTTCCCCGAAAATTTTATTTCTATTTTAAATGAAGAACCGGGTTTCGACGCCGGAAATTTCATCAATGCGCATCAAAATATGGAATCGCCTACTTCCATCCGTTTAAATCCATTTAAAAAACATCCCCTCAAAACTGATGGCAAGGTGCCCTGGTGCGCCGACGGCTATTACCTTGACGCCCGCCCATCGTTTACTTTCGACCCGCTTTTTCATGCCGGCTGTTATTATGTGCAGGAAGCATCGTCCATGTTTATTGATCATATCCTTAAAACCATAAGGCCAGATCAGGAGGAACCCATAAAAATACTGGACCTGTGCGCCGCCCCCGGTGGCAAAAGCACACTGATTAATTCAGCCGTCGGGGCCGGTGATCTGCTGGTGGCAAATGAGATCATTAAAACACGCGTTCCTGTTTTATGTGATAACCTCAACCGCTGGGGCACCGCCAATAGTATTGTAAGTAATAACGACCCAAAAGATTTTAGCCGGCTGACAGGATTTTTTGATATTATTCTGGTTGATGCACCCTGCTCTGGCTCGGGCATGTTCAGAAAAGACCCGGCAGCCATTAACGAATGGAGCGAGGCTAATGTAAACCTGTGCCACCAGCGGCAGGAACGCATCCTTGCCGACGTTTACCCCGCCTTAAAAGAAGACGGATACCTTATATATAGTACCTGCTCCTATTCGCACCAGGAAAATGAGGATATACTGGACTGGCTTTGTGATACCTTTAATATGGAAAGTTTACCTACACCTATATATAAGGAGTGGGGCATTGTTGAAACCCGGTCGGAAAAGCATAAAGCATACGGTTATCGCTTTTACCCGGGCCAGGTAAAAGGCGAAGGTTTGTTTGCCGCCTGCCTGAGAAAGAAAGAGCTGGCTGATGAGTCGCCGTCCTTTAGAACAAAAGGACATCAAAAATTAGCTTTACTGGAGATCGATATCATCAAACGCTATTTAATTGAACCTGAAAACTACTATTATAATAAAATTAATGACGACTGGCTCGCGATCAACAGGGCTCACAAAGAAAGCCTGGATACTTTGCAGCGGTATCTCTATATTAAAAAATCAGGTGTAAGGATAGGTAAGCTAATGGGTAAGGACCTGGTGCCCGATCATGAACTGGCGCTGAGTATACATATAAATAAAGATGCCTTTTTGCAAACGGAGCTTACCTACGAGCAGGCCATACAATATTTAAGGCGGGAAAATATCGATATCAACCCTACGGATAAAGGCTGGAGCCTGATGTGCTTTGAAGGGCAGACGTTGGGATGGGCAAAGTTATTGCCAAACAGGATTAATAATTATTATCCAAAGGAGATTAGGATACTCGCCAGCCCCCCGACCCCCTAAAGGGGGAGTTTAATTATTACCTTTTATATTATAACCTTTTAAACAGGCATCCAAATTTTTATAGGTTGCATATTTATATTGGTAAATATCTACATGTCCATTATTCTTGATCGTCTTACCGCTTTTATCTTGAAGCGTGTAGTTTTTTTTTAAGATGCTAAAATTCACATCATAATACTTTAATAATGTTTCGTATATAACGCCACCTTTTACGTCACTATCGAAAATATTTGTTTGTTTTCGAAAAGCGTAAGTATTCCCCTTTTCATCAAAATAATGGGTATACGTAATAAACCAGTCACCGCTTTGACTAAATGGAATCTGAGAAACTAAAATTATTCTACCAGTTGTATCCTTTAGAATATTATAGGTGTATTCAATTTCATCAGGCCAGTTTTCATTTATAACTTTTATTAATTTGGTTTTACCGGGGACTTTCACAAGGATAATTAAGGCTTTGTCATGTTTAATAATAAATTGGTCCACGGCAGCTCTCTTGTTTTTTAGCTTAGTAAGGGCTGAATCCACCGGCGCCACAAGCTTTATCGGACAGATAGGGCTTTGTCTTGTTAAAAGCAAACTAAAAACAAATACCAATGAAAGGCAAAAGGTTTTCATATCCAAATATAGCAATACGGAGGACTATAGGAGATAAATCACAAAAAAGTTCCACTATTCAATTTGGATGGGCATTTCCAAGCCAGGCAAAAAAATCATGCCCAGAGGGGATCTGAATGCAAATACCCTTCCAACCACATTATGATAGTCGGAGAGGTTCTAATTTATACGGTGTCTTTAGTTTATTTGTAAATGATTACGGCCACACCGAAAGAATTGTAGCCATCACCATCATCGAGATCAGCCAAAAAGCATTATCAAGCACCCAAAGGCCCCACGGTTTTTTCTCATACAATTTGGTGCATAAGGTAACTGTGGCTACAAAGCCAAGCCAAGCCAAAGGAAAAACGCGCCCATTAGCCCGCCCTGTATACCGCTGGTTTTTAAATAGGCATTGCCAAAAACAAGTGAGTGATCCAGAACGTAGGCCATTATAAATGAACCGATGAGCACCAGTACAATGTTTAACGGTGCGGGCTTCATATCGGTAATGCCGGTAAGGCGCACCCAAACTTTGCTAAAAATAGCGCCGTACCAAATAGCGGCGATAATGTAGCAGGCAACCGCCGCTGCGGCTACAGCCAGGAAATTTACAGGAACAACATGAGCTTGCATAATCGTGATTTTAGGGTTTTTAATAATTATTGTGATTGTTATTTGACTACAGTGAACTGATGGGGCTTTCAGTGGTAAAAATAAAATCAATCTATCGCCATAAAGACAAGCTTTACCTTCCCTTATGAATTGGTATCTAATAATTTAACTGTAAACTGGTTTGGAATTTGCATATCAAATCTAAAGAAAAAATATACTGAATTACAAGGGATAGCCGATAAATAATCGTTGAAAACGCTATTGCATTGTGTTCAACCGAATTCAGCTTCAATCCGTAAAGGTGAGGTAGGATAAGTAAAGTACTCGTTTCATTAAACGAAAAAAGACTTACCCCAAAAGGGCTTCCTCTTTTTTGGCAATGAAAAGGTCATATTCCATTTGCATACCTAACCAATAATGGAAACTGATTCCCAAAAGCTTTTCAAGTTTTACAGCTAAAGTGGCTGATATATTTCTTTTACCGGCAAAAATTTCGCTTAAATGGTGTGGTAAAATGTTCAGCGATTTCGCGACATCTTTTTTAAGTATATTTCTTTCCTCGATTTCTTCTTTCAAAAATTCTCCGGGGTGAAATGCCTCTATTTCAATTTCGTTCCCGTTACGATCTAATACCTGATTATTCATAGACCCAGCTTCTTTATCCATAAAAATAACAATAATTTCAATTCTTCGGTAACCCGTATTAGACGCGAAGCATCACGTCTCTACAAATCCTATCGTCTTTATAAACATCAATTAAAATTCAATCCAAAAAATCCGCACATTTGCACATCCGCATATTTGCACAGCTAAAAAAAATGGATCAATACTTTATTATAGATTTCGACAGTACATTTACACAGGTTGAGGCTTTAGACGAGCTGGCCCGGATCTCCTTAAAAAACCATCCCGACAGGGAAAATATCTACAAAAAGATAGAGGACCTTACAAACGCATCGATGGAGGGTAAACTATCTTTTACCCAAAGCCTGGAGAACCGTGTTAAACTTTTAGAGGCCAACCGCGACCATTTAAAACAACTGGTTACCCATTTAAAAAAGAAAGTATCCACTTCATTTTCGCGCAATACGGTATTTTTTAAAAACCATGCTGACGAAGTGCTGATTGTATCTGGCGGGTTTAAGGAGTTTATTATCCCCGTAGTAACAGAGTATTTTATTAAGAAAGAGAATATATACGCCAATACCTTTGTATTTGACGAGGAAGGCAATATTATAGGGTATGATCGTACCAACCCGCTTTCGCAAGAAGGCGGCAAGGTTAAATTATTGAAAGAACTTAACCTACAGGGTGAAATATTTGGTATTGGTGATGGCTATTCAGATTTCCAGTTGAAGGAATCGGGGATGATCAAAAAATTCTTCGCTTTTACTGAGAATATTGAACGGAAATCAGTAGCCGAAAAGGCTGATCATATAACGCCCAGCTTTGACGAGTTTTTGTATATCAATAAACTCCCGCGCGCTATATCATACCCCAAAAACCGCATCAAATGCCTGGTGGTTGGTAATGTAGAGGAAGATGCGCTTTCGCTGATGCGGAAAGAAGGCTATAACATCCGCGAAAAGGATAGTATTGAAGATAAATACCTGGAGGAAGCCGGTATTTTGTTTTGTGATGAAGAAAACCAGCCAACGCCCGAACAATTGCAAAATGCCGGCAGGTTAAAGGTAATAGGCATTTTTGGTAAAATAAACGGCCGTAAACTAATGGAAGCGGCTTGCGAAAACGGCATCATTATTTTTGATGACCCTAAAAACAACCCGCGTAATGAAGATTTTATCCCCCGCAGGGTGATTGCTTTTATGAATGAGGGCAAAACCCATACCAGCTGCAATTTCCCGGATCTGCAGCCGCCAAGAAACAACAACGCACACCGCCTGATACACATCCATAAGAACGTGCCAGGAATTCTTGCTAAGATAAATGATGTTTTTGCACGCCATAACATTAATATAGTGGGCGAGTTTTTGGTGACCAACGCCCAGATCGGCTATGTAATTACCGATGTAAACACCGGCTATGACCCGGAAGTTTTAAATGAACTGAAAGCGATTGAGCACACGATAAAATTCAGGCTGCTATATTGATTGGTTCATGGTTGATAGTTCATCGTTCATGGCCGAAAGAAAATTGCAGCTACTATGAACTGTAAACAATGATCTAAGAGGCATTGGATCAGGCTTCATCGTTTTTAGCCGAAAGTGAACTGCAGCTGCTATGATCTATCAACTATGAACTATGAACTATGAACTATGAACTCAATGGCACCACCAATACCGGAACAGGGGAGTGCCGTACGACATGCTCGGCGACGCTGCCCATTAACAGGCGATCGAAACCCGTGCGGTTATGGGTACCAATAACGATCAGGTCAGCATTAAACGCTTTACTGCAGTTTATTATTCCATCCGCAGTTGACCCATATTCAGTAAAATGTGTAACCGATAAATCCCCGGCAAATTTTTTAATAGTTTGCTCAACGATATTTTCTGACTGGCTTTTTTGCAGATCCAATAACTCGGCTTCCTCAACACCCGTACCCTGCAATGGCATTCCAATAATAGGGTCTGCACCTGTTAACTGGGAAATCATGACGGGGCTTACAATATTCACCAGCCCAACCTGTGCATTAAATTTCCGGGCTAAATCAAAGCCAAACTCAGCAGCATATTCTGCATGTTTGCTTTCGTCTATTCCGATAAGGATTTTGTTGATCATCATGACGATAAATATTTTGTTTATAAAGATAACAACAAGTTAGGGGATATGGGTTTTCGCAACACAAAAATTACGCGTTATCAAATTGTTATGGCTTTATCTTATCCAACTGAAAGCCGAGAGTAAGCTGCAATGTGCCATTATAGGATTTATAACTACCCAAACCGGATTTAAGGCCATATCCACTTAAACTTTTCAGATATGCCGCCTCGAATATAAAGCGCTTGTATTTAAAGCTTGCCCCCGCAGATATTCCAAAATTCATCTTTTTGTCGTATTGTGTACTGTCTATATAGCCAATAATTTTGGTATAGTAATTACTGTCGGCCTTAATGCCAGCCGGCTGCAGCAAACTATTGGCATTAATTTGTTTAATGGGAAAATTGATGACAGGCCCCGCTTTAAAACTAATATTGTTGGTTACATTGTAAACAGCATAGATGGGTATACTTACTGCGTATACTTTCCTGGAAGCGGTAATAGTGAGGTGTTGACTGGAATCTACCTTGCTCTGGTTGGCATGATTATAGGTAGTGGAGATAAGCTGTGGACTGAATAACCTTACCTGCGGATTTATCGCCCAGGTATCATTTAATTTGTATGAAGCAAATAAACCAACATATAAATCAACGGGCGAGCTGCTGTAAAAGTTGGCATTTTGGCTTTTGGGAGTAAAACTTCCCGATGAATTGACGCCGGTTAATATCCCCCAATCCATTTTCGAAGAATTAGTGTTCCCCGCCTTTGCGGCTTTATCCTTTTTAGTTTTATCGATTTTTGTCTGCCCGGGTAAGGTACTGGATCTTAACCCATTTTGCAGGGCAGGTAACGTTAATGGTTGAATGGCATCTGGCGCTGTAAAGTTTAATTGCGGCGCTGCTGCCATTAGCAACAGGTTATCCCGTACTGCCGGATGATTACCTGTCCGTGTTATTATATCAGGGTTCATAAAATCATTAACGGTCGTGCTATAATTTGAAGTTGACAGATTGGACTGAACCACTTGCTTATTACCGGCGTTTAATGCCCGGCCGCTAATACTTCTTCCGGCTTTATACCCATTGCCGGCAAAGTGCCGACTTGATCCAGATGACAGGTGTATAAGTCCTGCGCCCCTGCCTGTATTTACTCCGCTTGACGGGCCCCGGGTTTGGCCCGTTGCTGCACCCGCAATATGATTACCAGGGGGCTGAATAACATTGCCCCTGTGGTAATTTGATATGATTGCCCCATTAAGGGTGGGTTTACCCAAATTCGGTGTAACCCGGCTATTAACCTGTAAAGGCGCAGCCTGATGAATTAAAAGGGCACTATCCGCAGCCTGCACGGCAACATTATTAACGGATGAATCCAAAACACCCAATGAATCAGGGATGATAGTATCCGGATGGAAAGACACTTGATGATGTTGATGATGTATAACAGGACGCTTGTATTTTTCGAGCGAAACGATATTACTTATCATGTAAACCATCGCCGCTGCGGAAAAAGCAACAAACATTGTTGGCAGTATTTTTAAGCCCTTATAGCCGGATGACCTTTTAACTTCGGGCATTTGTCCATCCAAAAGCGATTGCATCTGCAACCAGTCAGCCTGCGGGTCATCGTCGACCCGCATTTCATTTCTTTTCTTTTGCCAGAGTTTAAAGTATCTGAATGACTCTTTCATTTTGCTTTGCCACTCCTTTCTGCTTGCCGGTCAACTTTTTTTAAGGATGTTTCAAGCAATACCCTTAACCGTTTTTTTGCTTCGGATAAATGCCAGCGAGAGGTGCCCTCACTTATTTTTAGTTGTTCGGCTATTTCTTTGTGACTAAAACCATCCAGTACCGATAAATTGAAAACCGTTTGCGTTGCAAGGGGAAGCGTCCGGATATCTTTTAATATATCGTCAAAAAAAAGTTTTTCCAATACATCAGCCGCAATAAAAAACTCGTCATCATCCATTTCCGAGATCAATAAATGATTAAATTTCAGTTCGCTTCGACATTTATCGATTGAAGTAAAGATCATGATCTTCCTGATCCATCCGCCAATTTCTCCTTTTTCGGCATCAAAACTTTTAATCGACTGAAATACTTTAAGGAACCCTGTATTAAAGGCTTCTTTAGCCATTTCCCTATCGGGCAAATAATTGAGACAAACCCTTAACATATCGGCATAAAAGAGCTTATACAATTCCTCCTGGGCCTTGCGGTTATTATCAATACATCCTGCTACCAGCTTATTTGTTTGCTTTTTAGTAAGGTTCATTCAAAAAAATCGTTCCCTCATCGGCTTAAAGATACTCTTCGGATAATTCAAATGAAACGTTGGGTAGGTTTTTAATTTTTTTTTTGAAGCTACCGAAATGCCGTATGGCGATGGGTTTTCATACCCATCGCTATAACAGGCATTTGCAAATCATCTGCTGATTTGTTTCGGTGCTATCAATACCCCTGTCGTATAATTCCAGTTAAAGGTAATAGTAGTTGAAGTGGCAACTATACTGCCGGTGTAAGTAGTACCATTTAGTGTGACAGATAAAGGAAAAGTACCATTTGGCAAAAGACCTGGTTGGTTTTGCATAAAATTTATTACAGTGGCTATAGGGCTTTGGCCGATAGTACACTGGGCAGGTTGTTTTATATACAGAAGGTTGATCCCGTATTTATTATTGATCAGGCTATCAGCAGCCACCAGCCGGCTGATACCACAATACGATTTTTGGGTTTGGGCCACGAATGAAAGGTAGCTTGAATCGGCCGTTGGATTATTGTAGAAATGCGGAACCAGCGTGATCTGGTCGCCCGTAAGCGGAAGATAATTATAGGTGATAACGGGGTGATAAACAGAATCACTTACGGTGATGTATGTGCTGGCGGTTACCCCCCTGGCGGTTGCGCTCACCTGGTATTTGCCTGCTTTTTTAAAAAAAACCAACGCTTTGTTATTTTGGGTGATGAGTGAATCAAAACCTGAAGGTATTACATTCCATTTAACAGTGTCAGTTGATTTTGCGCTGCCAAGTAACAAAGTATCCGGCTGGTTGATATCAACCTTATAGGCCGATGCCTGCAATTTACCGTTTTGAGAACCTGGCAGGTCGCCAAATTTGTTACATGCTGACATTGCACAAAATACCAGCAAAAGCGCCGTAAAGCCATAAAGTGATTTTTTCATTTTCTTTTAGTTTTTAAAGATGTGTTCTAATCCGTTTTATAGCATCATCGGGTTTAAGGGTAGAAACGTTGGGTGAAGGAGGAAAAAAGGAGTGAAGAACCAAGAGCCAGGATGGAACAAACTTCAAATAAAACTATTTCGGGCTTTTTCCTGGATCTTGATTCTTGACTTCTGGCTCTTCTCCATCCCCCAAATCTTATTACATTTGACCATGCATTTCTCTCCCGAAATTGAAGAACGGCTGGCCCGTTTACAGGAAAAGTACGAAGCTATGGGACAGGACATGGTATCGTACCTTGATGGCCTGCTTCATGCTGATTTTTTGACCTATTGGGATTATATTCACCTGGATACCCTATTGAGCCTGCAAAACCCCAAAACGCCTTTCCCCGATGAGGAAATTTTTATCATTTATCACCAGATCACCGAGCTCTATTTTAAGCTGGTCTTGCATGAATGTAAACAGATTACCGCCGCGCAGCCTTTAAATGCTGATTTTTTTTCAGCTCGTTTAAAACGTATCAACCGGTATTTTGAAGCGCTTACCCAATCGTTTGAGATTATGGTAGAGGGAATGGAAAAAGATCAGTTCCTTAAATTCAGGATGTCACTGCTGCCGGCAAGCGGCTTTCAAAGCGGGCAATACCGGATGATAGAAATTTATGCTACCAATTTTATCAACCTGGTAGCCAGGGATAAACGGGAAGAATTGAAACTTGCCGCTATAGAGGAACAGTTTGAATACATTTATTGGAAATTCGGCGCCACCGAGCTATCTACAGGTAAAAAAACATTGACCCTTAAACAGTTTGAAAAGAAATACGCCAAAACGTTTATTGATTTGGGTAAAGAAAGTATCCACCATAATTTTAACGCTCTTTATCACCAGCTTAAAAATAACAATCAGGCAACAACACCGCTTGAAGATGAATTAAGGCAGCTGGACATCAATGTAAATGTAAACTGGCCGCTGTCGCACTATAAATCTGCCGTGCGCTACCTTAACCGCGAGCCGGAAGAGATAAAAGCCACCGGCGGCACCAACTGGCAGAAGTATTTGCCCCCAAGATTCCAGAAACGCATATTTTACCCGGAATTATGGACCGAACAGGAAATTGATGAATGGGGAAAAGGCTGGGTGGAGAAAATCATTGGCTCATAGTTCATGGCCGAAATCTATTTTATAAAGCTTTAGTATATTATTTTTGTAAAAAAAACGGCAATGAACCATGAACTATGAGCCATGAACTAAAAAAAATCGCTAAATTGCCATTTTTCGAATTCTAATACTAAAAGGCCATGACTGAGACGCTGGACATCAAGATCACAAAAACAAACCACTCCCGTTTGGAAGAAACGGATTTTAACAATCTACAATTTGGTAAAACATTTTCCGACCACATGTTTGTGGCCGATTACGAAAATGGAGAATGGAAGAATTTTCAGATAGTCCCTTACGGCGAGGTCTCTTTTAGTCCTGCTATTTCTGCTTTACACTACGGTCAATCATTTTTTGAAGGTATAAAAGCTTACAAACATGCTGACGGGCAGGTATCTGTTTTCCGTCCTGATAAAAATGCCACCCGTTTTAATAAATCGGCAGAGCGTTTGTGCATGCCACAATTACCCGAAGAAATTTTCGTACAGAGTATAGCCGCAGTGGTAGATATTGACCGCGATTGGGTTCCTTCGAAAGCACATCATTCGATGTATATCCGCCCGTTTATGTTCGCCACTGATCCTTTTTTGGGAGTACAGCCTTCAAGCACTTATAAATTTATGGTTTTACTAGGTCCCGTTGGCCCGTATTTTTCAAAAACCTTACGCGTAAAAGTGGAGACCTTTTTTACCCGGGCTGCTGAAGGCGGTATGGGTTATGCCAAATCGTCGGGCAACTATGGGGGCGCTATGCTGGCAGGAAAACGTGCCACCGAAGAAGGTTTTGACCAGGTAATCTGGACCGATGCCAAAAACCACGAGTATGTGGAAGAAATGGGAGCAGCCAACGTAATGTTTGTGCTGGATGGTGTGCTGATCACCCCATCAACCCGGGATACCATTTTAGACGGCGTTACCCGCGACACTGTTTTAACCCTTGCACGCGAATGGGGCATGCCGGTTGAGGAGCGCCGCATATCTGTTGCTGAAATTATTGAAGGCGCCAAAACAGGCAAACTGACTGACGCTTTCGGCGCAGGCACGGCCGCTACTATTGCGCCGGTTGGTTCCATCAGCTATAACGGTGAAGAGTATTTCCTCATCGACCCTAAAGAAAGAGAGTTTTCGCAAAAGGTTTTAAAGGAGCTGGATGCTATAAAATATGGTTCAGCTGAAGATACCCACGGGTGGAATTATATAGTGTAGTCAGACGTCTTGAGTCTGACTATCAAAAACGATAAAAATCTATTATTATTCAGATAAGCGCCTTTAATGTTTTAAGGGCGCTTTTTTATTGAGCAGGCTAATTACTTCAGCGGCAATCTTAACACCCGGCCACGCAGGATTTTTCGACTTCAGACTCAAGACTCAATACTTTCGACTCAAACTCCTTAGTCCACACTCACCGTTAACCCCTCCTGCTGCAAGATCTTGCGGTAAACCTCTACTTCGGTAAACGAGCCTTCAAGCACTGCACACTTGCCTTCATTATGTACCTTCCAGGCTATCTTTTCGGATTGGTTTTCTGAGTAATCGAGGTATTTCATCATGCAAAAGATCACATGGTCGAACGTGTTAACATCATCGTTCCATAAAATGAGGCGGTGAAGCTCCTTCAGGCTTACCAGCAATTCCTCCAGGGTAAATGTTTCTTCCTGTACTTCGGTTGACATACGTAACGGCAAATTTACTCAAAAACTATAATAAAATATGCAAAAATGTGTTCAAATGGCGATTAAACAAACATTCAACCCACAAATGAGACAAACCATCCCCTGCCTGTTAACCGCTCTTATGCTTTCTATATTTATCAGCACAGGTTTTGCACAGGACACTAAAATATTAACACTCTTCGCGCCACCCAAAAACATTGTGATCGACGGCGATGCAAAAGATTGGGGCGACAGCCTGCACTACTACAACACCGAATACCGTATCAATTACGATATTGCCAATACCAAAGACACCCTCTACATGGCCATCCGGGTAAACGACCGCCTTAACCAGATGCGCATCCTGCACAGCGGGCTCACCTTCAGCATAGATACCAAAGGCAAAAAGAAAGAAACCTTCAGCATTACCTTTCCGCTGAACGTTGGGAGCAGTAAACCCCCTGTAGAAAGCCTGCATACCGACGATGCCCCGGCCGATATTACCAAAAAGGACCGCGACGAACTGCTACGCGAACGCCTCACTAACCTGCGCGGCATAAAAGTTACCGGCTTTAAGGATGTAGAAGACGAAATGATGACCACTTCCAATACCTACGGCTTTCAAACGGCCGTAAATTACGACCAAAACGGTTACCTGGTTTGCGAAGCCGCCATTCCCCTTAACATCTTCCATGCGGATAATCTTACGGCTGGGATTTGGGCCTTTAACTTCAAAATAAACGGTATACAGCGCAAACCACCGGGCGAAGGCGGCGAAAACGGTGAGCACGAAAGCCATGGCGGCCGCGGTGGAGGCGGCATGGGCGAAGGTGGTGGCGGCGGCCATCGCGGGGGCCGGGGCGGCGGCGGCAGCCATGCGCAGCAGGCAGGCACCAGTGGCGCCGGCGAAACAGGCAAATCAGAAGACTTTTGGGTGAAGTATTATTTGGCAAAGTAAGCGTTGCCGTTCCCCCTGAACAACAGGAACAAGGGTGAACAACGGTGAACACCAGGGAACAACGGTGAACAGCAGGGAACAACTCCAAGCAACTGTAAATCAATTAGTTTACATATTTAGTCATGCAAAAAATATAAAAAAACAGCCTGACAGGCCACGTTTTTACTATATTTGACATAGCGGTATTAAGGCAAAAAACAACAATTTACCGCAATTTAACCGCCAATTCTATGCTCAAACCCGAATGGATCCCCCTGGCGTATCAGGATACTGCTGCACAGCAGCCACCAATTGCCGCTGCAGCAAGCACAAAACCCAAACCCTCCCGGGTAAAAACCCTCCAAATCAACAAAAAGAAGTATCCGGCATCGCGTCCTTCAAAATAAAGGTTACCGCATTTAAGGAAAAACTAACATCCTGCCATAAATATTCAGCAAACAATTTTTGCAATATTTATAAAATTATTACCTTGCAAACCTGCATGGCAACCAATAAACTATATACCCGCATTTCAAGCGCAATAATTATTGTCGTTGTCCTCCTTATTATTCCCATACTACCGGGGGTATCCTGATTATATTGTCAAAAAATTTACCAGCAATATTCAGCCCTCCGGAAATACCGGGGGGCTTTTTTTTTAATCTTAAAATCATGAAAAAGTTATCCAAACAGCACCAGCAAACCATTTTCGTCATCTATGCTGAAGACAAAAAAGGCCTCCTCGGCCAAATCCTTGTTTATTTTAACAGGAAGAACTTTGAAGTGAAAAGCCTCAACGTTGCCCGGACAGACATCAGCGACCTGGTACTGCTAACACTGGAATCTGTCGTTCCCGAAAATGAACTGCTGCCTTTTACTGAACGGCTGAAAAAGATCATCGAAGTATACGCGATAACCACTTATGATACCAGCCACCAGCTCAAAAAAACCGGCTTTTACCGGATGGCGGCTATTGCACTGAATAACAATATCTGGCAATTGCTTGGCACCTACGGCGCCCAGCTGAGCAGCATAGGAAACGATACCTTCATGATCAGTAAAACCGGCAGCGACCACGACCTGGCCACACTTTATGCCAAGCTGGAAGGCCCGCATTTACTGGGCTTTTGCAAAAGCGGCCTGATCATCGAAGAAAGCCTCGTTCCGTTTGAAATACTGTGATCCGGATGTTTTACCGGGTTGCAGGCTTTATTTTTGTCATTGCGGGCTAGGGCCCGCAATGACAAATTAAGGAATAGTATTAGTGTTTCTGGCTTCTCTGCACCCTGGTTTCCAATTCAGCTATCGGCATAGTTACCATGCGGCCAACGGGTTTATTGCCGCGGTAAGTGATCACTTTTAACTGGGTGGCATCCTCCGGCACAAGTAACGGCGCGGTATATTTAGGATAAAACCTGTCCGGGTACGAGTTATCAAAACTGTAATAAATATCCAAGCCGGGCAGCTCATTGGTTAATTCCACAATCATCTTATTATCCGGGGTCAGCTTTGGCTCAAAGCTTGGGTCGTATACACTTGGCGCATATTTTATCCCGGCTTCATCAAGCCTGCCGAAATGCTTCTCTACCCGGGGGTAAAAGTTATCCCAGTTTTTCTTGTCCTTTGGCGACCATACCGATTCAGCAATCGCAAAACCGCGCGGCCAGGTCATATAATCCACCTGCCTGAAATTAAATACCTGCTCTGTCCAAAGGTTTGCTTGTCCGCCCAGTATCAGTTTCGCGTCAACACTGTCGGGCACCGGCTCAAATTCATAGGTTTTGTTTAAACGCAGGGTAGCATACACATGCGGCTCCATTACCCGGTCGCTTTGCATATAGTCAAGGTAAGCAAAAGTGGTTGGGCTCATTACCACTTCGTGGCCAAGTTTGGCGGCGGTAATACCGCCCTGTATGCCGCGCCAGCTCATTACGGCTGCATTGGGGCCCAAACCGCCTTCAATGATCTCGTCCCAGCCCATAAATTTTTTACCTTTTGATTCTACTATTTTCTCCAAACGTTTTTCAAAATAGCTTTGCACTTCTTCGTAGGTTTTCAGGTTTTCGCGCTTCATTAAAGCGGTAACCGAATCGCTTTTTTGCCAGTATTCTTTGTTACACTCATCACCGCCCATGTGCATATACCCAAAAGGGAACAATTTGGCTACTTCGGTTACTACCTTATCTAAAAAAACGTAAGTTTTTTCGCTGGATGGGTTTAAGGTATTATCGGTTTGCTGGTCCTCTCCTGAGCGTACCACAAATTTATCAGCACCCGGTGTGCACGAAAGTTCAGGATACGAAACCACCGCCGCCATGCTGTGTCCCGGTACATCAATTTCGGGCATAATATTCATAAAGCGGTCTTTGGCGTATTGTACCAGTTCTTTTATATCCTCCTGGGTATAAAAACCGCCATAAGTGCGCGGCTCATCAGCCTTAGGTGGAGAAAAGTCGCCAAAATGGCCAATTTTTTTAACATTATAAGCACCAACGGTGGTTAAACGCGGCAGGCTTTTTATTTCAACACGCCATCCTTCATCATCAGTAAGGTGCATGTGCAGCAGGTTAAATTTGTAGCGGGCCATCTGGTCGATATACTGCTCAACTTCTTCTTTGGTGAAAAAATGCCGAGAAACATCCAGCATCAATCCCCTCCAGCCAAAACGCGGGTAATCCTTAATATCCACCAACGGAGCCGTCCAGGTAAAGTTAGGTACAGCCTCCAGGCTTTCAATCTCTTTCGGGAACAATTGCAACAGTGTTTGCGCGCCGTAAAACAAGCCTGCAGCGGTGTTTGCTTTTATTACGATCCCTTTTTTTCCAACCCAAAGCTGGTACCCTTCTTTACCAATCTCTGCATCGTTATTGGTATTTAACTGTAATTTAATAGTCGCCGGGGCCGAAAATGCATTTCTTACGGTAACTGCAAAACCTGTTGCGGTTGTCAGCTTATTCCGTAAAAAGGTAGTAACCAATTTTTCCTCCGCCTGCGAACCGGCCTCAATTAAAATATGCTTGGGCAGCGTATATTCGCCGTCCCTTGTTACTACGCTTACAGGTTCGGGAATAATAGCCAAAGTGCCTTTATTGTTTTGGGCGAAGGAGACGGACGCCATAAAACAACAGATGGACAAAAGAAATACTTTTTTCATTCTACAGGTGTTTAAAAAGGGTTTACAATACAGGGGCTTACAGCCTGCAAATTATACTTTTTAAATAATATTAAAAAGTGTTTCACCATAAAATCATCACCGGATAATTATTATATTGCGTCATCCCGACACATTATAAACCAATTTTCATGAAAAAACGATTCGTTATAGTCATTTGCCCTGTTTTGGCAGGCATTACCCTGCTGTTTTATTCCTTTAAAGGCGCCGAAGTCATTAGTAAAAATGATGATACAATCCATGTTGAAGGCGGTAGCATCGGCGGTGTTAAAAGCGCCGATGGGCAGGTTACCGCCTTTAAAGGTATCCCCTTTGCTGCTCCCCCCGTGGGCGATTTGCGGTGGAAAGCTCCACAGCGGGTGATCCCCTGGCAGGGTATAAAAAAATGCGATGCCTTCGGCCCCAGCCCGATGCAGGCGAAACCTGTTCCGTTTATGGTTTATACCCCTGAATTTTTGATCCCCGAAAAGCCGATCAGCGAAGACTGCCTGTACCTGAACGTTTGGACCAAAGCGCACAAAGGCGAAAAACACCCTGTTTTTTTATGGATCTACGGCGGTGGTTTCAGCAGCGGCGGCACAGGTGTGCCTATTTATGATGGCGAGGCGATGGCAAAAAAAGGCGTCATTTTTGTATCGGCCAATTACCGGGTGGGCGTTTTTGGTTTCCTGGCGCATCCGGATCTTACCAAAGAATCGGCCAATCATGCATCGGGAAATTATGGTTTGCTTGACCAGGTAGCCGCGCTTAAATGGATAAAAAAGAACATTGCTGCCTTTGGTGGTGACCCAAACAACGTAACCATCGACGGGCAGTCAGCCGGATCCATGAGCGTAAACGCCCTGGTGGCTTCGCCCGTGGCACATGGCCTGTTTAACCGGGCCATTGCCGAGAGTGGTTCGTTTATGGTAGCAAATCCCCTCATCCCATCCACCACACTTGCACTTGCAGAGCAGCAAGGCGTAAAATTTGCAGAATCGGCAAAAGCTCAAAACATAGCAGATTTGCGAAAGATGTCTGCTGAAGACGTAATGAAAGTCCCTGGCCGCTTTTCGCCCATCACGGATGGTTATGTATTACCAAAACCCGTTTACCAGATCTTCGCCGAAGGCAAACAAAATAATGTACCCGTAATTACCGGCTGGAACAACGACGAGAGTTTTGTAATGAGTTTTAAAAAGGAGGATGACTATGTTGCGCAGATCAGAAAACAATATGGCGCTGGCGCTGATGAATTCCTGAAATATTACCCCGGCAATACGGATGAAGAAGCTGCCCGCTCGCAGGTAAAAATAAGCCGCGACCAAACCTTCGCCATGTCGGGCTATAAGTGGATCAGTTTGCAAAGCGCACAGGGTAAAGCGCCCATTTATGCCTACAACTTTAACCGTAAATTACCGGCCACGCCTGATTATGTAAAATACGGCGCCTTCCATACCGGCGAGGTGGCCTATGTAATGGATGACTTAAAATTCCTGAACCGGCCCTGGGAACCCGCTGATCAGCCTTTGGCTACGCTGATGTCAGCATATTGGGTCAACTTTATTACTACCGGTAACCCAAACGGCAAGGGTTTGCCCGAATGGCCAAAATATGACAACGCCACGCAGCAAGCCATGATATTCGACGCCACCAGCGGCAAACAAACCCTGCCGGATAGGGAGGAATTGAAATTTATGGTAGACAGGGTTGAGGCGGGGAAATAGTTGATTGGGTTTATACATAGCGATGGGTTTGAAACCCATCGCTATGATTGGAAACCTAATCAACTTATTCCAACTTTCACAAACTTTTTCTTTCGGACTTCCAGACTTTTCGGACTTTCCGACTAAATTGCATCCACCAATTAAAAAATCACGAAAACCATGTCATCTGATCGCAGAAAATTTTTAAAGCAGCTGGGGAGCACCGTGGTGCTGTCGTCTGCTACACTTTCAAGCTTCGCCGCTATGGAAGAACATGAATACAGAATTTTACAGGCCGAAAAAAGATACAGCCCGAATGATAAGGTGCGCATCGCCACCATCGGCATGGGTATTATGGGTTATAACGACACCCGTACAGCGCTGGCTTGCCCCGGCGTTGAGCTGGTGGGCTGCTGCGACCTGTACACCGGCCGGCTTGATCATGCCAAAGAGGTTTTCGGCGCGCACATCTTCACCACAAAAAACTACCACGAAATACTGGACCGCAAGGATGTGGACGCCGTCATTATCGCCACCAGCGATAACTGGCACAGCACCATAGCCAAAGCGGCCATGCGCAAGGGCAAAGCGGTTTACAGCGAAAAACCGATGGTGCATTACCTCAGCGAAGGCCTGGACGAGATCAAAACCCAGCAGGAAACCAAAGCTGTTTTTCAGGTGGGGAGCCAGCGGGTAAGCAGCCTGTCGTTCAAAAAAGCGAAGGAGCTGTACCAGGCCGGAGCCATCGGGCAGATCAACTCCATCGAAGCATCCTTTAACCGCCAAAGCGCATTGGGTGCATGGCAATATACCATTCCGCTGGACGCATCAACCCAAACTGTCGACTGGAACCGATATACCGCAAAAGACCAGAAAAAGCTGCCTTATGACAGCAACCGCTTTTTTCGCTGGCGCAACTACCGCGAATACGGCACCGGGGTTGCAGGGGATCTTTTTGTTCACCTGCTGTCGGGGATCCATTTTATAACAGACTCCAAAGGGCCCGATAAAATTTTCTCAATCGGCGGCACTTATTACTGGAAAGATGGCCGGAATGTACCCGATGTAATGAGCGCAGTGATTGAATATCCCCATACCAAAGAGCATCCCGCCTTCCAGGCCGTTTTGCGGGTAAACTTCATCAGCGGCGAGGGCGACCATTCGTCAACCAAAATCATCGGCTCCGAAGGAGTGATCGATCTCTCGGACGAAGGCGGCGGCTTCACCATTCACAAAAACAAAATGCCTGTTGCCCCGGGAATAGATGGCTGGGATTCTTTCAGTAGCTATACCACCGCTATGCAAAAAGCGCTGATGGATGATTATAACAAAAAATATTCAGCTGCCGATCAGCAAACGCCCAATATCCCCGGCATCACCTACAAAACGCCCAATGGCTATGATGCCAATATCGATCATTTCAACAGTTTCTTTGATGGCATCCGGCTTGGCAAACCAATAGTAGAAGATGCTGTATTTGGGTTCAGGGCAGCGGCCCCTGCCTTAGCCTGCAACGACAGCTATTTTCAAAATAAAGTAATCCACTGGGATGCGGAGCATATGAGGCTGGTGTAGTGATTAGAGACTGGATATTAGAGATTAGTTAGTTAGTTACTTTCTTACTAATCTCTAATTAATTAATCTCTAACCTACAGCTTCACAAACCCGCTTTTCCCAACAAGAGCATTGGTGCTGTTGTTTTTCACTTCTACAAAATAGGTTCCCGGCACTAAACTGCTTACATCAGTTTGCCAGTTGGGCTGGTTGGACGTTACGGTTTTAATTACCGTGCCAAGGTTATTGACGATCTGTATCGTGTACGCCTGGCCGGCATTTATTTGATTCATTTTCAGGTTCATTGGCCCTGCGGTTGGATTTGGATATAATATAAACCCGTTGGTTGCTATCTGGTTACCGGTATTGCCATACATAATAGTTACCTCGTTTGAATAGGTGACGGCACCGTTCAGGTCGCTCATCTTCAAACGGTAGGCATTTGCACCCAATACAGGAGCTTTATCCATCAAACTATAACTACCTATCCCGCTGGCCGCAACGCCACCCAGAACGTTAAAGGTCGAACCACCGTCGGTGCTGCGTTCAACAGTGAAGTTGGTGTAGTTTTGTTCGTTTTCGGTCGTCCAGATCACCTGATCGCCGGTGGCAACTTTTGTGGCACCAAAGTTTAAAAGGTGAACCATTAATGCTGGGTTTTGGCGGATGATCAGGCTGAAGCGGTGTGAACCATAAGTATTGGTATCGGCATGCAAAATATCAAAGCTGTAAGTTGGGTTATTCTTGATATCCAGTGAGTCCTTTTTGAATGCATCCTTTAGCCACAGGTCGTAGATTGGCGGAAGTGGAACAGTTTGTGCCATATTGATGGTGTACAAACCATCGGATACGGCGCTCACATTCAGCGGAATGATTTGGCTGTTCTGGAAAGGCATCGAATTGATGGCCAATTGTACGTTATCACTTGAAGTACTGCTCAAACCCACTTTCCCCGACCCGACTCTATAAGGGGCATCCTCTGTGTTTACAAAACCTGATTTATAACCTGCACCAAAGGTAAGCAACGATTCTTCGAATTGAACCGAATCCTTCGACATTTTGAGTTTTAAAAGCGAATTTACACTTGCAGGATTTACTGCTGCAAGGCTTCGTTGTGTAACCATAAGGCCCGGAGCGTTGGCGTTGGCTGACGTAGCTTTTGCGCTTTCGTTAAATACAAGCTGACAGGTGCTGCCAAAAGCTTGCACAAAAAAGCCCTGCCCGCTGGCTACATACTGTGATCCGCCATTTTGAGTGTAGCCGGCAAGGGGGCCATAGGCTACATACTGGCCGTAATTTCCGGTAACCGGGTTCAATTCGTAAATATATGGCGACACATAAGTGCCCCCGGTGGTTGGGGTGATATAGATCCCCGATGTAGCGGTTGCGGTTGGTATCGTGCTCAGGTCAATCGCGCTGGCATAGGGATTGCCGATCAGGTTATAATTCTGGCTTGAGCCCCCCAGGTATGAAGATGTTGGTGTGTACCAATCTTTAAAAGTTACCTGGCCCTGGTTTAATATGCCGGTAGCGGTTACAGTAGCTGGGGTTTCAGATAGCAAAAGGCCGGGTGTGGTTAGTGACGGCGTGCCTTGTGAAAGATTGCCCCTGAAAAAACAATAATAAGCATTACCTGCCGGAATGGTATAGGTGCTGTTTAACCCGGGGGTATTGGTATTTAAGGAATATGCAGGGGTAGTGCCTGATGGCAGCGTAGCAACCCCAATGAAATTACTGTTTAAAAATGTGGTATATTGCGGTACAAATCCCTCGTCATATAAATATAAGGTTGGGTTACCGGAGTGCGGAAAACCTGCGCCGCTGCCCGTGAGGTACAGGTTATTTGCTAAATAACTCAACCCGTAAACATTATTGCCGTTTCCATCGGTACCAGAATAAACCGGCGAAGATAATAAGCGATAGCCCCGTGTACCTGTAATATAACGCTGAACATTTACATAGCCGCTAATCGGGGCGGCATAGGTAATAGGCGCAACGGCGGCACAGCCGGTTGCATCCGAGTTTAGTGTCAGGTAAGCTACTGAAGAGGATCCCGCTACCAATTTGGCTGGGCTGGTCATTGTTAGAATACCCGAACTTGATACTGCAAAATTAACATTATTGGTACCGGCACTCATTGTAGAGGTTCCGCTACCGTTAAAGGTTACTTTATTAAAGGTGGTACCGGTTGTGCTGTTGTCAACAAGTGCCTGGCTGCCTCCGTTAAAATAAGTAGTGCCCGTACTTTGAGAATAAACACCACCAACATTATTGGTGTAATTTCCACCGACGTAAAAATTTGCGCTTCCAAGTGCAAGTGTACCACCTGAATTATTGGTTACCGCGCCACTGATGGTAATATTACCTGTTCCCTGGGTTGTAGTAGTTGAATTGGTCCAGCTGCCTGAAACCGTCACTGTGGGGTTATTTGTATTCAGATTCACGGCGCCGCCGCTTGATGAAAGATTTTGCCCAACAGAAAGGGTGCCGCCGTCGACAGTTTTTGCGCTGGCAGCGCTAAGCGTTAAATTGGCATATGCGGAAGGCGTGGTATTAATGCCATCAACAGAGGTGTAGACGGTTTGTGTGCCTGACACTGCTTTATAATTAACATAGCTATTAGCGCCGGCACTGCCAGCAGCAAAATCTATTACTGTACCTGTTACAAAGGTTATTGGTGTGTTGCCCAATAAATTCAACGTATTAGTGTTACCGCCCTGCTGTTCATAGGTCACGCTGTTACTTATGTATAGTAAGTCGCCACCGTTGTAATTATTTATATCATTTGAATTGGACGTTACTATATTATTTACTGTAACCGTGCCGGTGCTGAGGTTAAACAATGGATTATTAACACAGTAATTTTTAAATGGCCCGATCCCAAAAACTGTATAGCTTCCAATCGCTGAACTCGTACTGTTCATCGTCAAATTTCCATTTATAGTAAGCGTATTGATAGTCGAAGTCACCGAAGTACTGTTCATAGTCGGCCATACTCCACCGAAAATAAGGTCGCCGCTTGGCGACGGCGGGGCTGTATTGTCGCCCACTTTAAATGAACCACAGCTTATCGCGCCAGTCCCTGCAACAGTTGTATTTAATCCGCCGTTGGCGCTATTATGGTTCTGTGTAATGGCGCCTGTTACAGTTAAGGTTACGCCTGTTACGGTTACTGTAATTGCGGTACCGTTATTGGCGCCAAGGTTAATTGAACCAACATTATACGGAAGCGTAGTGGTGACAACGGGTTGATTGGTGGTGTAATTAATGTTTACGCCGATATCTGCTACGTCGCCCGTTATTGCCGAGCCGGGATAAAGTGTGGTTTGTTGTACGCCGGCTATATCCCAGTTTTGCGGGTTAGCCCAGGCGGTACCTACAGCTCCGGTCCAGTCATAGGTTTGTGCCACAACGCTGGCACAGGTATAAGTGTTGGCTGTATAGGCAGGTGTAACGGTACCCAATGCCGTGGTGTAACTAGTTGGGTTGAAAGTAAATACTTGCGGAGTTGATCCACCGGTTACACTGTAATTCAAAACTAAAAAATAGTAGGTTGTTGTCGTATTAACCGTAGCGGCCGGGCTTAAATTAAAAGTGAACGTTGTACCCGTAAATGAATTCCCCGCAGTGGTTACAGTAGTAGCCGTTGCCGAACTATAGGTACTCGTTGGACATGTAACCAAAGTTGGCGGATTTGCAAAATAGTTGAAAGCTGTTGCATCAGACGGGGAAACCGTAAAAACCAATTGCGATAACGTTGTAGTTGAGGCATTCATTACGAACGATACACCGGCGACCGCTATATTTGTTTGACCCTGGTAAATTGTCGATGAAGTTAAGCTAGCCCCCGTCAGGTCGGTAGCGGTAAGAACAGGCACGGTCTGAAACGAATAAGTATTACCCGTTGCTGCACCGGTAAAAGCAGGGCCGCCTATGGAATTAAGGGCAAAAGTTTGGGTGGCAGTCGCTGCAACACCAGGTGCCGGATAATCCATCGCTATAAAATAGTATATAGGAGTGGTACCCGATATAGTACTGCTTAAACCCGTAAAAGTAATAGTTTTGTTAGCGCCAGTGGCTACCGAAGCTATCGGCGCGCCACCCGGAAAAACTGGAGTGCTTGACGTATACAAATACGCGGTAGTATAAAAATAATTATCATTCTGGGTGGAAGTAGCAGTAAAACTAAGCGAGGTTATGGTTTGCGCGGGGCCGCTACCGCTTGGCGTTAGGGAAAGCCCATAAATGGCCCCTTTTGTTTGCGCAGTATTTACAGGGCTTGCGATCAACCCCACCGTTCCAATGCCGGGTGAGCCTATACTTGCAGCGGTAATGGTAAGTGCAGAAAAATTATATTTATATCCGACAGGAGTGCCGGTTGATGTTACTCCGGTAGATGAAGTATAATTAAGCTGCCAGGTCGCTGTTGTAGTAACCGGTGTAGTGTAATCCACAACCACAAAATAATACGTGGTTGAGCCGGCGGCAATTGATTTTGAAAGGCCGGTAAAATTTAATGTATTGGTAGCGCCCACCCCCGTTATGGTTTGCAGCAGTGTTTTGGTGCCGGTGGCGTAGGTATTAGTTGTATTGGAATACAAATACGCGTTTGCTATAAAAAGATTATTCGTTGTTAAACCGGTAGTTGAGCTGGTGAAGTTAAGTGCCGTAAGGTTAGTAGTGGTGCCGGTGGCGCTGGCCGCCAACTGAAGGCCGTACACTGGCAAACCCGTTGCCGTAGCTGATATGGGATTGGCTGTTAAACCTGCCGTGGGCGTTGCGGGATTAGTAGCAGTATTCAAACTTGTGGCGACAACCGTAACTGGGTTTGTAATAGTATAATTCGTTCCGGTGATAGTACCAGTGTATGTAGTAGTAGGACCCGGACCAGGACCACCATTTCTAATCATATCTTTCGTACTCATCTGGAAAGTACCTGCTGTGGCGGGCAATGTAAAATCTGCAACCAAAAAATAGTAATAAGTTGTGTTAGCAGTTTGATTTACATTGATAGTAACGCCAAAGGTTGTTGTGCCCGTCGTATAAAAGTTGGCATTTGTTGCTTTTGTTCCGCCTAATATAGCCGATGCCAGGGTATTGGTTGTACTCATGTACAGCTTAAAATTTGAAAAGTAGGTACTTGGCGCCACATTAGATGTAAAATCAATATTAATAATGTTGTACCCTCCGGTGGAAGTTGCAGAAAACCCAAAAATCCCCACTCCTGTCTGGCTTGCGGTAAGGGGGCTGGTCGCAAAGCCCGTTGTACTGGCTGAACCAAATGTAATTGAGGCGCTGGCATTTTTCACCCCTAAAAAAAGGAAACAACTTGCCAGAAGGAGCGTTAACGTATATTTTTTTGACACTTTCGGGATCAACATAAATTTCTCATTCGAAAAGGAGAAACATAGTTTGTTGACGCCATGTGCACCTGAAACGTTTAGTCGGCTTTTTAAAAAAAAAGTAGGATGCAAAGCATTTAATACGTTATTAACAAAAGTCAACAAGAAAGCAAGCAAAAGTTTTTTCACAATAAGATATTTAGTTTTTAGTCGATCTTCAAGATTAAGGAGGGATTCAGGTAAATCTTTCCTGCCTTCAAATCGAAAACAATAATTTATCAATTCACCGTTTAGCCTGCAAATACGATGCTAAAGGGATTTTAAATTAATAAAAAAAAGATAGCTTTTAAAACAACAATGTGAATAAATTTTACTTTTTGCTTAAGGGGCTTTTTAATTAAATATTGGTTATAATATATTGCACAACAATTAAGTTAAAAAGTATTTTCCGCCTTTTAAACGAAAATATCCTGGATATATTTATTTTATAATATTCCGGAAGGGGGTAGTTATCCACATTATTTTTGCCGCCACGATGCAAATATTTCCACAAACCGGGAACATTGTTTAAAATACTGTTTTACTGGAATTTTACTTCGCCGGCTTTTAAAAATGTTTCAGCCCGGCGCTTTATCCGGCCCTTTGTAAAATGTACCGCCATTTGATGATAAGCCGGGACGGCAGAATTGATGCAAAAATCAATCGTACTGATACTCGTTTATAGTGAAGGTACCTCCTGCAGTATTGCTTATCATTAACTACGCCCTTCTAACAGGCAAAAACTTCGGAAGACCGGGTTTAGGAAGGCCCAACACAAGTATCGGGGTTAAATAAAATTCCCGAAATAGGAGTATACGAAAATTAAATTGCCTATTTCCTGAACATAGATGCAATCCAGATAATAAGCGCAATAACCAAAACTACTACGATGATACCAACAGCAAAGCCGGCCTTAAAAATCCCTGCAATTGCTGAGCAACCGCTCAAACAAAACAATACCAGTATGGATAAAAGTAAAGAAGCCTTTTTCATATCGCAAAAATTTTAAATAAAACTATGGGGTATAATATGCCAAACAGGAAAAAAGTTTCAGAATTGACCGGTTTTTTTATTTTATTAAACATGGAATGAAAATCTTGTGTAAAATTCGCGTGACGATTTCCTATCAAAATGATAATCATACTATCAAAATGATACGGTTTTTCAAATGTGTAATTTTTACACTATCAGGTTAAGCTTTTGAAAACCAATAATTTAATTTAAAATAGCGACAATAATCTATCAATGGCATGGTGATTGGCTAGCGATATTTACTAATTGAATTAATTGATTTTACACTCATAATGAGCCGCAACTATAATTTACCCCAAACCGCCAGTTCCCGGCGGCCTGAATTGTTTTTTGCCTTACCCTTCAACCATAATTTTATTTTTTCCTGATCAATGGAGTCCCACATTAAAAAACTTACGTTCGCGGGTACGCTTGTTACCCTTGGTATTATTTTTGGCGATATAGGCACCTCCCCTTTATATGTTTTTCAAACCTTGCTGGTTGAAGGCGGAAAGGTTAACAGCCAACTGGTTTTAGGTTCAATCTCCTGTATTTTTTGGACACTCACCCTTCAAACCACCTTTAAATACATTATTATTACGCTCCAGGCCGATAATCATGGCGAAGGTGGCATATTTTCATTATACGCCCTGGTACGGCGCTATGGCAAATGGCTGGCCATCCCGGCAATTATTGGCGCAGGCACCCTGCTCGCCGACGGCATCATTACCCCGCCTATTTCGGTAACCTCCGCCATAGAAGGTTTAAGCAACGTTCCCGCCCTCAGCGACCCGATAAAGCACCCTGAATTTGTACCCGGCAGCCACCTTATTTTAGGCCTGGTTATTGGGATAATGCTTGCACTGTTTTTCTTCCAGCAATTCGGCACCAAAATAGTTGGGTCGTCATTCGGGCCGGTAATGTTGCTGTGGTTTTTAATGATCGGCTCTTTAGGGTTCCTTCAAATTATCCATGATCCAGGTATATTTAAGGCCTTAAGCCCCGTTTATGGCTACAGGTTGCTTACAGAACACAAGGGAGGTTTCTGGTTATTAGGAGCGGTGTTTTTATGTACGACAGGCGCCGAAGCATTATATTCCGACTTAGGGCATTGCGGGCGAAAAAACATCCAGGTAAGCTGGATCTTTGTAAAAACCACCCTTTTATTAAGCTACCTTGGCCAGGGCGCATGGGTGTTATCGCGGCCGGCCGGCACTAATTTTACCGGAGTTAACCCTTTCTATGCCATTGTGCCCAACCCTCAATTATTCATGATCCCATGCGTCGTGTTAGCCACCCTCGCTACCATCATTGCCAGTCAGGCATTGATCAGCGGCTCGTTTACGCTCATCAGCGAAGCCGTAAGCATGAATTTCTGGCCGCGCATCACGATTAAATACCCTTCCAACATTCGCGGACAGATTTATATCCCCAGCATCAACTGGATCCTGTGTATCGGCTGCATCCTGGTTTCCCTCTACTTTGAAACTTCTGAGCATATGACAGCAGCGTATGGCTTTTCTATCACCATAGCCATGCTCATGACCACTATATTGATGTCGTATTTTATGCGTTATGTTAAACACTGGCCGCTGTGGATAGTCATAATTATCCTATGTGTGTTTTTAACGGTAGAATTTTCCTTCTTTATCACCAATGCCGCCAAATTGTTAAAGCGGATCTTCTTTGTGGTTTTCGAGATCGGCCTGATATTTACCATGTATATCTGGTTTAAAGCACGGAAGATCAATAACCGTTTTTTGCATTTTATCGACCTGAAAGATCAGATACCCCTATTAACAGCTTTAAGCGCCGATGAATCGGTGAGCAAGTACTCAACTCACCTTATCTATTTAACCAAGGCTAACAACGCCAAACAAATAGAGGAAAAGGTAATGTATTCCATTATGAGCCGGAAACCGAAACGGGCGGATACTTACTGGTTCATTCATATCGAAACCACCAACGAGCCCTACACTATGGAGTATAGTGTTGACCAGATTGAACCCGGCAAGGTAATACGCGTCGAGTTCCGCTTAGGTTTCAGGATCCAGCCCAGGGTGAATGTTTTGTACCGTAAAGTTATTGAGGACATGGTTGCCCGTAATGAAATAGACATCACCAGCAAATACGAATCACTCAATCAATATAAAATTGCAGCTGATTTCAGGTTCGTCATCATGGAGAAATTCCTTTCGTATAACAACTCCTTTGGCGCCAAAGAAGGTTTTATCCTGAACAGCTATTTTGCCATCAAAAAACTGGCGCAAACCGAGGCAAAAGCGTTCGGCCTGGATACCAGCGAAACTTATGTCGAAAAAATTCCGCTCGTAGTAAAACCTGTGGGCAATATTGTTTTAAAAAGAATTGAGGCTTAAATTAAAAAAGCGCCTTTAATCCTTTAAGAAACCTGGCGATAGCCGGCCAGTGGCCGGCTATTTTTTTTGTTTGCCCACGGTAATTATTGCCGTTGAAGCCGGGATCAGTGCGCCAATGTCATCGCTATTGTTTAACTTTATTTCGATGATCAGCACGCAGTAACCAGCGGTGTAACCTGCTGCCATCCTCACTGGTTAAATATAGTTAAAGAATTACGGCATCCTTAAATCGGGCAAAATCATCATTTAACGATTATTAACAATTTCAATAAAACTTTTTATCGTTTTTGTGTTTATCATATATTCATTTAAGCCTTAATGTCAATTTTTAATTACAAGCAGCGCAACAATATCGTACTCGGGACTATCGTGATCCTGGGCTGTTTCCTTCTTTATGCATTAAGTGGTTTATTCAGTTCAATTTTAGGGGCTATCGTACTGTTCACCCTTTTCAGACCGGTGTATTTACTCCTGGTTGAAAAAAAGCATTGGAACAAATCGCTGGTAGCTGTACTTATCATGCTTACGTCACTCGTGGTTATCGTTATTCCTTTAATGTCGCTGAGTATTATGGTTGTCAGCAAAATAGGGAGCATTAATTTAAAATCGTTTGACCTGCAGGGCTGGATCTCAAAAATCGACGACTATGCAGGCCATAACTTCAACCAGGCGCATTTTGCTGAAAACACCATGCAAAAACTCGGCACGTTTGCTACAGATCTTTTCCCCTCTATATTAGGAGGCGCGGCAAACACCCTGATCACGCTGCTTTTGATGTACTTTTTGCTGTATTTTATGCTGGTGCAGATCCGGGCATTTGAAGCGGCACTGCTTAAGTATGCCCCCTTCAGAGAACAGCATGCCTTAAAGTTTGCGGAAGCCTTACGCAATGCAACCTACTCAAATGTATTGGGGCAGGGAATTATAGCAGTTGTACAGGGATTTTTATTAGCAAACGGCTTTTGGATTTTCAACTTGCCGGACCCCATATTTTGGGGGGTAATCGGCGCGTTTATATCCTTTTTGCCGGTAGTGGGGGCGCCAACACTCACTATTCCGGCAAGTGTTATTTTATTTGCCGGCGGGCATCCTGTTAAAGGTGTTTTGCTTTTAGCATACGGCTTATTATTTATCGGCAACGTCGATAATTTTTTGAGGGCGATCATTAACAAGCGTTTAGCCAATACGCATCCGCTCATTTCCATTATCGGCGTTTTTATAGGGGTTCCGCTTTTCGGTATCCTGGGATTGGTTTTCGGGCCGTTGCTATTGTCGTACTTTTTATTATTGCTCGAAATTTACGAAACCAACAGGATGGCTGCCGACAGGCTGGAACGGATTCGCACCGGGCCATAAACGTAAACTATAATATATTTATCTTTGTATGTAATAATAAATCACTCATATCAGCGTCAAATGAAGACAAATTGAGACAATTAGTCAGGCCGGTAACATTTGGTAGGATATTTAATCATAATTAAAAAACAATTAATCAACTTTTTAAATTTATAGTCTATGAAAGATAACACAAAAGTAATTGCCGCTTTGCTGGTAGGACTGGCGGCGGGGACTGCATTGGGTATTTTATTTGCCCCTGACAAGGGAAATGAAACACGCGATAAGCTTGCAGAATCACTAAAAAACCTGGGCGATTCCATTAAAGAAACTGCCTCAAAAGAGATTGACAACCTGTTGGATTTAAAGAATAAAGTTGTTGATAATATTAAGACCAAAATAAACGGCGTTGAGCAGGAATTTCAGGACGACCTTGAACACGCATGACAGAAATAATTAGTCTTTGGTTTTAGGTCCCCGGTAAAATTACTGCGATTTAAAACCAAAGGCTGATTAATTACACTAACAAACGATATGGAAGCAAAAAACGATACTCCGCCACCATTAATTGATCAGCTTAAAGATTATGCGGAAACCCGTATAAAACTGGCTAAATACCAGGCTATTGAAGGGGGCACAACCATTGCAGCCGGCCTTATTTCTGATGTGGTAACCATTATCAGCATGGTGCTGGCATTTTTATTTGCCAGTTTTACGCTGGCGCTTTATCTGGGCAGCGTATTTCATGCCTGGTGGATGGGTTTTGGGTGCGTGTCTGTTTTGTATTTAATTATTGCCTTAGCGATAAAATACAACAAAAAAAGGCTTGAAAAACCCATCGTGAATGCATTTATACAAAAGATTTTTAAAGACTAAAACAAATGGATATACCTGTTAGAAATATTGATGATTTGCGGAGCGAAATATCAAGGCTTAAGGGACTGGAGCAGGAGCAGAGTATAGCATTAACCCAGCGTTTCAGAAGTCCGGGGGCTATATTATCATCCATCATATCCATATTTTATACGCCGGCGAATGCCGATGGCCACAAAGCAGCGGGCTTTTTTGACCAGGATATTGTCAGCCTGATCTCGCGGGTTGTATTACCCTTTACTTTAAATAAAACCATTTTCCGTAACTCGGGCTTTATTGTAAAAACACTTGTGGGCCTTGTTTCTCAAAAGGCTTCAAATTTTATAAATGAAGATATGGTGGTTAGCCTGTGGGACAAAGCAAAATCACTTTTCAAAAGCAAAACTCCCGACGAAACGCCCGCACACAAAGGAATACCGCCCTTAAGCGAGGCTTATTGATCCATAAAAAATTTGTGGCGTTTTAATCCTTAAAAGAGATAATAAATTCGGCCCCTTCATTTGGCTGGCTATTTACTGAAATCTTGCCGCCCAGGCTGGTGATATGATTATACACCTGGTAAAGGCCAATACCTTTACTATCCGAACTATCGCTGAATTTCTGGTTAAAGCCAAATATTTTATCTTTTGTTTTATCCATGTCAAAACCCTGCCCATTGTCTGTGAAGATCAGTTGGCTTACCCCATTATTTCGTTTTGAAGCAATGCAAATTTCCGGAGGAAGTCCTGGTTTTGAATATTTTATAGAATTGGTGATCAGGTTTAAAAATATACTTTCAAGATATGCCTTGTTAAATTTAATCGTTTTTAGTTGCGAAAAATCGACTTTCAAATTGGCATTTGAGCTCTTTATTAAAAAACCCAACGACCACAGCACGACGTTAAGAGATTCCTCCAGGTCCAACTCTTCCACTTGCGCCTGCGTGGTTTCTTTTTGAATTAAACTATCTACGTATTTGTTTAATGTATTTTTCAGGCTCTCTGTAGCCGACTTCAGTATATTAATAAATTCGAGCGTTTCTGCGTCTTCTATCTTTGAAGTATCTAACAGATCAAAAACCGAAAGCAAATTCCCAACGGGGGTCCTCAGGTCGTGCGAAGCGGTAAAAGTTAATTGCTTAAGGTCGGTATTGATTTTGGTAAGATCAGTGATCAGCAAATTCCTGTCTTCTTCCAGTTTCTTGGTATGGGTGATATTTTTAGCGATGGCATAAACCCGTTTCTCGCTCTTCACCGGCATTGACGTCCAGGCCAGCCAAACGATCTCGCCGCTTTTAGTAATATACCTGTTTTCGAAGTTTAAAAGCGGGAAATCCTCAAAAAGCTGTTCGCGGTTTCGCTGGGTGATGCCCTGGTCTTCCGGATGAACAAAATCATTGACGGGCCTCGAAAATAATTCTTCTTCTGTATAACCTAAAAGCCTGGAAACGGCCGGATTTATCTTTTTAAAATACCCGTCAAACCCTGCTACACACAAAAGATCGGGCGTCAATTCAAAAAATAATTCAAGATCAAAGTCATTGCCTGCATCCAATGGTCTCATTTTAGTCGGCATCCTGCTTTCTGATAATTTATCCTGGTCAAACTCGTGGTTAACATACAAACGTAATACATCGTCTATAAAGTTACCTATAACAACAACAAAATTACTTTAAAACCAACAAGCAACAAGGATGTTACTCGCAAATGGTGCAATTCAAATTGTCGCAAAGGCACCAAATGTTCCTACGGAACATTTACCTTATTGTATATTTTTTCTACCAACCAGATGTCCCGCTGGGACATTTTTTGCTTTCGTCCCAGCGGGACGTCTGGTTGGTAGAACAAAGAAAAGGTATTTTGTGTTCCATCGGAACACATGGTGATTATACGACAATTTGAATTGCACCCCTCGCAAATATATAATTATAAGTTAACATGCCTGGTAATCCGTTTCTTCTATTACTATGTTTGCTTTGAAGAAAATAAGAATAAAGCAATCAAACGGGGTTATTTTACATTAAAGCCCTTATTCTGTAAAAGTAACGATTGATCGTTTAGCGGCGTTTTTGAAGGAACATGGCGCCACCTAATATGCCAGAATCGACCAGCAGGCTGAATTAAAAAATGCCGGTTTAAATACACCGCCATTGGAATTCATCCTGTTTGGAAACCCAAAAGCAGGAGGACCGATTATGAAAGACAACCCCGCAGCGGCGCTCGACCTGCCTTGAAAACTAATTGCCTGGGAAGATGATCAACAAAACGTAAACATAGCCTATAACGGGGCGTCTTATATTGAAGCCAGGTATGGGTTAATCCACAATCCCAATTCGCCCTTAAACCTTGATGCGCTGGTTGAAGCAGTATTAAGATAGTTAGTTTTACCTCATCCTATAATCCGGAATAATAATCATATCCTTGTTCGGCCCAGTAATCGTGCGGACGGGTATTACTAAAGGTGATGGTGCCTATCCGTTTCAGATTTTTTATACCATATTTTACCGGGATAATGAGGCGCAGCGGTGCGCCATGGTCAAGCGGGATGGGTTTGTCGTTAACCTCATAAGCAAGCAGCGTTTGGGGGTGCATTGCGCTGGGCATATCAATACCAACATAGTATCCTTTGTCAGGGGTTTCCATCCCCACATAGTCCATTTTGGCATAGTCATCCAGCTGGTAATGTTTTATAAAATCGCTAAATTTTACCCCGGCCCAGTGTTGCACCTGATCCCAGCCCTCAACGCATTTAAAATCATAAATGATCTCGGTTTTTGGCAGCGCCTTTATTTCATCAATCGAAACCTGTAATATCTCGCCGCCTTTTTTTACTACCTGTAATTTCCAGGAGGCAGGATCGAATTTATTTTTGGCCTCAATCCCGATATCGCTATTGTACCTTACCCGTTTGGCAGCCATCTCTTTGGGGTAAGTTTTTACCAGGTGATTTTCGTTAAAAACCAACCTTTTGAAAAACAATTCTGTTTTATTAAGCGCTTTCCGTAGTGGCCTGTGGGCTTCTGCGGTAATGCCTGCCGTTTCATTTGGCGATTTATACAGCCAGCGCCATCCCTCAAACGCGCCCATGGCAAAAACCGTAAATGCGCCGAAAGAAATAAAGTTGCGCCTGTTGATCTTTTGCTCAATAGTGAGCTCTTTTTTTATTTTTTTATTGGGCGTCTTCATCATCGTTTACTGTTTGAATTGCTGGTTTAGGTTCTTCATTAACTACTTCAAAGCCTGATATTACGGAGCTGAAATTTTTCCATCCCGCCAGGATTACCTGCACAATGTGGATCAGAAAAAACAGCACATAGCCAATGGTTAAGGCGAAATGAAATATCCTCGCCAAATGATAGCCGCCACAAAGCCAGGTTAAGTAATAAAATTGTACCGGCTTATAAATGGCCAGGCCCGTTATTACCGACCCTACACCCATTATAATAATAGCGGTATAAGCAATGCGCTGGGCACCGTTGTATTTATTTTGCGGCGGAGCTGTTTTGCGGATATGCAGGTCATGGAGCAATACCAGCCAGGCCTCTTTAAATGAGCTTCGTTTTGGAACCAGCTCACGCCACTCACCCGAAATGATGGTGTACAGGATATAGAAAATTCCATTCAGCGTAAAAAACCACATAAACAGGAAGTGAAAGGCCATTCCCTCGGCCAGCCGCTGCGGGATGCCCAAAGTTTTATAAAACCAGTCAGGGAAAAATTTAACAAACGTATGCCCGAAAATGGTGATAGAATAAATATCGTTGGCCCAATAGATCAGCATCCCGCTCCATATCATAATGGTTAATATCGGGAAGTTTACCCAGTGGCACCAGCGCATGGCTAATGAGTGTTTTTCTTTTATGGCCTTCATTGTCAACTATGTTCCGTTTAAGTTTTTTATCGTATTAAATATTTGCGGCAGCGCCCTGTGCTTTGGCGGCGGCGGCTATGGCTCCGGTCGAAGTGTTTTGCAATATACCCACGATCTCCCATCCGGCGGCATTATAACCGTTTGGTAAAGATACATTTACTGAACCACTTTTGGTATTTAAAGCAACCTTTTGCAACTTGCGCACAATCTGTACATGCGATAAAGTACGGCCTCCGTTTTCGCCCCGTTCAACTTTTGTTTGTGCATTTTTTTGCAATACGGCTATCAGCAAAATGGTGTTCTTATCCGTTCCTTCGGCGCTGTATTTTATAGTGGCCTGCCCTTTCGCAGCTGCTGAAACACCCAATGAAAGCTGCGCCGGCGAGGCTGTTTGCAGGTTGGTTTTGATCGCATTCCTCAGGGTGCCTTCTTCGGAACCCACGAATTCCGTTTTACCGTTTACAATGATCTGCGGGGTATAAATCTGTTGCAGGTGCAGGTAGCCGGCATATTCATTTTGCCTTTTTGAATAATCAGCGCTACTGAAAGCATCTTTCCAGCCCAAACGGTTCCAGTAATCAACGTGATAGGCCAGGATGTAAACCGGCATATCCTTATTTTCCTTTTCTATTTTCGCCACTAAAGCATCCGCCGGCGGGCAGCTGGAGCATCCTTCAGATGTAAAAAGCTCTACAACCGCAAAACCTTTATTTTCATTATTGATCTTGGCTAAAAGCTTTGCGCCTATAACTGTTTTTGTACCCAGGGCGGCTGTGGTTAAAAAAGCTGCCAGTATAAATATTTTTGTTGACCTCATCGTTTTATCAATTAAATTTACTGTTTTTGTTCTATCTGTCGGATACTTTTCCAAAACCTTACAATAAATGTAAATTATTTTATGTTTCTAAAATTTGCTGAATCAACTTGTACCAAAATGAATTGAATCGACACGAATTTATTAGACACGAATTGCACGAATGAGGACGAATAGACACTAATCTTATCTGGCGTAATTATGTCCGTGGGGTTAAAGCCCTTTTTGTTGTAAGGTATTCCATACATTAACGACTAAATGATAAAACGAATTGCCATCAAATATTTCGATTACCTGATTTGTACGTTTGCATTTGTGTAAATTCGGTCTTATTCGTGAAATTCGTATCAATTTTAATTCGTGTCCATTCGTGCCTATTCGTGTAATTAGTGTTAATTATTATTTTTTATGCTTTTAAATCCACATCAATGGGTTTCGTCCCATGCCGATTATCTTTATTCATTTGCCATTACCCGTATAAACGATGAAGAGCTGGCCAAAGATTTGGTGCAGGAAACTTTTTTAGCCGCACTGCAAAAAACAGGAAGCTTTGAAGGCAAAAGCTCCGAACGAACGTGGCTGACCGCCATCCTTAAAAACAAAATTATTGATGTTTACCGGAAAAAATCGCAGGGCCTGAAAATAATTGATAACGAAGAAAAGGAAAGCCGGGAGGTGGACTTTTTTGAGGAGGATGGCCATTGGAAAGCCGAACACGGCCCGAAAGAATTTGGGATTGAAGATAAGGATCATTTGGTTAACAAGGAGTTTGAGCATATCCTGCAAAAATGCATGCAAAAGCTGCCGGTACTATGGAAAGCCGTTTTTACGATGAAGCATATTGATGAAGAAGCGACGGAAACTATCTGTAGTGAACTGAAAGTAACGGCTTCAAACTTTTGGGTCATCATCCATCGCGCAAAGGTGAACCTGAGGGCCTGTCTTCAAAAAAACTGGATTTAAAATGATTTAATTATGAGCTATCTGAAAAAAATTATACATAACTGCAAACAGGCCACCTACCTGATCGAAAAGAAATCCATCAAAAGGTTAACTTTAAGGGAGGCTATTGAGCTCCGCATTCACCTTTTCGGCTGTTCCTTTTGCAGGATCTTCCAAAAACAAAGCCATATCATCAATAACCTGGTAAAAGAACTTTTTAAAAGCGCTATGCCACCTAACTCCGGGCTGGATGATACCTTTAAAAAGGAATTGCAGGAAAAGATTGAGGAAGAATTAAACAAATAGAATTAACACGAATTTCACGAATAAGATCGAATGGGCTCGAATTTGATGAACGCCATCGGGTTGCTGGAAATCGCGCTTTTATCGAAATGGGCTAATAAAGCAGATTAGTGAGAATTTGTCCTCATTCGTGAAATTCGTGTTAATTAAATCCGTGTCAATTAAAATATTTTGTAAGGTTTTTAAAGTTTGCCCGACCAAGGGGTAAATATTATTTAAAAACTAAAAAACAAAGTATGAAATCAATTTTTTCAGGCGCTGTTATCGCCGCAGCAGTTATCGCATCATTAACCCTTAATGTTCAGGCAAAATCTTTTAATCATGTTTCTGTTTCTGCAGTGAGTGACACCGGCAAAATGGCAAAAGACAAAATGAAGATGGACAAAATGGAGACAAAGAAATCCAGCAAAATGGCAAAAAGTAAAATGAAAGCCGACAAAAAAATGGATAAGATGAATTCCGGCAAAATGAAAATGGCTAAGGATTCTTCAGGTAAAATGTAAGTATGTTTGGTGGTGTTTTGAAGGGGGGCGAGCCCCCCTTCGTTTCATAATCCTACATTTAAGACTAAAAAATCGAACATGAAAAAATATATATTTATTCTTCTCAGCATAGCATTATACACGCAGGTTTCAGCTCAATCGGGATTGAAAAGTGGCAGCCAGGCGCCTTTATTTAGTGGTAAAGATAATGCAGGCAAAACAATAGATTTGAAAAATCTGCTCAAATCCCACAAAGCGATAGTCCTGTTTTTTTACCGCGGGCAATGGTGCCCATATTGCAATAAACAGATCAAAGAATTACAGGACTCGCTCCAGTTGTTAACCACTAAAGGCGTTTATGTGATTGGTGTAACACCTGAAACCGGCGAAAATATCCAAAAAACTGTTGGTAAAACAAACGCATCGTTTTCTATTATCCAGGATACGGGTTACCAGATCATGAAAGCTTATGATGTAAACTACCGGGTGGATGATGCCCTTAATGCTAAGTTAAAAAGCTACGGCGTCGACCTGGAGAAAAACAATGGCAATACCGACCACGTGTTGCCTGTGCCCGCAACTTACGTAATCGCTCCTTCCGGAAAGATCATTTATGTACATTTCGATAAAGACTACACTAAACGGGCAACTGTACGCGCCATATTAAATTCCTTAAATTAAGCCTTAGTTTATATATTTGTTTTGAAAGCACTACGCTTTCAGCCTGTCATGAAATACATTTTGATATTATTTCTTTTCTTTAGCTCTGCCGCGTTTGCCCAGGAGTCTTTAAAACAAACCCTTAGCTTCAACATAAGCGGCAAGGTTAAAAACAGCTCCACAATTACTTTGGATTCGCTAAACAGTTACCCTGTAAAAGTTATCGGCGACATTAAAGTAACCAACCATTTAGGCGAATTTAAACACGAGGACGACCAGCTGAAAGGCGTTTTATTAAAAGATATTTTAAGCCATACTGTTTTAGATGCCGGCAGCCCCAAATTATACAGCAGGTTTTACTTCACTTGCAAAGGCAACGATGGTTATGCGGTAGTTTATTCGTGGAATGAATTGTTTAATACTGAAGTTGGCAACCACGTTTTCATCATTATGGAAAAAAATGGCATTGAGGTGGATAAAATGCCCGAAAGCATCCAGATGACCTCCGCATCGGATTTTAAAACCGGGCGGCGCTATTTGCATAATTTGGAGAAGATAGTAGTTGGGCAAGTTGATTGATTGACACGAATTTCACGAATAATGCCGAATCAGCGCGAATTGATTGGACAGGAATTTCGAATAACTATTTGTGTTGTCTAAAATGAAGCCAATTAGTGAAAATTCGAACTTATTCGTGAAATTCGTATCTATTAATTTAGTGTATATTCATTTCATGTTCTGCCAAACCCTCCAACTCCTGCGGGTTATGACTTACGATAAAAACGGTTGTGCCGAGTTCGTTGAAGATCAACTTCAACTCATTGATCAATTCAACTTTCATTTCCGGATCAAGGGCTGAGAATGGCTCATCCATCAGGAGAAATTTCGGTTTCGTCGCCAGGGCCCTTAAAATAGCGAGGCGCTGTTGCTGTCCTCCGGATAGGTATTCGGGTTTGTGTGTCGCTAAAGTTTCCAGTTTACCGATGGCCAGTAGCCGTTGTATCCAGGCGGCATCTTTTGTTGCATATTGTAAATGTTGCAGCACCGTCATGTTTGGAAAAAGGGCGTAATCCTGAAAAACAAAGCCAGCCATCCGCTTTTGCGGCGGAAGCGAAATTTTTGAAGCGGTATCCAGCCAGGTTAAGCCTTCTACCGTAATATTCCCCTTTTCAGGCTGAACAAATCCGGCGATCACCTTTAAAAAAGTAGTTTTCCCGGCGCCGGAAGGGCCGTAAATTTTGGTAATACTACAGGTGGCAAACTCCCCGGAAATTTTTAATACCTGCTGCCCCTGGTATGCCTTCAGTTTTTTTTCAATGTCGATACTGATCATTCTAAAGGGCTTTTTAAACGGTACTTATTAAAAACGAACACAGAGATCACCAGGATAAATGTAATGCCAAACAATATAAGCGAGTAGGCATTGGCGGTTGAATAATCCATCTGCTCCACTGAGTCATACACCGCAATGGAAGCAACACGCGTAACATTTGGGATATTGCCGCCGATCATCAGCACCACGCCAAACTCACCTAAAGTATGCGCGAAGGTGAGCACTATAGCGGTTAATAAGGAGGGTTTGATATTTGGCAACAACACATGCATAAATGTTTGCCATTTTGTTTTCCCCAACGAATAAGAAGCCTGCGAAAGCGATACCGGCAATTGCTGCAAAGCTGACTTTATAGGCCCAAGCATAAAAGGCATACTGTAAATTACGGACGCAAGTACCAACCCCTTGAACGAGAATACAAACTGCACATCAAAAGTTTGCTGCAGCCATTTGCCCATCCCGTGTTGCGGGCTAAAGGCCAGCAGCAAATAAAACCCCAATACCGAAGGCGGCAAAACCAGCGGCATGGTGATAATGGCCTCTGTGATCACCTTAAAAATCGACCGGCCTTTTGACAACCACCACGCCACCGGCAAGCTAATTGCCAAAAGTAAAACGGTAGTTATACCTGCTAATTTTAATGTGAGCCAGATAGGGTTGAGATCCATTAACGGGGAATTATATAACTGTTTGTTTAAAATCCATCGCTGCCGCTAAATTATTCCACACTATAGCCAAATTCCTTAAAGATAGCCTTAGCTGCGGCGCTTAAAATATATTGATAGAATTTGGCAGCCTCTGCATTACCTTCGCCATGTTTTAATAAAACCATGCCCTGTTCAATAGGTGTGTACGCTTTTGGGTCGATCAACTGCCAGTACAGTTTTGTTTTGTTATTCGGATCTTTTACCAGTGCCTGCGTGGTAAAACCGACATCAGCCACGCCAGTGGTGATATAGGTATTTACCTGCGAAATGCTTTCGCCCATAACGATCTTGTTTTGCACATCAGCTATAATCCCCCTCTTCTTCAGCACCTCGTTCGCGGCCTTGCCATAGGGCGCAATTGCCGGGTTGGCAATGGCAATCTTCTTTATTCTCCGGGTAAGCAATACGCGTTCCCAGTTTTCAAAACCAATATCCTGAACGCTGCAGATCACCAGGCTGCCCTGCGCATAAACAACCGGCCTTTTTGCGCTGAAGCCTTCTTTAAACAATGTTTCAGGGAAGATCATATCAGCAGACAAAAAAACATCAAAAGGCGCCCCGTTGCGTACCTGGTTTGTTAAATTTCCAGAGGCCCCAACTATTGGCTCAATCGTTATTCCCGTTTTTTGTTTAAAATCCTGCCCCAGCGCTTTTATTACCGCCTGCAGGTTAGCCGCTACTGCGACTTTTATATTTTGCGAAAAAACACTGCCCGTTAAAAATAAAAAAGCAGCCGCCAAAACCAATGCCTTATTCAATATCCCGCTGAATTGTTTTTTGTTTCTCATATGCTTTTATAATGATCAAACACAGTGCTAATATACGTTGTTAGTAAAGCTTATCAGAATTTTAATAAAGCTTATACAAAGCAAAAAACTTACCGAAATGTATCTTCGCGTTAACCGGCAATAACACTATATTAGCCCTCTCCGAATATAGGATTGATTTATCTCTATAATTTAATAACCAATTTAAACGGCAGCTTACGCATTTACCTGAAAATTATGAAGAAAGCACCATCGCAAATCATTTTCACCATTATTTTAGCTTGCACGTTTTTACCTGGCATCATCAGTTGTAGTAAAAAGGCCGTAAGCGGTGTAGTGCAACCCGCGCCGGTAATACCCGCAGGTACTTTAATGTCGGATGTGGCGATGTGGCTTACTACCCCGAATCAATCGGCATTATTGCAAAAACAAAATGTGGGGTTAATTTTTAAAAGCGGCAGCAATACCAACAACAACATAAATGTTGATACTACAAAAACTTACCAGGGTATAGATGGATTTGGTTTTTGCTTAACCGGAGGCAGCGCCACGCTGATCCATAGCCTTGCCGCTGCGCAACAGGACGCTTTGCTAAAGGAATTATTTTTAACCGATACAACGCATATCGGCATCAGCTACCTCCGGATATCCATTGGCGCTTCAGATATGAGTGCCTCCGACTTTACTTATGATGACATGCCCCTCGGGCAAACTGATGCCGGCCTTGCTAACTTTAGTATATCTGCTGAACTTACCGACCTGGTGCCTGTTTTAAAGAAAATAATGGCCTTGAATCCATCTATTAAAATTATGGCTACACCATGGACCGCCCCTGTTTGGATGAAAAGCAATACAACGGGCAATAACGGGTTTACGGGCGGCAGCTTAAATACCGTTTATTACGATGCATACGCGGCTTATTTGGTTAAATATATCCAGGCGATGCAGGCACAGGGTATTACTATTGATGCCATTTCGCCGCAAAATGAGCCATTGAACCCGAATAATAACCCCGCGATGGTAATGCAGCCGCTTGAGGAGGCAAACTTTGTTAAAAACAGTTTAGGGCCACAGTTAAAAACGGCCGGCCTGTCGACCAAAATATTGGTATATGACCATAACACCGACCATACTGACTATCCTTTAACCATCCTTGCCGATGCGGCCGCCAACCCTTTTGTTGACGGCTCGGCGTTCCATCTTTATGCTGGTAATATCAGTGCCCTTACGCCTGTTCATAATGCGTACCCAAGTAAGAATATTTATTTTACGGAGCAATATACTTCAACTTCCGGTACCTTTTCGGGCGACCTCGCCTGGCATATCACTAATTTGATTATCGGCGCAACAAAAAACTGGAGCCGGAATGTACTGGAATGGAACCTGGCGACCGACGGCGGCTTTGGCCCGCATACCAATGGCGGCTGTACTACCTGCCAGGGCGCTCTAACAATTGTTGCGCCATCGGTAACCCGCAACGTATCCTATTACATCATCGCGCATGCGTCAAAATTTGTTAGGCCCGGGGCTGTGCGGATCGCCTCCGACGAGGTAAACTCGTTGCCCAACGTCGCATTTAAAAATACTGACGGATCAAAAGTGCTTATTGTGTTAAATGCTGCGAATGCATCGCAAACTTTTAATATACAATTTAATGCGAAGATGGTAACCACTACTTTGCCTGGGGGGGCAGTAGCAACCTATGTTTGGTAATATTTGCTCTTAAATATAATACCGGCTATTATGAAAAGAAAACTTTTGTATGCTTCACTATTAATACTCTTTATCCCTGCGTTTCTGCGCGCCCAGGGTAACAAATTTATCAGCGTACGGGGAAAGGAAATCATCGGCCCCGATAATAAACCCTTCCTGATGAAAGGCACAAACCTGGGTAACTGGCTGGTGCCTGAGGGTTATATGTTCAAATTTAAGGATGTAAGCTCTCCCCGGCTCATCAATGAAGCATTGCTTGAACTTTTGGGGCCGGAAGAAACAACCAGATTCTGGAAGCAATACCAGGAGAGTTATATTACCGCCGGCGATATTCACTTCTTAAAAGCATCGGGGATGAACTCTATCCGTATCCCTTTTAATTACAGGCTTTTTACTGCTGAAAATTACTGCGGTCAAAACAACCCTAACCGGGGTTTTGAATTGCTGGACAGGGTGATCGGCTGGTGCAAAAAGGAAAAGCTTTATGTAATCCTGGATATGCATTGTGCTCCGGGCGGCCAAACCGGCGATAATATTGACGATAGCTACGGCTACCCATTTTTGTTTAAAAGCAAGGCCATGCGGGCGCAAACCGCTTCCATCTGGAAAAGGATTGCAAACCACTATAAAAATGAAACGATCATTTTGGGATACGACCTCCTGAATGAACCTATCGCTACCTACTTTAGTGCCGACGAGTTTAACCCAACCCTTGAACCTGTTTATAAGGAAATAACCAAAGCCATCCGCGCTGTGGATAAAAACCATATCCTGATTTTGGGTGGTGCGCAGTGGGATAGCAATTTTAAACCTTTCGGGCCGCCGTTTGATAAAAAACTGGTTTACCAGTTCCATAAATACTGGACCAAAACAACAGGCAAAGAAGTTATACAGGATTATATCGATTTCAGGGATAAATATAATGTGCCTATTTATTGTGGTGAGACAGGGGAAAACAACGACGAGTGGTGCGCGGCTTTCCGCAAAACCCTTGAGGAAAACAATATTGGCTGGCATTACTGGCCCTATAAAAAAATGGACAACACGGCGGGTGTTATTACTTTTGATGTCCCCGCAAATTACGATAAACTGATTGATTATACAGAAGAGCCGCGCGCCGATTTCGCAGCCATCCGTAAAGCCGCGCCGCAAGATCGGGAACAAATTAAACAAGCTTTATACCAGTTTTTGCATAATTGCAAATTTGAAAACTGCAGGGCCAATAAGGGATATATTGAAGCTTTGGGGCTCAGAAATTGAGGTGAAAGCTGAAACGTAAAAGGTTGATCGAATTGGGGTTGGATTTTTCTTTTGCCTTCTGATTTTGTTATCTGTCCGAAGTGAGCATTTAAGAAAATAATTCATTAAAAACATCGTCTTTATTCTTGCCTAAGTGTTCAGACACCTGGCGCAGAATTCCATTTAATGTTCCAATTTTTATCGGGTCCTGATTTGGAATGGCTAAATGATGTTTGCCGTTTTTTTGTGTAGTTATTTTTATATGACTCCCCTTTTGAGAAACGACTTGATACTCGTAAAATCTAAGTAATTTAATGAGATCCTTTCCCGATAAATCACGAGGGCTTCTCATAAAGCCATTATCTCATCTTTAACAAAGTGCAGATGCGCAAAAGATGGGGCTCCTTCAATGTTTTCGTAATAACACTCAATTCCGCTTCTGATATTTTGCTTCAGATCATCCATGGTTTCGCCTTCGGCAAATATTCCAACGCCTACTGCTTCAGCATAATAGCCACCTTCTTCGGCCTCGTGTACTAAAAACGTAAGTTCTTTCATATTACAAATTTAATGAAAAAAGACATCTGTTTTTAATCGTCATCATACAAAATCGCGAAGTCATAAAATGGCTGCAAACCGATCAAAATTCAATTTCCACATCATCCGTTAAAGGGTGCCCTGTACAGGTTAAGATCCATCGTGCGACCAGGTCGGCATCCGTCAATACATTATTCTTCACCATCTCCACTTTCCCGCTTTTGCAAATCGCCGAACAGGTTGAACAATCGCCTACCCGGCAACTATAGGGTAATGGTATATTATTTTGTAATGCTGCCTGCAATATGGATTGATTTTCGCCGACAACCAGGTCATAGGTTTCCTTTTTAAAGTGTATCCGTACCCGTCGCGGCGGGTAATTTAAAATAGTTGTACTTACCGGCACTGTATCCAATACAAAATTTTCTTTCCTGATTTGTCCTGGCTCAAAGCCCATGTACAACAGTGTCAGGCGGATCATCCGCATATACATATAAGGGCCGCAAGTGTATATTTCAGCATTAATTAAAGGAGATTTCAGATGCTGCCGAACCAGGCTTTCCACAACAAGGTTATTCAGCCGGTTGGCCTGGCTGCTTAATAAATGAATGATCGTTAACCTTTCGGAATGCTTGGCAGAAAATGCATTTAATTCATCCTTAAAAAGAATTGAGCTCTCATTTTGATTACTGTAAATAAGTATAAGCCTGCTTTTACCCGGCCGGATTAACAGGTATTTAAGTTGAGAAAATATGGGCACGATCCCGCTGCCTGCGGCAAACAAAAATATGTCTTTTTCGCTTTCAGTATCCGTTATCGTAAATCTTCCGGCCGGTTCAACTGCGCTGATAACGTCCCCGGGGCTTATTTTAGTTAACAAATAGCGCGAGATCTCACCGTTAGCAATACGTTTCACTGTAATTGACAGCAGGTCTTCATCCGGCGATGAACTCAGGGAATAGGAGCGGCGGATCTCTTCATCATGGTGCTCAAAAACCAGGGTAATGAATTGCCCTGCTTTATAATTGATCTTTTTACCGGATGCCTCCGAAAAAAACAAAGTGGCGGCATCGGGCAGGTCCCATTTAATGGCTTCAACTTTTAACTGAAGCATCCCGTTTAAGCTTTTAAAACAATTTTACCAAACTGTGAGGAACCGGCCATTTTTTGCACCGCCTTTTCAGCATCCGCCATTGGGAACACTTCATCAATAACAGGCACAATCCGGTGCTCGTTTGCAAAATCAGCCATCGCCTTAAATTCTTCCATAGTGCCCATGGTTGTACCCAAGATCTGCAATTGCTTCCAGAAAATTTTACGGCCGTTCAACTCAGGTACATTCCCTGCCGTTCCGCCAAAAAATACGATCCGGCATCCCGAATTACTAATGTCCAGAAATTTGGCGAACCCCTCACCCAATGCACTGTCGATAATAATATCAAAACCTCCTGAAAGATGCTGCAGTTGTTCGGCCCAGGCCTGCGCTTTGTAATTTACCCCTGCCTGTGCGCCGAGTTGTTTTGCTTTCGCGATTTTTTCATCCGATCCCGACGTTACAAACACCTGGCAACCCGCAGCAATCGCCCACTGTAGGGCAAAGGTTCCTGTTCCGCTTCCTGCGCCCGAGATCAGCACTTTATCGCCCTTTTTTGCTTTGCCTTTGGTAAACAATGCCCTAAAAGCCGTTAAACCTGCCAGCGGCAGGGCAGCCGCCTGTTCCCAATCCAGATGATCCGGTTTAAGATGCAGGTATTCGGCCCTCACTTTTACATATTCAGCAAAAGTGCCCTCTTCGGGCAAGCCAAGGATCTTAAATTCTTTTCCCTGGTATTCCGGATGATCTCCCCAATCGTGGCTCGGGTTAATAATCACTTCCTTACCTATCCAATGTTCACCGGCGCTGCTGCCGGCTTCTGCAACAATGCCGGCGCCATCCGATCCTAAAATGGAGGGGTATTTTATGCCGGCGTACTTGCCAACGGTTATCCAATAATCGCGGCGGTTTAAGGCTGCCGCTTTTATTTTCACCAAAACTTCGCCGGGGGCTAACGCCGGCTTGTCAACTTCTTTTAACACTAATGGTTTGTCTGCTGCCTCAAGAACAATTGCTTTCATAGGGTTGTCTGAACCGGGATTAAACTTATTTTCATGATTTCCCGGATTTTTGAAAAATTAAAAAAGCGGCAGTATTGGGTAACTGCCGCTTTTTTTATTCCCCCTTTAGGGGGTTAGGGTGCTACGCCTTGCTGTATAATTCGGCAACGTGGTTCCAGTTGATCACGTTCCATACAGCGGCCAGGTAATCCGGGCGGCGGTTTTGATATTTTAAATAATAAGCATGTTCCCAAACGTCGATACCGAAGATCGGGGTGCCTTTAACTTCAGCGATATCCATTAATGGGTTATCCTGGTTTGGCGTAGAGCATACAGCCAGTTTCTTTTCCGGCGTAACAATCAACCATGCCCAGCCTGATCCGAAACGGGTTGCGCCTGCTTCATTAATTTTTGTTTTGAAATCGGCAAAAGAACCGAAGGTGCTTTTTATAGCATCGCCAAGCGCACCGGTAGGCTCACCACCTGCTCCGGGGCCCAAAATAGTCCAGAATAAACTGTGGTTATAATGACCGCCACCATTATTGCGGACAGCCATGGGGAATTTCGAGATATTTTTAATAATATCCTCAATGCTGCTGTCAGCTTCTGGTTTTCCTTCCAGTGCTTTATTTAAATTAGTAACATACGCCTGGTGATGCTTGCCATGGTGAATTTCCATGGTCATTTTATCAATATGCGGTTCAAGCGCGTCGGTAGCGTAAGGTAACGCCGGTAGTGTAAAAGCCATAATATTAAGTTTAATGTTTAATTATAGTGTGTAACAAATATAAAGTGTTGAATGGTTATTTTGTTCTGATAAATGTAATATTTAGTTCATAGTTCATGGTTGATAGTTCATGGCAGAAGGTTGGTGTGTGTAAATGCGGCAAATCACTAAATTCTATCCATCTTCCGCAACTACCATGCACTATGAAACGTGAACTAACCTACTTCCTCTTGCTTTTAAAAAAATTCCTTACCAGCTCTGCACATTCGTTTTCGTGGATACCGCCGGTAATAACGGTTTTTGGATGAGTTATTTTCTGATTTAACCGGCCAAAACCAAGTTTTGTATCGTAAGCACCAAAAACTATCCGGCTTAGCTGGAACCAGTAACAGGCTCCGGCGCACATCACGCATGGCTCCAGTGTTACGTACAAGGTACATTCGGGCAGGTATTTGCCCCCCATATAATTGGCCGCGGCCGTCAGGGCCTGCATTTCGGCATGGGCCGAAACATCGTTCAACCTTTCGGTAAGGTTATGCCCCCTTCCAATGATCTTTCCCTGGCAAACTACAATTGAGCCAATCGGTATCTCATCTTCGGCCAAAGCCAGTTTTGCTTCGCGGATTGCCTCATTCATAAAAAAATCATCCGGCGAAACTGCGGGTTCATCGCCAAAAGTAATATACCTCATTATATCAGTTTACTCCCGTTCGGGACAGGTTTATCAATAAAAGCCAAAACGATATCCCCGTTTTCATCGGCAAAACCGGTAACCAAAAACTCCGACATAAAGTTTGCGATCTGTTTCGCTTTGAAATTTACCACCCCGATAATCTGCCTGCCGGGCAATTCTTCTTTTGTATAATGGCGGGTGATCTGTGCGCTGGACCATTTTATGCCCAATTGGCCAAAATCAACTTTAATTTTATAAGCGGGCTTACGGGCTTCGGGGAAATCTGCAACCTCCAGTATCGTTCCGGCCCGGAGTTCAACTTTCTCAAATTCGTGCCAGGTAATCGTTTCCATTTTGCAAAGTTATAAACCTGCAACAAATCAAAACCCTTCGGCGCAGATTTTTTATTTTATAGTATAAAAGCGTTTTTGTAATTTAACTTTGTAATTGGAAAAGCAAAAAGCTGGTCCGCATTATATAATTTATGAAGGGAAATCGTTTTTTTATTCCGGCTTTTTGCCTGTTTACAGCAATTTTTTTGCTTGCCGGCGCTGCAAATGCTACTGCAAAAACTTCTTTTTATAAACACACGGAGCTCAATAAATACCCGCATCATTTAGTCGATACTATACCGCCAACAGATATTATGGAGGTAATAACCACTATCATAAACGCTACAAATTCGTTTAATATAGAATCGGTGGCCAATTTATATACGCCGAACGCCGTGATAGCTGATGACGAGCCCCCCTATTCGTGGAATGGCCCAACCGCCGGGGTACAATGGGTAAATGCCATTGAAAAAGCTTGCAAAGACAATCGGTTGACCAAATTAACCGGAAAAATTGAACCCATTAACGTTTACCAGGCAAAGGAAGATAATGTTTATATTGTTGTACCCGTAAGCTATACGGGCAATTTACCCGGCAGGCAGCACTTTGCCGTAAGAGGCGCTTTCACTTTTGTATTGAGGGAGATTAAAGGTAAATGGTTGGTGAAGAGCCAGGACTGGATGCAGGAAAAAGGCATTAATGGAAAATAATAAACTTCAATTCAACAATAATTAATTCCACTTGTCTAAACTCCTGTTCATTTGCAGTAAAAACCAGTGGCGCAGTCCAACGGCCGAAATGTTGTTTAAAAATCATCCCGATCACCGGGCCCGTTCTGCCGGTACAAGTGACAAAGCAAGGATAAAAGTAAACGAAAAGCTTTTAGCCTGGGCCGATGTCATCTTTGTGATGGAACGAAGGCATAAACAACTCCTCTATCAACGTTTCCCTTTAATATTAACAGAAAAGACATTGATCGTGCTGGATATCGCGGATAATTATCGCTATGGTGATGAGGAAATGACCGGCGTCCTCAAAGAAAAACTTTACCACTATTTGTAGTCCAACATAAAAAATCCCGGCAGCACTTAAAACTACCGGGATCTCCATTAATATTGTAAATGGCTATCAGCCACTTCCTGTTCAGTCGGTTGAAGTTAACAGTCCTTGTGAAGGTGAATGATTTTCCTTGCTTGTAAAAGGTGACCTTTTGGTGAAAACACCTAAAAATATCAATAGCGCGCCAAAAAATATTTCAGGCAAAAAAGCTTTTGCTTTAAAGTTATACAACCATGGCGATACAAATAAAAGGAACCCCATTAAAGTATCCAATACCATATTCATTTTGATAGGGAACTGCCTGATCGGGCTTGCTTCCGTATCGCAAAAAATATTCATTATTAATTGCAACCAGCCAATATAAATCGGAATCAGCAAAGCTGCACTCGATACATCCGCTAGCTTCGTTCCATCAAACCCTTTGAATATCCATGGGGTTGCTATTAAGGTAAGTGCCAGTATGTACTTAAAAAAGCCGTAAAATGCGGTGGAAATAAACGGTTTCATATTTTAAATTTTAGTATAGTAGCGTTTTTTTTTATTAAAATTACTTTTTACAAATAATTATGTCAAAGGTATAAATTTCCTTTTATCTGTAAATGCTTTCCGCATAATTCTTACTATAATTCACATAAATATTTAAAAAAGGCCCCAATTCCTTTTTTACAGTTTATTAAAGCGTACCTTTAATCCATACGGAAACATCATCCCGCTATAAAAACCATGCAATTAATGCAGGCTGATAGCGTTCATATTATATCTAAAAATTCATCCTAAAAATTATATCCCATGAGCAAAGACAGGCAAGCCGTTAAAGAGAAAAAAAAACCAGCTAATCCCTTAGCTAAAAAAGCGCCATCCGACTACCAGTCTGGAAAATCCAATGTGGTAAAACCCATAATGGAAGCGAAAAAAAAGAAGTAGGGGCTAGAGATTTGAGATTAGAGATTGGAGACTAGTTGAACTATTCTTAAACTCTTACCTCATCTCCTGTATGTCACCCTTTTTAACAACTTTCCAGGCGACCAACGAAAAAATGTTAGTTAGTCAATTATTTCAGTTTCAGTTATGAAATTGAGGGGAAGTATAATCAGTTTTCGGAGCCGATAAGAGTTGATTTAATTTGCCTTTTTTTGTGGTAATAATAACTACTCCCCTTACAGCTTTGGCCCCATAAAGCGCCGTTGCCGATTTATCTTTAAGCACAGATATACTCTCAATGTCTTTTGGGTCGATTAAACCAAGCCCGTTTGAATCGGTTTGTTTGCCATCAACAACATACAACGGGTTTGCGCCGGCGCCGATAATATGAAAGCTATTTGGGTTGTTAATGGTATCAACGGGCTTGCTTTTATCCTCTTGAAATGTTAAACCATTAACGTTTCCTTTTACTCCGTATATTGCGCCCGATCCGTATATTGCTCCAGATTTATTTTCAACCGGCTTGGAAGGCCCGTCGCCGGCTAAAGTAAAATTGATAGGAACTGAATACATTACCCGTACCGCCCTGCCATTTTGAATGCCTGGCTCCCATTTTGGTGATAAAGCCAAAACCCGAACGGCTTCTTCACCCGCACCATAGCCTAAATCGCGTACGATATTGAAATTTGTTAACGTCCCGTCCTGTTCAACTATAAACCTGATAATTACCCGTCCCTGCACGTTTTTATCGCGCATTTCCTGGGGGTATTTAACGTTCTTCGATAAAAATCTATAAAATGCATCCAGACCACCCGGAAAATTGGGGGTTTGTTCCACTGCTGTAAAAACTGGCCCAGCTTTCTTCGATGTATCACTTAAAGTAATCGTTACAATCTTTTTCTTTTCAGGGGTATCAATCAGCGTGGTGTTTAACCTTATGAGGCCATTTTTGCCCGATGGCTTATCAATGGTGATCTCCGTTATTTCATTTGCAGGTTTTGAAAGAACCGTTTGAAATTTTGTATTGATCAACCGTATTGTTTTGCTGTTATTCACTGTGGCAGATGAAAGGATCAGCATTAAAATAAACAAGGGGGCCGATAAAAAATATTTTACCAGCGCTACCCGCTGCGATTTGTTTTTCTGGAGCATCATGATGCGTTGTTTTAATAAGCTTTTGTTAAAAAATGGGTTGACCAATTGGTGGGCCGGTGCGTTAAAAGTTTGACTTAATAAAATAAGTGCATACTCAGCTTTGTCCGTACCCGATTTAACCGCCTGCTTGTCGGCAATATATTCATGAATATGCTTAATTGCATACCTGTAAAGGTAAACCACCGGGTTAAACCAGTTAATGATCATTACAGCTTCCATGATCAGCACATCTGCCGAATGCCATTGCTTTGCGTGTACATTTTCATGCGCCGCAATAACGTCCCGGTTTTCATGTTGATTGCCAAGTTTTATTTTTTTAAAAAAGGAGTAGGCAATCTCTGACTGTGGCTTATTAATGATTCTGTTTAGGGCGATGATCTGCGCCAAAAATCTGATCACTAAGAAGGCAATTCCGGTTATATAAACCAAAACCAATACTTCCCCCATCGTAATGTGTGTATCCTGGATAGGCTTAAAGCGATAAAGCAGCACGGGGCTGCTGTAAATGGTGTATCCAACTTTTTGGGTGATAAACAAATTCTTCACCCAATCCGATTGGATCATCGGTATCAAAAAAGAAAACAAAGCGGCTGAAACCAGGTAAATCCGGTTCAGCTGAAAAAAAGTCTCCCTGCTGAGCAAAACAACGTAGAAGACATAAAATAACACCAGGTAAATATTTACCAATACCAGATATTGCCACCAGGTCATGATTATTTTTCTTTAAGTTTTTCAATCAGTTTCATTATCTCATCAGCTTCTTTCAGGTCAATCTTTTCCTTTTTTACAAAGTACGAGAACATCCGTTTTACCGAGTTATCAAAATACCCGGTCATTAGTTTATCGGTAGCGAAATTCTGATACTGTTCCTTACTGATCACCGGGTGATATTCATGGCTTTTTCCGTAAGCTGTATGGCCCACAAATCCCTTGGTTTCCAGTATCCTGATAATGGTAGATACTGTATTGTACGCTGGCTTCGGCTCGGGCAATACTTCAATCACGTCTTTTACATACCCCTTTTGCAATTGCCATAATACCTGCATTATTTGCTCTTCGGCACGGGTTAATTCTTTTATTTCCATGATATTTTAAGTTTGAAATAGTTGTAACGGATGAAATAGACTTTTATTTAAAAACGACGGTCAAATTTAACCCCTATCAACTTTCCAAAAATTGGTTGATCTAAGGTAAATCTTATAAATGAAAATAACAACTAAAATTTTAGTTATTTTTTTACTTGCTTCTTTGGCTGCCATTTTTGTAGCTTTCCGACTCGTAAAAAAGCCAATGACGATTATTTTTCACGGTGCGGCACGTACTGTTACCGGCAGCAAACACCTGCTTCAATTAAACGATGGAACCCGTATTTTATTAGACTGCGGGATGTTCCAGGGAATGGGTGAGCATAACGAAGACCTGAATGAACATTTTGGTTTTAACCCGGAAAAGGTTGATTACCTTATTTTATCCCATGCCCATATTGATCATTGCGGTTTAATCCCCCGGTTGGTTGCTGAAGGCTTTAAGGGAACAATCTTTTGCACACCGCCAACTTTCGACCTGGTGAATATCCTGTTGATGGATTCGGCAAGGATACAAATGCAGGATACCGAATACAGCAATAAACACAGGCGTAAAAACAACATGCCGTTATTAAACGCATTATATACCGAAGAGGAAGTAATGGAGGCGTTGAGCCTGTTTAAAACGGTCGGCTATCTTCAGGATTATGCCATAACTCCTTCGGTAAAATTCAATTTCACGGACGCAGGCCACCTGGTTGGCAGCGCGGCGGTGCATTTAACCATATCAGAAGATGGCAAACAAACCCACGTTACCTTTAGCGGCGACGTCGGCCGTTATGGAGATATCCTGCTGAAAAGTCCGCAAACCTTCGCACAGGCGGATTATATTTTGCTGGAATCAACCTATGGTGATTCGCTCCATAAGGAAACCGGATCTATTGAAGATAAACTGCTGGAGGTGATTAACCATACCTGCATTAACAATAAAGGCAAAGTCATCATCCCGGCGTTCAGCGTGGGCCGTACGCAGGAATTGCTGTATACATTAAACAGTTTGGAATTAAAAGGCCTGTTGCCTGATGTACGTTATTATGTTGACAGCCCGCTTTCTGAAAAAGCCACCCGGGTATTGATGGACCACCCGGAAGTTTATAATAAAGCGGTGAGCGATGTTTTAAAGGTTGATGCCAACCCTTTTGATTTTGAGGGACTGCATTTTATCCAATCAACTGCGGAATCGAAAGCTTTAAACGATGATCCTGCTCCGTGCGTAATCATATCAGCATCGGGCATGGCCGAAGCAGGCAGGGTAAAACATCACATAAAAAATAACATCGGCAACAAAAACTGCACAATATTAATGGTAGGCTATTGTGAACCCAACTCCCTGGGCGGCCGCTTACTGAGAGGTGAAAAAGAAGTTACTATTTACGGAGAGCGCTTTAAAGTTGAAGCACAGGTGCAATCTGTAAAATCAATGAGCGCCCACGGCGACTACGATGATCTGTTGCATTTTATTTCGAACCAGGACCCGGAACGGGTTAAAAAAATATTCCTTGTTCATGGCGAATACGAGGTTCAGCAGCATTTCAGGGAAAAAATATTGGCAAAAGGGTTTAAAAAGGTAGAAATACCCTACCAGCATCAAAAAATCGCTGATCTGTAAAAAATCAAAAAAGAGGCTGTTACGACAATAATATCTATAACAGCCTCTTTGTATCAATTGCGGGCAGCCGCAGGTTGCGGTTTGGGCAGTTCCTTACGGGGTATCATTTCTCCGCGCTGGGCTGTATGATAAACAAATGATGCCACAATTGTTGCCGCCTGTTTTAAATCATCCTCACTTAATTTATCATAGGTATCCTGGTTACTGTGGTGGGTACGGGTACCATAGTCAAGTCCGTCCTGTATAAATTGAAACCCCGGGATCCCAATGGCGTCAAATGATACATGGTCTGTGCTTCCTGTATTTCGTATAGTAACGGTTGATGCGCCAAGGTCTTTGAACGGATCAAGCCATGCTTTAAATATCGGACCCGCCAATGAATCACCCTGCAAAAAAATGCCGCGTATCTTTCCTGACCCGTTATCGAGGTTATAATAGGCCGAAAGTTTTGCCTGTTCGGGTTTAAGTTCCATTGTTTTCGGGTCGCCAAAATGGTTCAGCACATATCCCCGTGAGCCGAATAAACCCTGTTCCTCTGAACTCCACAAGGCGATGCGAATAGTACGGCGGGGTTTAAAGTTCACTGCTTTCAGGATGCGCATTACTTCCATCATTACGGCGCTCCCTGCAGCATTATCGGTACCCCCGGTTGCCGCATGCCAGGAGTCGAGGTGACCGCCGATCATCACTACCTGGTCCTTTAGCTTTTTATCCGTGCCCGGTATTTCAGCTACAACATCATAGCCCTGTAAATCATCCGTATAAAATTGTGTTTTTATATCCGCTTCCATTTCAACGCGTATACCCGCTTTTACCAACCGCAAAATGCGTTGAAAATCCTCGCCGCTGACTTCCAGTTCGGGCGAAACAGCTTTTGCAGTATCAGCATACGATGCGCCGTTGGTAGTAAATACAGTACCATCCGTTCCGCGAGCCTGGCTTAATACCAAGCCTGCATTTTGGTCTTTTAAAAAAGTATTAATTGCTGCCCGTAAAGCCCTGGCGCGGAACGCAGGCGAGTTACGGTCAAAAGCCCTGCGCTGCGCTGCCGCTTCCGGCTTTGCTTTTGCCATGGCATCCAGCTCATCGTCGGTCACCCTTGAGGCATCCGGCTTAAAAGTGCGCTCAGCACCTGCTTTGGCATCGATAATTACTATTTTGCCCTGCAGGGTTCCTTTGTATTTGTCCAGGTCGGTTATGGTATCGGCTTTTATTAAAACAACATTGCTTTTTATTGGGCCGTTAGTGCCTGGTGTCCAGGCTTTCGGGATGGCAATAATGGCGTGGTAATACGGCAACGTGATGGCGGCATAGTTTTTTTGAACCTCCCAGCCCTTGCCGAATTTTCCCCATGGTTCGCGCTGCGCGTTTACCAGCCCCCATGATTTTAACTGGTTAACCGCCCATTCCTGGGCATGCTTTAATTCAGGCGAACCGGATAAACGCGGGCCGGAAACATCTGTAAGGTAAAACGCTGTTTCCATCACCTTTGAATGGTTCAGGCCCTCTTCCCGGATTTTTTTTACCATTGCGGTATCCACAGGCTCCTGCGCAAACGCAGCGCCAACAGTACCTGCAACAAGCAGGCACAATGAAAGTAGTTTTTTATTCATTGTAAATAATTAAGATCAGTTGATACAAACTTATTTATTAAATGCCGCAAAAGTTAATCTGCCATCTAAAAAAGTTGTTACAATGGAGGAGAAAGAGACAAGAATCAAGAGCCAGGAATCAAAGATTAAAAAAACAGTATCAACGATTGAAAAAGTTTTTATGGTGACCTGGCTATTACCAATCGCTATTCCTTCTATCTTGGTTCTTGACTCTTGACTCCTGGTTCTTAATCCCAGGCTCTATAATCTTGATTCTTTTTAAAAGCAATAATTATTTTGAAGTATATTTGAATATGAGTTCGTATCCGTTAGAAAGGACTGCTTTTAACGCACAAAGGGCTAAAGATGCTGCCAACTATGCTGCTTACTTTAGAAGCTTAACATGGCAGGGGCGGCTCCATCTGGCTAATTTATTTAACAGCATTGCCTATGGCTACCCGGAAAATGAGCCGCCCAAAGTGGATAGAACTGTTTTTAGAGCCTGGAGTAAAGAAGAACAAGACAAATCGGAAATTTATAAATTTGATGAAACTATGCTTAAATCAGCAGTCCCCATTTTAGCATCCCTTAATGAAGAGGAAACCGTTAAATTCTACACGGAAAAATTAGGCTTTACCTTTTACTCCAGCTGGGAAGGTTACCTTATTTTAGGCCTTGATAAAATAAACCTCCACCTGTGGCCGTGTACCGATCCGGAAATTGCGAAAAACACAGGATGCTATATCAATGTTAAGGGGATTGATAAACTTTACGCAAAATACGAACCGCTGGGCATCATCCATCCAAACGGTAAATTAGAAGAAAAGCCATGGAGAATGAAACAATTCAGCATACTGGATAACAATGGTAATATTATCCATTTTGGTGAAGACATGGGCGATGAATGATCGCTAACAGACCACAATTTCAATTACGTGCAATGAAGTTTAAACTATTGATGGCTCTGGCGTGTTGCTCTTTTATTACCCATGCCGTATCTGGCCAGCATTTATTTTATCCGGTCATTGTTGTTAAAAAAGCACCGGAAGGAGTATTTTCCTTTAACAAAAAATGGGGCTATCCGGAAGGCATCATCAAACATGATAACGGAAAGTTCGAAAAAACAGACGGAGAAAAACTTGAAGCGGCCGATACTGCACACATGTATTTTACCGCCAACTGCAAAACAAATGTTCAGGGCGGTTATATCGTAAAGTATTGCTATGCGACAAGAAAAAGGGGGAATATCAGCCTGAACTTTTCAGGCGGGATGCCGGCTTACGCCAATGAGTTTCACCTGATACTAAAAAACAAAGCCTTCTATTTCGATCCCCGGGTGGTATATCCCGAGCTCATCATAGATGAGAAAATAGTTTATAAAGTTACCGGATGCAAACTGATCCTATATCAAAAAAACTATGCTGTTGCAAACAACATCAGCGGATATATAAAAGCCCTGTTTACTGAAACAATACAAAACAGTAAAAAAGGCACGCAAACAAACAAATACTATCTCGAAGGCTATTTTAAAACCACCCTTAATTAATCAGCAATTTATACCCCCGGCCATGCACATTAATGATTTCCACACTGGGATCGTCCTTTAAATACTTACGTATTTTACTTAAAAACACGTCCATGCTGCGGCCGTTGAAATAATTATCATCGTGCCATATATTCAGCAACGCTTCTTCGCGGGTAAGTACCTCGTTTTTACGCAGGCAGAGCAAACGCAATAGTTCCGCCTCTTTAGTAGATAGTTTTTGCGGGGTGTCTCCTATTGTAATTACCTGTTGGGTATAGTCAAAAGTGTAACGGCCTATTTTAAATATGGTTTGCTTTTCCTCCTCATGTTTTTCGGAGTTGCCCGCTCTCCGTAACAAGGCGTTTATTCGCAGCAGCAGCTCTTCAATGCGGAACGGTTTGGTAATATAGTCATCTCCCCCCAAATTAAAGGCCTGGGTTTTGTCTTCTATCATCCCCTTGGCGGTCGCAAAAATGATCGGTACGTGGCTGTTTATTTTCCGGATATCTTTGCCAAGGGTAAAACCGTCCTTTTTGGGCATCATTACATCCAGGATTAACAGATCGTAAGTGTTTTTTGTGAAGTTGCGCAAGCCTTCCTCGCCGTCTTTACACAAAACAACGTCGAACTTGCCCTTCAGTTGCAGGTAATCCTGTAACAGCAGTCCTAAATTCGGATCATCTTCAACCAATAGTATTTTTTTCATGTGATATGTAGTCCGGAAGTCCGAAAGTCCGGAAGTCCGAAAGATTGTTTTAAGTCCGGCAGTCGGAAAAGTCCGAAAATCCGAAGGTTTGATTGTTTTAAGTCCGAAAGCCCGGAAAGTCCGGAAATCCGAAAGATTGATTATTTATAATTTGTGGCATTTTTGCCTGAATAGTCGATGCCACTTTCTGAAGCTTCTTCCGGACTTTTCCGACTTTCCGGACTTCCTCACGTCACCTGGAACTTCAATTCAAATTCCGATCCTTTTTCTTTTTCCGATTTTACGCTTATCATACCGTTCAGCCTTTTCACCACCGTATTTACATAACTCAGGCCTAAACCAAACCCTTTAACATCGTGCAGGTTGCCGGTTGGTATGCGGTAAAACTGTTCAAATATTTTGGTTTGCTGATCGCGGCTCATGCCTATTCCCTTATCGGCTACCTTTATCACCACCTGCCCGTTTTTATTTTGCGTGGTTATGGTAATTTCAGGCTCGTTGTGGCTATATTTAATGGCATTGTCGATAAGATTATAAATAACGTTCGAAAAGTGTAATTCGTCTGCGCTGATCACTGCATTTTCCGCATCCAGTTGTAAAGTAGTTTTAGCACTGCATTTTTGCAGTTTCAGTTCCATACTGTCAACCACAACAGCTATCATCTCATTCACGTCCAGCGGCTTTTTTTCGAGTTTAAAATCATCCTTCTCGATCCGTGCAATATTTAATACCCTTTCAATATGGCTTCCCAAACGCTCGTTTTCCTCATATATAATATTGGCAAGCCGCGCAACCCTGCTTCCGTCAACCGCAATCTCGCTGTCTTTCAGTGCCTCGCTGGCTATCATAATGGTGGATACCGGAGTTTTAAACTCGTGGGTCATGTTATTGATAAAATCGGTCTTCATTTCCGATACCTTTTTTTGACGAAGGATGGAGAAAATAGTATATCCGAAACAAAATACCAGCACCAGCAACAAACCACCGGTTGTAGCCAAAGAAGCCGTCATCTTGTTAATGATCAATGAGTTTTTTTGCGGAAATGCCAGCCTGATCAATCCCGGATCATTGATCACATCCCTGCTAAAAATGGGGGTTTGGTAAACGGTAATATTTTTAAATGTTGGTTGAGCGCCGGTAACATCATTTGCTTTCGAAAAAATCACGGAGTCGCTGTTGGCAGTCATCACGTCGTAACTAATTGGCAGATCGATACCTTTATTATGCAGTTCAAACCTTATTAGCGTATCTATCCAAAAAGGGTTCAGGCGCATTTTTAATGGCTCGCCATACTTTCCATATTCTTCGGCAAGATTTTCAATTACCGTTGTTTTACCCCTCGGCGTATTTTGCAGCGAATCATTTTCAAGCATTTTCTGCAATTCCTTTAACTGCCGTTCCTTTTGCTTCCTTTGCTGCTCCTGCTGCCATTGCAGGTTTAAATGCGGCATAGAAATTACCTGTTTCCCGTATTGCGGATCCATATAGGTATATCGCACCGTATCGTATTTATGCAGTTTTTGATGCTTATTTAAAGCTGGCGCTGGGTTTCTGACCAATACCGGAATGACGCTTCCATGTACGTTTCCAAACTCATCGGTAAACTCCTCCAGGTGTATCTGAAGGTCGACAGACCCGCCTTGTAATAACCTGGCCATTTCATCATCCATCCGCTTGTGAATGATCATACGCCTGAGGCTATCGCGCAAAATTGCGATTTTCTTTTCCCGGCTGGTTAATTTATGTTTGGTGGCAAGCGTTGTATTTGCAACAAGATTATTATCCGTAATGGCTTTACTGCCGTTGCCAGCGTTTTGATTGCCGCTCCACACCGGCGTATAGGCATCGCCCCCTTTTGCTTTCACCTTCAGGAAATTCAGCGCATCTTGTTTACTTATTTTTGCGACAACATTTCCAAGTGCTTCGTTAACCGAACGATCGAAAAGTTCTGATTGCATCTGGTACGACTGGCGTAGAAAATACAATTGCATGGCCGTTACACCTAATAGTGCAAAACCCATCAAACCAATGATCAGCGCGATGCTTCTTCTTTTCATGCCAAAAACAAAATTATTTTAAATAAACGGACATTATTGGCTTTTAACAAATTTTAACAATTAAATACATCCATTTAACGTTTTGGGTTATAGTTGTTTGCTAATTTCGAACATTAAATCCGTACACCTATGAAAACCCTAATTTTTAAACCCGGCTTCGAATTCATTTTTGCCTTAAGCTTAATGGCAATAATTGGATTACCCCCTATGCTGATGGCGCAAAACCAAAAGGACGTTGAAATTAAAATAGAAAACGGCGACACCACCATTAACGGTAAAAACATTAAAACACTATCACCAAACGACAGGGAGAATGCCCTCAGGGACATTAAACATTTATCAGGAGATATGGGTCACGGCGGCGATAGCAACCAGCGTGTATTTGTTTTTAAACGCCGGGATACCGCAATGAAAAATGATGACCGCAGGCAAATGATTACTGAAAACATAACGATCAATAAAGACAGCCTTGGCAATACCGTTGAAACACGGTCTGAGAAACGGGGCGCTATGAGAAACCGGATGACTTTTAAATATAATAGCCCGGATCAAATGCCCGACGGGATGGATTGGAGAAACGGCGATGCAGACCCCATGCGGAGGCCAATGATACGCCCGGAACACCGGAACACCCAGAATTTCACTTATGTAAATACCGATAATAACGACATCAGCACCCGGATAAGCTTCAATATTTCGGATGTTACAAACGATGACCTGAAAAAAATGCCGCATATTGAAGGCCCGATGCTTGATATTACCGATTTAAATATCGTTCCGCAATTTTCAACCGGCAAAACATTGTTGCTGTTTACCTTACCCTCAAAAGGAGCTGCAGAAGTTAAACTGATTAACAGCGAAGGCAAAGAACTGTGGACCGACAAAACCACCGGCGCCAATTTTACAAAAAGCTTTGTTCTCGGCTTAAACGGTATTTACTATTTACAGGTAAAGCAGGGCAGGGGTATTGCGGTGAAAAGAATTATGAAAGAGGAGTAGGTTCAGTTAGCAGCCTGCCCGCCGCAGGCAGGTTTTAAGTCAGCAGTTTGCAGTAAAAGCACATAAAAAAAGCAGCTCTCCGTTTAAGAAGGGCTGCTTTTTTTGTATTGGTCTTTGCAAAGCGACTTCTGCAAACTGCCAACCGGCAACTGCAAACTGCTTAAAACGGAAGATCGTCCTCATCAGGCGTAGCGCTGATATCAGCCGGTGGTGCATATTCAGGAGTTGCACTTGCACCTGCAGGGGCCAGCATATTTATTTTCCATAACTGCATCGAGTTAAAATAGCTCTTCTTGCCGGTTTTATCGGTCCATGGCCTTCCCCTCAAATTAAAAAACACTTCCACATCATCACCAGCCTTAACATTATCCAATAAGTTACAGCGGTCCTGTATAGCTTCGAACTTTAAATATTCGGGATATTGAGGATTCTCGATATATTCAACTATCAGTTCCCTTTTCTTTAACGAGTCGGTTACCTGCATGGTTGCACCTACTTCATGTACCTTACCTTTAATTTCCATAAACTAAAAAATTTAAAGATGTAAAGTTAATAGATTAAGAAACAAAAACGGCCGTATTTAATTCATAAATTCGCAAAATATTATGCAAGTTTTCCACACTGAAAGTAAAATCGTTATTACCTGTAATAAAAGGCTGTCGCCCTACCTCCAAAAAGAAGTAGAGGACCTCGGCTTTAAGCCTGTTCGTGTTTTTCAAACCGGCGTCGAGCTGTTGGGCACGGTTACGGACTGTATTGCTTTAAACCTTAACCTGCGCTGCGCCAGCCAGGTTTTATACCTGTTAAAAAGCTTCAAGGCTGATGACCCGCAGGAACTTTACGACAACCTGGTTGAAATTGAATGGGAAAAACTCATTGATTTTTCGGGTTATTTTTCGGTATCCTCCAACGTTAACAATGAGCATATCCGCACTCCCTTATTTGCAAACGTAAAAGTTAAAGATGCCATTGCCGACAGGATAAAGGCTCAAAAAGGCTTAAGGCCGAACTCGGGCCCCGAAGTAAATAAGACCCTTGTACACCTTTACTGGCAGGATAGCGATGCCGATATTTTTATGGATACCTCCGGCGAAACGCTTGCTAAACACGGTTACCGCAAAATTCCGGGTAAGGCGCCAATGCTTGAAGCCCTGGCTGCTTCTACCATTATGGCTACTAACTGGGACATGAAAAGCACTTTTATTAACCCCATGTGCGGTTCGGGCACGCTGGCTATTGAAGCTGCCCTGCTGGCGACAGATAAATGCCCCGGCCTTTTCAGGATGAATTATGGCTTTATGCATATTATGGGTTATGATGAAACCGTATTTTTTACTGAAAGAAGGAAACTAAAGGACAAAGCAAAAAAGGAAATCGGGTTCAAGATCATCGCTACCGATATATCTGATGACGCAGTTGACATCGCCCAAAAAAATGCAAAAACTGCTGGTGTAGAACATTTGATTGATTTCAGCGTTTGTGACTTTGCAGATACACCTGTGCCAGAAGAAGCAGGTATTGTTATGTTTAACCCCGAATACGGCGAACGCCTGGGCGTACATACCAAACTGGAGATGACCTACAAACGGGTAGGCGATTTTATGAAAGCCAAATGCAAGGGGTACAGGGGCTATATTTTTACCGGCAACCCCGATCTGGCTAAAAAAATAGGACTGGCAGCAAAAAGAAAAATTGAATTTTATAACGGCAAACTCGACTGCCGACTGCTTGAATATGAGTTATATGAAGGCAGCAAAAGAGCGCCCAAAGAAGAATAAATGAAAAAGATAATTATAATTATATCCCTTATATTTCAAACTGCTTTTTGTTTTGCACAGGAGCAACTGGCATTTCCTTTCCAGGGAGGAAAAGAAGGGATGACGCAGTTTTTTAAAGACAGCTTGTTTGTTTCGCAGGATCTGGCACAAAAAAAAGCAATTGGCACGGCGGTCATTAAATTTACCGCTAATCAAAACGGCTCTATCAGCAAAATAGTTGTTTATTATGCCGATGATGCCATATTAGTGCAGCCTGTAATCGATGCTTTAAGAAAAACCAACCACAAATGGATCATTTCGGCAAATGAAAAAGCACACGATTTCATCGTACCCTTCGTGTTTACTTTTAATCCGCCTGATAACGCCGGAAGCGATCTGCAAAAAACAGTTTATGATAACTACCGGAACAGAAATCCAATATTATCAAAGGACCAGGTACCACTTGATGAAACTACCCTGCTACCCCCTGTATCGGTAAATTATGATCTTCCCTAATTTATAAACTGAGCCCGGTTAATGATTTACTCAAACCCACCAGCTAATAAAACGGACAATTAAAAATTATCGTTCTTTTTCCATTAGTTCCAATACCTCATCCCAGTTATTCGCCCTTATGTGATGATTTAGGTTTGCATTATGGAACGAGGTGAACATGATCGGTGTTCCCTTATGGTAATTAAGGTTTTTAGGATAATCATCTATCATAAAATCAGTATTGATGACACTTTTGTCTCCGCAAAAAATAATATTGCGCCAGCCGATAAACGGAAAGTGTTCATTTAACCATGCCAGTTTTTCGGGCAGGGATAACGGAAATTCCATTGCTGCCGATACGATGTAAACATCAAAGTGCACGGTTAATTTTTTTACCGCTTCAACAGCGCCTTTCATAACCGGGGCGGTTCTAAAAAAACCTGGTGTCACAACAAATTTATGCACGGCGCCATCCTTGGGGAAGGCTTCACTTTCGGTTTTACCAATAATATCCCGGGGTAAAACTTTTATGCCGTAGACTCTTTCGTACCAGTTTATAAAATGAGCCTCCACATCGGCAATAACCCCGTCCATATCAATAGCAATAGATTTTCTCATGTCGTAAAATTAAAAACATAAAATGAAAATTAAACGGGGCGTTATTTCAATTGCCGCATAACCAGGCTATATTGCAAAATCCTTAAAATCCCAGGCAATTAAAGTATTCCCGTTCCCTGTATATTTGCATCAGGCAAAATATCAGGCAGCTGCAAAATGCAAAAAGAAGAAGCTCAAAACTACCGTAAGATCATCCATATAGATATGGATGCGTTTTACGCGTCGGTAGAGCAGCGGGATTATCCCGAATATCGTGGCAAGCCCCTGGTGGTTGGCGGCCTGCCCGAAGGGCGTGGCGGCGTAGTAGCCACCGCAAGTTATGAGGCGAGGAAATTCGGCATCCGGTCGGCCATGTCATCCAAACAGGCTTTACAGCTTTGCCCCCATGCCATATTTATAAGGCCCAGGTTCCCGGCTTATAAAGAGGCCTCCCAAAAGATCCGGGAAATCTTCAGCCGTTATACCGACCTGATCGAACCCTTGTCATTGGATGAGGCTTACCTGGATGTAACCAGCGATAAACTCAATATAGGCTCCGCCATCGAAATCGCGCAGCAAATAAAACAGGCCATTAAAGACGAACTGCAGCTGACAGCTTCCGCCGGGGTCTCCATCAATAAATTTGTTGCCAAAACTGCATCGGATATCAAAAAGCCCGATGGGTTAACCTTTATCGGCCCCTCGGCTATTGAAGCATTTATGGAGAGACTGCCGGTCGAGAAGTTTTTTGGCGTAGGCAAAGTTACTGCCCAAAAGATGAAGAATATGGGCCTGCATACGGGTGACGACCTTAAAAAACTGGCTGAAGAAGAATTAACCAAACACTTTGGCAAAGCAGGGAAGTTTTATTACCAGATCGTTCGCGGGATTGACAATCGTGAAGTACAGCCCAACCGCGAAACAAAATCGCTGGCGGCAGAGGATACTTTCCCTTATGACCTTACCACTTTGGAAGAAATGGAGGAAGAGCTTGATAAAATTGCCCAAACCGTTTGCAGGCGCCTGCAGCAATATGAGCTGAAGGGACGCACCATCACCCTCAAAATAAAATACAACAATTTTAAACAGATTACCCGTAACCAATCTTTCCCAGCGGGTTTAAATGATTTGGAAACTGTTTGCGCAACCGCTAAAAAACTGCTTGTGGCTACCGGAGTTGAAGATAAAAAAATAAGGTTGCTGGGGATCTCGCTTTCCAATTTTAATGAGGTGGCGGTTAAACCTAAAGAAGAAAAGCCTACGGATCAATTGACGTTGTTTGATTTTTAACCGTAGAGACGCAATGCTTTGCGTCTCTGAAGAATAAATCACCGCGTCTCTGACAAATGCGTCACCGAGAATACGTCCCGGAGACGCAAAGTATTGCGTCTCCTATGATGAAAATATAGCCGTTTAGCGGGTAAACGTTCTTGAAAGAGATACAATAGGTTACATAAAGTTATATTTTAAAAATGATTTATCAAAGCGCAGCCATGTTTTATTAACTTTCATGTGCAGATCAGAAGAGGAAACAGGCGCTGCTGAGGAGCAACCTGCCAGCAATATGATCCGCTGAATTGGATAGATCAGCTCCGGCTTGCCGGGGCTTTTCATTATCTATCCTTTTCATGAATGGCTAAAAAAACCTTAACCGACTGTATCCTTTATTAATGCCGATAAATCATCAATCAATCTCCTATAAGCAGACACCCGGAGGGCTGCACGATCGCGTTTATATTATTTGATAAAAAGGCAACCGTAATCTCTACAAAACAGACACCTTTCGGGCTGCAGACGCGATATTTCGGTTTGCCAGTTGATAAACAAAACAGATCGATATTACCTGCATTATTTATTTCTTTTACTGAAGAACTGCTGTTACATATTCTTTTTTATTTATCAGAACGTAACGAACTCTGTTGAGCAATTTTTTCGCTATTTTGATAATAGCCCTGTTTTTTTTCATTCGTTTACAATAGTCATTGTAGGCCATCGTCAGGGCCGGATCCAACCGGACAGCTACCCAGCTTGCCTCTATTAACTTTTCACGAAGCTGATGGTGACCCCGATGAGTAAGACCCAATACCGTTTCCTTATCTCCGCTGCCATGTATTTTAGGGACAAAGCCTGTATAGTCGCATAACTTATCGAGCGTTTTAAAACGGGTAATGTCGCCTATCTCTGTTATAATCAGCAAGGCTGTGATCTCTCCTATTCCGGGAAGGGTCCTGATTAACTTTATTTCCTTTTGATAATGCGGCTGCCGCGACAAAACACGTACCTGTTTTGTTGCCGTTAGTACCATCGTACGCACCTGCAGGTATCCTTGTATCAAAATGTCCAGGCTAATTTTTGCCGACGGGGTTAAGGAAAGCGCTTTGAGCCATTCAATAAAGTTGTTCGACCAGTGTTTACGCACATCATCATCGGGTATAATGATACCCTGAAAGGCAAGCCAGCTCTTAATTCGGTTCTTAAACCGGGTCTGGTCCTTTATCATTTGCTGATAAACACGGATTACTCCACGGTCGTCCTGCTGCTCAACGCCAGGAACAAAGATGCCGGTAAGATCCCCCGTGCTTAATGTCTTGCTCAATTTCCGGCAATCTACCGTGTCTGATTTTCGCTGCTTGTCTTTATCGCTTGTCGGCACGTCGGCCGGGTGTACAATGATACAATCGATACCTGCTGCCGTAAATTCCCGCTGATAGCCAAATCCGCAGAATCCGGCTTCGTAAACCACCTTGTAAGTGGCTGAAGGATAGTTCTCTTTCAGATGATTGCTTAATGTCTTAACCGATGGCTGCTGCGAAAATGTCTTCAGTTCCATCCCTTCGTTGCGAATGCAAATCTTCCAGGAGTTCTTGTGAACATCCATGCCGACAAAAATATTTTGTCCGCTAAAATCTAATTGCTTACCTTGTTTCATGAGTTCTTGATTTAAAGTGTTCGTTCAATGTTTAATTAATCTACGACCTTTTTTTCAAGAACTCTTTTGCCTTTTTAGGCTATCCCGATTTCATACATACGATCTCTAC
>JARLHA010000052.1 GCA_031292485.1 Mucilaginibacter sp.
AAGGGAGCGCAAAATGTATTGAACCTTAGAGTAACCAAAGGAAGCGGGCAGTGGAACAAAGTGATCAGAAATATTAAATTAGCTGCCCAACAGGCTGCCTTGACAAAGTTAGCTGCGTAGCGACAATTTGAATTGCACCCCTGCAAACTGCCCACTGAAAACTGCAAACTATTTCATACTTTAGTAACGCTATGATTAACCATATTGTTATTGCCATTGACGGCTATTCTTCGTGCGGAAAAAGTACTTTAGCAAAGGCTTTGGCCAAAAAGCTTCATTTTGTTTATGTGGACAGCGGCGCCATGTACCGTGCCGTGGCCCTTTATTTTTTAAGGAATAAAATAAATCTTCAGGATAATGAGGCGGTTTCAGATGCGCTTAAAAAAATCCACCTAAACTTTCACTCGCGCGATTATGAAACACATATCACTTTAAACGATGAGGAAGTATCGGCTGAAATAAGGCAGATGCCGGTCTCCGAAAGTGTGAGTATGGTATCTGCCTTGCATGATGTCCGCAAGGAAATGGTGAAACAGCAACAGCGCATGGGCCGCTCAAAAAATATAGTGATGGACGGGCGGGATATTGGTACAGCGGTTTTCCCGGATGCTACCGTTAAAATTTTTATGACTGCTGATCCAAAGGTAAGGGCCGAAAGACGTTTTAAAGAATTAGCGCCCAAAAACCCGGATATTACCCTAGAAGAGGTCTTTGAAAACCTGGCACACCGCGATTACCAGGATACCACCCGCAAAGAAAGTCCGCTGATAAGGGCTGAAGACGCTATTGTTTTAGACAATACCGACCTGACGCCTGATGAACAGCTATTGTTTGCATTGAGTAAGGTGGAACCGTTTTTAGTCTGAACCCGGATTAAACAGATTTATTTGATTTTCACGATTACAGCAAAAGAATCTGATTGATCCCCAACATCCGTTAAATCCCGGTTAAGACAATAATCGGTGAAATCATCCGGTAAACTTAACTGCCGTTACCCCAAACTTATTTAAAAAATCAACGCCTTCATCTCTCAATATACCTTTATACGCAGCGTATGATTTGTCGAAAAATACTTTTTTTATGCCTGCCGAATAAATTAGGCGCGAACACGGCAAGCAGGGCGATAAAGTAGTATAAAGCGTAGCACCTTCCAGGTTTGCGCCGTTTTTTACGGCATACAGTATTGCATTCTCTTCGGCATGCAGGGCAAGCGAACAGCTGCCTTTTGAATCGCGCGGGCAACCCACCCCCGGAAACTCCTCATCGCAGTTGTGGGTATGTGCAGGAGGGCCGTTATAGCCGATAGAAATGATGCGCGTGTCCTTGGTTAAAACGGCACCGACCTGGGCCTTAACGCAGTGTGAGCGTTTGGCCAGGTCGGTTGCCAGGTTCATGAAAATATGGTCGAAACTTAGTTTAGTCATAAGTAGAGATTAGAGGTTGGAGATTAGAGGTTAGAAAAAAGCCAACTAATCACTAATCTCTAACCTCTGGTCTCTGAATTTAGTGCCCGCCTGATGCTTCCATGTTATCAACATCGATCCCTTGTTTCTTGAGCACAGAGCCTGCTTTCCAGGCAAAGAATGCCAGGTAGGCAAAGCCGAATACAGGCACGATGTACGATAGATGAATGCCGCTTAGCCCGGCGATGGAAGGAGCCGAGTCGGCAAGTATCCCTTGAACCGGTGGAATAATTGAACCGCCCAGGATCATCATAATTAAAAATGCTGAACCCTGGCTGGTATACTTTCCTAAACCTGCTACAGCAAGTGAAAAGATTGATGGCCACATGATGGAGCAGCACAAGCCGCCGCTAATGAAAGCAAAACGGCCAACCGCGCCGGTGGTCAATAAGCCAACGATCATCGCCAATACGCCCAATAAACCAAAAATGGTTAATGTACGTACCGGTTTTTGCTGGCCCACGTAAAAGCCAACAATTAAAATGACTACGCACAACGCATAGATGTACAATGTTGAAAGATCTGCGCCGCTAATATAATTTGCAAGCAATACTACGCCAAATGCGAAAAATGGGACAACTATAGTTAAAATATTTTTGGTTGAATTAGATAGTTTAAAAACAGCGATAGCGCCTGTCCATCGGCCGATCATTAAACTTCCCCAATATAACGAAATATAAGGCCCTATCTGTGCTGCACTAAAGCCACCAAATTCGGCGGTTTTAAGCAATGAACCCATATTACTCTGTATGGTAACTTCAACACCTACATAAGTGAATATGGCAATCATACCGTAAATTAATTGCGGGTATTGCATAGCACCCCAGCCTTCGCCGTTTTTGCCGGCAATAGTTAGTGATACAATCAGTGTTATCAGTATAATAGCCAGGGCAGCGTAAACGTAATAAGCTTTGGCAATACCGGTAGCATCGGCTAATGGACCCGCAGCAAGAACTAAGCAGAACGCAATGAAAATAATAAACAGCGGCCAGTTAGTTTTATGACTTGCTTCAATTTTTTCGTCGCTGGTTACTTTTGGTAAATTGGATACCCAGAAGAATATTGCCACCGCTATATACAGGCCGGCCAATATAAAATAAAGATTGTTGATAGCGGTAATTTTAACGTCAGCGGCAGGGATGAGTTTAGTGGCGCTGCCAAACAACACGATGCTTACAATAAGCGGCCCAAGGAGGGTGCCGAAATTGTTTACACCGCCTGCCAGGTTTAAACGGTTTGAACCCGTTTCCGGGGTACCAAGCGCAATTACAAATGGGTTGGCGGCTGTTTGTTGTAAAGAAAAACCTAGTGCGATCACAAAAAAAGCACCTAATATAAGGCCGAATGAACCTGAGTCGACCGCAGGAACCATCAAAAGCGCTCCAATTGCAGATAGCACTAATCCATAAATAATACCATTTTTATAGCCCAGCTTATTTAAAATATCCACTTTAGTAATTTGCGACGCAAAGTACAAGCCGAGTGAACCTATAAAATAGCCGCCATAAAAGGTGAAGTCTATCAGCTGCGATTCAAACTGGGTTAAATTAAAGTGAGCTTTACAGAATGGTATAAAGATACCATTAGAGGCTGCTAAAAAGCCCCAAAAGAAAAATACGGTAATGATCGTGTATAACGCCGAGCCGTAACTTTTTGTGTTTTTTTGTTCCATTTTTATTTTAGGTAATCAACCAGGTTTATTTGAAAAACTAAACATAGTTATTTTTTGTAATTCTGCTATATTTTTTAATTAATTAATAACAAATTTAAGTTTGGTTGTTTACCATATAAAGTTGCATATTCGTGCGGCATTTTTAAATTGAATAAGCATAGAAGCCTAAATTAATGATAGAAGCTGTTATTTCGGGTATTGGATTTGGATTAGTGCTAACGTTTTTAACCGGCCCGGTATTTTTTGCATTAATAAAAACCAGTATCGAAAAGGGCTTTCACGCCGGTTTGGCACTCGCCCTTGGTGTTGTTTGCAGCGATATGGTATTCGTTGGAGCCATTTTGTTCGGCTCTCAATATTTTGATGTTTCCGCCCAGGATAAAATCTACGCAGGCATAGTTGGCAGTTGTGTGTTAGCGGGGATAGGGATCTATTATATCTTCAAAAAAGCAAAGATAAATTATACTAATGTTGTACCCACCAGGATGCACCGGGCAGGCTACTTTTTAAAAGGATTTGCCATGTGTATTTTCAATCCCACGATACTCTTCCATTGGACGATAGTTATTGGTGCTGCCAGCACGGTTTACCACCAGGGGGTGCCCAACAGGGCATTAAAAATTGGGATCATGTTTTTAACCATACTGGTAGTGCAGTTTGGAATGGATACGACAAAGGCATTTTATGCCGATAAACTTCGTGATAAGATCTCTGTGAAATTTATTCATCGCCTTAACCAAGTGGCCGGTATCGCGCTGATTATTGCCGCAATGGTTATACTGGATAAACTGGTTACCCATTTTATTTTCTCGCCGCCGGGAGCATAAGGGGAAGTTGGCGGTTGGCAGTGTTCAGTTTGCAGATTTAAAAGAAATATAACAGTTATTAGCTCGCAGTCTGCAAGTTTAATCTATCGATAGGATAGCCCGCTGCAAGCTGCCCACTGCAAACTTCTTACATATATCCTCTTTGGTTCTTCCCCTCCATCCAGTTAACAAAGGCGCGGTTTACTACTTTGTTACCGCCCGGGGTAGGGTAGTTGCCACTAAAGTACCAGTCGCCTGCATGGTCGGGGCAAGCTTTGTGCAGGTTATCAAGGGTTTGGTAAAGTACCTTAACCTCGCATTTTATTTCTTTTGGGGTGATGATCTTCGCTATTCTGTCGGATATTTCCTGGTCCGTAAATGGCTCGTAGATCGCCTGCACATAGTTCACCACTTTTTCCTTTGGCAAGCCGGCACTCTCTTTACATTTCTGGTAAACACCCAGGATGATATCTTCTTTGCCGGCATCTTTTAACAGGCTGATTGCTGCTTCAAAAGCCACAAACTCACCCATACGCGACATATCGATCCCGTAACAATCAGGGTAACGGATCTGGGGGGCAGATGAAACCACCACGATTTTTTTTGGGCCAAGCCTGTCGAGTATTTTAAGGATGCTTTGTTTAAGGGTAGTTCCCCTTACAATTGAGTCATCCAAAACCACCAGCGTGTCAGCATCTTTTTTGATCAATCCGTAGGTAGTATCATAAACATGGGCCACCATTTCGCTGCGGTCGGCATCCTGCGTAATAAAGGTACGCAGTTTAACATCCTTTATCGCAATCTTCTCCACGCGTGGCGCCATGCAAAGCACTTCGGTCAGTTCCTCTTCACTTATTTTATCCTCACGGTTCAGCAACCGGTCGCGCTGGTATTTTTTGATATATTTATGTACACCTTCCACCATTCCATAAAACGCAACTTCGGCGGTATTGGGAATATAACTGAAAACGGTGTTTTTTACATCATGCTCAACCGTGTTCAATATCTGCTCGCAAAGTAACCTGCCCAGCTGTTTACGCTCACGGTAGATGGAGGCATCGCTACCGCGCGAGAAATAGATCCGCTCGAACGAACAGGCTTTTTTCTCCACCGGTTCGCTAAACATATCTTCGCTTATCTTCCCGTTCTTTTTTACGATAAGTGCATGGCCGGGTTTTATTTCCTTGATATCCTCTATCGGGATATTGAAAGCCGTTTGTATGGCCGGGCGCTCGGAAGCGGCCACCACAATTTCGTCGTTATAATAATAATAGGCGGGCCTTATACCTACCGGGTCGCGCATTACAAATGCATCGCCATGGCCTAATATGCCTGCAATGGTATAGCCACCATCCCAGTTTTTGGCTGATTTACGCAGGATTTTAGCCACGTCCATATCATTGGCGATCAATTTGCTGATCTCGATATTGTCGTCCAGGCCTTCGCGTTTGTACTGATCAAAAAGGCCCTGGTTCTCGGTATCAATAAAGTGGCCTATTTTTTCGAGGACAGTAACCGTATCGGCTTTTTCTTTAGGGTGCTGGCCAAGGTCGTACAACTGCTGTAACAATTCATCAACATTGGTCATGTTAAAGTTACCGGCTATCACCAGGTTACGCGTCATCCAGTTGTTTTGCCTTAAAAAAGGGTGGCAGTTTTCGATGCTGTTTTTACCGTGGGTGCCATAACGCAGGTGCCCCAGTAAAACCTCGCCCATAAAACTTACGTTTTCTTTAAGCCATTCCGCATCCTGCATTTTTTCGGGGGTTTCCTTTTGGATATCCGCGAATTTCTTCTGGATATACTCAAAAATGTCCGCCACCGCGTTGGACGCCATAGAACGGTGACGGCTGATGTAGCGTTTGCCGGGCTCAATATCCAGTTTAATGGTTGCAACACCGGCGCCATCCTGGCCGCGGTTATGCTGTTTTTCCATTAAAAGATAAAGCTTATTGAGGCCGTACAGTGCTGTGCCGTACTTTTGCTGATAATAAGAAAGTGGCTTTAAAAGGCGGATAAATGCCACACCGCATTCATGTTTAATCTGATCACTCATGATTGGTAATGAGCGGGCAAAGGTAAAATAATATTGTGAATTTTTTGAATTAACAATGTCATAAAATTGCATTAATGTTTAAACATGGGTTGGTGGTTGGTTGATTAAGTTGATTGAGTTGTATTTGGTTGATTATGTGGGATTAACAAGATGTTTTTAAGTGAAAGCTTAACTACATCAATGTTACATCAGTTACCTGCTGACAATTGAGTTAGGTAAACTTTGGGCGCTGCAGCAATTGGTTTAATTGCTAAATTTACCGGAACAACTAAAATCTCAATTAACGATCATGAAGAAATCACCGGTAATCCTTACCCTTTTGTTTGCTTTTTGTTTTTGCCGCAGTTATGCGCAAAGTCCGCTTTTTACCAATGCTGTAGGCGTGCAGGCCTATACTTATCGTAATAGCTGGACGGGCGGCATTGCGAAGGTACTCGACAGTGTGAAGGTACTGGGTATAACCGAGATGGAGGGCCCCAACCCAAAAGGCATCAGCCCTGAAGAATTTAAAAAATTACTGAATGAGCGCGGTATTTTGATGCCGTCTATCGGTGTTGATTATGGGTTGATCAGTAAAGACCCTTACCAGATGGTAACATTAGCCAAAACCTTTGGTGCCACTTTTGTTATGGTGGCATGGATACCACATAGTAATACTTTTACCATTGACGATGCCAAGAAAGCGGTAGCCGAATTTAACCGCGAAGGCAAAATACTAAAGGATAACGGCATCACGCTATGCTACCACGACCATGGCTATGAATTTGGCCCTTACGGGAACGGAACTTTGCTGGATTATATCATCCAAAATACTAACCCGGATTACGTTTCCTTCGAAATGGACATTATGTGGACTTTCCACGGCGGCGGCGACCCGGCCAAATTGCTTTACAAATACCCCACCCGCTGGAAAATGCTGCACCTGAAAGACATCCGCAAAGGTATAGCCAACGACCTTACCGGCGGCACAAGTACCAATAATGATGTGGCCCTGGGTACCGGCCAATTGGATATCCCCGGCATTTTAAAAGCTGCGAAAGCTATAGGTATACAACATTATTTTATTGAAGATGAAAGCCCGAACCATGCCAGCCAGATACCGGTTACGATTGGGTATATTAAAGGGTTGACGGAATGAGCCGGAGAAGACTTCCGAAGTTTCCAAAACTTCGGAAGTCTGATTTAAACTTTGTACTTTTATGAAAATGAACATAAAACCTATAAAAACAGAACAGGATTACCGGGATGCGTTAAAAAGACTTGAAATTATTTTTGATGCTACACCCAACACAATTGAAGGTGACGAATTTGAAATATTGAGCGTTTTGATAGATAATTACGAAAAAATTTATTTCCCGATAGACTTACCTGATCCAATCGAAGCTATTAAATTTAGAATGGAACAACTTAATTTTAGCAATAATGATCTTGCAAAGGTAATTGGATTAAAAAGTCGTGTAAGTGAAATATTAAATAAAAAACGCAAACTCTCTATCAATATGATTCGTAAACTACACGATATAATGAATATTCCTACAGATGTTTTAGTTCAGGAATATTAGCATTATCCCCTATTAAAAGGTCAGCCAAAAACCTTTAACGACCATAAAAATGCGCGAAGGAGAAGTCTTAACTAACCCAATTACCATTCACTTAATCAATCAATTATTCCACAATAATCCTATTTCCACTCTTTCGTCTTACCCATAAAACGCCGCCGCCTTTTTCAAGGGCGGTCCAGGTGTAGCCTTCGCCATCAAGGGTTTCTTTCAAAGGCTTATCATTCATTATTACTGCTGTTGGCTTGCTTTTTAGCCTGATCTCTTCGTAGCCGGTAGTGTCAAATGTCCGGTAATACAGGCGCACCTTATTTGAATCTACTTCGGTAAAATCAACACTATAGTATTTATGAAAATGCCCTTTATAATCTGCCTGCTGGATGACAGAGTTGCTGGATAGTATGTGGTCCTCCGCCGGTGCAAGGTAAGGATAGGTGGCCATGGCACGCAGATAGTGCCTTACATAATCACCATAACCATCGGTGAGCCAGGGCTCATCAAACGGGAAACAGTTTTTTCCATCAAAATCAACTGCATAGGTGGCCCAGTGCAGTTGGCGCAAGGCATTATTATAGTACGAAGTATCGCCGGTTAGCGACCCGTATAACAATTCATCTGCACCTTGTCTTGAAGTATGGCTTTCGCCCGGAACCGGGTAGATGGATTGTTCGTTGGTGACGATCACCCCATATTTCTTCCATTTATCATTATTGAAGCTGGTATGTACCCAGTTGATGATACTTTTTACCTGTGTTTTCCACTCAGGGAAATATTGCGGATGTTCCATCATATAGCGCGCGCAGGTCATGCCGTTGATCTGGGTTTGGCTCCAGGCGCCAACGTCTTCAAAAAATGGCCCCCAACGGTTATTTTGGATCGGGTATTTTTTGAGCCAGGCCAAGATTTTGTTCGCACCAGTTTTGTAAGCACCAACATTGCCTCTTTTGAGTTGGATCAGGTCGAAAAATAATTGCAGGGTTGGCGTAAGGTTGCTGGTATAGCAGGCGGTATCTTTTGATTTAATGATCTCGTCATCCTGCAACAGTGCTGTTTTACCGGTAAAAACATTTACTTTAAAAGGAAGCGGGGAGTGTGTTGCTGTACCGGTTTTTACATTTGCTGCCAGGGTATTGGCAATCTTTATGGCAGCATCCAGGAAAAGTGGCTCGTTTTTTATTTTGTAGGCGTGTACCAACTCCAGGCCAAACGATCCTGCTTTGTCTGGTTGGGCTACCCCTTTGCCGCTGCGCATATCCCCATCGTATACCCCTGAATAAATGAGGGTATTATAGGGAAAAGGAATATCAGGCCATTTGCAATTGGCAGGTGATAGGCCATGGGTTAAATAGTATTCAGCAAGGAAATAAAGGTTGTTTTTTACGTTTTCATCGCCGGTATAGGCATAATATAATTGCCACGACGACATAGCCATCATAAACTGGTCGCCGCCAATACCGCGTGGATCGTCCATATTGGGATTAAAAACCTGGTGGTTCATATAATAGGGAAGCCCGTTGGGGTCCCGGCGCATATTGAACCAAAAATTCCAGATAATGTGCAAGTCGTGGTCATAAGCGATGGCCGGGTCAGGATCATACCAGGGAACAATATTGCCGCTTTTGTCGGTTTGGATGGGGTGGTAGATCAATACCTCATTTTGCTGCGCAAACAAACGGGTTATGGTAAACGCAAAAAATAATAATACCGGGATGATAGATTTTTTTATCATAGTGCCTTGTTATGAAGATTTTCAATTGGTCCCGGTGGTTACCGGTGGGTTAAAGTTAATAATAATTTCAAAAGCACCCGCCCGTGCGATTCCCTCCCCGAGGGAGGGTAGGGAGGGGTAAACGGATGCCAGGGTTTAGAATAGCGCTCTTTTTGAGAATATTTTTACGATATTCAATCTAACAAACTCAAATCAAATTCTTTTGGTAGCTTTATACTATAGTCAGATCGTACGATGTCAATAATTACTCCCTCAAGTCCCCTGATCACATTTTGCATGTCATATTTCACTTCTGATTCAGTAAATCTTATAAATTTTACACCTAAATTCTCAAGCCTTTTTTGCCGTATGTCGTCTTTTAAAAAAGCTTCTTCAAAATTATGAGACATGCCGTCTACTTCAATAGCCAGCATGAGTTCTTTGCAATAAAAATCAACGATATAATTGTCAATACACCTTTGACGGTCGAAATCAAATCCCCAAAACTTGTCATTTTTTAATTCATTCCATAATAGAACTTCGCCGAAGGTCATATCTTTTCGGAGTTTTCGGGCTAAATGTTTGAGATTTTTATTGTACGGGATTATCTTAGCCATGGTGTTCTGAATATCGCTTTATTAATCGCTTGGTGAAACCCCTCCCTCCCCCTCCCGTTGGGAGGGAATCGCACAGAGCCACTGCTTTTAACGGAATCAAAAATAGTAAATCGATTTTCTTTTTATTCCCTACATTCCCCTATATTTAACCATCCCCTTCTCTTTAGTTATTTATTAAACCAATTATGGATACTGAAAACAAACCTGCTGACGCCATCAACCGGCGTAAATTCATCGAAAAAGCTTCGGTAATGTCTGCTTTTATGATCGTTCCGCGCTTTGTACTCGGCGGAAAAGGCTATACAGCGCCTAGTGACCTTATTAATTTGGGCTTTATTGGAACCGGCAAACAAGCAGGCGGGTTGCAGGGTTCGTTTTTTGATACCAATGAGGTGAAAATAGTAGCTGCGGCTGATGTATACGGCGTTAAATTACAACAATTTGCCGCACAGGTAAACCAGCGCTATGCCGCCAAAGCCGGGCAAAGCCAATATGCAGGCTGCGCCACTTACGGCGATTTTCGCGATTTGCTGGCGCGGAAAGATATCGATGCCGTGGTGATCGCCGTGCCTGATCACTGGCATTCGGTTATCGCGATCCTGGCTGCCAGGGCCGGTAAAGATATTTACTGCGAAAAACCTTTATCCTTAACTATTAATGAAGGACGCGCAATGGTAACAGAAACCCGGAAAAATAACCGTGTTTTTCAAACCGGCAGCATGCAGCGTTCCTGGCCCGAGTTCAGGCAGGCCGCAGAGTTGGTGCGTAACGGTTATATCGGCGATATTCAAACGGTAAAAGTAAATGTCGGCCCGGCGCCCGTACCCTATAATCTCCCGGCTGAACCAATGCCCGCCAGCTTAAACTGGGACTTTTGGCTGGGGCCGAATACAACGCAGAACTATAACCATTTCCTGGCGCCGGGACTAACGGATGACTTCTGGGCCAAATGGCGCGATTACAAAGAATTTGGTGGTGGCGGCATGACCGACTGGGGCGCCCATATGTTTGATATTGCCCAATGGGCGCTGGATATGGATGCCAGCGGCCCTGTTTTGGTTACGCCACCGGATAACGACCACCCGTATTTAACATACCAATATGCTAACGGCATCACCATGACGCACGAGCCGGTAAGCGGTGATAATGGTGTTACTTTTATCGGTTCAAAAGGCAATATTCATGTAGTAAGGGGGAAAATTGAAACAACACCCGCAACCCTGGCAACCAGAGCGATCAGCCCGCTTGAAAAGCATGTTTATTTAAGTACCGACCATTATAAGGATTTCCTGCAGGCCATGCGCAACCGTACCAAACCGGTAGCTGACGTGGAAATAGGCCATCGCACGGCCACCGTTTGCAATATAGGCAACCTGGCTTACGAACTAAAACGCCCGCTGCACTGGAATCCCGAAAAAGAAGAATTCATCAATGATGATGAAGCCAACTTACGGAGAGGAAGAGAAATGCGGAAGGAATGGGTAGTGTAGGCTGGAAGCTTAAGGCAGAAAGCGAAAAGCTTTTTTAGCTTTAGTCTTTTCGCTTTCTGCTTTCACCTCATTTACTAAATCCAACCAATTGGTGTAATTGCACCGGGTTATAGATTTTGCCTGCTTTAATAACCAGGGTAACCTTGCGGATGTCACGAATGTTGTTTAAGGGGGCACCGTCAATAATAGCCAGGTCGGCATGTTTGCCTGCTTCAACAGAACCCGATATTTTATCCATTTTCATTACCCTGGCCGGTGTGATGGTTGCGGTTTGGAGGGCCTGCATAGGCGTTAAGCCAGCCATCACGTACAGCTCCAGTTCGCGGTCGACGCTGTACCCGGGGAAACCCTGGTCGGTACCGGCAACAATGGGTACGCCTGCATCATATAATAGTTTTACTATTTTCATCATGCTATCGTATATCGGTTTAACCTTTGCCGCCCGGTCAGGCTGCTGGCCGGTGTTTTTAAATAATGCCTGTAAAGGCAATGGCAGGGTATAAAATCCCGGTTCCATTACAGTGATATCGTCTTTCACATTGCGCAGTATCATTTCAAAAACCCCTAATGTAGGGTCAATTACTATATGCCGGTCCTTAATAAACTGTATGGCTGCTTTGCTGGTGGAATCCTCAAAGTTTACGGACCGGTCTTTGTTAAATTTCATAATTGGGTAAACATACTGCACATGGTTTACCATGTCCATGCCTGAATCTACGCCCTGCTGAAGGGTCATACCAGTAGGAATATGCCCGGTAACGGTTAAACCCAGCCGGTGCGCTTCATCGCAAATAGCCTTAACGATAGCCGGTTTTACCGAGCTGTAAATCTTTATCTGGATAAAACCGTTATCATAATAACGGTCTACCTCTTTAATGGCCTCTTCTTTAGTATCAGCCTGTATAATGCCCAATGCATATTGCCCTTTACCATCAATTATGCCTGCTTTTAAAATTTCAGGCCCAATGCCTTTACCACCATCGATGGCTTTTTTAATGGCATTGATATAATCGAATTCGTTGCCGCAATCGCGTACGGTTGTTGCGCCAACTGCCAGGTAAGCCGGTCCCCATTCGGCCTGTTCAAAATGGGCGTGCATATCCCAAAGGCCTGGTATAACGGTCTTGCCTTTGGCATCGATTATTTTTGCTATGGATGGGATCTTTATTTCGCCAACTTTTCCAACCTTTTTAATGTAGCCATTTTCTATCAGCACCACGGAATTTGGAATGGTGGTTGCGTTAACCACGTCAACAAGGGTGCCGCCAACAACAGCAATTATTTTGCTATCGGCTTTGGCTTTCGGCATGGCTTTTTCAAACAGCGCCATACTGTAGGTTGCCGCTTTGCTGATAAAAAGGGGCAGTAACTCCTCGTAAGGTACACGCATCATTTCCAGCTTGTCGGCTTCAGCATCATTAGTGATCAGGCATATCAGCAGCCCTTTTTTATCGGCCCATAACAATTCATTACCCCAAATAAGGCCTGCAATGCTAAACCGGTCAAGGATCAGCTTTTTGTTGTTGAAGATAAGCGTATCCTGTCCCTCTTTTTTTATCTTGACGGTTCCGTTTGGTAGCGTATTTATAGTTGCCGGTTCGTGGTGCGTTTTCCAGTATTGCAGCAATACCTGTTGAACGGTGCCTGGGGCATAGCCTGCAACAGGGAATGTTAAAGGAGCCAGTTTGTGTTTGTGTACTGAATCATCAACCTTTACAATCGCCTCACCGTTTGCAATGCTGATGCTGTCATTTATGGTAGCGCTTCTGGCCACACTCCCCTTAATCCATAACCTTACGGGCTCAAGTTTAGGGGTAACAGCAAGCCCGGCCTTTAACGGCACTGGCGAACCGCGGTCGACAAACTTAAAGTCGATGTTATAGGTAAGTACATTGGCCGACCGCGTGATCCGGTAAGTTTCCTGGCCAATATGCTGCTGAAATTTATGCAGAAAAAATGTGCCGGTATCAGCGAGTCCTTTTTCCTGGGCTTTAACTGATAGAACAGTCGTTGTAAGGCATACAAAAAGTAAAATCTTTTTCATAATGATGAGCAGTAGGTGTGAGAAGCTAAGGTATTATTTTTTATTTGAACAGGTACAAGCCAGGTGGGTGCAATTCAAATTGTCGCCTACCAGCTAATTTTGGCTAAAGCCCTTAGCCCGGTGGTTACTGACCCGTCCCTTAAAAGGGACGGCAATTAATTACACGCTGTGTTTCATTCATTGCCGTCGGTTTTAACCGACGGATAAAGGAGCGTCAAAGTATGGCTTTAGCC
>JARLHA010000053.1 GCA_031292485.1 Mucilaginibacter sp.
AAAAAATGGCAGGCCATGTCAAAGAGCCTTTCTACGCAATTTCAGACAGTGGAAGCAGCGCGCGGCAATATATTTTCGGTAGATATGAGCCTGCTGGCTACGTCGGTGCCTGAGTACGAATTACATATGGACATGTTTGCCGGCGGGATTGCAGATGAACATGTTTTTAATGAGAAAGTAGATTCGCTGGCCATGAAAATGGCGCAATTGTACCCCGACAGATCGGAAAGAGAATATTCAAGGATGCTTCGTGATGCACGCCGGGATGGTTCGCGTTACCAGCTCGTCAGGCGCAGGGTAACTTACCAGGAACTAAAACAAATACGCAAGTTCCCGATTTTTAATATGGGTAAATATAAGGGAGGGTTGATTATAGTGGAACAGAACAAAAGGGTATTGCCATTCCGTACGCTTGCCGCGCGTACCATAGGGTATAAAAACGATAATGTGAAGAATGCCGTTGGTCTTGAAGGTGCTTATGCCAGCTATATCGACGGTGAAAATGGCAAGCGCCTGATGCAACGTATTGCAGGCGGAACCTGGATGCCCGTGAATAATGGTGAAGAGGAGATTGCCCCGAAAGAAGGCGCCGATATTATTTCAACCATTGATGTAAACTTACAGGATGTGGCACAGGATGCCCTGAAGAAACAACTGATAAAAAACCAGGCGGACCATGGCTGCGTGGTTTTGATGGAAGTGGCCACCGGGGAAATAAGGGCGATAGCCAACTTCACCCGCACAAAAGATGGCGATTACCAGGAAAAACTGAATTATGCCATCAGCGATGCTGCCGATCCCGGCTCAACATTTAAGCTGGCAACATATATGACCCTGTTAGATCAGCACAAGGTTGATACTAACACGATCGTAAATGCCGAGGGTGGTAAATACAAGTTCCCCAAAGGCCCGACAATTACTGATACCGAGCACGATAATTATGAAATTACGGTAAAACGCGCGTTGGAAGAATCATCAAATGTGGCGGCGGCAAAATTGGTTTATCAGCATTATGCCAATAATCCTTCGGAGTTTACCGATAAGTTATATAGCTATCATTTAAACGAAAAACTTCAATTGCAAATACCGGGCGAAGGCAGCCCGGTGGTTAAAAACCCGCAAAGCCGCTCCTGGAATAAGTATTACACCCTGCCCGAAATGGCTTATGGATACGAAATGAAGATAACCCCGTTGCAAATGCTTGCTTTATATAATGCCGTTGCGAATAATGGCAAAATGATCGCGCCTATTTTAGTAAAAGAGATCAGGCGTTTAGGAAACACGGTTGAGCAAATACAGGCAAGGGTGATCAATGAAAAAGTGTGCTCAGATGCAACCCTTGGAAAAATAAGAAGCATGCTTGAAGGAGTGGTAACCGAAGGCACCGGAAAAAATGTGATCAAAAATTCATTATATACTGTTGCGGGTAAGACGGGGACCGCCCAGATAGCCAATAATTCAAAAGGATATGGCGCAAAAACTTACCAGGCCTCGTTTTGCGGGTATTTTCCGGCAAATCACCCTAAATACTCTATGATTGTAGTGATCAACCATCCCACACAGGGCGATTACCTGGCGGCTAAAGTTGCCGGACCGGTATTCAGGGAAATTGCCGATAGGGTATATGCCAGTGATCTGGATATTAACCAGTCTGCGCCAATCCATTATGTTGGAAACACCAATTTACCCCAAATAAAAAAGGGCAATGTAAAAGCGCTGAAACAGGTTTATACCCGGCTGGGCGTAAAGCCATTGTATGCGTCCAATACCACAACAAGCGGTGTGGATACGAGTAATGGCATCCCCTATGAAGAAACAACTTATAAAAGCGGTGTAGTGCCGGCAGTAAAGGGAATGGGGTTAAGTGATGCCCTGTTTTTATTAGGAAATGCCGGGTATAAAGTCACAGTGCGTGGCAGCGGTTCAGTAATCACTCAATCAGTAGCAGGCGGAAGTATTGTGCCTAAAGGATCAAAAATATTAATAGAATTGCAATGAAGTATTTGAGCGAAATAATAGACGGGCTTGCATTCACTGAACTACAGGGGAGCGCCGATATCGAAATATCGGCGGTGGTTTTTGATTCAAGGAAGGTTACCCCCGGGTGCTTGTTTGTGGCCGTAAAAGGGACTGTTTCTGACGGTCATGATTATATTTTACAGGCCATTAATGACGGGGCCGTAGCCGTGATCTGTGAAGAACTGCCTGCCCGGGTAACCGGCGAGGTTGATTTTTTAATGGTCGCCGATTCTGCCGTCGCTTTAGGCATTGTGTCTGCCAATTTTTATGATAACCCTTCAGCAAAATTAAAGCTGGTTGGCGTAACCGGCACTAACGGAAAAACCACGATAGCCACTTTACTATATAAGCTGTTCCGCGACCTGGGCTATAAATGCGGGTTAATATCTACTGTTGAGAACAAGATAAACGAACAGGTTTTCCCATCTACTCATACTACTCCTGATCCTGTTGAATTACACAGGCTGATGAACGATATGGTAGCGCAGGGATGTGACTATTGTTTTATGGAGGTAAGCTCGCATGCTATTGCGCAGCACCGTATTGCAGGGCTAAACTTTGCAGGAGCGATCTTCTCTAATTTGACCCATGATCACCTGGATTATCACAAAACATTTGAAAAATACCTGAAAGCAAAAAAAGCATTTTTTGATGACTTATCGCCAAATGCTTTTGCTTTAACCAATGGGGATGATAAAAACGGCAACGTGATGCTACAAAACACCAAAGCACACAAAAAAACCTACGGACTTAAAAGCATGGCCGATTATAAGGCGCGCATTTTGGAAAATCAGTTTGAAGGCCTGTTGCTGCAGATTGATAATGAAGAGGTGTGGTTTAAAATGGTGGGCACATTCAACGCCTATAATTTACTGGCCGTATATGCAGCCGCCATGTTGCTTGACCAGGATAAAACCAAAATATTAACCAGCTTAAGCAAGCTTACAGGTGCAAGGGGGCGTTTCGATTATATCGTAGCGCCTAACAAGATAGTGGGGATTGTTGATTATGCCCATTCGCCCGATGCGGTTCAAAATATATTAAGTACCGTTCATGATATCCGTAAAGGGAATGAAAAAGTGATCACGGTGATTGGCTGCGGCGGCGACAGGGATAAAACAAAACGGCCTATAATGGCTAAAACCGCCTGCGAATGGAGCGACAAAGTGGTTTTTACCTCGGATAATCCACGGAGTGAAGACCCGGCACAGATCATCAAAGAGATGGAAGAAGGTGTTGATCCTGCTTTTAAAAGGCACACCCTCAGCATCGCCGACAGGCGGGAAGCCATCAAAACGGCTTGCATGCTGGCCCGTCCCGGAGATATAGTAGTGGTTGCCGGAAAGGGCCACGAAAAATACCAGGAGATAGCCGGCGTAAAGCATCATTTTGATGATATGGAAGAGTTGGTAGAGATTTTTAAAGAATTGAATTAAATGTGCGGATGTGCAGATATGCGGATGTGCAAATGAGGGGAATTAGATGATTTATTAATGGAATGATAAAATAGATTAGGAAATGAGTGATAAACCGAATTTAATAGTTGATCTGACTTTTAATTTCTCTTTGAAAATAATCGCTTTTACCGAAAAGCTTGAAGAAAAGAGGAAATTCAATATGGCAAATCAGCTTTTTAAAAGTGGTACATCTGTAGGTGCAAATGTTCGTGAAGCCCAAGGCGCTGAAAGTAAAAATGATTTTAAGCATAAATGTAAGGTGGCATATAAGGAAGCAGAAGAAACGGAATATTGGTTAAAGCTATGCAAGCATGCTGACAACTATCCATTTTAACAAGATATGCTTGATGACATACAATCAATAATGAGAATACTGGGAAAGATAATTTCATCAACTAAATAAAAGATGTGCAGATGTGCGAATGTGCAGATGTGCAAATGACAAAGGCAATTTGTAAAAATGTCAAATAAAATAATTTATTAGAGAAATAAAAAAGTGATTATAAAATCTGCACATCTGCATATCTGCACATCCACGCATTTGCATTCAAAAGCATCTGCACATCTGCACATCTGCATATCTGCACATCAATAAAGAATATGCTTTACTACCTGTTTAATTGGCTGAACAAAAATTACGCAATTCCTGGCGCAGGGGTATTTCAATATATCACTTTCCGGATGGCCATGGCTGTAATTACATCGCTGGTGGTTACTACGGTTTTTGGTCGCCGGTTGATCGATTACCTGCGTTACAAACAGGTAGGCGAGACCGTACGGAATTTGGGCCTGGAGGGCCAGATGCAAAAGGCCGGTACGCCAACTATGGGCGGTATCATCATCATCCTGGGCATTTTGGTGCCAACGCTTTTATTTGCCAAACTGGGCAATATTTATGTGATCATGATGATCGTGACCACTATCTGGCTTGGTGGAATTGGCTTTTTGGACGACTATATCAAAGTTTTTAAGAAGAATAAAGAAGGTTTAGCGGGTAGGTTTAAAATAATAGGGCAAGTAGGGCTGGCATTATTTATTGGTTTTACCATGTATTCAAATCCTGATATCATTATCAGGCAGGAAGTGAAATTGCCGGCAATTGCAAATGCACCTGTTAATTTTCACATGCGCGGCAATACACCGGTTTATACACAGGATGTACGGTCGACAAAAACCACCATACCTTTTTATAAAAATAACGAGTTTGATTACGGCAAAGTATTAAAATTCATCGGTGCAGACACTGATCATTATTCGCTGCTGGTATTTATGTTCTTTGTGATCATCATCATCACTTTTATATCAAACGGGGCAAATATAACGGATGGTATTGATGGCCTGGCGACGGGGACATCGGCCATCATCGGGGTTACGCTTGCAGTACTTGCCTATGTGTCAAGTAACACATTAATAGCCGATTACCTCAACATTATGTACATCCCGCAATCAGGCGAAATGGTTGTTTTTGCAGGCGCGTTTGTGGGGGCCTGTGTGGGGTTTTTGTGGTACAATTCGTACCCCGCGCAGGTATTTATGGGTGATACAGGAAGTTTGGCCATTGGTGGTATCATTGCGGTTTTTGCCATTATGATCCGGAAGGAACTGATCCTGCCACTTTTATGCGGCGTATTTGTTGTCGAAAATTTGTCGGTCATCATCCAGGTGGGCTGGTTTAAATTCACCAAACAGCGGTTCGGCGAAGGGAGAAGGGTATTTCTGATGGCGCCGCTTCACCATCACTATCAAAAAAAGGGGTTCCATGAAGCCAAGATTGTAACCCGGTTCTGGATCATCGGTATCCTGCTGGCAATATTGACAATAGTAACGCTGAAATTGAGGTAGAGGATTAGAGGTTGGAGATTAGAGTTTAGAAAACAAAATAATAAATAACAATAATTATGGTCCGTGGACTAGGGACCGTTGTCAAATAAAAATCGGTGAAATCAAATAAAAACATAGTTATTCTCGGTGCCGGCGAAAGCGGGGTTGGGGCGGCATACCTGGCGCAGCAGCAGGGGTACGATGTTTTTGTTTCGGATTTTGGGGCCATTGCCGATAATTATAAACAGCAGCTAACTGATTGGAAGATCCGTTTCGAGGAAAATAAGCATACAGAAGAAGAAATACTCAAGGCTATCGAGGTAATCAAAAGCCCCGGCATACCCGAAAAAGCGCCAATAGTTAAAAAGATCAAAGAAAAAAGCATCCCGGTTATTTCGGAAATAGAATTTGCGGGCAGGTATACCGATGCAAAAATTATAGGTATTACAGGTTCAAATGGTAAAACTACCACCACCAGTCTTACCTACCATATACTCAAAAACGCGGGGTTAAACGTGGGCCTTGCCGGGAACATCGGTAAAAGTTTTGCCTATCAGGTAGCGACTGAAAAATTTGACATCTATGTACTGGAGCTAAGCAGCTTTATGCTGGACGACATGTACCGGTTTAAAGCGCACATCGCGGTGCTGCTCAATATTACACCAGATCATTTAGACCGGTACGATTATAAACTGGAAAACTATGCAGCATCAAAGTTTCGTGTTACCCAAAATCAAACCGCTAACGACTATTTTATTTATTGTGCCGATGATCCTGAAACGATAAAAGGAATGGCAGAACGAAGTTTCGCTGCACAGCAATTACCATTTTCCATTCAAAAAAAGATTGAACCGGGAGCATATCTCGAAAACGACAATATTGTCATAAACACTCACCAACAACATTTTCAAATGTCCATAACAGAATTGGCCCTACAAGGAAAGCACAACGTTTATAACTCGATGGCATCGGGTATTGTGGCTAAAGTGCTCGAACTCCGCAACCCTGTCATCAGGGAAAGTATGGGGAATTTTAAAAGTATTGAGCATAGGCTTGAGTCGGTTGGTAAAATATCCGGCATCAGCTTTATCAATGATTCAAAGGCGACCAACGTCAACTCCACCTGGTACGCCCTTGAAAGCATGACCTCAGATGTGATACTGATCCTTGGCGGTGTGGATAAAGGGAATGATTATTCGATGTTAAAGAGCCTGGTAAAGCAAAAAGTTAAGGCAATTGTATGCCTCGGCAAGGACAACAAACGGATCCATGATGCTTTTGAAGATGTGGTGGAAGTGATCGTTAATACCTATTCGGCCCAGGAAGCAGCCCAGGTAGCTTATCACCTGGCAACCAAAGGCGATACGGTATTATTATCACCCGCCTGCGCCAGCTTCGATCTGTTTAAAAACTACGAAGACCGTGGCCGGCAGTTTAAACAGGCAGTGAAGGAGCTTTAGGATGTGCGGATGTGCAAATATGCGGATGTGCAGATGAAGATAATGAAGATGTGTTGATTTGAAAATGTAGTAATACTGGTTGTAAGTTTTAAAGTATCGGAAAAATTCTACCATGAACTATCAACCATGAACCATGAACTATAAAAATGAACAGAATACTAAATAATACGAAAGGCGACCGGTGGATCTGGCTGATAGTGATATTACTTTCGGTTATTTCGATGCTGGCGGTTTATAGCGCGATAGGTACACTTGCCTACAAACGCGGTGTGGGGGCCGAGTCGATCTTAATGAAACACCTGGCCATGATTGTTGGGGGTATTGCACTGATGTACATTTCGCATAAACTGGATTATCGTTATTACCGGGGGATCTCTAAATTGTTAATGATCGTTACGCTGCCTTTACTGGTTTATACCCTGTTATTTGGCAGTCATGTAAATGATGCCAGCCGCTGGATCGCTATTCCCGGTACTGGTTTAAGTTTTCAAACTTCGGATCTGGCAAAGCTTGCCCTCATCACCTACCTGGCGCGTACCCTCTCCATTAAACAGGAGAATATAAAAGATGTTAAACAATCCTTTATCCCGATAATGGGCGCTGTATGTGCTGTTTTTATATTGATCGCGCTGGCAAACCTTTCCACCGCGCTCATGTTATTCGGGGTAAGCATCCTGCTGCTCATCATTGGTCGTATCAGCATCAAACAAATTGCGGTAACCTGCCTGGCCGGGGGTATATTACTGGCGGGCGTTGTGTTTTTAGGTCCGCGCCATAAAACATACGTTTCCAGGATCCACGCTTTTATGCACCCGGAGATCGCCAATCCTGATAAATCATTTCAGTCTGATCATGCTAAAATAGCCATCGCAACCGGTGGGTTTTTTGGAAAAGGCGTAGGAAAAAGCGACGAGATCAATTACCTGCCCGAAGCTTATTCAGACGAGATCTACGCCATCATTGTGGAAGAATACGGCCTGTTTGGCGGCATCATATTAATAGGGATTTATTTGTTTTTGCTGTACCGCTGTATAAAAATAGTGACGAAGGCGCCAAAAGCGTTCGGCGCCTTGCTGGCCGCAGGGTTGAGTTTTAGTTTAACGATACAGGCATTTGCAAATATGGCAGTAGCCGTGGGGTTGGGCCCGGTAACGGGGATCCCTTTACCATTGGTAAGTATGGGCGGTACGTCCATCTTATTTACAAGCATAGCGTTTGGTATTATCCTGTCGGTAAGCCGGGATATTGAGGAGCCAAAGAAGGTGATTGTTGGCGAGATAAGGGAAGTAGCGGTGGCGTGATTTCGGATTTCGGTCCGCACATTGGCGGAACGGATTTAGTTAAGCGGCAGAAAGAAAATAAAAAAAGAAGTACCAAAAGTTCCATCGGTGAAATCAAATAGTAATCGGTGAAATCATAAAAAAATAAATCGGTGAAATCAAAAAAAATCATTATCAGCGGCGGAGGTACCGGGGGGCATATTTTCCCGGCTATCGCTATTGCTAATGCACTTAAAAAGCTCGATCCGCATACCGAAATATTATTTGTTGGCGCCAACGGCCGCATGGAAATGGATAAGGTGCCGGCAGCAGGTTATAAAATTATCGGGCTGGATATACAGGGTATTCAGCGTAATTCCGTATGGAAGAATGTAATGTTCCCTGTTAAGCTGGTCAACAGTGTCAGGAGGGCCCTTGGTATTATCAAAGAGTTTAAACCTGACGTAGTGGTAGGTGTAGGCGGATATGCCTCCGGGCCAATATTGTATGCTGCTTCAATTAAAGGGATTCCTTATTTGATCCAGGAACAAAATTCATACGCCGGTATTACCAATAAATGGCTCGCCAAAAAGGCACAGAAAATTTGCGTGGCTTTTGACGGGATGGAAAAGTTTTTTCCGTTCAGCAAGATCATCAAAACCGGCAACCCTATCCGCAGGGATTCGGTTAATATAGCAGGAAAGCATATGCAGGCGCTTGAATTGTACAAACTATCAGCATTTAAAAAAACTATTCTGGTTACCGGCGGGAGTTTAGGGGCGCGTACCTTAAATAACAGCATTATGGCGGGCCTGGATAAAATCATTGATGCGGATGTACAGCTCATATGGCAAACAGGTAAATTTTATTATAAAGGGATCATTGAAAAATTGGGCGATAATTATCACCCTGATATCAGAGTAATGGAATTTTTAAACCGGATGGACCTGGCTTATGCAGCGGCAGACGTGATAATATCCCGCGCCGGGGCCGGTACCATTGCCGAACTGTGCATGGTAAAGAAACCGGTGATATTGGTGCCATCGCCAAATGTTGCCGAAGATCACCAGACGAAAAATGCACTGGCACTGGTACAAAATAATGCAGCTGCTTTTATAGCTGACCGGGACGCAGAGGCCAAACTGGTTGACAAAGTGCTGGAGCTTTTAAATGACAAGGGAACACAAAAAATTTTAAGTGATCATATCGGCAAAATGGCAATGCCTGATGCCGATGAAGTAATAGCAAAGGAAGTGATGAAATTGGCTGATAGATCATAGTTCATGGTTCATAGCCGAAGAGAAAAATAATAAAAACTGCGGAGAAGCATTCGTGTAATTCGAATCAATTCGTGCAATTAGTGTCAATAAATATGGAACTGAGCAATATAAAAAGCGTTTACCTGGTTGGAATTGGCGGAATAGGCATGAGCGGCCTGGCCCGGTATTTTCATCATTTGGGATGCGTTGTTTGCGGATATGATAAAACGTCAACCGAGTTAACCGGCGATTTGCAAAAAGAAGGCATCACTGTAATTTTTGATGACAATGCCGGCCGCATACCGTCAGCTTTTCATACCCCTGATGAAACCACGCTCATTATTTTTACACCCGCTGTTCCGAAAGATTCGGTGATCCTGAATTTCTTTAAAAACAGCGGATTCGAACTCTTTAAGCGTTCGCAGGTATTGGGTATTATCAGTCGTGGGATGTTTACCGTTGCCGTTGCGGGTACGCACGGAAAAACCACTACTTCCACCATGATCGCCCATATCCTGAAAGATTCGGGCAAAGATTGCTCTGCTTTCCTGGGTGGTATTTCAACCAATTACCATACCAATGTGCTGTACGGAAAAAATAACATCGTAGTGGTTGAAGCCGATGAATACGACCGGTCGTTTTTGACACTGCATCCTGACATAGCAATAATTACCTCAATGGACGCGGATCACCTGGATATTTATGGTGATAAAAGCCATCTGGCAGATTCGTTCAGGCTCTTTGCTTCGCAGATAAAACCAGCCGGGCAGCTCATTCACAAAACAGGCTTGCCGCTTGAAGGCGGATTAACCTACGCCGCTGAAATGGAAGCGGACGCTCATGCATCGAATATCCGGATTGAAAATGGTGATTTTTATTTTGATTTCATCAATGGTAAAGTAACCATTCCGGGTATAAAATTAGGGATTCCGGGTACGCATAATGTTGAAAACGCCGTAGCTGCTATTGAATCGGCATTGATGCTTGACATTTCTGCTGAAGCCATCAAAAACGCACTTGGCTCATTTGCGGGGGTAAAGCGCCGCTTTGAATATATCGTTAAAAACAACGAACATATTTATATAGACGATTATGCCCATCATCCTGAAGAGTTAAAGGCTTGTATCAGGTCTGTAAAACGTTTATATCCGGAGAAAAAGCTGACGGCCATTTTTCAGCCGCATTTATATACCCGCACCCGTGATTTTGCCGATGGCTTTGCCGAAGCGCTCGACCTGGTGGACGAACTCATTATACTGGATATTTACCCTGCACGCGAACTGCCGATTGAAGGTGTAAACGCCGATATGATATTGGGGCGGATGAAACTGCTCAACAAGCGGAAGTGTGGAAAACAAGAGGCTGTTAATGTAGTAAAAAATGAAAAACCCGGCTTACTTTTAACGGTAGGCGCCGGTGATATTGATCAATTGGTTCAACCATTAAAACACGCTTTACAAGATGTTTAAGAAGCGAATCTGGAGATACCTGCTTATAGGTTTTGCCTGGGCCATCAGCCTGGGTGGCCTGGTGGTGTTGATGGGTTTTATTGGGGTAAAAAAATCAGAAATGGTTTGCAGGGATGTTAAAATTTATATCCCCGGAAGCCAGTATTTTATTGACAGGGAAGAAATTGATCATATTTTGGGTATTCAAAGCCATGCGATTATTGGCCACAGGATGGACGACATCAACATCCACGAACTGGAAGGGAGATTGAAATCAAACCCATTTATAGAGTTTGCCAAGATCTATGCAGACATGGATGGAATAATAAATGTAGAAATAAGCCAGCGGCAGCCTGTTTTAAGGATAATGAACCGGTTCGATCAGGATTTTTATATTGATCAGCATGGGTTAAAGCTACCCTTGTCGGCCAATTTTACAGCGCGGGTGCTGGTGGCTAATGGATATATAGACGAACTTTTTGCCAACCATGTTGATACGCTGCATACCGCGCTTGCCATGCAGCTTTTTAAAACTGCCGATTATATCAGGAAGGATTCGCTGTGGGATGCGCAAATCGCGCAGCTATATGTAAATAAGGATCATGAAATTGAACTGATACCACGGGTTGGCAATAACAGGATACTGATCGGCGATGCCGATTCATTGGAATCGAAATTCCATAACCTGCTCATTTTCTATAAGAAAGCGCTTCCGCTGGTGGGCTGGGATGCCTATAAAGTTATTAACATCAAGTACGCCAACCAGGTTATTGGTGTGCGGAACGAAAATATAAAAACAGATTCCCTGAAGGCCAAAAATCCGTCAGGCGATACAACAAAAATAAAAAAGGACACATCTCTAATAAAGCATTAATATGGACAAAAGCTCAACTCAGGAAAAAAGTTCACCAATCGTAGTAGGATTGGATATCGGAACGACAAAAATATGCGCCATTGTGGGGCGCAGGAGCAAAAACGGTAAGATCGAGGTATTGGGTATCGGTAAAGCCGAATCAGCCGGGGTGACGCGCGGTATGGTTTCAAACATTGATAAAACCGTACAGGGAATAAGCGCGGCGGTAGATATAGCGGGTGCGCAATCAAATGTGGAGATAAGGGTGGTGAATGTGGGCATTGCGGGCCAGCATATCAAAAGCCTGCAGCACCGTGGTTTAATAACGCGCCGTGATACAACGTCCGAGATCTCGCGTAAAGATATTGATAAACTGATTGAGGATATGTACAACCTGGTAATGCCTCCGGGTGAAGAGATCATACACGTGTTGCCGCAGGAGTTTACGGTTGACAACGAACCGGGAATAAAAGATCCTATCGGCATGGCGGGCGTACGCCTGGAAGCTAATTTTCATATTATTTCCGGCCAGGTTACTGCCATCAAAAACATCGTAAAGTGCGTAAATAAAACCGGCCTTGAAAGCTCTGAATTGATCCTCGAACCGCTGGCATCGTCCGAAGCCGTTTTAAGTGACGAGGAAAAAGAAGCAGGCGTGGTTTTGGTCGATATAGGCGGCGGCACAACCGACGTAGCGATTTTTCATGAAGGCATCATCCGGCATACTGCGGTTATTCCTTTCGGGGGTAACAGCATCACCGAAGATATCCGCGAAGGCTGTTCAGTAATGCGTAACATAGCTGAGCAATTAAAGATCAGGTTCGGTTCGGCGCTTGCCGATGAAAATAAGGAAAATGAGATCGTTTGCGTGCCGGGCCTGCGCGGTCGTGAGGCTAAAGAGATCTCGGTAAAAAACCTGGCATTTGTGATCCAGGCGCGTATGGAAGAGATCATTGAGCATGTGTTTTATGAGATCAAATCATCGGGCTATGAGAAAAAACTGATCGCCGGCATTGTAATAACAGGTGGCGGCGCCCAATTAAAACACTTAGCACAACTGGTGGAGTACACAACCGGTTTGGATTGCCGTATAGGCTTACCAAATGAGCACCTGGCAAAAAATGAAGTATTGCCAAAACAGGTTTACGAGGAATTGCAAAGCCCTACTTATGCTACGGGTATCGGTTTACTGATAAAGGGGATCCAAAAAATGGAATATAATGATATTTTCGAGGCGCCGGCCGAAATAAAGGTTGCTAAAACTAAATTCAGTGAAGACAGAAAGTTTGGCTTGCTGAGTAAGATACTCGAAAGCGGAAAAAAATTCATAAAAGATGATATAAAAGATGAGGATTTTCTGAAACAATAATTACGGGAAAAACGCAAGGTTTTTCTGTAAAAACACGTTGTTTTAGATACTTATTCACAAATCCCAATCTTTCCACATATTGACAATTGTGGAAAAAGCTTGTGGAAAAAGTTTTATTATTACAATACAGAAATCTGGTTATTCATCAGTCATAAATAACAGAAAATAAGGATTATGAAGTTTGAGATGTTAAAAGAAAAGTCGTCCATCATCAAAGTAATTGGTGTTGGCGGCGGCGGGGGCAACGCGGTAAACCACATGTACAGGCAGGGGATAACCGGCGTTGATTTTATTGTTTGCAATACAGACGCGCAGGCATTGGAATTAAGCCCAATCCCAAACAAAGTACAACTGGGCGCCAGCCTTACTGAAGGTATGGGCGCAGGGTCGATCCCCGAAGTTGGAAAAAATTCAGCGATTGAAAATATCGATGATATTAAACAGATGCTGGGCTCAAACACCAAGATGCTGTTTATTACTGCCGGGATGGGTGGTGGCACGGGTACCGGCGCAAGCCCTATCATCGCCAAAGCTGCCCGCGAAATGGATATATTAACTGTTGGTATTATTACTACTCCCTTTGCATTTGAAGGCAAACGCCGCAAATTGCAGGCGGAAGAAGGGATGGAAGAGTTTAAAAAATATGTCGATTCGTTTTTGGTGATCTCCAATGACAGGCTTCGCCAGATTTTTGGAAACCTTACCTTAGGGTCGGCATTTGCACAGGCTGATAATATTTTAACAACTGCAGCAAAAGGTATTGCCGAAATAATTACGCTTCCCGGCTATGTAAACGTCGACTTTAAAGACGTGCGCACAGTTATGAAGGACAGCGGCGTATCCATCATGGGCAGTTCGTCAGCCGAAGGTGAAAACCGCGCATTAAAAGCGGTTGAAGGTGCTTTATCGTCTCCATTGTTAAAAGACAATGAAATTGAAGGCGCACGCTATATCCTGCTCAACATCAGCTCCGGTCTTCAGGAAGTTACCATGGATGAAGTAAGTATTATTACTGACTACATCCAGGAAGAAGCCGGCTTGATGGCTGATGTGATATGGGGAAACTGTATTGATGAAAACCTGGGTGATAAACTTTGTGTAACCATTATTGCTACCGGATTCCAAACAAGGGACGAGCGCGAAAAGAAAGAAGGGGAAAAGAAAATTATTTCGATCCTTGATCCTGCTGTACCTCACAATCCACGGGCAGTAAATGAATTCATTACGCCGGTTAAGCCGGAAGCCCCTGCATCAGGCCCTTACCTTAAGGGTGGACACGAGAAACATAAAGAGGAGCCCAAACAAACCGGCTTGTTCGATTTGTTTGCCCCGCGTGCTGAAGAGCCTGCACCGGTAAAATACAGCTGGTTAAATGAAGAACCTGCACCGGTAGAAAATGAGGCGCCTGAGATGCCCGAAATGACCTTTAAGGTGGTTGAGCCAGTGGCCAGCGTTGAATCTGTTAAGGAACAAAGAATGCCTGAGCCGGAACCAGAACCGGAAGTTGTGGTGGGTAAAGACGATCATAAAACGGATGAATCCATCGAGGAGCAACTTCGCAAATCGCGCGAACGAATCATGCGCCTGAAGGACCTCAGCATGAAATTACGAAATGGAAATTTACAGGAAATGGAAAATATCCCAGCCTATAAACGCAAGGAAATAGCCCTGCAGCAAACCCCCGCATCTAACGAAAGCCAGGTGTCAAGGTTCTCCTTGCTGCCGGATAATGAAGGCAATACCGAGATCAGGGGCAATAATTCTTTCCTGCATGATAACGTGGATTAGTTCATAGTTGATGGTTCATAGTAAAAAGTTAAATAGACCATGGGTGATAGCCTGTGGTTTTTTTATGTAGTTTGGAAGTCCTTCCATGAACCATGAGCTATCAACCATGAACTCCCCATTATAGCCTATTATAAAAAGTAATAACCATTGCTACTAAATGCTTTAAGGGCTATATTTGTACTTTAAATAAGAAAGCATTTTGGACATATTCGATAAAATATCAAAAAACATGGGTGGCCCGCTTGGGCAACACCAAAAATGGTCTCATGGTTATTTTTCATACCCAAAACTTGAGGGTGAAATAGGCGCACACATGATGTTTAACGGCAAAGAACATTTGGTTTGGAGCCTGAACAATTACCTGGGGCTGGCAAACCACCCGGAGGTTCGAGAGGCTGATGCGCAGGCTGCTGCTGATTTCGGCATGGCTTACCCGATGGGTGCCCGCATGATGTCGGGCAATTCAAAACACCATGAAGAACTGGAAAGTGACCTTGCGGCGTACGTTGGCAAAGAAGATGCCTATTTACTTAACTACGGTTACCAGGGTATGTTGTCGATTATTGATACATTGGTTGATCGTAACGATGTGATTGTTTACGATGCCGAATCACACGCCTGTATTATTGACGGCCTTAGGCTACATATGGGCAAACGGTATGTTTACCAGCACAATGATATTGAAAGCTGCGAAAAACAACTTGAACGCGCCACTAAATTAGCCGAAACCACCGGTGGTGGTATATTGCTGATCACCGAAGGGGTATTCGGCATGTCGGGTGCGCAGGGCAAGTTGAAAGAGATCGTCGCCTTAAAAGATAAATTCAACTTCCGCATTTTGGTTGATGACGCTCATGGTTTCGGAACCATGGGTAAAACCGGTGCCGGCACGCACGAGGAACAGGATTGTATTGAAGGTATTGATGTTTATTTTGGCACCTTTGCCAAGTCAATGGCCGGTATAGGCGCCTTTGTTGCTGCTGATAAACAAATTGTTGATTACCTGCGCTACAATATGCGCTCGCAGATATTTGCCAAGGCATTGCCGATGCCGATGGTTTTAGGCTTAAAAAAGCGTTTGGAACTACTGAAATCAAAGCCCGAACTGCGCGAAAAATTATGGCAGATCACCAACGCCCTGCAGAGCGGTTTGAAAGAGCGCGGTTTTAACCTGGGTGTTACCAATACCATGGTTACCCCTGTGTTTTTGGAGGGTGAGCTTTATGAAGCTACGGCCTTAACCCGCGATCTGCGCGAAAACTACGGCATCTTTTGCTCCATCGTGATCTATCCCGTTATCCCAAAAGGATTGATCCTGTTGAGGCTGATCCCTACAGCAGCGCATAGCCTGGAGGATGTTCAAAGAACGTTGGATGCTTACAGCGAAATGGCTGAAAAGCTGAAAGCGGGGTATTATAAAGAGAATAAGCTGGTGGTAGCATAACCCCCGCTCCCTGAAAATACATACAAAACGGCCTTCCGGTTATCCGGGAGGCTGTTTTGTATCATGGTTCGCCCTGAATTTCATTTGGCGCAAACAATGGCTGTGTCAGCAATTAGTCCTTTTTTGTAAAACAGCACAACCCTGCGTTTGTAATTTCGTACAAAGTCATCAAACCGGTTTGTTGTTTTCTTGATCTGAAAACAATTCTTTAACCCTCCTGGTGTGCTGTTGTAATGAAGAGAGTGATCATTTCCTTAACTGTAATCGTATTAATTGCCACTGCTGCAATCAGTATAACGCATTCCTATGCTGTGAAAATAATTTCCTCAACAAGGGCCTATACAAATTTCGAAGCACAATATGCAAAAGGCGAAAAGGATGCCACCAGGCACCTGATCAATTATCTTAACTCGCATGATGAGGTTGATTACCTGTATTTTAAAAGTGATATCAGCATCCCAAAGGGGGATAGTATAGCAAGGGAAGCGCTTACCCTGGGGAAAGTTTCCGGGATAGCCCGCATAGGTTTTTTAATGGGCGGGAATAACAAAGAGGACCTGCCACAATTGGTTTGGTTTTTTAGCGAATTCAAAAACAAGCCTTTCTTTAAAAAAGCTATCGAAACATGGCAGCAGGCTGATGTATTGGTGGGGAAATTAAACGCTATCGGCATTACCGTGCATGGTAATATTGCCGCAGGACAGCCGGTTGACGGTGATGGTTTGATATTACAGATTAATACTATCTCCGATAATCTTTCCATCAAACAGCAGAACTTTTCGTCAATTATGGGTGATACCTCCCGGATGGTTGACCATTATGTTTTCATCTTCGATCTGGTCATCCCATTCATTATTCTCGTATGCTCAGCCTTGCTGGCCGGCATCATGCTCCGTAAATTGCATACTTCGCAAAAAGTAATTTTGGATCAAAACGTGGCTCTGAACAACATGAATGAACGTATCAAAAAATTCGCTTATTCGGTTACCCATGATCTGCGTTCGCCTATCGCCTCGTTAACCGGCTTGGTTTCGGTTTTGGAGCGTGAAAAAGATATTGCAAAGCTCCCCGACTATACTGAAATGATGCGCGAAACCCTTGAGCTGCAGGATAAATACATTCGGGATGTTTTAAATACCATCCGGAACGAAAACAGTAATAAAGAGGAGATTTGCAATCTGATGGAACTGGTAAATGATATCAAAAACCAGAACAGTTTTTTTGCAGATGGCCATAAAGTGAATTTTTTAAGCGAGTTAGAAATATGGGAACTCAAATGCAACATCGCCGATATAAAGGTGGTATTTAATAACCTGATCTCCAATGCTGTTAAGTATGCCGATTTTAATAAGCCTGAACAATGGATCAAGGTAAAGTCGTACCGTAAAGACCAGCAATGTATCATTGAAATTGAAGATAACGGCTTGGGCATAAAGCCTGAGCAAAAGGAAAATATCTTCAAAAAGTACTTTAAATCCGGCATCAATAAAAAAAGCATGGGCCTGGGGCTGTACCTTGCCAAACAAGCCATTGAAGATATGAATGGTACCATCACCGTAAAATCGCTATTAGGCAAAGGGACTTCGTTTATAGTATCCCTGCCATTGTAATTATTTTAATCAAGAGTAATAAAATACTTATCAGCCTTTCGTTAATCCGGGGGGCTTTTTTACTTTTACAACTTACCAATTGAAATACCATGCTAACACGTCGCGATTTTATAAAAATTAACGGGATAACCACCGCAGGGATAGGGATGGGCCTTACACCAACCTGGTTCGGCGCCAATGCCTTTGAAAGCAAACGGCCGCCACTTGCCAACCGTAAATTTACCAGTAAAGCTGTTGAGGCGAAGATAACTAAGGTAAAGGCAGCCATTAAAGATCCTGAACTTGCCTGGTTGTTTGAAAACTGCTACCCCAATACGCTGGATACCACCGTAAATTACTCCATTAAAGACGGCCGCCCTGATACTTTTGTGATTACCGGGGATATTAACGCCATGTGGATGCGTGATTCATCAGCCCAGGTTTGGCCTTATTTACCCCTGGTAAAGGAGGATGCCGAACTAAGGAGCCTTATTAAGGGGGTGCTGAACCGCCAGGCTGCCTGTGTGCTGATTGACCCCTATGCAAATGCCTTTAATGCCGGCCCTACCGGCAGCGAGTGGGACAGTGACCGCACCGATATGAAACCTGAACTGCACGAACGAAAATGGGAGGTGGATTCACTTTGTTATCCTATCCGTCTGGCCTATAATTACTGGAAAACCAGTGGCGACAGCAGTTTTTTTGACGAGAATTGGCAAAAAGCAGGTAAACTGATCCTTGCGACTTTTAAAGAACAGCAACGGAAAAATGGCCACGGTCCATATTACTTTCAGCGACGTACTGAGGTGGCCAGCGATACTGCTCCAAATGGTGGCTACGGCAACCCGGTTAAACCGGTTGGGTTGATCTGTTCCATCTTCCGGCCCTCAGATGATGCTACCATATATCCTTTTTTGATTCCCTCCAACTACTTCGCGGTAGTTAGTTTGAAACAGATGGCCGAAATGTTCCTTGTGATAGCCAAAGACAGTAAGACCGCGTCGGAATGCACTGCTTTAGCAACTGAAGTTCATGCTGCTATTGAGAAATATGCTACCAAACAGCACCCCGTTTTCGGCAGGGTATTGGCATACGAGGTTGATGGTTTTGGCAACCAATTGTTTATGGACGATGCTAACGTACCCTGTTTGCTGGCATTGCCTTACCTTGGTGCTTTATCAAACCACGATCCGCTTTACCTGAATACACGCAGAATGGTGCTTAGCGAAGCCAATCCATACTTCTTTAAAGGCAAAGCCGCCGAAGGAATAGGGGGGCCTCATGTGGGCATGAATTATATATGGCCAATGAGCATTATCATGCGCGCGTTAACCTCAACCGATAAAAATGAAATCATAAAGTGTATCCATTGGCTTAAAACTACGCACGCAGGAACAGGTTTTATGCATGAATCATTTAATAAAGATAACCCATCTGACTTTACGCGCAAGTGGTTTGCATGGGCCAATACATTATTTGGCGAACTGATCATCAAAACACATCAATATTATCCTGGGATGTTGGAACGATTGAACTTTTAATATTAGTTTTGCAGGAATATTAAAAATATGATGATTTACCAATATTTAACCGGTTTTGAACCTGAAATAACACTGATTTAATCATTGGCTAATTTATAATTAAATATTATCATCAAATGGATGCGAATTGATTATATTAAATAAGGTTCATTGCTTTTAAATAATATCTAATATGTATTTAATATTGCAGGCCGCCTTAAATGTGAAAAAAAACCACTTTAAAGGCATTATTTTTATGCTGTAAAAGTTTTTATTTTAGAAAAAACACTTTAGATTAGCTTTACAAAACAATAAACCTCAATATTTTTAAAAAGGAGTAACTGAAATGAAAAAATTTACTGAAGTAAAAGAACTAGTAGCGTCTTTGGAAGCAGATGCTGACAAATTTTACAACAAGGGAAACAGCGCTGCTGGCACCCGTGTTCGTAAGGGAATGCAAGATCTCAAGAATTTAGCCCAGGCTATTCGTTTGGAAGTTCAGGAAGCGAAGAACAAAGCTTAGTTTCAACAAAAGGCTTACAAAAGCTTTATTCCAATAAAAAACCCGCCCTTACCAATTGAGGCGGGTTTTTTAGTTATATAAATTTCTTTAATTCGTTCGCAATCTTTCCGGCGGTGCCGCTGCTTACCTGTACGAGTGGAAGACGCAAATGATCTTCGCAAAGACCAAGGTGTTTCAGCGCAGTTTTTGCTCCGGCCGGGCTGCCTTCAACAAACATCAGGCGCGTAAAATCAATCAGGTTGGAATGTATGATTTGTGCTGCTTTATAATTCCCGTCAAGGCATAGCCGCACCATATCCGAAGTTTGGCGCGGCAAAACATTACCGGTTACGGATATAACGCCAACACCACCCAGCGCCATCATGGGCAAGGTAACCGGGTCATCGCCTGAGATCATTAAGAAATCTTCCGGTTTATCCCGCATGATTTGGTTGATCTGGTCGAAATTACCGCCGGCCTCTTTTATGCCAATAATATTTTTAAAATCATGTGCCAGCCGTACTACGGTCTCTGCATTTACATTGCTGCCGGTGCGGCTGGGTACATTATATAAAATAACCGGCAGGGTTGCTGCCTGTGCTATCGCCTTATAGTGCTGGTAAATACCTTCCTGTGTAGGCTTATTATAGTGCGGGCTTGCCGACAAAATGGCATCGTACCCGGTTGTATTAAACTGCTTTATTTGTTCCACCACTTCGTGGGTATTGTTGCCGCCAATGCCGGCTACCAGGGCCACACGGCCCTTAACCACGCCTGCAGTAAAGGCCCAAACCTGTTTTCGTTCCTCATTACTCAGGGTGGCGCTTTCGCCGGTAGTACCCAGGGAAACCAGGTATTCTACCCCGCCGTCAATCAAATGGCTGATCACTCTGCCCAAAGCATCATAATCTACCTGTCCGTCCGCTTGAAAAGGCGTTATGATGGCAACGCCTGTCCCGTAAAATTTATTCATCTCATTAATTAAAGGGTGCTAATATAGCAAATTGTGATTAGTTCATGGTTCATGGTTGATAGTTCATGGTTTTTTGTTGATAGACCATAATCCATGGTCCATGGATTTCATGTACATATTACCCTTTTAGATGCCACCAATCTTTCACGTTCCGCTATTGGTCTATGGACTTTTGATCACCGCTTTACTTCTACTATAGACTATGGACCATCGACTATGGTCTGTTTTTTTCTGGCTTGAATCAGATATAGCAAAATTTGATGGGATTTGCAAGGGTGATAGTAACGCTTCTCAAACAAAAAAACCCGCAATAAATTACGGGCTTTTTGTTTAAGCAATTAAAAATTAATAAGGATTGTTAATGGTTGTTACCCGGATTAATTTAGGGTTAACAAATTCATAAATTGCTGCCTGAGATTGTTCACGCCCGTAACCTGAATGTTTGGTGCCTCCAAATGGCAATTCAGGAGCGATACCTGTAACGTGGTTAATGTAAACCATTCCTGTTTCCATTTGCCTTGCTACCCTAATGGCTCTTTCGTTATTTGAACTGAACACACTGCCTCCCAGGCCGTAATCTGTAGCGTTTGCTAATTTTATGGCTTCCTGTTCATTTTTTACTTTATAGAACATAAATACCGGCCCAAAGATTTCTTCGCGATAGGCGGAATTTTCAGGTTGAATATCTGTCAGGATGGTCGGTTCCATAAATGCTCCCGGCCGGTCAATTCGGTGTCCGCCATGTTGAACAACCGCTCCTTCTGAAACAGCCCGCTGGATTTGCAGAATTACATCAACAACCGCTTTTTCACTGCTTAATGGTGCAAGTTCTGTTTTTTCATTCATTGGGTCACCAACCCTGATGGTTGCAAATTTGGTTTTTACTTTTTCAAGGAATACATCTGCAATGCGTTCTTCCACAATTACTCTTTTTGGCGATACGCAAACCTGGCCGGCATTCCACAGGCGGCCATAAACTGCAGCTTCTACAGCTTCGTCTACGTTAGCGTCATCCAAAACTATAAATGCATCGCTACCGCCTAGTTCCAGGGTCGATTTTTTAACATATTTACCTGCTGCCGCAGCAATAGCAGATCCGGCAGGCTCGCTTCCGGTAAATGTAACCCCTTTGATCCTTTTGTCGGCAAGCAGCCCATCAACCTCGTTTCCGGGAATAAACAAATTTTGATAAACCCCTATCGGAGCGCCGGCTTCCAGGAAAATCTCTTCCATAACCTGGGCGCATTGGGGCACATTTGATGCATGTTTCAGCAGCATGGTATTGCCTGCCATCAGGTGTGGGGCAGCACAACGGGTGATTTGATAAAATGGGAAATTCCATGGCTGGATGCTCAATAAAACACCAATTGGCTCATAGCTCAAAAAAGCTGAACCAATAGGGGTATCCAAAGGTTGGTCGGCCAGGAAACGCTCCCCATTTACAGCATAATAATCAAAAATAGCAGCAGAAAGCTCTACTTCGCCAATGCTTTCTTTTAACAATTTGCCCATTTCCAGCGTCGCCAGCTTTCCCAGCTCTTCTTTCCTTGTGCGTAATATTTGGGCAACCTGGTGTAATATTTTGGCTCGTTGTGCAAGTGGTGTTTTTCGCCAGTTTTGGAATACTCTGTCAGCAAGCTCAATTTTTTCATTTATTTGTTCAGGTGTCATTACATCAAATTCTTTCACCACTTTATTGGTAAAAGGATTGACCGTTTTAATGGGAGATGTTTTGGTTAACTCTTTCATGTTATTAGTAATTTATAACGGTGAATTGAATTTAGCTGGATCCGGTCGACTTTGAGTAGTACGCTGAACCAGCAACTAATGAGTGTCAAATTTACCTTCAAAACCGCTCTGAAACTATGACAGTCGTCACGCATTATGATGAGATTACACACTTTTTAATAGCCGGACGATGAATAAGGATTATGCAGGAAGTATAGTCTTACAGGTCGGCTGGTTTTGGGAAGGAGATAATAGATATGCAACATCCAGTGGGGTGCAATTCAAATTGTCGCTACGCAGCTAACTTTGTCAAGGCAGCCTGTTGGGCAGCTAATTTAATATTTCTGATCACTTTGTTCCACTGCCCGCTTCCTTTGGTTACTCTAAGGTTCAATACATTTTGCGCTCCCTT
>JARLHA010000054.1 GCA_031292485.1 Mucilaginibacter sp.
AGGGGTTTAGCAAACTATTTATACAACTATTTCAAACCTTTACCATCATCCAGCATGGCGGCGAAACCCCTCCCCGCCACTTCACAGTCGGCCGCACCCCTCCCGTTGGGAGGGAGTTTTGGCGGTGATTCAAATCTTCCGAACAGATCTGGTGGCAACACCAACAAAGGCGGAAAGTGTAAACCCATTTAAGGACCCTGTCTTGTCCTGAAATAGGTTTACACATTAAGTAAACCAAAAATGGAGTATAAAAATGTGTCAGCAATCCTTTATGATCATAATGAAGGGGGATTAGGTTACCGTATATTAGCGGAGAAATACGGAATAACCCGTGATCAGGTACATCGAATTGTGATGTCAAAACATAATAAGCCGAAAAAAGCCAGAGAAATCGTCCGGGTGGTGAAGGAAGAATTACCAATACCTGATGACATAAATCTACTGAAAAAGGAATTACGCGAGGCTCGGCTCAAGATCGAGTTGCAGGATTTTATGCTTGATATATCCAGTAAGGAGCTCGGCATCAACCTGCGAAAAAAACATGGCACCAGGCGGTCCAAATGAAAATGCAAAGTTGCCCACGCGGTCTTCGTGGGTTTTGCAGACTGCTTGGTTATTCGCCGCAGGCGTATTATAAGCACCAGAAAATAGCAGGCAGCAAATCACTTGAAGAGGACCTTCTTATCCAGCAGGTGCTTTATCACCGTACCTTTCAACCCCGTCTTGGTTGTCGGAAGCTGCATGAACTGATGGAGCCATTTATGGAAGGCCATGACATGTATATATGCAGGGATCTGCTTTTTGAACTGTTGCGGGAAAATGATTTGCTGATTGTAAAGAGAAGGCGCAGTCAGCCCCAAACCACTGATTCCAATCACTGGATGAAGAAATATCCCGACCTTATAAAGGACATCAGGTTAAGCCGTGCAGATGAGTTATGGGTAAGCGATATTACGTATATACGCCTGAGGAAGAAGAAGTTCGCTTACCTCAGCCTGATAACGGATGCCTATAGCCGTAAGATTGTTGGCTTCTGTATGAATATTGATTTATCAGCAGAAGGACCGCTGACAGCATTAGAAATGGCACTTAAAGGAAGGTCGGGGGATAAGCCACTGATACATCATTCTGATCGTGGTTCACAATACTGCAGCGACGGCTATGTAACCTTATTAAAATCTAATGCTATCAATATCAGCATGACCCAAAGCGGTGATCCCAGGGACAACGCTATTGCGGAAAGGGTAAACGGGATACTTAAACAGGAATTGCTTGAAGATGCTTATTTGAATATTAATCAAGCGCAGTGTTCGGCAGAAATAGCTATCGATATTTACAACCGGATGAGGCCGCACAGCAGTGTGGATATGATGACACCCGAAAAGGCGCACACGCAAACCGGCCCGATCAAGCGCCGGTGGAGAAGTCTGTTTAACCCGCCGGCAGCAAAAGCGATGGCATAGTTTTCAACAAAAAGAAAGGAGGTAACAAAAAGAAAAAAAGAAGCAAAAAAAGAAAAACGTGTTGGAATATGGAAAACTGAAGGAGTTTCCCACATTCCAACACGACAAGCAAACAACAACCGTTTATTCTTTATCTTTAGAAAACTGTAAACCTATTACAGGACTAAAATACAGTGTAAACTCAATACAGGATTAATTATCAAAAAGTGTAAACCTTTTTCAGGACGTGACAGAGGCACGGGATTTATAAAAGTGGAAGACGCTGATTATCAGCCGCTCCATCGATTGTGGTCAAATGTAGTATTTGCGTTGGCATTGACTATCAAATACTTACACAAATTTAGCTGTTTTAAAAAAGTGAAACAATCTGATAATGAGCGTGTTTCATAACGTTCCAGAGTGCTCCGCGTGTGAAAAAATGGAACGCCGGAACGCTTGCAGCGCTGCCCATTCAGGATTTGAACCAGCGGGAAATTAAAAGACTCTTATTAATACTTTTATATTTTTCTGAATTAAGACTCTCCCGACAGCCATAGAGACGACTTCGGACTAAGCGTCAATTCATGGTTGAAAGGCCCCATTTCCCCTATCCAACCTCAATAAACTTAAAATTATTTTAATGCATCTGCCCTGATCAGCTTTAACTTTTCAATTCGCAGGCCATTTTTTATTTTATCTTTGCGCCAAATTTGAGAATGGTTGATCGGGTTGAATAGGTTGATTGAGTTATTATATTTAATTGACTATTCTTTCTTCTAACTTAGTCAACCACTCACTTAATCAACTTAATCAACCAATATGGGTTTACAATGTGGTATAGTAGGTTTGCCGAATGTGGGTAAATCAACTCTTTTTAATTGCTTATCGAACGCCAAGGCACAGGCGGCAAATTTTCCGTTTTGTACTATTGAGCCAAATGTGGGGGTGATCACCGTTCCGGACGAACGCCTGAACAAACTGGTTGAAATAGTAAAACCCAAAAACACAGTTCCGAACGTAATTGAAATTGTTGATATAGCAGGCCTGGTAAAAGGCGCCAGCAAAGGCGAAGGTTTAGGAAACCAGTTTTTGGCTAATATCCGTTCAACCAATGCTATTATACATGTGCTGCGTTGTTTTGATAACGATAATGTGATTCATGTTGATGGCTCGGTTGACCCTATCCGGGATAAAGAAATCATCGATACCGAATTGCAGCTAAAAGACCTTGACTCGATAGAGAAAAAGATCCAGAAGGTGGAAAAAATGGCCAAAACCGGTGGCGATAAAGAAGCGAAAAAAACATTTGATGTTTTATCGGTATATAAAAATCATTTGCTGGCAGGCAAGTCTGCCCGTACGGCCCCGGTAGCTGAGGAAGATAAAGAATATATCGCTGATATCTGGCTGCTTACCGCAAAGCCCGTAATGTATGTTTGTAATGTTGATGAGGCTTCGGTAAACACCGGCAATGCTTACGTTGACAGGGTTAAAGCTGCCGTAAAGGAAGAAAATGCGGAAGTGCTGATCATTTCGGCACAAATTGAATCGGAAATTGCCCAGATGGATACTTATGAGGAACGCCAGATGTTTTTGGAAGACCTGGGCCTCTCCGAATCCGGCGTAAATAAACTGATCAAAGCTGCTTATAAACTGCTTAACCTGGCTACGTATTTTACTTCAGGTGTGCAGGAAGTGAGAGCATGGACCATTACCCAGGGATTTACCGCGCCGCAAGCTGCGGGGGTTATCCATACCGATTTCGAAAAAGGCTTTATCCGCGCCGAAGTGATCAAATACGAAGATTTTGTAAAATACAACGGATCAGATGCGGCCATCAAAGAAGCCGGTAAACTAGGCGTAGAGGGAAAAACCTATATCGTGCAGGATGGCGACATTATGCATTTCAGGTTTAACGTTTAGCCCCCTTGCCCCCTAAAGGGGGAAATTGAATATTGAACACCGAATTTTGAATTATGAATATTGAAGTTTTACTTCGAAATTCGACATTCATAGTTCATTATTCTATATTTCCTTCCCTATTGTTTGCCGAATTCAAACCCCTGGAGTCCCTTATATCCAATATTTTTTATAATGAACAGGGAGCCTGCTAATGGTTGTTCTGTCAGTTGATCTTTGGTTAAGCCTGTTCGGGCCGAGGTGATGTAAAGGTCGTCCATATCATCGCCGCCAAATGCGCAGGAGGTTATCCTGGCCGCGGGAAGCGGAATACTTAGTAGCTTTTTTCCTGTATCCGGGTTCCAGCGGGTTATTTGCCATCCGTCCCAGTGCGCTATCCATAGCATCCCCTCGCTGTCGATAGTCATGCCATCCGGCGAACCATCTTCCTTTGGAATGTTGATGACCACCCTTTTATTGCTTATTTCTGCGGTGTTTTTATCAAAATCATATGCCGCTACGGTAAAGGTTGGCGTATCGATATAGTAAAATGTTTTGTGATCGGCACTCCAGGCCATCCCGTTTGAAATGGAGACGTTGCTTATTTTTTTTGATACGGAGTGATCAGTATCAAATGCATAAAAACTACCTTTTCCCGGCTCATCGGTATGTGACATGGTTCCGGCCCAAAACCTACCGTCGGGGCCGCACTTGCCATCGTTAAACCGGTTGCCGGGAATATGACTCTCAGGGTTTGCCAGCATGTTTACTTCACCGGTTTCCCGGTTTACAAACCCAAACCCGTTTTTCAATGCAGCCAAAAAATTCCCATCACGGCAAATTACCGCCGCACCGACCATTTGATTAACAGGAATCGTTTTATGTTTTTTTGATTCGGGTGAATATTCGTGGATTTCGCCGTCTAAAATATCAATCCAGCAAATAACACCGCGTTTTATATCCCAAACCGGGCCTTCACCCAAAAGGCATTGATGCGGAAGTATAATTTCTGCTTGCATATTGGGGTCAGACTAAACGTACCATAGCACTCGTTTCTTTCACATCAAAGGCATTCAAATCCCATTCTTCCCCTTCATCCAGGCCCAGCCACTCTTTCATTTCGGCATATTCTGGATTTTCCGGGTCTTTTAATATTTCTATCATGTTCATATAACCCCATGGGCCGCCGCAGTCTTCCGGCGGACAAGTGCCTTTCCCGGCAATACAATCGGCGATTGTTGTTTTATCTGGAATTATCTTCTCTAAAATAATCTTATGTTCCCAGGTATCCCCAAAGTCATAGATATAGGTAAACTTTCGACCTTCCGCTTTAAATATGTCACTTATTTCAGTGTCTGCCGCATCCATATAATCATCATCTTCATCATCTTCATCATCTTCAAATGGCTCTTTTATGGTGGGGTAGCTGCCAAACCCGTTTGGCGAGAATTGGAACATATGATAATTGCCCCAGCCAAAAGCTTCCTGTATCACCAAGTGAAATTTAAAGAAACTAAACCGAGATGGCACCAGCACCCTACGCCATACAGGTGGATGGGATATGTTTTTAAGCTGAATTTTAAATTGAAAAGTCATTCAGCAAGTTATAGATTTTAGTTTACTGTAAAAAAATATTTCACGATACTCGAAGGAGTTGCTCTTGAAATGGCAGTCAGCATTAATATATTACTGCCGATATCAGTTTAAAAACGACAAAAAGCCTGTCTATATCTGGTTAAGCATTTTTTGCGTCGCCTTGATAGCTGAAACAGTTTGATCGCTATCTAACCCCCTTGTTTTAAACTCATGCCCTTTATAATCCCAGGTAATAATCGTTTCGCACAAAGCGTCAGATTTACCACCCGGCGGGATGCGCACGGCATAATCGGTTAAAACAGGCAGCTCGCGGCCTTTTTTGCAGTAGATCATTTTTAAGGCATTCATGAAAGCGTCATATTGGCCGTCGCCCTGTGCATGCTCTTCAAACAGTTCTCCTTCGATACTAATTTTAAGAGTAACAGATGGCCTCAGATCCTTTGAATGTGTTAAAACGTAATTCTGAACATTGATCTTCTCTTCAATAGCGCTGCTGTCCAACACATCAGAGATGATATAAGGCAGGTCCGACTGGGTAACAACTTCCTTTTTATCGCCCAGGTCAATAATCCTGTCGGTAACTTTTTTCAGGTCCTCCTGCGATAAGATAATGCCCAGCTGCTGCAGGTTATTTTCGATATTCGCCTTGCCACTGGTTTTTCCCAAAGCATACTTACGTTCGCGCCCGAAGCGCTCCGGCATCAGCTTATTAAAATATAAGTTATTCTTTTTGTCGCCATCGGCGTGGATGCCCGCAGTTTGGGTAAACACGTTCTCTCCTACCACCGGTTTATTTACCGGAACGCGGAAACCGGAGAATGTTTCAACCAGTTTACTAACCTTATACAGTTCCTTTTCATCCACATTGGTTTTAACCTCTTTTACATAGTCGTTTATAACGGCTATAGCGCTGGCCAGGGGTGCATTGCCTGCCCGTTCGCCCATACCATTGATGGTTAAATGGAGGCCTTTTACACCAGCGTAAATCGCTTCCAGCACGTTGGCGATGCTAAGGTCGTAATCATTATGCGCATGAAAATCAAAATGTATACCGGGGTAGCGCTTAACGATTGGTGTTAAGTAATCTCTCGTTTCCGACGGGATCAAAATACCCAAGGTATCGGGCAGCAATATCCTTTTTACAGGTTGGGTTGATAAAAAATCAAGGTACTCGTACACATATTCCTGCGAACTGCGCATACCGTTGCTCCAATCCTCCAGGTAAACATTTACGGCAATATCTTTATCAACAGCGTAGGCTATAGACTCTGCTACATCTTTAAAATGCTGTTCGGGTGTTTTTTTAAGCTGATAGGTTAAATGGTTTAACGAACCCTTCGTGAGCAGGTTCATCACCTTTGCACCGGTCTCGATCATCCAATCGATGGAAGTTTTGCCATCAGTAAAGGTAAGCACCTCAATTTTATCAATAAAACCGTTGGCCCTGGCCCAATCGGTAATTCCTTTTACCGCTTTAAATTCCCCTTTGGAAACCCTTGCAGAAGCCACCTCAATACGGTCGACTTTAACTTCGGTTAATAAAAGCTGGGCAATGGTTAATTTTTCGGAAGAGGAAAAGGATACACCGCTGGTTTGTTCACCATCGCGCAGGGTGGTATCCATTATTTCAATAAAAGGCTGCATTTGCGTCAAAAAAATGAGATCCGTGTTTATAATCTTAATAGAAACTTTTTTCAGAAAAAGCTGCTATTTCGCCCTTCATTGCCTGTAAATAGTCAATATCATCAAAACCATTCAGCATATTATGCTTTTTGTAACCGTTAATCGCAAAGGACTCTTTTTCATCCGTCCCCACGATAGAAATCGTTTGCTCAGGCAAATCAATTTCAAGCTCTGTTTTAGGGTCCGCCAGCACGGCAGTAAATATCTTGTCCAGAAATTCAGGGCTAACCTGCACCGGAAGTATCCCGATATTGAGAGAATTATTTTTAAAAATATCCGCAAAAAAACTGGATACCACACAACGGAAGCCGTAATCATAAATGGCCCAGGCCGCATGCTCGCGGCTGCTGCCACTGCCAAAGTTTTTGCCACCTACCAGTATTTTACCTGTGTAGGTACTGTCATTTAAAATAAAATCTTCTTTAGGTGTGTTATCGGAATTATAACGCCAATCCCTGAATAAATTATCTCCAAAATCTTTACGCTCTGTAGCCTTCAGAAAGCGGGCCGGTATAATCTGGTCGGTATCCACATTCTCAATCGGCAAAGGCACCGCAGTACTTCTTAATACTGTAAACTTATCGTAAGCCATTTTTAATACTATTCTTTGTAAAATATGATCTTCAATTTTTATAAAAACTCTCTTGGGTCTGTTACAACGCCGGTAACAGCAGCAGCTGCGGCCACGTATGGGCTCGCCAGCAATGTCCTGCTTCCGGGGCCCTGGCGGCCTTCAAAATTACGGTTACTGGTGCTCACCGCATATTTACCGGCAGGCACCTTATCGTCATTCATCGCCAGGCAGGCTGAACAGCCGGGCTGACGTAATTGAAACCCGGCTTCCGTAAGAATATCCAGGATGCCTTCTTCTTTGATCTGGCTTTCAACGATATGCGATCCGGGAACCAGCCAGGCAGTAATATTGGCGGCCTTCTTTCTTCCTTTAACAATAGATGAAAACGCCCTGAAATCTTCAATGCGCCCGTTGGTGCAACTTCCAAGGAAAACATAATCCACCTTTTTACCGATGATCTGCTCGCCCTCGGCAAAGCCCATATAAGCCAATGATTTTTTATAGGAAGATTCGCCTTCATTTAAGTCGGCAGCTGTTGGGATATTTTTTGTTATTGCAGTGCCCAAACCCGGGTTAGTTCCGTAGGTGATCTGTGGCTCAATATCAGCAGCATGATAATGCAATTCTTTATCAAAAGTTGCGCCTGCGTCTGTTTTTAAGGTTTTCCAATAAGCCAAAGCGGCTTCCCAAGCTTCGCCTTTTGGCGCTTTTTCCTTGCCGTTCAAATAGGCAAAAGTGGTTTCGTCCGGGGCTATCATGCCTCCGCGTGCGCCCATTTCGATGGAAAGGTTACAAACCGTCATCCGGCCTTCCATGCTCATTTGCTCAAAAACCTCGCCGGCATATTCAACAAAATATCCTGTTGCGCCGCTGGCGGTGATCTGCGAAATGATAAATAAAGCAACATCTTTTGGTGTCACCCCCTTGCCAAGCTTGCCATCAATCAAAATCCGCATCTTTTTTGGCTTGGGTTGCATAATGCATTGCGAAGAAAGCACCATTTCAACTTCTGAGGTGCCGATGCCAAATGCAATGGCTCCAAATGCGCCATGGGTAGAAGTATGCGAATCGCCGCATACAATGGTCATGCCGGGCTGTGTGATGCCATTTTCGGGACCAACAACGTGTACAATACCATTTTTAGGGTTGTTAAGCCCCCAGTGCGAAATGCCATATTTAGCCGAATTATCCTCCAGTGCTTTTAACTGGTTGGCCGAAAGCGGGTCCTGTACCGGTAAGTGCTGGTTAATTGTTGGCGTATTATGGTCGGCAGTTGCAAATGTTTTTTCGGGGAATAAAACAGGGACTCCCCTGTTTTTTAAACCCAGGAATGCAACCGGGCTTGTTACTTCGTGGATAAAATGCCTGTCGATGTAAAAAACATCCGGTCCATCTTCAATTTTTTTGACTACGTGCGCATCCCATACTTTATCAAACAGGGTTGTCGGAGTGGTGCTCATCTTTGTATTTTTATATTAATCGTAATAGAATCAAACGGGGGTGCAAGTTGGAAAAAACATTGCTAACTCAATAGTTTTTTTTCATATTTATTATTGATTATTAAAAATTTAGCTTGTACTAGGATAAAGTTAAGACAAAAATTCACCGTGAAAACCTAAAAACTTAATTAAAAAATAGCCCTGGCCACTACTTCCGATTTCAGGAATTTGATCAGTATTCCGTTTAACGAAAAACCTATTATGGATCCGCGGTACCGGCACCCGAACCTTTTATCATGTTTTTTTCAATGCCGGATCAAATTCTGTTCTAATTCCTCCAGCGTCTGGCCCTTTGTTTCCTTTACATTGAATTTAATAAAGAAAAACCCCGCGAGGCAGATGGCTGCATATAAATAGAACGGCCCGTAGGCCCCCAGATGTTCTGCCAGTATCGGGAAAGTAAACACAAGGATAAAATAGGCGATCCAAAGGCTGACGACAGCCACAGACGATGCTGCTCCACGAATATTATTGGGAAAAATTTCAGAAATGATCACCCAGGTAACCGGAGCAAGTGAAGTGGCATATAAACCTATCGCCAGCAACACAAAAACCGAGATAGCAATAACACCCGCCTGCTCCTTTAACAAAAACGCCAAAACGACATATACAACCGACAAACCCAGCGCACCCATCAGCATCAATGGCCTGCGCCCTAATTTATCTACCTGCCACATCGCCAGTAAAGTAAAAAGCGTATTGACTATGCCAATGGCAACAGTCTCCAGCAATTGCTTGTCAAGGTTTGCCCCTATTGATTTGAAAATTGTGGAGGTGTAATTAAAAACCACATTGATGCCACAGAGCTGTTGGAAAACAGCCAATGTAATGCCCACCACGACAGCGGGCCGCACAGCTTTGGAAAAAACAGCACCATACGAACCAGTTTCGCGCTGTTTTACCGTTTGCCCAATCTCAAACAGTGATTGGTTTACAAATTCAGGTGATCCGATCTTTGAAAGAATGGCCGTGGCCTTTTGGGTATGTCCTGCTTTTAACAGCCAGCGCGGGCTTTCGGGCAGGAACAAAACGCCCAGCAAAAAAAGTGAAGACGGTATAACGCCCAGGCCAAACATCCAACGCCAGGTGGCGGGACCGTCGCCCGCCAGCATATAATTTACCAGGTTAGTGATTAAGATCCCGAGCACAATGGTTAATTGATTGATGGCTACGTTTCGCCCGCGCACATTGGCGGGTGATACTTCGGCAATATATAGGGGACTTAACATCGAAGCCATTCCTACCCCTATCCCTGCTGAAAAGCGCATAATTAAAAACTCCGGCAAATGTGGAGAAAACGCCATCCCTAAAGACGAAACCGCGAAAATTCCGGCAGAAATGATCAATCCTGGCTTTCGGCCATAACGATCTGCTATATTACCGGCAAATAAACACCCTGCGATACAACCCAATGCCAATGTGCCCGTCAAAAACCCCTCCCATACTGATGATAATTGGAAAGCTGTTCGTAAAAAAGGAAGCGCGCCCGCTATCACCGCAAAATCAAACCCAAAAAGGTATCCGCCCAGGGCCGAAACAAAGGAAATACCCAAAATGTAAGGTGTATTATATTTAATTTTAATGCCGATGGCCGTGGTGCTCACATTCATATTATCCCAAGTTTATAATTGCAGGACTTAAATCTACGTAAGAATTCTTATTTGCAGCTATTTTGCTTTCATTTTGCTTTCGCGCTAAAAAATAGAATAACAAGGTTCAATTTTTTGCAAAAACTAAATAGGTGTTTTTGAAATGAGAGAACTGAGTTAAATCATTTTTGATATATTTGCAGCAAATCGCTCCCGTAGTTCAACGGATAGAATTATGGTTTCCGGTACCATCGATATGAGTTCGAATCTCGTCGGGAGCACCCAGCGGGACAACGTCAAATTTGATTCAGTTGTCCCGCTTTTTTATTTTCCTAAATTATTATTAGATGGCATACCTTTAAAACTCATTAAAGTTAGCCGATTTGAGGGTTCTTGCGTTTAGGTTATTTCTAAAAATTAGTGGTGAATAATGAGCCGATGCTAAGAAATCATTTGAAAAACTTACTTTTTCTGTAGGCTGCGGGCGTCAGCCCCGTTTTTGACTTAAATATCCGATTAAAGGCTGCTTCCGACTGATATCCGACGTTCAATGCAATTTGGGATATATTGCGGTTATCCATAATTAACAGCTTTTGGGCTTGCCTGATACGCCAGTTAGTAAGGTAACTCAACGGTGTTTCACGCACTAATTTTTTAAACTGATTAAAGAAAACAGAACGTGACATGCCAATCTCCGATGCAAGCGATTCCAGCGTCCAGTCGTTTTTGGGGGTGTCCTGCATTAGTTTTAGTGCCTTGCTGATCCTTGGGTCGTTTAACGCAGAAAGAAAACCACTGTCTGGTACAACCTGTTCTAAATATGCCCTGATGATATTGATAAACATAATTTCCGACAAACTTTTCAGCATTATACTGCTTCCCGGCCTTTCGTTATTCAGTTCTTCCAGCATTAATTGCGTTACCTGCTTTAGTAATAGCTGGTTTTCCGTCACATATTGCCTGATATGAATAATTGGAGGCAAATCCTTTAAAAAAGGATGCAAGGGCTGGTAATCAAATTCAAAATGACCAGCTATAAGGACAGTTATAACGCCGCCGCTGTTAAAAACAGGGATTCCGGCCCGCCTGGCCTTAACAAATTCGGGTGATGGCATGCGTAAACTCGTAGAATTATCTGCTATCCAATGGGCGCTTCCGTGAGGCACAAACACCAGATCGCCTTCCGCCAATTCTATGATACGGCCATCAGGTGAGCCAACAATACAACAGCCACTTACTAACCGCCAGAATTGGGAATTTTCGTCCTGAACGATATCCAGTCCCCAAGGCGCCGCAAGGGGAAATTTGCTATAAACCACACTCTTAAGCCTGGTTGCATCTAATATGGTACTTAAAGCGTCCATTTTATAAATTGATACGATTAAACAAATATATAATACTTTTTAGCACTTTAAGTATTAAATTACAAGGTAGGTTTGTATTATTAAATAATAAAAAGAAATGACAACTCAGGAATTAGCGAATCGCTACTATGATCTTTTTCAACAAAGGCAAGTGGCAGAAATTTATCAACAGCTTTATAGTGCCGATATTGTTTGTACCGAACCCGAACATGCCCTGGCAATGGGTGTACCTACCATAACCAAAGGTATCGAAGCGGTTTTAGCAAAGTCAAAAGCCAGACAGGATATTATTGCAGAAGTACACAGCTTCTTCTGTAGCGAACCGGTGGTTGGAGGCAATTATTTTAGCATGGCCATGGGCAGGGACATGACCTTAAAAAATGGCCAAAGGGTACAGTTGGCAGAAATTGCAGTTTTTGGCGTAAAGGACGATAAGATAATATCCGAAACCTTTTTTTATTAGCAATCAGCTAAGACTCCACAACTTTATAGATAGCATATTTGACTTTACGTCATGGACAAATCAGCCAACTCCTCCAGTTTTTCTATAAAACAGTTCGAAAAATGATATCGTCGGGAGCACTTTCTGTAAAGACGAATGAAGTTCTTGAGACTTCGTTCGTCTTCTATTTCCGACTCAGTATCCCAACAAAAAAACATAAAAAAAGCTCATGCCGGTTCAAGGGTAAAATTTGTCATATGGCACAAAATTTAAGTTGTCAGGGCTTAAAAGGTCCCAAATGTAGCTGGTCGTTATATTTTCCTAAAATACTTCGCCAACCGCAATGAATACGCCGCGTGAACCTTCGCGGCCTAAGCCATAATCAACACAGATATTGGTTTTTGAGATGGTATTTAATTTTAAGCGGAGGCCGGGCCCGTATCCGGGTTGAATGCCTTGCAGCCTGGTGCCCGGGGCTGCGGAAAATGATTGCCCGTTCAAAAAAACCACCCCTCCCAGCAAGCCGTTGGCGGTGATTTTAAAACGGTATTCAGCCTCACCGTAAACCATCTGCGCACCGCGAAAACGGCCCTGTATGTAGCCCCTGCCGGTAACGCACGAAATATCCCATTGGGTACTCGGCAGTTCAAGATAGGATGGCCTGCCATTTAGTATCAGCCAGTCATAGTTCCAAAATGCAAGCACATTATCTGATCCTTCAGGGAAATTAAAATATTTCCGCACGTCGATAATCAAAGAGCTCCATGGGGTGCTGCTTCCTAAAAATGACAAATTATCCCGGTATTGCACAGACACATAACCGCCTTTGGACGGATTGATCGCATTATCACGCGAATCAACCAAAGCATTAAGGGTAAATCCCGAGGCAATATCGTGAGCCGTTTTGCCGTATCGCGAATAATCAGAAACGGTGCCATCCAGGTTCCCTTTGTCAGATACATCCCAGTGATCATCCAAAATATAACCTGCCCCTAAATATATATTCCCTGTAATATGCCGCATTACTGTTTGATAAAACTGGAAATAAGAATAATCCATAGGGTCTTCATTCAATAAATTAGAGCTGCTGCCTAAACCAAAAGTACTTTGGGGATATTTATAATAGCGGTAGTCGCCAACAAAATGATAAGTGTTATTCTCGCTCCATATATTGGTTTGTACCGGGAATGTAAACTGTTTATTTTCGGTGATGGCCGAACTGGCTGCGATGGTGGATATGCGTGATTGGGGACCGGTGCGGAATGCCATATTACCCGACAGCACAAAGGCCAGACGGGTAACCAGTGTGTAACCAATAGCAGGCACAATAGTTAAAGATGGTTTTGTAGTAACGGTGTCAGGTTTTTTTTCAGGGATAACATTAAACAGCACTTCAAGAGCATCTGTAAGGTCCATTTGCCTTACTCCTTTTCTATTGCTTACTATCGAATCTCTTTTATAAATAGTACTGTCGCTTTTTTTATTTTTTACCGGGATAGTTTTTAACGGCACCTGATTATTCTCCTGTGCAAAAGCATTTAATGTAAATAATGATCCAATTATTAGCAGGGTAATTTTAAAAAACAAGTTCATTTGTTAGCTATTAAAAACCCCGTAACACCGTTGTGATTATTAATGTTACCGTGATATTATAAACAGGTTTTATTATTGGCCCGAAAGTAAGCATTCTGCTACAAACGATAAAAAAATATTACCGGTGGAATTAGTTATGACCGGAAAATGGCAATGTTCAGTTGGCCGTTAAATGTTGGCTGTTTGCGGTTTGAATGGCCTAAACCAGCGTTATTGGCTGGCTTTTATATTTGAAAAACGCCGCCAACTCCAAACCCTCAGCAGCAAACCGAATAAAATTCCGCCGAAATGTTGCATTTTTGCACAACCAGCATCCAACCCGGCTTTGCCAATTTACATTTTTAAATGGAATCAATAATTAACCAGGAACCCAAACAAGCAGTTCAAAGAACAATTTTCGGCGTTTTAATTGCCATCAGTTTGGGCCATTTTATCAATGATCTGCTGCAATCTATCATCCCATCAGTTTACCCGTTGTTAAAGAAGAACTTCCATTTAAATTATACACAGATCGGCCTTATTACTTTTACTTTCCAGATCACGGCCTCCCTGTTACAACCTATTGTAGGTACCGTAACCGATCGTAAATCGCGCCCCTATTCCCTGGTAGCAGGCATGATCCTTACCTTAACCGGGGTAGTGATTCTATCCCTCGCTCCAAATTTTATAGCCCTGTTATGCGCGGTTGCCGTAATGGGCATGGGCTCATCCATCTTTCACCCCGAGTCATCAAGATTGGCACGAGTAGCCTCGGGCGGAAAAAAGGGCCTGGCGCAATCCATTTTCCAACTGGGTGGCAATGCCGGCAGTGCAATCGGCCCACTGCTGGTAGCCCTTATTGTGGTGTCAAACGGTCAGCATTATATTTTGTGGTTTACCCTGGTGGCATTGCTGGGTATTATCCTGTTATCAAAAGTTGGCCAATGGTACCAGGGGCATTTAAATATGCGGGCGGCCAACCCTTTGCATAAAGATGAGGTATATACTCATTTATCAAAAGCAAAGGTTACTATATCGTTGATAGTATTGCTGCTGCTTATCTTCTCCAAGTTTTTCTACCTGGCCAGTATGACCAATTATTTTACTTTTTTTCTTATCGGTAAGTTTCATATCTCTATACAGCAATCGCAATTATACCTGTTTGTGTTCCTCGCCTCCGTAGCCGCCGGTACGCTTATAGGCGGCTTTTTAGGCGATAAATTTGGCCGAAAGTATGTGATCTGGTTTTCCATATTAGGTGTGGCGCCGTTTTCATTGATGTTACCTTATGCCGACCTGCAGTGGACCATTGTTTTATCCGTCATCATCGGTATCATCCTCTCCTCGGCATTTTCGGCGATAGTCGTTTATGGTCAGGAACTCCTGCCCGGGAAGGTGGGCATGGTATCCGGCCTTTTCTTCGGGCTGGCCTTTGGAATGGGCGGATTGGGCTCAGCCTTCCTGGGCTGGCTGGCCGATCATACCAGCATCACCTATGTTTTCTCGGTATGTGCGTTCCTTCCGCTTATCGGTATCATCACCTGGCTGCTACCCGATATCGAGGGGCGTAAAAAGAAATAAATTATCCCACCTAAATAGGAGACTGACTAAAAAGGTCAACCCCGCGCAGAAACCTGTACATGGTGACCTAAGCGTTCCATTTTTACAAACAGAACGTTGCGGAACATTATGAAACACGCTCATTATCAGAATGTTTCATATTTTAACAAATCACCACAATTTGATAAAGCGCTGATAATCAATACATATAAAATTGGCTTTAGCCAACATCGATGCAATATACTGATAATCAATTATTTCAAGTTTCGGCTCTGTAAACCTATTTCAGGACTAGACACAGGCTGGTATCTAAAAGATTGTTGCTTTTTAGTTAACCCCGTTGGGCTTTTCCATGGTGTTTCTTCTTTTCCTTCCATGAACCATGAACTATGAACTTTTATCTCACTCACTCCTCAAACTCTTCACAGGATTCATCAGCGCGGCTTTGATACTCTGAAAGCTGATCGTCGCAAACGCTATAACGACAGCCATTAACCCTGCCAATGCAAATACCCACCAGCCTATATTTATACGATAAGCATAAGCCTGCAGCCACTTGTTCATGGCAAACCAGGCGAGCGGTACAGCAATTAATATAGCTATAAATACAAGTTTAATAAAATCCTGTGCTAATAGTGCCACTATGCGGCTTACGCTCGCCCCCAACACCTTTCGTACGCCTATTTCGCGGGTACGTACCTGGGCAGTGTATGCGGCAAGGCCCAGCAGGCCCAGGCAGGAAATAAATATAGCTATGCCGGCAAAGTAGGTAAACAGGGTACCCTGGCGCTGTTCGCCCTGGTAAATGTTATTAAAAATATCATCCAAAAAAGCAAAGCCGAAGGGATATTCGCCGTTATATTGTTTAAACTGCCTTTCGGCGGCAGCCAGCGCTTTGGGCGCGTCCCTTCGCGTAGTTTTAATGTACATTTTGTTTAAATACTCCGGCTTGTACCAAAAAACAGCTGGTGCTATTTTCTCCTTCATTGATGCATAGTGAAAATCTTTTACCACACCGATGATCTCCCCTTCGATCCCCTCCATCTTAAATCTTTTACCGATGGGGTTCTTAATCCCCATTTCCTTAATGGCTGCTTCGTTTAAAACAAAACGGGCCGTATCTATTTTTGCGCCGGTGAACATTGTTCCAGCAACCATTTTCATTTTAAAAAACGATATCACGTCCTTATCCACCACTATCGGGTGTACCATTAGATTGTCTTTCGGGTCCTTCCCGTCCCACCGAACATCGCCTGTGAAACCCTGGAAACGTACAATATTCTGGTTAGTCCGGGTAACTGCCAACACTCCGGGCTGTTTCAATAATTCGCCTTTCGCCGCCTCATAATGCGGTGTCATATCGCGCATCCAAACCGATATAACGTCCGACTTGTCGTAACCCAAATTCTTCGACCGGATATAATTCAGCTGACCGGTTATAATGATGGTGCCGATAATGAGTACAATAGAAAATGTAAATTGCGTAACCACCAATATTTTACGAAACAACACGTCGCCAATACCGGCAGATATTTTACCTTTCAGCGCTTTTAAAGGTTCGAATGACGAAAGCAGCAGCGCGGGATAAATGCTGGATGCAGCGAGCGTCCCGGTTATGGCTGTTAATATCACCACCCAGATGTGGTAATCGCCCATATTTAGCGTAAGCTGTTTGCCGGATACCTGATTAAACAGTGGCATTAAAATAAAAATCAACACTAAGGCCAACAAGGTAGCCAGCGAAAACAACAGTGCTGTTTCAACGATAAACTGTATAAAAAGCTGTGCTTTACCAGCCCCTACAATCTTTCGCATACTTATTTCTTTCGATCGCAACATCGACCGCGCGGTGGACAGATTTACATAATTGATGCACGCTATCACCAGGATCAATATGGCGATGATGATAAATATTCTGATAGTTGAGATACCATTGTCACTCATATCCGCATTGTACAAATGCATTTTCGACAGCGGTAGCAACAGGTACGCTGCATCCGTATCATCAGCTTTATGATTTAAATGGATCTGCCGTATTTTGGTGGTCAGGCTTTTTAGGTCACTGCCCGGTTTCAGCAGCAAAAAGGTTTCGTAATTAAAAAAGTTAAAGTTATTGGTCATGTCGTTCTTTTGCGCCAGCATCATTTTCATGTGCAGGCTCATCGGCATGATCATGTCAAAATTCAGATCGGAATTTTTCGGAAAATCATTGATCACGCCGCTCACCGTAAAGTTTGCTTTATTATCGGCCCGGATGACCTTGCCGATCGGGTTCGAGAGGCCAAAACATTTTTCGGCTGTAGATTTGGTGATCACTACAGAATTATCATCCGAAAAAGGTTTTGCCGGATCCCCTTTTACTAAATGGAAATCAAAAACCGAGAAAAAAGAAGGATCAGCATAAACCGCGTTTTCATCGCCAAAAACTTTATCCTGGTATTTATACAGCGAATAATCGTAATTGCCGGTGATGCGCACCTGGTCGAGCACATCTGGCAATTGTTGTTTAGCCAGCGGGCCTATAGGTGCTACGCCCAGGGAGAATATCTGCCTGCTGCTTCCGGTTCCGCCAAAAAGCTCCAGCCGGTAAATATCGGGCGTATTTTTATGAAAACTGTTAAAACTCAATTCGTCCTGTACCCACAATAAGATCAGTATGCCGATAGCCAGACCGGCGGTTAAGCCTGAGAGGTTGATGAGGGAGTAAAACTTGTTTTTTAACAAATTTCTCCAGGCAGTTTTGATGTAGTTTTTCAGCATTTTATTTGGTAATTAGTCATTAGGTCATTTGCTTAGCGTCATTAAGTCATTGTGTTATTCGAGGGATGTTCCAATGCGAAAACCATCCAATGAGTCAATGACTTAATGATTTTTTTATTCCGTTTTCAAACTCTTCACCGGGTTCATCAGGGCAGCTTTAAAGCTAAGCCAGGATACGGTTGCAAAAGAGATAAACAAAACGATGATAAATGGCACCGCAAATAAGATCCAGGTGATATCAATCCTGAAGGCATACGTTTGCAGCCACTGGTGTATGGCAAACCCGCCCAGCAGGGCGGCTACTACAAATGCGATCATCACCAGCAAGGCAAAATCCTTGTAAAGCAACGTCAGTATGCTATTTACCGATGCGCCCAGTACTTTGCGGATCCCGATCTCCTTGGTGCGCTGCACGATGGTGTACGATACCAGGCCGAACAAACCCAAACAGGCCACAAAAATACCTATGCCGGTAAAGGTAGCAAATACCTGCCCAAATTGCCTGTCGGCATGGTATTGCTCATTAAAATGCTGATCAAGGAAAAAATAATCGAACTGGTCGCCGGGGAAAAATGTTTTCCAGTTGCTTTTTAATGCAGCGATGGTTCGCGGTAAGTTATCGGTGCTGATTTTTACAGATACATTACCCCGTACATCTGGGATACAACGAAAAATAAGCGCATCGTAGGCGTCATGTAACGATTGTTGGTGAAAGTTTTGCACCACGCCAACAATGGTGTAAACCTGTCCCCAAAAATCAATTTCCCTGCCTACGGCTTGTTCAGGTTTGTCGAAACCTAATAATTGCACGGCTTTTTCGTTAAACACCACCGCGTGCGGGTCTGTGCTGAAATCTTTCGAGAATAACCGGCCAGCCAGCACCTTTGCACCATAGGCTTTCAGGAAATCATAATCGCCGCCGATAATGCGGTATTGTTTGCCACTGGCCTGGTCGGTGCCTTTGAGTTTGATGCCGCCGGCGTTCCATTGTACCGGATCGCCGGGAATGTTGGTAGATACGGTTACACTTTTAACCGCAGGATTGCGCAGGCTTTCATTTTTAAAAGCGCTCATGCTGCGGTAAAACGAATCCACATGCGCCAGTGGCGGTTTTATGACCAATGTTTGATCGATATTGATGCCCAGCTTTTGTTTCTCCATAAAGTTGACCTGCTTGTAAACGGTAAGCGACCCGATCAATAAGAAAAACGATGCCGCAAACTGGAATACTACCATCACCTTACGCAAGATGATGCCGCGCGGCGATGCGGATAACTTTCCTTTCATTACCTCCGCCGGCCTGAAATTCGACAAAACAAGCGCGGGGTAAAATCCCGAAAAGAACGAGCCCAGCAAAAACAGGCTGACAACCGCCAGCCAGAAAACCGGCTTTACCAACAAAGTAAGGGTTATATTTTGCCCGGATATGGCCGAAAAGATGGGCAGAAAGACGATGATCATTACAACGGCCAGCACGATGGCCAATCCGTTTAGCAGCATGGCTTCAAGCATAAATTGCGCCAGCAGCTGGCCTTTATTGGAACCAAGGGTTTTGCGTACACCCACTTCTTTTGCCCGGCCTATTCCGCGTGCCGTAGCCAGGTTAATGTAATTTATCCATGCGATAATAATCACAAATATCGATATCCCCGCCAGCAAATAAACTGATTTACCATCGCCATGGGGCTCTGCCTCCAGCATCAAATTGGGCGAAAGGTGAATTTTTTCAAGGGGCAGCAAATGATAGGCAGCAGTGGCACCCGACCAGTTTATTTTTTTGTAAACCCCGTCTACATACGGCACAAACTTAGCTTCCAGGGCCTTCGCATCCACTCCCGGTTTCAGCAACAGGTAAGTTAAACAACCGTCGTTCAGCCAGGCATTATCAAGGTCGTTTTTAGGTCCGGCAAATTTCAGCAAGGTACTGTATGACATTAGCAGGTCGCTTCTGAAATGGGTGTTTTCCGGGTAGTCTTTCATCACCCCGGTTACTTTTAATAGGTTTAGGTCGAATTTAAACGTTTTGCCTACTACGTCGGTAGTACCGAAAAGCTTTTTAGCTACAGTTTCGGTAATGACCGCTGAATTTACATCCCTCAACGCAGTTTTTGGGTCGCCACTGATCAGCGGGTAACTAAATACATTAAAAAACGACTGGCTTGCAAAATAAGTTTTCTCTAAGGTTAGCCGGGTATCATTATTTACCGCCAGCAATGATCCGTTGCCTACCACTTTTACAAAATCCTCCACCTCGGGGAAATTGTTTTTAAATGCATTTCCTTCCGCAAATGCACCGCCCGCCCATTGGGTACTTAGTTTGCCATGCTCGAAACGATCTTGTGTTACGCGGAATACCCGGTCCTTTTTGGCATGGAAATTATCAAAGCTAAGCTCAAACGTTACATATTGTATAATAAGCAGCGCAGCAGCCATACCAATAGCCAGCCCTGCAATATTGATAAACGAGAAGGCTTTATTCTTTTTCAGGTTCCTGAACGCGATGAGGAAGTAATTTTTGATCATGATGCAAGCGATTAGGCGAAGATCTCCGCTAACATTGTGCCATTTTTACAAATAACTAATTATGAGGCACTTATATATAAATACAAAATACTAATGCGTTCGGATTTGTTATGGCGACTGTCCGCAGGCGGACGGTACAATCTGCCGTTAGTATCTTTTGCTAATAAAAGCAATGCCTGTATTTAAACAGGTCTTTGCTTTTCGCATTAAACTACTTAAGATTAAATCAATATCCGGCAGTTTTCCAATTTCCATATTTCGCTGAGGCAGCCAGGTTCGCGCAGAAATCCGGTAGCAGATATTCGCGTTGTGATAAGGCAAGGTTAAAGCCTGCGTGTGATTCACAGGTCAAATATACTGTAGCACCGCTCATTACATATAAGTATATCTACGCTATTTTTATAAATTAAATACGTAAAAATACGTGAGTTTGCGAAGTAGCCCCTTTGATTGCCATTCGACCCCCTTTGGAGTTGTCGCCAACAGGGGCCAATTCCGGCGCCTCATCCCAAAGCCATCCCCGTTTGTTGGAAACAAATTCAACAAAGGCGAGGGCGAACTATTTATGCAACTTTAACTTCGTTCTGATATGTCGGCAATCCTCCACCAAGTCACTTCACTGTCAGCCCCCCCTCCGATTAACTACCGCATATCCGCAAGTTTTTATGCGCCATAGGCGCTACCTGTTTGTAGAAATATTAATAATAAAAGTACCAGCTCCGTAGGTGCTGCCCTCAGCAAACCAGGCAAACAGGCATTATTTTATAAGGGTAGCCGCTATGCGGCACTAAATTACTTTTGTTTTTATTTCTACAAACGGGTAGCCCCCGATGGGGGCAGATCGGCCTCATGGTAATATTTAATGATGGGGGTACACGGCGCTTCCATTGAGAGAGAGTTTTGGCGATAATTCAAATCTTCAAAATATCGTAACTATTCAGGCCTAAAGTTAGCGATTAAAGCAAGAGCATAAAAGACATCGTTTCCAGATTTTATAGTTGTATCAATAACAGATCGGAGCACAGCAAAACCATCTGCGCCATCTATAGACCGAAAGCCTCC
>JARLHA010000055.1 GCA_031292485.1 Mucilaginibacter sp.
CACTTAAAAATGAATCGCTTGTCAAAGCTTTTCGAAAAATTGAAGCGCAAAGTCCGTTTCATTTTATGTATCGCAACGAGGACGTGAAATATGTACAAAATTTAGAAATTTCGGCTAAAAATCAATCAGTTGCGGCATTTCTGAAAAGCATATTGTCAAACACTTCGCTTAATTTCAGGCAAATTGATAACCAGATATTGATTACGAAATCAAAGCAAGAAAACAGCACTTCGGGCAATGTGTCAACCACTCCTGTTAATGAGTCCATAGTTGCCTCTACCGGCGTTATTAAAGGAACGGTGACTGATACAAAAGGTGCTACCCTGCCGGGTGTTACCGTAAAGCTTGATGGCTCCGTTTCGCTTGTTAAAGGTACCGATGTAAATGGAAGCTATAGCTTTTCCAATTTACCGGCCGGAAACTATACGCTAAGCTTCACTTTTGTTGGGTTTGCAACGATAACTAAAATAGTGACATTGGCCGATGGACAGGAAAGCGTAATTAATGCAGTATTAACAGAAAGCACAAATAGCCTGGATGAAGTTGTTGTTACAGGCTATGGAACCCAGAAGAAAAGAGAAGTAACCAGCGCAATTACTTCTATAAACGCGGCGCAATTTAATAAGGGTAATATCAGTGATGTTGCACAATTACTGCAAGGTAAAGTACCCGGACTTTCAATTGCCCGTCCGGGTGGCGATCCAAATGGCGGTTTTACCATCCGTTTGAGAGGGCTTGCCACCATCGGCGCTAACACACAGCCGCTGATTGTTCTTGATGGGCAGGTTGACGCTGACATCAATACGGTCGATCCGAATGATATTAAGAGTATTGATGTGCTTAAGGACGGATCTGCTGCGGCTATTTACGGAACACGCGGTTCCGCAGGGGTTATTATTATTACAACCGTAACAGGAAAAAAAGGAACGTCAAAGTTGACTTATAACGTTTCTGGCACTGACGAAACCCCGGCGAAGTTTACGCAGCACATGAACGCTGCGCAGTTTATAGCGGCCGGGGGTACAAATTTTGGTTCATCTACCGATTGGGACAAGGCAATTACCCGTTCAGCTTTGTCGCAGGTCCATAATTTGGGTTTTTCAGGCGGTGATGAACGCACAACTTATGACGCGACTTTAAACTACCGGAATAGCCAGGGCGTTGCCATTACCACAGGTTTTCAGCAATTGAACGGGCGTTTAAATTTAATACACAAGGCGTTGGATGGCAAATTAGTTTTCAATATCAATATTAATACAACAAACAGGAATGCGCAGTATGGTTTTCCTGATGCTTTTAAATATGCCACTATTTTTAACCCTACCGCGCCAATCCATAGTACTAACCCGTTATATGACCTTACAGGAGGTGGATATTTTGAGTCGAACTTTGTTGATTACTCAAATCCCGTCGCAATGTTACAGCAGAACACCAACGATGGCGCAATAAAAAAATTCAACATCGGCGGATCGGTGACATACGAAATTACTAAAGGTTTAAAGTTTTCAACCCAGTATTATAAACAAACCTCAAGTAACTACCATTCAGAATATTCTCCTATTGATGCCTTCATTTCCAGAGGTTTCCCACTGGGGAGTGGTTTTGGCCGTTCAGGCATTTCTGCCAAATATGATGATGAAAGCGTCAATACCCTGTATGAAAGCACACTTTCTTACGAAAAAACAATCAAAAAATTAGAATTGAATGCTGTTGCCGGGTATTCTTACCAGGATTATCTGTACCAGGGGTACCACGCTGTAGGCGGTGGTTTTATAACTGATGCGTCGGGTCAGGATTTAAGTTCCGCTACTGATTTTAAGAATGGTATAGGCGATGTAGGAAGTTATAAAAATGAAAATATATTAATCTCGTTTTTTGGACGTGTAAACCTGAACTATGATAATATAGCTTTCCTTTCAGCAAGTTTAAGAAGAGACGGTTCATCCGAGTTTGGTACCAATAACCAATGGGGTTTATTCCCTTCGATAAGTGCGGGGCTTGATATCAGTAAATTAGTGGAAATTCCTGCAGTAACTAACCTTAAATTAAGGGGCAGTTATGGGATTACCGGCGCGCTTCCTCCCGGCCCTTATTTATCCTTGTCGCGCTTATCGGCTAACGGAAGCTATTATGCGGGAGGCGGTGTATATGCAAATACGTACAGCACATACGTAAATGCAAATCCGAACCTGAAATGGGAAAAGAAAGCCGAGGCTGATCTCGGGTTAGACTTTACTTTATTAAACGGCAGGTTGACAGGTACATTTGATTATTTTAATAGAAAAACAACAGATTTGATCTTTGATGTAACCGTACCTTCTCCACCCGCCTTAAATAATAACACTGTGGAAAATATCGGCGAATTAACCAACTCCGGAGTGGAGCTGTCTCTAAGCTACGAGGCGGTAAAGAATAATGCCTTTAGTTGGACCCCCGGTTTCAATATTTCCAGTTACCATGTAGTTTTAACAAAGCTGGCTCAGTCGTTACAAGGTTCTTATGTCGGTGCAACCAATTTGGGAACGCCGGGCCAGGAACAAACACAACTAACCAGGGCGGTTGCAGGGCAAGCAATCGGTTTGCTTTGGGGGCCTAAATATGAGGGTGTTGACGCAAATGGCAAATACCTTTACTCGGATGGCAAGGGAGGTAAGGTTCCGTTTGCACAGGCCGTTGACCAGGTTATTGGTAACGGTTTACCTAAATTTGAGTTCGGCATAAGCAATGCCTTCAAATACAAAAACTTTGATTTTAATTTCTTTCTCAGATCATCAATCGGGCATCAATTGATCAATACCTACCGCGCGTTTTATGAAAACCCGAATATTGCTACCAGCTATAATATAGTTAACACTAAATATTATAATCCAAAAGTAACCGATGGCGCCGCATATAGTAGTTATGATGTAGAAAATGCCTCCTTTTTGAAACTTGACAATGCAACACTTGGCTATACTTTCAAACTAACTAAAAGCAGTAAGCCGGGAATGGTAAGCAGTTTGAGGGCGTATATTTCGGGACAAAACTTGTTTACCATAACCAATTACACCGGCGTCGACCCGGAGGTTAGATATCAGGACGGCACTAACGTTTTAGCCCCAGGTGTTGACCGCAGAGAAACATGGGTTTATACCCGTTCATTTACCCTGGGAATTAACGTAGGATTTTAATTAATATTTTTCAAATTTAATACTTGTAATTATGAAACATATATCATTAATAAAATATTCATTTCTCGGAGTTTTACTTGCCGGAGCTTCATGTACAAAGCTGAATGAGAAATCATTGCTTTATGACCAGGTGACCGAGGATAATTTTTATAAGACAGATGCACAGTTAGCTGCAGCGGTTGGGGCCGCTTATACACCTATTTTTCAAAACTATAACGGCCCTAATAACCCTTTCTTTGATTTAAATGAAGTAACCACTGACGAAATTGTAGTCCCAACACGGGGGGCCGACTGGGGTGATGGAGGCCATTGGGTAAGGCTAAAAACACATACCACCACAAGTACAGACACCCGGCCTGCCGGCGCCTGGGGTTTCGGTTTTGGAGGGGTTACAACTTGTAATAAACTTTTAGCTGCTTTAGCTGTAAGCAAATCGCCGAAAGCTGCCGCATACGTTTCAGAACTAAAATGTTTACGGGCCATTTATTATTATTGGCTGCTTGATTTATTTGGTAATGTGCCTATTACAACCGACTTTTCGAATACAGCGCCACCAGCTACAAAAACCAGTGCTGAGGTTTATACTTTTATTGAAAGTGAATTATTGGCTAATATTGAGAGTCTGCCTAAAATAGGTACAGGCGATAGTCCGTATTATGGACGTGTTACTTACTATGTGGCTGAAGCTACTTTAGCCAAATTGTATTTAAATGCGCAAACCTATAAAGGCACCCCTGAGTACGATAAAGCGATTGCTGCCTGCGATGTGATTATTAATTCGGGGAAATATTCGCTGATGACTAATTATGCAGATAATTTTTCGCGCAATAATATCGGCTCCACTGAATCTATCTGGGCCATCCCTTTTGACGGGGTACACGCAGGGAACTTCAATATCCCGATGACCACTTTACACATGCAGAGCCAGAACACGTACCAAATGAATGCACAGCCCTGGAATGGATTTGCTTCGGTACAGGAGTTTTATCAGTCCTACATTGATCCGGCACAAAATCCAGGCCCTCAGGGAACTGTAGTTGGCCTTGATCCGTTAGGAACGCCCGTTACCGGGACCGTAGACAAAAGGATGTTAAATAATTTTATAGTTGGTCCTCAATACCAGGCAGATGGAGTAACCCCACTGACTGATGGCGGAGCCGATGCAACCGACCCGAACGGGCCGCCTATTACATTTACACCTTACATTAATGAGTTGCAGCCCGCCGCCTGGAGGCAATCGGGCGCGCGTATTGGTAAATGGCAATTTTATAAAGGAATGCAGGCAGGTTTAGATAATGACCTGGCAATTTACAGATATGCTGATATTTTACTGATGAAAGCAGAATTAGTAGCCAGGAAAAATGGGAACTGGAGCGATCCGGTTACACTGGCATTGGTTAATCAAATCCGGACAGTGCATGGGGGCGTTGATCCGTTTACCAGTTTAACCGCCGCAACCTTTTTAGCAGAGCGTGGCAGGGAAATGTTTGCCGAAAGTTACCGAAGGCAGGACATGATTCGTTTCGGCACCTACAATAGTGCCTACCGTTTCCACGATGCAGATAAAGACACCCATGTAAATATTTTCCCGATCCCGTTGCCTCAAATTAATGCAAATCCAAACCTTAAACAAAACCCCGGGTATCAATAAAATACTTTTAGTTTTATTAAGGTAATCTTTTACGGAAAGCAAGTGATTTATTACTTGCTTTCCGTATTAAAAATAGCTGGTCTGTATAATTGCTTAAAATATTGTTTTAATTGGTTGATTATTAACCAACTGTGTTTTAGTGTTTTTGATTAAATTGTTTTTATCAACTCATCAGGTTTAGAAATTGCTGCAAGGCAAAGTTTGAACCTGATTAATAAAAGAATTTTTAATATAAACTTGATGATTAAACGGCTGCTTAATATTATTCATAAACCAGGTGTATTATTGGTGTTTCTGAAAATAAAGAACGGCTGCAAAAAGGTTATTTTGCTTTTCGAAACGCTTTGGCGTTCCATTATTGCAGGGTGTATGTTTGCTTTTTTCAGACAAGCCAATTATGCCCGCCAAATACTGCTTTTTGCATTCTTATTTTTAATAAGCTGCAATTCCAGGCAACCAGCGAAAGATCAGGGCGCCAAACTTTTTTCATTGCTTCCGTCATCGTCCACAGGCATAAATTTCGCCAATAATGTTGAGTATACTGAACAATTGAATGTTTATACTTACCGGAATTTCTACAACGGCGGCGGTGTAGCCATAGGCGACATCAATAACGATGGGTTGCCGGATATTTTCTTTTGCGGTAATCAGCAATCCAACAGGCTTTACTTAAATAAAGGCAATTTTCAATTTGAAGATATTACCGAAAAGGCGGGGCTTTCCTCGGCTGGCGTTTGGTCGACAGGGGTTACGTTTGCCGATGTAAACGGCGATGGGCTATTAGATATTTATATATGCAAGTCCGGTGACTTTTCGGGCAAAAACAGAAGTAATCAATTATTTATCAATAATGGCGATCTGACGTTTACTGAAAGAGCAGCCGAATACGGACTGGATAATGCCGGTTTGTGTACCCAAGCCGTTTTCTTTGATTATGACCACGACGGAGACCTGGATTGTTACCTTCTTAATAATTCATTTAGGTCGGTTGGGAATTATGATTTGATTAAAGATCAGCGCAATACCCCTGATCCACTCGGCGGGAATAAACTATATCGTAATGATGGCGGTCATTTTACCGATGTAACCCAGCAAGCCGGTATTTACAGCAGCAAAATTGGTTTTGGTTTAGGCGTAACCATTGCCGACGTAAACGGTGATGGCTGGGACGATATCTATGTATCCAATGACTTTTTTGAACGGGATTATTTATACATCAATAATAAAGATGGGACCTTTAAAGAGTGTTTGCCGGATGCTATAAGAGAATTAAGCCAGAACTCCATGGGAGCTGATATTGCGGATATAAATAATGATGGTTACCCGGACATCTATGTTACCGATATGCTTCCTGAACCGGAAGCCAGATTAAAAACCAAAACAGCGTTTGAAAATTGGGATAAATATCAATCAGATCTTCAAAACGGATATTATCAGCAGTTTCTGCGCAATGTTTTGCAACTGAACCAGGGGCCTGTTCCTGCTAAGAACAAAAAACAAAAGCAGGTGAATTTTAGCGAAATAGGCCGCCTCGCGGGGGTGCATGCCACCGACTGGAGTTGGGGAGCTTTGATCACAGATATGGATAACGATGGGTTTAAGGATATTTACGTCAGCAACGGTATCTATAAAGATTTAACTGATCAGGATTATATTCAATTCATGGCTAACCCAACCCAGGTAAGAAAAATGATGGGGGATGAGAAGGAACCCATCAAAAAGCTGATAGATAGTATGCCCTCGCAGGCGATACCGAACTATGCGTACCACAACAACGGGGACCTGACATTTACAAATAAAGCGGCAGCATGGGGCCTTGACCAGCCAAGTTTTTCAAACGGCTCGGCATACGGAGA
>JARLHA010000056.1 GCA_031292485.1 Mucilaginibacter sp.
AAGACAGAAGCCATTTCGGGGGCCAGGTATGCAGGCTTACCCGACAGCAATATCCATTTTATGGCACTGCCTTTTTACGAAACGGGCAAGATCAAAAAGAATACCGCCGGGGAAGCGGACATACAGATCACGATGGAACTGTTACAAAAAGTAAAACCGCACCAGATCTTTGCTGCCGGCGACTTTGCCGACCCGAACGGCACACACCTAGTTTGTTTCAATATCATCCTTGGCGCACTGAATAAACTAAAAGAAACCGAAGACTGGGTAAAAGATTGCTGGCTGTGGATGTACCGCGGGGCATGGCAGGAATTTAATACCTGGGAGATAGAAATGGCCGTGCCGCTGTCGCCGCAGGAAGTGATCCGCAAGCGCAATGCTATTTTCAAACACCAAAGCCAGAAAGACAGGCCGGTATTCCCGGGGGATGATGCCAGGGAGTTCTGGGTGAGGGCCGAGGACCGCACCCGCGAAACTGCCCGCAATTATGATAAACTGGGTATGGCTGAGTATGAAGCTATGGAGGCTTTTGTGAGGTATCATTATTAATTAAACACTTTGTAGAGACGCAAAATATTGCGTCTCTACAATAAATCTTCTCCTTAAAAACTATCCTTTATAGAAATCTTATTACCGGATGAGTTCTGCTGTAACGCCGTACGGACAATACAAACGTTACAGCGTTACAAAACGATACAGGCCCAGCCCTGAATGTCATGCTGAATTTATTTCGGCACCTCACATGCTAAGTGAACGAGCGCTGAGCCGCCTGCTTGTGGGCTACCTACCTGCGTGCTACCTATCTATGGGGTGCTGAAACAAGTTCAGCATGACTTTCCCTTTTTTATTTTACGGATTGAAATTGCTGTATCGCACTGTATCGCTGTATCGTTTGTATGGACCCGTACGGCGACACAGGTTAATCCGGTTTAAGGTTTACAGATGATTAAATAAAAGTATTTGTCGTTTCGAACGATAGAGAGAAATCTTATACACCTGACATTACGCCTGCATAGTTCGGATGCAATACGTATAAGATTTCTCGCTCTCGCTCGAAATGACATAAGTTGGTATGTTAATCCGGTTTACACCTATCAATGACCCAATGACCTAACGACCCAATTGGTTAAAAACGCTCTTTAAGAAACTGCCCCGTATACGAATCCTTTTCCTTGATCAAATCCTCGGGCACCCCTTCAAATATTACTTTACCGCCATTGTCACCGCCTTCGGGGCCGATGTCAATCACCCAATCGGCGCATTTAATTACATCCATATTGTGTTCAATAACGATGATGGTATTGCCGTGTTCCAGCAGAGCGTCAAATGATTTGACGAGCTTTTTAATATCTGCAAAATGGAGGCCGGTGGTCGGTTCGTCAAAAATAAACAGGGTTTTATTGGCATTGTTGCCTTTTACCAGGAAGGATGCCAGTTTAATACGCTGTGCCTCGCCGCCGGAGAGGGTATTGGAGGATTGCCCCAACTGCACGTATCCCAAACCAACATCCATTAAAGGTTTTATTTTGGCAATGATCTTTGGCTCTTTGGCAAAAAACTCCAAAGCTTCCTCAATGGTCATGTTTAAAACTTCTGATACGTTTTTATCCTTATAGGTAACATCCAGGATATGCTGTTTAAAGCGTTTACCGCCGCAGGTTTCGCAGGTCAGGAAGATGTCCGCCATAAACTGCATTTCAATCTTCACTTCGCCTTCTCCCTGGCAAACATCGCAACGGCCGCCCTCCACATTAAATGAAAATGCCGAAGGCTTTAAGCCTGCAGCTTTGGATACCGCCTGCCCGGCGTACAGGTTGCGGATCTCGTCCCAGGCCTTTACATAAGTAACCGGGTTGGAGCGCGATGAACGGCCGATGGGGTTTTGGTCCACCATCTCTACCTGTTCCACCTTTTGGTAATCGCCTTCAATGCTATCGTAGGCACCGGTTTGCTCGGCGTTATAGTTGCCCAACGTTTTTTGCAGCGCCGGCGCCAGGATCCGTTTTACCAAACTTGTTTTACCGGAACCGGACACACCGGTAACCACCGTTAATATTCCTAAGGGAAATTTTGCGTTTACATGCTTCAGGTTATTTTCGCGCGCACCTTTTATTTCGATAAAGTCGTTCCATTTTCGGCGGCTTTTGGGGATGGCTATTTCGTCCCTGCCGCTCAGGTACCGGCCGGTAAGGCTTTTTTCATCCTTAATAATTTCATCATAAGTGCCTGAAAAAACCAGATGACCGCCATGCGTACCGGCTTCGGGGCCGATATCGATGATATGGTCGGCCGCTTTCATGATCTCCTCCTCGTGCTCCACCACCAATACCGTATTACCCACGTCGCGTAATGACTTTAATACATGGATCAACCGTTGGGTATCCCGCGGGTGCAATCCGATACTAGGTTCGTCCAAAACGTATATGGAACCTACCAAACTGCTTCCCAATGAAGTGGCCAGGTTAATGCGCTGCGATTCGCCGCCCGAAAGGGTGTTTGATAAACGGTTCAGCGTCAAATAACGTAACCCAACATCGTTTAAAAACGACAAGCGGTTAGTGATCTCCATCAGCAGGCGTTTGCCCACTTTTGCATCGGTTTCGTTAAGTTCAATGGTGTTAAAAAATTCAAGCGCCTTATCCAGCGGCATTAAAACCACATCAGTAATGGACTTGCCATTGATTTTAACATAAGATGCATCCTGCCGTAAACGGCTGCCTTTACATTCAGGGCAGGTAGTTTTGCCGCGGTAACGTGATAGCATCACCCGGTATTGGATCTTATAGGTTTGCTCCTCCAGTTCCTTAAAAAAAGCATCCAGGCCGCGGAACCAGGGGTTACCAATCCATAACAACCTTTGTTGTGCTTCCGTCAGCTGGTTATACTGGCGATGTATGGGAAAATCGAACTTTAATGCATTTTTTATCAGCAAATCGTTCCATTCGCGCATCTTCTCACCCCGCCAGGGGGCAATAGCGCCCTCGTAAACGCTTTTGCTTTTATCGGGAATAACAAGATCCTCGTCAATACCGATCACCTTACCATAACCCTCGCAGCGCTTGCAGGCGCCATAAGGATTGTTAAAGCTGAAAAAGTTTGGCGAAGGCTCTTCAAAACGGATCCCATCCAGCTCAAACCTGTCGCAAAAAAAGCGTTCAGTTTCAAGACTTTCTGAAGTCCCCCCTACTGGGGGGGATGGGTGAGGGCTTTGCCGGCTAGGGGGGGCTGCATCCGGTTCTTTATATCTCACGTAACAATCGCCCTTGCCTTCAAAAAAAGCGGTCTGTATCGAGTCGCCCAGGCGGCTTACGGTTTCGTCCTCTTCGTTTTTAGTAATACGGTCGATGACGATGCGGACGGTTTGTGAGATAGTGAGTGTTTTTTGTCCATGGTCCATGGTCGATGGTCCATGGTCTTTTTCGGAACCCTCTCTGGCCTTTCCTTTCTTAACTTTCACCTTTTCGCTTTCGCCTTTCGCCTCTTCTGCTATCTCTTCCACCAGCCACGATCCGTCATCAACAATGCTCATGTCTTCCAGTAAGTCTTCAATTCGCGAAAGTTTACCGCGGAATTCAACCCTTACAAAACCTTTTTGCATCAGTACCGCAAGTTCTTCTTTTAAGCTGCGGTTATTATGCGGATATAAGGGGCAAAGCACAGTAACCTGGGAATCTGTCGGCAGCGTCATGATGAAATTGATGACGTCGGTTACCGAATCCTTTTTCACAATACCGCCCGAAACAGGTGAAATGGTTTTACCGATCCGCGAGAAAAGCAGTTTCAGGTAATCGTAGATCTCAGTTGAAGTGCCCACGGTTGACCGGGGATTAGAGGTGATTACCTTTTGCTCGATAGCGATGGCCGGGGCTATCCCTTTTATATAATCAACATCCGGCTTATTCATCCGCCCTAAAAACTGCCGGGCATAGGATGACAGGCTTTCCACATAACGGCGCTGCCCTTCGGCATATAAAGTATCAAACGCAAGCGATGATTTGCCCGAACCCGACATGCCCGTAACCACAACCAACTTGTTTTTGGGGATGGCCACATCCATATTTTTGAGATTGTGCACCCTTGCCCCTTTTATAATAATATGATGCTGAGGATCTTTTTCTGCTTCCATTTAGTTCATAGATCATGGTTCATGGTTCATAGCAGTTTACGTTTTGGCCATGAATCATGAACCATCAACTATGAACTTTCACCCAAATTGCAAAAATCCTAAAATATTTAGCAGTATCCAAATGCGTATGAGAAATGATTGGGTTAATTAACGATAAAATGAATTGCTTGCATTGGACTGACAATTGACCTTATATATTGCAGGGATTTGCAGCAACCGTGGAAAAATAATACAATTTTATCACCAGGTGCATTTGCCGGCGAGGTTTCAAGATACAGCGTCACAACGATTGTAACTGCCATGTATTATATTAAATATTGTTAAATTATGTTAAATAGCGCATTTTCAGCCCATCGTCAAAAAATAATATTTGCTTTTTTGAGGATTAATTGTTTTATTTGGGATAACAATTTCTTAACCCCTAAGGCGAAACGATATAGATAAAACTCTACCTAAATAAAATATTTAGTTAATTAAGTTAGCAGTTTTCTCTATGGATTTTCAATTGAAGAGTGATCAGGATCTCATCCATCTTTACATTGCAGGCGACGAAGGCGGGCTGGTTGAGCTGATCCGCAGATACCAATCAAAAATATATACCTCCGTTTACTTGCTGGTAAAAGACGAATACCTTGCCGAAGATATTTTTCAGGATACCTTTATTAAAGTTATCAACACCTTAAAAGCGGGCAAATACAACGAAGAAGGCAAGTTTTTGCCCTGGGTAACCCGTATAGCTCATAATTTAGTGATCGATCATTTCCGCCGCGAAAAACGGGCGCCGATGATCAACAACGGCGACGACTTTGATATTTTTGAAGTATTGGGTAATTATGATGAAAGCACAGAAGACCGCATGGTGCGCGAACAAACCTACAAGGACCTGAAGACACTGATTCATTTATTGCCTGCCGAACAAAAGGAAGTATTGATTATGCGGCATTTCGGCGATATGAGTTTCAAGGAAATTGCCGACATTACCGATGTAAGCATTAATACTGCTCTTGGCCGTATGCGTTACGCGCTAAATAATTTACGCAAAATGATGCAAAGCAAAGAAATGAGTTTAAAAAATTAATTGTGAGATCGGGTGGAGTGGTTGCTTGGCCTTTCCGGCATTGATTGAGTTAAAACGATCTTAATTAATATTCCGAAAGGTTAAAAAAACCACTCGCTTGATCCTTTTCTTTATAAATGGACCTCAATTAGTTAAAAGGGTTGTAAAATCTTAAATTTTACAACCCTTTTTCATTTAGCCCCAATACCATATTTACAATTACGGCATCTCAAATAAAAAAATTTCATTTAATTTTCATCTTCATAAAATATTATATTTATGCTGTCGTTAATAATCTGTAAACCACTAAAAAAACACAAAAAAAGCTTATGGATGAAACCTTTACAACAACTTTAAATTTACTTACTAACAAAGCTAAGGTGAACGAGGAATTGCAAGAGAACCTGGAAGGCGACGAGTTAATGTTTTACCATTCGCTACGCGCTGATCTGGACCTTTTGGCAAAAAGCCCGAAAGTTCAAACAGTTCACCAGATCATGGATTACTCCAAGAGTCTCCGTTAGAAGTAAAAAAAATCGCTGGTTCACAGGTCACGATTGTTTCGATAACAATAGGTGATTTGTGAACCTTTCTATTTTACTATAGTTTATTGGTTCACTGGTTCATTAGTTCATTGGTGGAATAGTTTGTTAGCTTATTGGCGGTTGACTACTAACTGGCGAAATTTTTCGATTGATTTTGTGATATTCTATTTATTATGGATTATTGCGCTTTAATATGCCCACCTGCAAATACCAATGAACCAGTGAACTATTGAACCAATGAACAAAAAGGACCGCTACAAAAACTTCGTTGAATATTTCTCCAAACAACAACCTAACCCGGTTACAGAGTTGCACTATGACAACCCGTTTCAGTTACTGGTCGCGGTTATTCTTTCGGCGCAGTGTACTGATAAGCGGATCAACCAGGTAACGCCGGCATTATTTGAGCGCTTTCCGGCACCACAGGCACTGGCTGAAGCCAGCGTTGACGAAGTTTTTAATTATATCCGCAGTGTAAGCTACCCTAACAATAAAGCCAAACATTTGGTGGGTATGGCCAAAATATTGGTGGATACTTTTCATGGCGAAGTACCTTCGGACATCGACGACCTGCAAAAAATGCCGGGCGTCGGCCGCAAGACGGCTAATGTAATTGCGTCGGTAGTATTTGATGCCCCGGCGATAGCGGTGGACACGCATGTTTTCAGGGTATCGGCCCGCATCGGTTTAACCAGCAATGCGCGTACCCCTTTAGCGGTAGAAAAGCAACTGGTAAAATATCTTCCTGAAAACTTATTAGGTGTTGCTCACCATTGGCTCATCCTGCATGGCCGCTACATCTGCCTGGCCCGCAGTCCTAAATGCGAACAATGCCCCATCAGCTGGTTTTGTAAATATTACGAGCAAACCCATACCGAAACGGCGCTTAAAAAAGCAGAAGCGGCAAAAGTTAAAAAGGCTAAGGAGCAGAAAAAGAAGGTTGCTTTAAATAAGATCAGCAAGGAGCTGGTAAAGCGAAGTGTTGATAAAATTGGTTGATTAAGTTGATTAGGTTGATTAAGTTAGCTGTTGTTTAGTTGAATTTTGATAATTAACATAAATCCTAAAGCTTGATTTTATTATCCAATCAACTTAATCAACCCAATCCAACTTAACCAACTAAATAATTACTAAAAAAATTAGCATTTATCAAAAATACTTTTTACATTTGTTTTCACAATTATTACAAAGATGAGCAGCGCAGATAAATTAAAAGCATTACAGCTAACCCTTGATAAGCTGGAAAAATCATACGGAAAAGGTACCATCATGAAATTGGGTGATACCGCTATCGAGGCTATCGAAGTTATATCAACAGGGTCTATTGGCTTGGATATTGCCTTAGGCGTTGGTGGTTTACCAAAAGGGCGTGTTATTGAAATATACGGCCCTGAATCATCTGGTAAAACTACACTCGCTATACATGCCATTGCAGAAGCACAGAAAAAAGGCGGTATTGCCGCTTTTATTGATGCTGAGCATGCTTTCGACCGCTTTTACGCTCAAAAATTAGGTGTTAATGTAGAAGAGCTTCTGATTTCCCAGCCGGATAATGGTGAGCAGGCGCTTGAAATTGCTGATAACCTGATCCGCTCGGGCGCTATTGATATCCTCGTAATCGACTCTGTTGCTGCTTTGGTACCAAAGGCCGAAATAGAAGGCGAAATGGGTGACTCCAAAATGGGCTTACAGGCACGGTTGATGTCGCAGGCTTTGCGTAAGCTTACCGGCACCATCAGCAAAACCGGATGCTGCTGTATCTTTATTAACCAGCTGCGCGAGAAGATCGGCGTGATGTTCGGTAATCCCGAAACCACTACCGGCGGTAACGCGTTGAAGTTTTATGCTTCGGTACGATTGGATATACGCCGAATTTCGCAAATTAAAGATACCGACGAAGTATCGGGTAACCGGGTGAAGGTAAAAATTGTGAAAAACAAAGTAGCGCCGCCTTTCCGCATTGCTGAGTTTGACATCATGTTTGGTGAAGGGATCTCCAAAGCCGGCGAGATCATCGACCTTGGGGTTGAGCATAATATCATCAAAAAAGCAGGCTCCTGGTTCAGCTATGGCGAAACCCGTTTGGGCCAGGGCCGCGATGCGGTGAAACAATTAATACAGGATAATCCTGAACTGATGGAAGAACTGGAAGCTAAAATTAAGCAAACCGTTACCGGGGATCATTTGGCGGAAGTATAGTTTTTTAATTTCACCGATTATTTTTTGATTACACCGATATAACGTCATACATAAATAGTTTTAGAGCCTTCCTTTGGGGAGGCTTTTTTGTTTGGGATTTTTCAAACACGTTCCGTCATACATTTCTCATAAATTATGATCATTCTAATATGGAATCCCATTTTCACCCGAACCCTGCCTCAAACTTTTACCTTTGCCACCTTTAAAAGCAGCGGAACAAATGAACCCCCATATCAAAAAAGTACAGGAAGCCATTGAGCCTTTACGGCAACAGATTATTAACCACCCGGTTTATACCTTAATTGAAAGCATTGACGACCTGGGTGTTTTTATGAATTATCATATTTACGCGGTTTGGGATTTCATGTCGATATTGAAGGCGCTGCAAAACAATTTAACCTGTACACAAGTGCCCTGGTTCCCGGTGGGCCCGGCAAATACGCGCTACCTGATAAACGAAATTGTATGCGGCGAAGAATCAGATGTGGATAGCAATGGTGTTCGCAAAAGCCATTATGAGCTTTACCTGGATGCGATGAAACAATGCGGACACGAACCACAGGGGTTTTTAAATTTTATATATTCTTTAAAAAATACCGGAAACCTTATACTGGCACTTGATGAAGCAGAAGTACCCGATGCGGCTAAAGAATTTGTGAATTACACCTTTGATATCATTAACAGCGGCAAAGCGCACCTGCAGGCGGCTGTGTTCACCTTTGGCAGGGAAGACCTGATCCCGAATATGTTTTTGTCGATAGTAAACGACCTTAACCAGAAATTTCCGGGCCAGGTATCCGAATTTAAATACTATCTCGACCGCCATATTGAAGTTGACGGCGACCACCACAGCCATCTTGCTTTAGAAATGACTGCAGAACTTTGTGGATCTGACGCAGAGAAATGGGATGAAGCGAAGCAGGCGTCCATCATCGCGTTGCAAAAACGCATCGGTTTATGGGACGGAATTTATGATGAAATAGTAAATTCCAGGATTTTGACGAACGAATAATCACCTTAACCCCGTTTTACGCAGGGCCTCTTTTTTGTTGCGCACGTGCAATTTTTCGTACAGGTTTCGGATGTGGGTGCGCACTGTATCAATCGCAATGAATAGGTGGTCGGCTATTTCCTGGTAGCTATAGCCTTTGCTTAGCCAGGCAAGCACCTCGTTCTCGCGGTCGCTCAAACTATCTTTAGCATCTACGTAAGGCGTTTGCTGCTGAAAGGCCAGCACCACTTTCCGGGCAATCTGGCTGCTCATCGGGCTTCCACCCTTCTGCAGGTCAATTAACGATTCAATGAGTTTATTGGATGAGGTGTTTTTTAAAACATAGCCTGAGGCACCGGCCTGCAGGGCCTTAAATACCTTATCGGCATCATCATATACACTAAGCACCATAAACTGGATGTCCGGCCGGCGCGGCTTTAACCAGGCGATCAATTCAATCCCCGATTTTCCCGGCAGTTGAATATCCGTTAATACCAGTTCAATGTCATCGCCAAGTCCGGCTTCAAAATACTCCATTACTTCTTCGGTATTAATAAAAGAAGCCTTTAGGTTAAACTCGCCTGAACCGGCCAGCAATGCACCCAAATAGTTGCGTATCTTCTCGTCATCCTCTATGATTACTATAGGTGTCATTTGCTTATAAATTTAATATTTTGCAGGGAGCTCCCAAATGTTAAAAAAGTAGTAATTATGAAGAAAGAGCCAAGAGTAAAGAACCAGGATTCAAGATAAAAACAAAGTCGAAATACGCACATGCTATCGTTATTACTGCTTCAAATAGCCGTTTCGTTTTTTCTTGCCTTTGACTCTATATTATTTTCCAGGCTCAGCGAATAAACAACTTTTAATCCCCGCTCCTGGTTTATCCATTCAATGGTGCCGCCAATTTCTTCCATGCGTTTGCGCATATTTTTTAACCCGTTTCCACTTAGCCGGGTAGTTTTAGCATGCATTCCATGGCCGTCATCGCTCACTTCAAAATTTACCCGGTCAATATCGAGCCTTAGCGAAAGCTTAACATGATTGGCATCTGCATGCTTCATTACATTGTTGAGGGCCTCTTTAGTAACCAGGTATAAATTCCGGCGCTGCTCATTGCTTAGTTTTATCTGTGGAACTTCATCGGGGAAATCAATCTTTAACGTGAGTTTAAAGGGTTCAAAAAGTTGCTGCATTTGCTCCCTTATGTACGATAAAAGATTTTCAAGCGAGTCGTTTTGCGGATTCAGGGCCCAAATGATCTCGCTCATACTTTCAACCAGTTTCCTGGCGGCTATGGATATGCTTCCCAAATCATTTTTTATGGTACGTTCCGTTTTTTGCTGGGTTTGTATCAACTCACTTAATAGCGCAATGTGGGTTAACCCGCTGCCAATTTCGTCGTGCATATCCCTGCTTATCCGGTTCCGCTCTGCATCAATAGCAGCTTGCTTTTCGAGCTGCCCCAATCGCTTTTTAATTTTTTGCCGCGAAACATAATAGGTAATATAAATAATAAGCGCTAAAAATAAAATTGAAGTGCAAACATAAAACCAGGACTTTTGCCAGAATGGCGCATTTACTATAATAATCAATTTCTCTTCTTTGCTCCAGACGCCATCGCTATTGGCTGCTTTAACCCTCAATATATAATGCGAGGGCATCAGATGTGTGTAACGCATGTTTTTATCGGCTGAGCTGATCCAATTTTTATCCCAGCCTTCTAAAATAAATTTAACCTTATTTGCCTGTGGCCGGGTAAAGTCAAGCGCAGCAAACCGGAAGCTGATGTTGTTTTGATCGTAGTTAAGCGATATGGTTTTACTCTTAGAAAATTGCTCGTCCTTAATATACGGATTGTCGTCAATACTAATAGACGTGACAGCCACTCCCGGCACCGTGTAAGCGGGAGTTTTGGTGCGTTTGGGATTAAACCAATTAAAACCCCTTATGCCCCCAAAGTACATGTTGCCTGATGCGCCCTTATAAAATGCCTGAGTGTTAAATTCGTTGCTCTGAAGGCCGTCCTTTGCTGTATAGTTTTGAAAAGTTCCTTCCTGCCGGTTAAAAAAAATGAGGCCCATATTAGTACTCATCCAAGAATTATGCTGTTCATCTTCTAAAATGCCGTACACATAACTGTTTGCCATGCCGTTTCTTTCATCATAAAAGTTTTGCTTTTGTGTGAGGGTATTAAACTCAATCAAACCGATGCCGGTACAGATCCAAAGAATGTTTCTGTCCTTTTCGTCAGGGTGAATACTCCTTATATCTATCAGCGGGAATCGTTTCTCTATCAACTCAAATTCATCGCCATTTTTTTTATAGTGGATGAGTCCACGTAGCGGGCACGAGGCCCATACGGTGTGGTCCGCTATCTCAACCACATCGGTTACCAGGGTAAAATTCGCGTTTTTTGTTTTACTAAAAAAACCGGTATAGCCTGCCCCTGTTTTTTTTATGGTCATAAGCCCGCTCGAAGTCCCGGCAACAAATTCGCCATTATCCAGCTGGATCAGTTTATAAACAAAGTTGCTATGCTCATTAAGCAAAGGGCTGTTAATTACTTTTACCGGCTTAAAAACACCAGCCTTTTCATCAAAAATAGTGATCCCCAAACTGCCGCAGATCCAGATCTGCCCATCCCTATCTTTCAAAATACTGGAAATGATTGAGCCTGGCAATCCCCTTGATCTGTATTGCTGGTAATCATAACTTTTAATCAGCCTGGTTACCGGGTCGTAAATATTTAGCCCGCTGCTATGTGTGCCAAGCCAAATACGGCCGCTCTTATCTTCATAAAAACATTTAATAAAATAGTCTTTCAAAAACGGATAATCGCCTTCATTCAGCGGGAACAAGTTAAATTTTGGAGGTTTCAGGTCTAATTTACACACGCCGCCACCATCCGTTCCGATCCATAAATTACCCGAACGATCAATACATAAAGCCGAGAGTATGTTGATGGGTAAAGTTTTTATCCTCGAATTATCATGCAGATAATTGATGAACGTCCGGGTGTTTTCATTGTAGCAAAACAGTCCGTTATCATAGGTACTGATCCAGATCCGGTGGTAGTCATCGCTCAGAATAGCCTGCACATCAAGCGTTTTGTTTAAAGGCAGCCCAAAGGTTACACTATCCAATACATTAAAAGCCGAATCTGTAACGATTATTTTCCCCGGGGATCGCAGGTTATACAGCCTCCCGTCGCCTGTATAAAAGGTTGAGTAAAAATCAAATGCCGGCTTGATGAATTTCAACTTTCCGCTTTGTGTATTAAAAGCAAATACGCCCTTATCTTCCGGGGATTTTATCCAAATCGTATTTTTATAATCTGTGGTTAACTGTTCGGATACAAAATTTGTGTAGGGTTCTTTAAGCCGGCAAGCCGTTAAGATAAGCTGACCGGTAGAGATATGATAGGCGTAAATGCCCGCCGCCGGATTAAAAATATAGAAAATGTCATTTCTGTCGATGAAGATACCCGCTGTCCACCCATACTTTTTAAAGATAAGCTTCCGGCTAAGTTTGTCATTTAGCGGGTCGTAATAAAATAAACCCGTTTCATTACAAAACCATATGTTGCCGTGGCTGTCTTCCGAAATATTACCGTGGATAAAGTTCGAATTGGCTATCTTTTTATCATTTATTTTATAAATGCGAATATTTTCTCCATCATACCTGTTCAGACCATCAGCAGTACCAAACCACATAAACCCTTTCTTATCCTGAAAGATACTATAAACTGAACTTTGCGAAAGGCCATCATTGACCCCGATATTTTCGAACTTTGGAATGATATCCTGCGCAGCTATCCCGCCCGAAAACAGGACAATAAAAAATACAATAAGAGAGCTTCTCATTAATCAAGGCATTGGATTAGCGTTATAAATATACCTGAATTTCAATAAATATTAAACAGATATTGATATTAACTTTTCATAAACTATTCGGATTGAAACCTGATATTTAAACATTTAACGCCCGGGTACAGGATAAAAAATACCACTTTTTTACTACTGTATTGTTAGGTAAAATAATATGGCCATTCATGAAATTTAGTGCATAAAACTGCATTAATTTTTTGACGATGAATACACCAAAACCTTTGATGTGTATCCCGCTGATCACGCTGCTGGTGGCCGGGATTTTAAATATGGTGAATGCCCAGCAAATTAGTTGCGATAATTTACTGGCTATTGTTAAAGCAATAGCCGGTGATTCGACAATGAGAACCATTAAAGCCGAAATAGCAAAAGAGGCCATGGGCGATGACAGCGCGCAATACTTTACATCGATTCCGATTTGGGATTACCTTGATGATTTGCATGGTGAATTTATTGAATATGATAAAGCATTGGGTGCCGTTGTTTACAATGGTTACTCAGTTAACAGGGCTACACTGACAATTGAGAGAGAACGCACTATTAAGGCGTTTGAAAATTGCCTTGGGGACGGCTGGATTGCCCGAACGGCCATTGATGGTTTGGGAGATACGGTTACTTATTTTAAACACCCGGCTGACTATACCACGCTAACTATTAAAAACCATGAAGGATGGATGCGGATTAAATGCTACCACGAGCCAAAAAACGGGTCGCCGGTATGTGTTAGCGGCGATTGCTACAACTTTTACGGCGGGGTTCAGTTTTTTAACAATGACGCTTATATAGGTACTTTTATTGACGGTACACTGAGCGGCGTTGGCCATGCAAACTGGTTTGCAACCAAAAAACAATACCAGGGTTCATTTTTGGATAACCAGCTTGAAGGATACGGGGCTATTTATGACGAAAACAACCAGGCAGTGAAAAAGGGCTTCTTTTTTAAAGGGGATACGGTGCCCCTGGACAGGCATAAAACCGGATGCCTGTACGGCGATTGTGAAAATGGATTCGGCGTCAAATTAACTTCAAGTGAGCTTTTTATTTATGCTGATGTATATATAGGGTACTTTAAAAACGGGCTTCCGGAAGGCCTGGGAGAATCGGTAACAGGTTGGGGAAACACCGAAACCGCTTTTTTTGGACATTACAAAAAAGGCATTGCTGATGGCACGGGGATTTTTATAAACTACAATGGTAATATAACTTTCGGCGATTATATAAATACCATTGCGCGGGGGAACTACCTCACTGCCGTAACTGATAAAACAGTAATCCAGGGTAACTACGATGATCATACATTAACTTATTTTGATGCAAACGGCATATTATCCAAATCGGGAAAACAACGCCTAACATTTATTGAAAACACCGACCCGGTTTACCTGGATACAAAATCGGCAGCGAAATCATTAAGTGAATTTTATAATTACCGCCAAACGGGTTACAATGAGATTTTAAGCGAACAAAGCAAATCGTTAAAGAACCCCGGTTTGAAAAGTTATAAAAGCAAGCTGTTATTCGAGGGCCGGTTTGACACAAATGTTTGTTCGGATCAACACCGCGACTTATATATAACAGTAACATTATCGGGGAATAGCGCTGATAAACCCGTATGGGTAAAGCTTTATAATAAATATTATAAAATGCTGGACAAAGCGCTTGGTAACCAGTGGCGGGTAACTACCGACAAAGGCCTTGCCGGACCCGAAAAAACTTCAAGTAATATTGTTTTCCGCAACATATTCGATTTGTCAAAATCAATTGATCTTTCGATAAACCAAAGTGGCGTCCAATTGGAAATACACTGAACTTATAAAATCAACTCGCAAATAATATGATATTACGCCTTAGCCGTGATACGTTCACCTAAATAAATTACTACTTTTTTAACATTTAATAAATATCTCCGGTACCCTACCTTAGTTGTAAACCAAAACAATAAAACCATGAATATTTTAGTAAACCACCACATCTCAGACCCCGATGCTTATTGGGGTGCTTTAAGCGCAAACCCTCCTGTTCCGGAAGGCTTTAAAGTTGTAACATTTATGGCAGGGACAGACCCCGCTTCGTCGGCCTGTTTATGGAGCGCACCTGATGTTGACGCATTAAAAGCGCTGGTCGACAAAACAGTTGGACATGCAAGCAGCAATAGCTATATGGTAATTAATGATTCAAAATCATTCGGCCTATAGCATCGTTTATACAGCCAAAAAAATTAAAAAGCCGCCGGTAACCCTGCGGTTTTTTAATGTCAACCAATAAAAAAGCCGGCAGTTAAATTAACTCCCGGCTCACTCTAACTAATCACTCCGGCAGAAGTGCAGGATCTGAAACTTTGTATTAATGCTTTGTATTAACGCCCGGGAACCAACACCAGGCCCAGGTAACCCTTTCTTGCTTCGGGGTTCAAAAAGGCGGCATACTGGGGTGTTGCATAGGCGGTAAATCCAGGAGGGGCAGCTGTACCGGTAGCAGTCATCCCCATTAAAACAATGGCCTTTTGAGCGGTGCTCAGCATAGAAACCGGCATATCACAAATAATTATCTTAACCTGGCCTGACTCAGTTATCTGAAAATCAAAAACCGAATCATACTCCTTACAACCAAAGAATACGTCGGTGGTTGTTTGCTGCGTCTTTTTAAACTGGCCCAGCACAGTTAAGTAACTTGCAGCCGAATCAACCGGCATCCCCAGCTTCGTAACCATGATCGAAATCTGGCTGGCAAGTATGTAGTTAGGCAAATCAGCTGACTGCTGGGCGTTTGCGCCGATGCCTGCCATAATTAAAATTAAAAGAAGTTTAAATTTCATGAGATCAGGGTTTTAATTTTTAACCTATACAAGTTAGAAAGCAAACCACGATTAAAAAATGTTAAAAAAGTAGTAATTTAAAATAAAAAAGCTGCCTTATTAAAAAGGCAGCTTCAGTTTTATATACAAGGCTAAATATCCTAAATAGGGTTGAACATCATCTGCAATTATTTAACAGGCGCTATATCAATAATAACCGTCCTGTTGTAAAAACGCTCTTCCGGAAGATTATTATCAAACGGCGAGTGGTTTGCATCTTCACCAAATCCTGTTGTTTCAAATTTCACATGATCCCGGCCTGAATTGGCAATCGCGCGCTCAATAATTTTTTGAGTTTGCTGGGCTCTCTCTTCCGAAAGCTTTTGGTTATAAGTCTCCAGCCCGATGATATCAGTATGCCCATGAATGGTAACGGTTGCACCATCAACAATTAATGGCGCTACGATGGTGGTTAAAAATTTATCATATTCAGCTATGGATTTTGCTTTGTCAAAGTCAAACACAATACTGTAACGGGAGCCGTTCGTGATCATTGGATCAGGGCGTAACAAATGAACGGACGTTTCCTTTGTTACGGTTGATCCGTTATTTAACTCCGCCAGCATGGTTATTTTATAGTCGCCGCCCGGGCTATCGCCTAAAATGGTTGCCGCCGGTAAACCCTGCTGGTTACCAGTGAAAGGGCCAAAATGCTGAACAGTTCCTCTTTCGTCTGTTGCATTAACTGACCATGATTTAACTTTTTCCTGCGCAGAATCCACATTGAAAACCACGTCAAAATCAAGCGGATTTTCCTGATTTGTAATAATTTGAACTGGTTTCATCATACCCCCGCCGGCTTCAACCAATAATTCAGGAGATTTGCTTTCAATATCAACCCTGCGGTTTTCGGCCCTAAGAAGAACAAGTTCTTTGGTGCCGCCAGGGTGTTCCGAAGATGGGTGTGCCTTAAAACTGCCGTGTGTACTGATTCTTGATCCGTCAATTTCAAATACGGTTACAAGATAAAGTTTTATTGATTCGGCAAACTCTTTAGCATCCTTCGGCCCCTGCGCCGAAGAGCCCTCAAGAGAGACGGTTGCTGTAGGGTTGGCCCGCATGCGGTCGCCCAAAACATTCAAAACATTATGATAAACTGTTAATTGCCCGGCGGAACGGCCTGTTCCCGAAGGCGACTGGGCGTTTTGTAGCTGGTCTTCTTTAAAACCTATAGCCTGCTCTTTTGTAAGCAGTATATACCGGCTTGGAATAGCCGTTGATCCGTCATCAAAAAACACAGAATTAAGCACCGGAAAGGTCTCGCTTACAACGTGTACTGGCAGGGCATTTATGGGGCCGCGCACGGTAAAGGTAACATCACTTACCACCACCGGGGCTGCAGCAACCGCAACCGGTTGGTCTTGTACAGGGGCCTTATGTCCTTTTCCAAATTTAAGAGCAATCCCGGCCCTAACGGTTGTAATTGATAAACTTTCGATGTTGCGGGGATCCTGTCCAAAATAGGGATGGTAAGAAATAAATGGCGAAAGACTAACTTTCGATTCGCTGTTTGGCGCCGAAAGAGGTATATCAAATCCGGCACCCACCTGGCCAGAAAAGATGGTGCTGTTAACCGAACTGAAATCGGCATTGGTATTTGGTTGTTTAAGCTGTGTATAGGCAAATCCTTTATTTACATTAATTGCCACGCTAGGGCCTGCAAAAAAATACAGGCTTGAAGTCTTAAAACCCAAACGAAGGCTCGGTTCTATAGAAACATAACTCAGTTCTGAGGTTAAATCGGCCGGACAATTACATGGAGCTTCAACGCCATCAAACTTTGCTCCCAGGCCATCATAACCCACGTTCAGTATGCCGCCCCACACAGGGCCGGGACGGTACTCCACCAATATAGACGCATAAGGCCGTACACCAGTCCCTTTGTGAAAAGGGGTTGGAACAGTCAATGAATTATTAAGATTTTGGGTTGTGCCGGTGTAGAAATTAAAGTTTGCGGCCCCTGATACGCCATACCACCAAATGGGCGGCGTAACTTGCCCCTTAGCTGTGGTGAAGGCAAAACTTACCATCAAAATACAGATGATAAATTTTTGCATTATTTTATTTATTGATAACATAATATATCTCCTTTTTAAATTATTTTTTGTTTGTTTTAACATTTGTAAATCCCCGCCCCAGATAAAATAGGGGCCGGGGATAAACTGATTTGATTTTAAACCAATATCTTATAAAGGTTAAGGTATATTGACAGTTGTGTTTACCATGGTAACTGAAGCAACCAGGGAAATCGCCCTGCCATTCAGTACGGTTTGAACCGCATTCCCTGCCGTTGACAAGGTAACTCCCGAATTAGCAATAATGGTCCCCACCATAGTGCCGCCGCCTGCCGCGTTAATAGTAGCTGCGCTTCCAACATACCAATAAACATTCTTGGCCTGCGCACCGTTTGTCAAGATAATGCTACGAGCTCCTGCAGGCCCTGCGATGCCTACTGTTAGCCCGGCCGCTGTCTGAAATATCCAGGTGGCATTAGGATCACCTTTTGCATCCAGCGTAAGATCTCCGTTTGATATTTTAAAAGTGCCGCTTGCTGATTTATAGACGCCTGGCGCTAAAGTTAAGCCCCCCAATTCGCCCGCACCCGGATCAATACCGCCTGGTTTGTTAGCCGGCGAAATACTGATATAAAAAGCGGTCGCATCAGCCTGCGCCTGTGTCGCTATAGCAAATTTTGTTGCCGTGCCGGGAAAAGGCGGAGCAGCATCAATTCCGCCGGTTACAAGTCCCACATTTAGCGGTGTTTCTGTGTAAACATCGGCTGTTAGCCCATCATGAAACCCGGTTATCTTAGTAGCAACAGCGGTTGTACCGATAGCGCCGTTAACAACCGTATTTATTCCCTGGTTGGTTACCCCCGCACTTCCGCCAAAAGCACCGAAAATTGAAGTAAATAATGGCTGCCCACTTGCTGTAAAGTTCGCAGTGATATTTTTATTCGCGTTCATGGTAACTGTTAATGGATTTGTGGAGCCTGTAGCATCTCCGCTCCATGACGTGAATTTATACCCTGAATTTGGCGTTGCTGTAAGCTGTACCGTACTGCCACTATTGTAAGTTGCCTGGGTAGGATTTTTTACGACAGTCCCGTTAACTGCAGTTACATTTAAGGTGTAAGTGATAGCCGCAAAATTAGCAACCAGCGTTGTGTTCGCATTTAACGGGAATATATAAGGCGAACTCGTAGAAACTATAATTCCGTTATTAGTCCAGTTGGCGAAGGTATACCCTGCATTTGCTTTTGCAGTTACGGTTACAGACGTACCCGTATTAAAGGAGCCTGCCCCGGTGGTTGTTCCGCCTGCGGCCGGACTTGATGATAAATTTAAGGTCAATTTAGGTATTACCAGTTTAAAATTCGCAACTAATGTTGTGTTTCCATTTATACTAAACTGGTAACCAAGACTGGTTGAAGCTATTGCTCCGCTATTTGTCCAGTTAACAAAAGCATAGCCGGCATTCGGCGTTGCTGTTACGGTTACAGAAGTCCCGGCTTTATAAGAGCCGGATCCCTTGGTTGTTCCGCCCGCTGCCGGACTTGATGATAATACCACACTATATTGGATTGGCGGTGTTACCTTAAAATTCGCTACCAATGCCCTGTTTCCGGCCATTGTAAACTGATAGCTTGAACTCGTTGAAGCTATCACTCCTTGATTTGTCCAGTTAACAAATGTAAACCCGGTGGCCGGTGTTGCTGTTACTGTAACTGTCGAGGCCTGGGCAAATGTCCCTCCGCCGGCAGTTGTTCCATCGGCTGCAATGTTTGATGATAAGGTCAACTGCGGTATGGTAGTGAAAGTCCAAACATAATTACTGACCATTGCCGAACCTAATGTATCTTTTACACTGTTTGTAATAGTACCTGTGTAAGTTGTAAATGGTAACAGCGCCACGGTTGGTGTAAAAGTAAAGACTGCGCCATTTGCCGTAGGGGCAATTGTTCCGGGAACGTTTGTTGAACCCTGCATAATAATAAAGGTTGTATTATTAATAGTTGACGGCCGCATAACCGTGTTGAAGGTTACTGTAATTACTTTGTTGTAAACAACATTCAGAGCCGCATTCATTGGGTCGGCAGAAACCACGACCGGGCAAACGCCCTGGATGGCTCCTTTATAATTATCCTTTTTACAACCGGCCGTAAATATGGCAAGCAGTAATACCATTGACCACATGGTGTAGAATATCCTGGAATAGTCTCTGCTTTTACGCTTTGATGTACTATCCTTAGTCGGGGTAGATTTTTTTTTCATGGTAGTTTTTTTATAAATAGATGTATTTTTAACGTCCTGATTCTGTTTTGACGGGAATTATGACTATACAAACCTACCCCGAAACTTAGGGCAGCGCGTTACATAATTTTGGGGAAAAGTTCTATAATTCACACATTTGAGGACGATGTATGTTGAGGTTGCTAAAATACCTGAAAAGGGATGGTGTGATGCCGGTAACTTTTTTGAATTGAGTAGAGAGGTGAGCAACACTGCTGTAGTTGAGTTTCCATGAGATCTCGGTAAGGTTTAGCTCGTTGTAACTGATCAGTTCCTTTATCCGCTGAATTTTAGTTAAGATAAAATACTGTTCAATTGTTAATCCTTTTTCGTCTGAGAATATATTGGCAAGATAGGTATAATCGTGTTTTAGCTCCTGGCTTAAATAATTGGAGAAATTTATTTTTACCTGGCATTCTGAATTATAAACCATGCTTAGGATGGTGTTTTTTATCCTTTCCGCCAAAATGCTTTTCTTATTATTTATTAACTCAAGGCCCGAGTTTAATAAGGCATTTTTAATTTCTACCAATTGACTATCAGATAGAATTTCGAATGTTTCAACTTTCCCCAACTCCACAGAAGCACAATGTAACCCAAGTTTTTCAAACTCAAGTTCGACTATTATTTTGCAGCGGACGCACATCATGTTTCTTATGTAGAGTACCATCATGAATACCGTTAATACAAAACAAGTGCCCTGTATTTGCTGCATCTATATTGCATCCGAATAATTGATTTATTTATTAGTTAATTTTTAGCTTTTCGCTCTCCATTACAACCAAGGGCTATATTCCCCGAAAAACTAACATTACTATTTAATTTAACAGGCTTTATTTTACAAGTATAGCACAAGGTATGATTCAGTTGATATTGATTACTTAAAGAGAATATATGTATACTATTAACTAAAATTTTCTTGAAGACACCCCGATAAAAGGTACCCAACCAAAAAGTAATCTTTATTTTGATTTCCAACGACCCCATATGCAGAATAGCCGTATATCTGTTATATGAATTTACAGCCGGGTTAACGGCCAAACCGCCTTTACAAGGTGTACAAAATAATACCTATTTTTAAACCGAATTATACACTTAGCCACGAAAAAGCGTTAAAACATTTATTATTATTGACTGACATAAATTAAATATGAAAAAGATATACTCCGGTTACCTTCATTTTTGGGCCTGCGGATTATTATTAGCAACATTGCTGATGTCTTCCTGCAAAAAAGACCGCAACTCAACCCCTATACCCGCGCCCAAACCTATTGCAACACTGGGGATGTATGAAGTAGACAGCAGCATTTATAAAAGAATATTTATCCCGATAACCAAGGTAGGTACACAAAGTGTTACTTATTACAGTGTATTTGATACAGGCTCAACGGGTATGACCATAGATGCCACCGGTTTAATACCCGCATCGATGATCACCAATGCGGGAATTACTGTTCCGGGTGATTCCGTAAACGTGAATGGAATTACTATCACAAGCCAAACAGCGATGATAGCTTATGGAAACACCCAAAGTGAGATACAGGAATTCGGCAACCTGGCGTATGCCAATATAACCATAGGCGATCAAAACGGAAGCACAACGACTGGCCGGATACCTATATTTTTATATTATAAAATTATTGACAATACTACCGGACAAAAACAACCTGCACATTCAAACGATGTATTTGGTGTTGGGCCTGGTGTAAGCAGTGCTAATAGCACCATAGGCAGCCCTCTTAGTTATTTTAAAACACCAGCCGAAGTAACAAGCGGCTTTAAACTGGCCTTGCTTAATAATGCGGCATTCAGCCTTAACGGAACTTATGTTTCGGGCTTGCTTACCATTGGGCTGGTACCAAATGACCTTGCCACCAATGGATTTGTAATGCACAATCTTACGTATTATTCTCAGGGTGGTTATTCGCCTGATATCCCCGCGACAATAAATTATAATGGGACCAGTGTTGCCGGCACCATATTGTTTGACACCGGAACCCCGGCTATTTCAACCATAGCAAATCAAACTGCCGCCAGTAATATCAGCCAGCTTCCGGCAAATACCAGCGTAACAATAACAACAGCCAAAGGATTTAGTTATTCATATACTACCGCAAGCGCAAATGATATTACCCAGGTTGCAAAACCTTCCTATACCGGCGATCCCAGAACCATTTTCAGTATAAACTTCTTTACTGATAATGAGTTTTTAATGGATTATGCGGATCATAAGATCGGCCTGAAGAATAATTAAATGTAGAGACGCAAGATATTGCGTCTCTACGCTGACTTAATACTTAGCAGGCGTACCCGGTTTCGGAACGGATTCCTCTATAAATTTCCTTAAATTTTCGGTGGCAGTTGCCAGGTCTTCTTTACGTAAATAAAGCATGTGGCCGCTTTTATAACCTTCCCATTTTAAACGGTCTTTCAGCCTTCCGCTTGGATCCAGCTGCCAAAGGCTGTATTTGGCGTTAAAGTAATCGCAGGCACCATCATAGTACCCTGATTGAATCAATAAATGCAGGTAAGGATTTTGGGCGATAGCCTGCCTTAAGTTTTCACCGGTATGGTCGTTTTTATCATCCCATGGCCAAACATCGCCGAACATATTGTATTTCAAATCGGTTTTATAATTGAGCTCGTTGCGGAGATAAATATTCATCGCGGGAGTAAACTCGTGCAGCCAGGCAACCAGTTCAGCATTATAATCGGGGCTACTGCCATAGGCCTGCCGGTCAATTCCTTTATAACGTGAATCGAGCCGGCCAATGGTATACCCTTTTACCCTCAATAACTCTTTCCAGAAAAGTTCATAGGATACATCAAGGTTATTCCCTAAGACGATATTTTCTGCTATGCCGCTGTATTTTGCCATTTTTGCAGCCATATCCTTCTTTTGGGCATCATCAATAAAGCCCCCGCGTGCCATTGCCGGGATCAATTCATTAATGGTGAAATTTTCCACTTCGGGCAAGAATGTGGTCAAGTCTTTTTGCTGGTATTCTGGCGCCAGCATGCCATGGTACCAAGCTGTTGCAGCAAAATAAGGCAACTTCAATGCAGCCTGCACCGGGCCGCTGCGTTCAATGCCCAAATCAGTGGGTGATACCAGGATCACGCCGTTCAAATACATCCACTGGGCATTTTGCAGTTCGAGCGCCAGGCCGGATGCACGGGTAGTACCATAACTTTCGCCGATTAAAAACTTAGGCGAAGCCCAGCGGTTTTTACGGGTTACAAAAGTGTTGATCCATTCAGCCAGGTATTTGATATCTTCATTCACCCCAAAAAATTTCGATCCGGGTGTTTCTTTGTTTACAATCCTTGAATAACCTGTATTTACCGGGTCGATATAAACGATATCGGCCACATCGAGGATAGAGTTGGGGTTATCTTCCATACCATAAGGCTGTACAGGATAACCTTCATTATCGGTATTGAGCCTTCTGGGGCCGGTATAGCCAATTTCCATCCAAACCGATGGCGTACCGGGACCTCCGTTAAAAGAAATCACTAAAGGCCTGGTAGACCTGTCACTAACATCCTCTCTTTCATAATAGGTATAAAACACCCCTGCTACCGGACGGCCCTCTTCGTCCCATATCGGCATACTACCGGCTGTGGCGGTATAAGGCACGGCTTTCCCTTTTATAGTTACCGAATGTTTGGTAACCACTGCCGAATCAACCTGTAAAATGCGGGTTTTAGTTACCGGGTTGGAGTTTTTGGGTGGTGTTGACGGTTGCTGGGCCAGGGCTGTCCCGGCAATTAAACAAACGAGTAAAGTTGAAATAGAAAAATTCTTCATACTTAAAGGTGTTAAATATTTTGATCAGAACAATGTAAAGAGCGAATAGGAAAGCAAATTGTTACAATTAGATTTTCACTTGGCCTGCACAGCGTAAATTTTTAAACCCAGAATTCCGGTCATTATCAATAACATAAAAAACACTTCGGCCCACGAGATCCGTTGATGAAAGAACGCTACTTCAGAAATTTTCAGAAATATTAAGGTTGTTGCTGTCCAAACGGCAAAAGCCATTGCCGTTGGTATCTGTTTTATAGCCGTTGAGAAAAAATAAATATTGGCCAGGCCAAATAAAACATAGCCCACAAAGGGGAGTAAAAACTGTAAACCGCCCTGCCATTTATAAAAATTGGTAAAGGTTAAGGTCTTCAGGTCGCTGAATTTCATGAACTTTAAACAGAAGGTCCATGCAGTTTCACAGGTTGCGGCTAAAACTAAATATATCCAGGCCAATACTTTTAATTTTTAAATACAGGTTGCAAGATATAAATTTTCAATAGCATTGATATGGTTTTTCAGGAAACGGGAACTCAATATTGTTATTGCTGCTTGTAGGTATAATTTACAACCTCCTCATCACCCTCACCGGCAGTAACCGATGATGGCATGTTGTCCGGTTCCGGTTCATCAGGATGCATATAAACTACCCTCGCATTTTTTTTGATCCCTAAAAGTTTGCTCAATGCCATTACCAGGTTTGGGCGTAATTCATAATACCATTTAAACCATTTGTATTTAAGGAGGCTTTTTTCGTCGAAGCGCTTTACGGAGAAGGCGTGCTGAAGGAAATAGTCTTTAGGATAATCATAATATAGCCCCCAGTTTTCGCGGCGATTGCCCGGTTTATGGCCGGGGAAGTAAACTGTTCCAAAAAGGTAATCCCATATAGAAAACTTAGTGGCAAAGTTTGCATGAAAAACCTCGCGGTAATTGGCATGATGCCATAAATGCAACTCGGGCGAGTTCAGAAAATACTTTAGTTTCCCAAACTTTACATTTACGTTGGCATGAATAAACATGCCGAACATAGCATCAAGCAGTGCCTTTATCGGTATAACTTCCGGATGGGCGCCTAAAATAACGATTGGCGCGAACTCGATAGTTTGATTAATGATAATTTCAACAACATGCGACCTCGATCCCGCCAGGAAATCTACTTCCTTACCGGAATGGTGCGCTTCATGTGTGCGCCAAAGCAACTTGCTGGCATGTTGCAAACGATGGAACAAGTAAATATAAAGGTCGTGGGTGACCAGGAAAAACAATACCTGTTCCGTTATCGACCAGCTTCTGAAAAAGGCAAAACCATGCCAGTGAATAAAATTTTGCAGAGAGGGTATAATGTAAGCGAAGATCAGGATCTTCAAAAAATAACTTTGGATGATGGTATACCATACCAGATCAACCCAAAAACCCTCCCTAAAAAAAGGCAGCCCCTTGCGGTATGGAGATATTCGTTCCCAGGCGATGATGAAGATCACCCAGCAGATTAAAATTGTGGTTGTGGTTTGTACTAATGTCATTCTAAGTCGAAAGTCTTAAGTCTTGAGTTTTAAGTCAGAAAATCTTTTTCTGACGCGCTATTTAAATTTCTCTGGATTATTTATCATATAAATTAAGAGATAAGTAACCTCTTCACTTTGTTTATTGAGTTCATTGTATTTGCTGATATCGATGTAATTACAAGCAAGCGAGGCATCTAGCCAAGCTTGTGTTTCTCCGTTTTCCATATCTGCATCCGTGAGTTTACTCACAAAATGATTGGGATATTTTCGCTTTTTATAAGCTTCTGCTATAGATGCAAAAACCGATCTTGAAGATCTCCTTATTTGATCAATAAGACTATATGTCTCTTCTTTAGGAAAGCTTTTCGTAATTGAAAATATTTCCATTGACAACGCAAATGCTTTTTTATAAGCAATCAAATCTCTGAATGAACTCATCGTTTGGCCTAAAGTTTAAATCCCAAAGTCGATATTTTTTTATACTTTTTCATAAAATATTTTAGACTTCGGGCTTAAGGCTTTAGGCTTCAGACTTAAGACTAGGCTTTAGCTTTTTCCTTATATTCGTCGCTGATATTAACCCGCAGGCGTTTCATAGGGCCAAGTTCTGATTCGTAAACTCTTTTTACGCCATCTCCTGCTGCAATTTCCACGTCGCGGATATCACGTACCAGGCGCTGGAAGCCTTGCGGCTCCACAGAAGCGGCATGATCAGATCCCCACATGGCTCGGTCAAGCGTAAAATGGCGCTCCACAAAGGTTGCACCCATGGTAACTGCGGCAACGGTTGTTGCTAAACCTGTTTCGTGGCCCGAGTATCCAACGGGAACACCCGGGTATTTAGCAGCCAGTGTCTGGATCATCCGAAGGTTCAGTTCTTCGGGTTTGCATGGATAAGCCGAAGTGGAATGTGCAATGAACAAAGGATAATTCCTGTCAAACGACCATACCAGGTTCATTGCGTCTTCGATCTCTTTAATGGTCGACATACCTGTGGATAGCATCAGCGGCTTGCCGGTAAGCAGTATCCGTTTGATCAGCTGTGTATCTGTTAAAGATGCTGAAGCCAGTTTATACAAGGGGGTATCAAATTGTTCCATAAAATCAACTGCTTCCACATCCCATGTAGAAACAAACCAATCAATGCCAACCTTTTTACAATACTGGTCGATCGTGGCATATTCTACAATGCCAAATTCGGTTTTGCGCTTATAATCAATGTATGATATACGTCCCCATGGCGTATCGCGCATAATTTCCCATTGATCTTTAGGAACACATAGCTCAGGCGTTCTTTTCTGGAATTTAACCGCGGTTGCTTTCGCTGCAACCGCTTCGTCAATCAGTTGTTTAGCAATTTCGAGTGAGCCATTGTGGTTGATACCAATCTCCGCAATGATATAGCAAGGTTCACCGGCACCGATCTTAATACCACTATTTAAAGTGATCACATCATTTTTTTGCCTGCTGATTTTTTCGCCTTTATGCGCAGCAATGATCATTTCGGCAACCTCCCTGAAACAGCCGCCGCCGCCATTATTTTCGCAAACTATTGAAGCTATGTCTTTAACAAAAGATATAGCGTTTGCAGGGCATAGTGAAACACCAGCCAGCTTAATTATTTCCAGGTCGTTTACGTCGTCACCAATAAAGGCCACTTCTTCGGGTTTTAAACCAAGCCTGTTGATGATTTCATGAAATACAGCCGGTTTGTCTTTAACACCCAGGTGCAGTTCGGTAATTTTCAATTTTTCCGCACGTTTGATCACCGACGGGGATACCTCACCGGTAATAATGCCGGTAGTTACCCCCGCAAGGTTTACCAGGCGTTCAACACCCATACCATCGCGGATATCGAATTTCTTCAGTTCTTCCCCGGCTTCGCCATAATAAACGCCGCCATCCGTTAATACGCCGTCACAATCAGTGAGGAGTAATTTGATTCGTGAAAGTTTTGCTTCTAACATATTTTTAATGTTTAATTGGGTTCAATTTTTAAATCGCAGTCCATCCGCCATCTACAACAAGGTTTGCACCTGTCATATACGCTGATGCATCGCTTGCCAGAAAAACCAGTGCGCCCTGGTAATCCGTTGTTTTTGCCATTCGGCCAAGCAATGTTTTTGCTGAATAATTCTGTATAAAAAATTCGTTTTGCGAGTTTTCGACCCCGCCCGGCGAAAGTGTATTTACCCGCACACCCTTATTGCCCCAGTAAGCAGCCAAAAACCTTGTAAAATTTACAACCGCCCCTTTGGTAACCGGGTAAACCGGCGACTTATAAAAAGTTTGTTCGCCGCATTCGTTCCGGTAAATGGTTTGATCGGGGCCTACAATACCATAGGTTGATGCTATATTAATGATACTACCGCTCTCTTGCTCGGCCATTACGCTACCAAATACCTGCGAAGCCAGGAACACACCTGTAACATTTACATCCAGCGACTTTTTAAAAGCATCCAGCGGGTAATTTTCAAAAGCCGATAATTCCTTCGCCATGCCAGGGTTTTCAAACATGTCGTTAATGGCCGCGTTGTTCACCAGAATATCAATGCTTCCGTACCGCGTCAATATTTTGTCACGGGCTATTTTTAATGATAGTTCGCTGGTAACATCTACTTTAAGCCCGCCATGTTGTTCGCCTAAACTCACAGCAAATTTCTCCGAAGCAGCTTCATCCATATCTGCCACCACCACATTGGCGCCGGCTTCAGCAAGGGCTTCGCAGTGTTTTTTACCCAGCAAGCCGAGGGCGCCTGTAACAATAGCAGTTTTATTTTTTAAGGAAAATATATTAGTCATTGGTCATTTGCTTCGCGTCATTAAGTCATTGGGTCATTTGCTTCGCGTCATTGCTGTTCCGCTTCAATGACTTAATGACCCAATGACTTTTTTACACCGTCTTCGGCTTTATATTATAGTTACTTACTTTACGGAAAACTGCTTCAAGCACTTCGCCTTTTAAATATTGTTTGATGTTACCACTTTGGATAGCTTTTTTCATTACCGGCATTATATCGCGGTATGCCGAAAGTGTATAAGCTATGTCCTCATCGCTGTGGCTGTAACACATATTATGGAAGCCTGCCCACAGCACGCCGCGTTTTATCATTTCCTGCTGCATCAGGGTTTTTACTTCGAGGCCGTTACCGGCTTCAGGTGTAAAAGTTACCATCGAGCGGCAGTTGTAACCAATGCAACGGGTATAAATATCCATCCCGGTTTCAATGGCTATCTGGTTATAGCCGTCTTTCATCAGTCCGCCCTTTTCATCCAGGTATTGCGGCACATTTTTATCGCGCAGCTCATTGATAGTGGCAATACAAGCTGCCAATGACAAGGCCTCGCCGCCAAATGTAGTATAACTGAAAACTTCGTGATTAAACAGTTCCATCACATCCGCACGGCCGGTTAGCAGGGCGATGGGCATACCATTGGCGCATGCCTTTGAATAAACAGCCAGATCGGGTTTTACATCGAAGTATTCCTGTGCGCCGCCGATGGCTATGCGGAAACCTGTCCACATTTCATCAAAGATCAGCAGGGTGCCATTTGCTTTACATACTTCGGCCAGCTCTTTCAGAAAGCCCGGTTTCGGCGCTTCAAAAATAAATGGCTCCAGGATAAGGGCTGCAACGGTGTCGTCCAGCGCAGCTTTGATCGCTTCAATATCGTTATACTCAAAAGTATAGGTCATGTTCTGGATGGCTTCGGGAATCCCTGCATTGCGGCTGGTGATGCCGATATACCAATCGTGCCAGCCATGGTAACCGCAGCAAAAAACTTTTTCGCGTTTGGTGAATGCACGGGCAACACGAATGGCTGCAGAGCAAACATCCGCACCTGTTTTTGAGATCTTTACCGCTTCGGCATTCGGGATCACCTCCTGAATCAATTCCGATAGTTCAACCTCAAGCGGGTGCATTAATGAAAAGGTAATACCATCCTTTAATTGTTTTTCGATAGCTGCATCCACAACCGGGTAAGCATAGCCTAAGGAGAGAGGGCCGATAGCCGAGTTAAAATCGATATACTCGTTCCCGTCAACATCCCATACGTGCGAACCTTTACCTTTTTGCAGGTATTTTGGCGCTACGCCATTGGTAAACTGCCCCGGACCTTTTGCCAGGGTTTGTGTAACTGGTTTTTGAACTTTTACAGCACGCTGGTACAGCTCGTTCGATTTGCTTATATCGGGGTATTCGTGGTTAAATTTTACAGAATTTGGCATGGTATTCTTATTTTATTTATTCAGAAAATTGCGGTATTGATATTTCGGGTTGATAGGCATTGGTATTATAGCCCAATATTTTTTCGGCTATTTGTTTGCCGGTAAAGCCTTCGTGCTCCAATACGTTGGGCAGCAATGAAGGCTTGAACCATTTGTCTTTTAATGCCATCGGGATCACTTTGGCGGTTTGGCAATGCTTTAACAATACTTCGGCAACAATGCTATAGAGGCCGCCTGTAACAAAATGATCTTCGAGCGTAATGGTTAAAGCGCTTTCGCGGGTAGCTTCCAGGATGGCCTGCTCATCTACAGGCTTCAGGCTGCGCAGGTTGATTAAACCAACAGACAAACCTTCGTTTTTCAGAATCTCAACAGCTATCAGCGCTTGTTCGAACAAAAGCCCATAGGTTAATATGGTCACATCTTCACCTTTTGAAACAATTTCGGCTTTGCCCAATTTAAAAGGGCTATGCTGATGATCAGTTTTGCGCGTATTGATGCGCACATAAGAGGGATGGGGATGTTTCCATATTTCGGGCAGCATCATTACCAGATCCTGTTCATCGGCAGGGGCAAAAACCGTCATATTCGGAATGCCCCTCATCAGAGATATATCTTCCACCGCCTGATGGGTGGGGCCGTTTCCATCCGATAAAAAGCCGGGGATAAAGCTGCTTAATTTAATGGGTAAGTTAGGGATCCCGGCATCCGTACGTACAAATTCAAAGGCCCGCATGGTTAAAAACGAAGCGAGCGCATGAACAACGGGGATCCGTCCGCGCAACGCCAGCCCCGCGGCAGCGCCAATCATGGTTTGTTCCGTTATACCTGTGTCAATAAAACGCTTGCCCAGTTTGCCGGGTATATTGCGTACCAGGGCGCGGTTTTCGGCCGTCATCACAATAAAGCGATCGTCGGCTAATGCAGTTTGGGTAAGTAATTCTTCGTAGGTCATGTTATCTCACCACTAAAGTTTCTGATGTTAAATTCGTTAAATGTTCGCCGTGCAATTCTTTCAGCAGGCTTTCTACCTCGTCGGCATTAAAATTACAGAACCACCTGTCGGCCCTGCGTTCAATACTGGGCAACCCTTTACCGCGCACGGTATCGGCAATCACCACATTCAGTTTACCGGTTTCAAAAGGATAGGCCGAAAACGCTTCATGAAGGGCCTCAAAACTGTGTCCGTCAATTCTTTTTACTGCTGCCCCGAATGCAGTAAACTTATCGTGCAATGGCTCCAACGGAATTAATTCCTCAGTAGGCATATTTGCCTGGAATTGGTTGCGGTCGATCACAAAGATCAGGTTATCCAGTTTGTACGCATTGGCAACAAGCGCAGCTTCCCAGCAGGTGCCTTCGTTCAGTTCGCCATCGCCCATAATACAGATCACCTTGTTTTTACCACCCCTTATTTTAATATCCATCGCTACGCCGATAGCCACTGATGGCAAATGGCCCAGAGAACCTGAATGAAATTCGATCCCGGGGATATGTGTATTAGGGTGCCAGTAAATATGATCATTCAAGGATAAATGATTTTTCAATCTATCCTTCGCCAGCAAACCAAGCTCCGCGAACGTACCATACAAAGCAGGTACATCATGCCCTTTTGAAAGGAACAGGTAATCCCTGTCCGGGTCGTTAAGATTGCTGGGGTTGATATTTAAAAAGTCCGTATACAGGTAAACAATTAGGTCCGCAGCGGATAGTGAAGCCCCCACGAAGCAACCGCCGTCCGTTGACATCTTAATAATATGCTCCCTCACCTTTAAAGCGGTGGCTTCGAGCTGGTTAATTGGTGTAGTTACCCTTTGCATGTAATAATAAATAAAACTTTAAAGTTAAATTCTGATAATTTAACTTTTGTTATCAAAAAGTCAATTTTGTTTGATCTGAAGAAATTGTTTTGAGTTCGTCCATATGGTTGCGGTACCAATTTACCCCTGCGTACCGGGAATTTATCTCATAAATCTCCGGCTTTTGTTCCAGCAGGCGGATGATATCGTCGCAGGAGAAATCATGTTTCGCGAAGTATAATTCTTCATAAACCCTTTTGATAAACAGATAATCCGCCTCATAATCTATGGTAAACCGGTGCGACATGGAAAAATCTTTTCCCGTTTCCCAAATAACGTTCCCAATTCTGAAGTTTTGATGATTTTCCCAGATATAAGGGGTAGTATGCTCCAGTTCCAAAGTCTTTGTGGCTTCCCGCCAGGTTTTTTCAAGGCAGGCCATGGTCATGATCTCCACATCGTTACCATCCGGAAAAGTGGCAGGGTGAAGGTTACTCACATAATCATATTCACCGGCGTGGTCAAAATAAAAATCAAGTACCTGGTCAATAATCTGCGGATCTATCAACGGGCAATCCGAAGGGATCTTTAATACCGTATCTGCATTATATTTCTTCCCGGCCTGGTAATGACGGTCGAGCAGGTTATTGAGGTTGCCGCGAAAACAGGGAACTTGTATGCGGTTAGCTTCCCGTTCAATAATATCGTCGGCACTTTCTTCTGAGGTCGCAATAACCACCAGCGCCTTATGGCGGATCATTTTAAGTCGTTCAATCATCCTTGCTAAAAGGCTTTCGCCCAATATGGGCATCATCACCTTTCCGGGTAAGCGGCTCGACGACATCCGGGCCTGCACAACTATTACAGTATTTCCTGTCATAATTTTAATCGCTTGCATTTTCAGGCATATTGCACCTCAAGGTAAGGTTCGCTATCTGCCTTAAATGTAAAGCCTTTCAGAAAATCTTCCTTTTTGCCGCTAAAGTTAATATACCCTCTGCAAATTTGCGCAATATTTTTTGCAGATGTACCTCCATTTTGGATAGGCGCCAACCGGTGAAGCTCCTGCAGGTCGAAATAAGAATGCACCTTTTTTCCAAGCGCAATGCCTGTATAAACTACGGTGGAATATTGGGTAATCAGTTCGCAGCAATTGGCTATCATGTGGTTAGTATTGCCGTTGCTGAATACCAGGGTGCCTTCAGGCGCGTATTTTTTTATCTCGGCTTCGGCCCGTTCAATTTTTTCGTTGGGATGAAGTTTAAACAGTAATTGCCTTCCATCGGCAATTTTTGCAGCATGTTTTATAAACGCGGGCCTGTTTTCAAAACGGTAGGTTTCGCGCATATCCGTAGTGGCCACCATCACATAATTGCGCAGTGGAAAATCATTCGTCAGGAACTGGCGCTGGTTATCATAATTAGGGATACCGGTCACGATCAGTTTATCAGGATCAGTTCCACTGCGGGCAAAGTAATTCTTATACCCTACAGAAGCTGTACAGTAAATATCGCAAACATTGGTAGAACCGTTTAACGAAGTATCCCCCGAGCAATAGGGCGGCAAGCCAAAAGCTTTGACCAAACCCGTTAACAGGGTAGGTTTATCAACCATCCCTTCCTGCACCCAGATGGTTTTGGTTTGCCTGAATTTTTCAGCCACGATCATATCGGTGCAGTTAACCACCAAATCATAGTGATGCCTGTCGCCGCCATAATCTATCTGCGCACCAAACTGATGAAGATAGTTTTCTGATTTTTCCCTGAAATGATTTGCCAGCACGGTGCGATTGGCAATAGAAGTGTATTTTAATAGCCCTTTTAAAAATTGGATATCGGGAAAAAGCTGACTAAACCAGCAATCAAAATCCTCCAGATGCCTTGAGATCTGGTACATTTGCGAAGTTTGATTTATAGAGCCGGTAATAAATAGTATCTTCTTCCTCATCTCGATTCGTAATCAATTTTTAAAACTACAAATTAGGTTTCGGCTTTCAACAACCCCGGAATAATGTTAATACAGCCTTAACTATTCCTTAATGGTGATGTTAATGTTGTGTTATTTAGCTATTATTTGGTAAAATAAAATTACAATTAATTTAACATTCATGTAAAATTACAGACGGGCTTTTTTTATTTTAGGATAAGGGGTTCATTTTACCACGCATTTTTAGTAATTCCAAAAAAACGCAGGAAATGAAGAGAGGATAAGGATTTCGTTAAGTTAAGCCATGCACCAATACAGGATCTTTTCAATCACCCCATCAACATCACTATAAACCTCCTCATTTTTAAAACGCAGGATATTGAAACCCAATTCCTGCATCACGATGTCGCGGTTATCATCATATTCTTTTTTCATCAGGTGGATGGGGCCATCCACCTCAATAACCAGTTTATGAACCGAACAATAAAAATCAGCAATATAAAAATCCTTCCGGCCAAAACCCTGCGCAACAAATATCGGAAACTGCCTTAAAAATCGCTCTCCGCCAACGTTTCGCTTGCGAAGCTCTTTCCACAATAATTTTTCAGCGGGGGTAGCATTCCGGCGAAGCTCCCGGCATAGTTCTGTGACTTTATTCATTTAGGTTACTCTCGTTAATGTAAAAACATCTCTGTTTATCCTCTCTGTCGACGTTGTCGACATCTCTCCCTAAATATAGGGAGAGAAATTGAATATTAAAAAATCAATCCCCACCATACCTCCTCCCCTAAAATTAGGGGAGGCCGGGAGGGGTAAAAGAACGATCTCAGGGTTCTCCACATACCCTTTTGCATTCCCCTTTTACCCTCTCTGTCTCCTTCGTCGACATCTCTCCCTAAATATAGGGAGAGAAAATTAAATTAAAAACAAATAAACCTTTTAACCTCCTCCCCTA
>JARLHA010000057.1 GCA_031292485.1 Mucilaginibacter sp.
AAGACAGAAGCCATTTCGGGGGCCAGGTATGCAGGCTTACCCGACAGCAATATCCATTTTATGGCACTGCCTTTTTACGAAACGGGCAAGATCAAAAAGAATACCGCCGGGGAAGCGGACATACAGATCACGATGGAACTGCTACAAAAAGTAAAACCCCAGCAGATCTTTGCTGCCGGCGACTTTGCCGACCCGAACGGCACGCATCTGGTATGTTTCAATATCATTGTAGCGGCATTAAACCGACTGAAAGTAACCGAAGACTGGGTAAAAGATTGCTGGCTGTGGATGTACCGCGGCGCATGGCACGAATTTGAGACCCACGAGATAGAAATGGCGGTGCCTTTATCGCCGCAGGAGGTAATCAGAAAGCGCAATGCCATTTTTAAACACCAGAGCCAAAAGGACAGGCCGGTGTTCCCGGGGGATGATGCACGTGAGTTTTGGGTAAGGGCCGAGGACCGCACCCGCGAAACTGCCCGCAATTATGATAAACTGGGCATGGCCGAATATGAAGCCATGGAGGCTTTTGTGCGATTTATTTTTTGATTTCACCGATTTAGGAATGATTTCACCGATTTTGTGCCGCCACAGCTCTTTAAATCGGTGAAATCACAAAAAAACAATCGGTGAAATCAATTTTTTAATCGATTTTCGTTTTGCATCTTAGCGAACTTTATAATTACCTGATTAAAAATGAATTTTACCCATAAATTTTCAATTGCCGCCTTATCTTTTTTATTACTGGCAGGCGGAATATCGGCTCAGCAGGCAAAAAAAAAGACGGCTGCTCCCGTAAAAGCAAAAACAAGCCAAAAAGCAGCAGCAACGTCACCGGGTGCAGCCGGTGGTTTGCCCCTCGATCCTGAGGTATTAAAAGGCACATTACCTAACGGCTTAACTTATTATATCCGGAAAAACGGCGAGCCCAAAAACAGGGCGGTGTTGTACCTGGTAACAAAAGCAGGTTCGGTGCTCGAGAACGATGACCAGCAGGGCCTGGCGCATTTTACCGAGCACATGGCCTTTAATGGCACGCGCGATTTTCCAAAAAACGACCTGGTAAATTATTTGCAGAAATCGGGCATTAAATTTGGTGCCGATTTAAACGCCTATACCAGTTTTGATGAAACTGTTTACCAGTTACCTGTACCTACCGATAGCGTTAAAGTTTTTCAAAACGGTTTTAATATCCTTGCTAACTGGGCCGCTTATCAAACCTTCGACCCAAAGGAAATTAACGACGAACGGGGCGTAGTGCTTGAGGAAGAACGTGCTGGTGGCAAAAATGCCGAAGAACGTTTACGTAACCAAACGCTACCTGTACTGCTCAATAGCTCGCGCTATGCGCAGCGTTTACCAATAGGCAAGGAAGATATCCTTAAAACGTTTAAACCGGAAGCTATCACCTCTTTTTACCATGACTGGTACCGGCCAGACCTGCAGGCCGTTATTGCCGTAGGTGATTTTGACCCTGCCCAGGTTTTGTCGCTCATAAAAAATGATTTTTCATCTTTAAAAAACCCACTGAATGAGAAGCCAAGAACGTACTATACCGTGCCCCCAACAACGGGCACCGTTGTTAAAATAGCAACAGACAAGGAGTTCCCGTATACTTTAGCTGAAATTATTGTAAAACATCCCGAAACGATCATCAAAACACCGGCTGATTATATGCAGAGTATCCGCATACAATTGTTCAACGCTATGCTGAATGATCGCTTGAATGAATTGCTGCAAAAAGCTAACCCGCCATTTCTTTACGGTCAGTCGGCATATGGCGCCTTTACCGGCAGGCAGGATGCGTTTACTACGCTGGCAGTGGCAAAACCCGGCGAACTGGAAACTGCTATTAAAGCGGCGGTTGCCGAAACAGAGCGCGTTCGCCAGTTTGGGTTTACCTTAACAGAATTGGAACGCGCCAAACAAAACGCGCTTTTAGGAGTGGATAACGCCTATAAAGAAAGGGACAAAACGCAGTCGGCCTTTTTTGTGGGGCAATACCAGCAAAACTTTTTAACCGGCGGAGCAACCCCAGGGGTATCATTTGCCTATAATTATTATATCAATAATATCGGGAAAATCACGCTGGCAGAACTTAATGCCATGGCCGCGAAGTTTGTGAGCGACCAAAACAGGGTGATTATTGTTGAGGCCCCTGATAAGGATAAAGACAAATTGCCAACGGAAGCTGCATTGCTCACCTGGATAGCAGATGCCGGGAAGGGCCTGAAACCGTATATCGATTATACCACTGATAAGCCTTTACTGGATAAATTGCCTGCTGCAGGAAAAACGGTAAGTACACAGGTTGATAGCCTTATCGGCACAACTACCCTGATGTTGAGCAACGGTGTAAAAGTGATATTAAAACCAACGCAGTTTAAAAACGACCAGATCCTGATAAACGGGTACGCTTTCGGCGGCACCTCGCTGGCCAGCGACCAGGATTATACATCGGCCGGCATGGCTGCCGATATTATCAGTGGCAGCGGGATAGCCGGCTTTACCCAGGCCGAGCTGGATAAAAAATTGAGCGGTAAAAACGTGCGGGTTTCTCCATATATCAGCGACGTAGCGCAGGGGATCTCCGCAAGCGCATCACCGCGTGATTTTGAAACCGCGATGCAGTTGATTTACCTTTATTTTACCCAACCGAGGAAAGATCAGAATATCTGGGATTCGAATATCAGCCAGACGAAATCAGTACTGGCCACCCGCAACCTCGATCCGGGAAGCATTTTTTCGGATACCGTATCTTCAACCTTGAGCAAACACAACATCAGGGGCATGGTCGTTACTCCTGAACTGCTTGCCGGTGCCAACCTTGACAAAGCTTACGCGTTTTACCAGGACAGGTTTGCCGATGCCAGCAGTTTTGTATTTACCCTGGTGGGAAATTTTACGGTGGATCAAATAAAACCTTACCTTGAAGCCTATTTAGGCGGCCTGCCGGCAACAAACAAAAAAGAAACTTACAAGGTTTTAGATGTTAACCCGCCTGGCGGGCAACTTACCAAAATTGTAAATAAAGGGATCGGCGATAAGAGTACCGTTGAACTGGTATACAGCGGCACTTACGACTATAACGAGGACAACAACGTCCAGATGGACGCGCTGGAAGCCATTATGCAGATAAAACTGGATGAACGCCTGCGCGAAAAAGATGGCAAAGTATACTCGCCGGGTGTAAAGGCCAGCTACAAAAAAATACCTGATGGGCGTTATAGCTTTACCGTTTATTTTGAATGCGCCCCGGCAAATGTTGACAGCCTGGTTGCCGAAACAATAGATGAGATCAGCAAGATCAAACAAAACGGCGCATTACCTTCGGACATCCAAAAATTTGCAGTAACCGAAGCGCGATCAACACAAGTGCAGCTTAAAGAAAATATTTTTTGGGCCGGATACCTGGGATCAAGTTCACAAAATAGCCAGGACCCTGATGCCATCCTTAAACACGTTGGCGACCTGGATAAGGTAACTCCGCAAAGTACCAAAGATGCTGCCAACAAATACTTAAGCGGTAATAACCTCATTAAGTTTATTTTGCTGCCGGAAAAGAAATAGAATAGTCCGAAAGTCAGTAAAGTCCAGAAGTCCGAAAGAAGCTGCGACAGAAATTTCGGCAAGAATAACTTCGGTTATATAGATGGATCGTAAACAAATAATGAAAGTCCCGCTTGTAATCGGCGGGACTTTTTGTTATAAAGGTAATTTGTTAATAAACCTTCCTGAAATTTATCTTCCTTGCATCATTCATCGATACTTCGCAGAACAAATGCCCGTTCTTGCTGGTTCTTTTAAAAAGGATGTTTGCCTGTACCGGCGACATGTCGGAATCTAAATTTAAAGTGAAGTCAAAAGCATCTTTATAGGCTGGCTGTAACTCAACATCTTTCAAATAATTTTGCTCAAGCATCAATTTGTCTTTCTTAAGTATGATCCTGAAGCTGCTTTCCGTTTCTTTTGAATAGAATGTCCCGGTGAATGTTTTTAAATAATTAGCTGTTATTTCGGCGGGGCGTTCTTTTGTAAATGGAATGGTTACTTTTTCGGCCGTCGTATAAATAAACCCACCTGTAGTGTTAAATGCAACCTTTGATTCCAGATAGCGGAAGTCCGTTTGGCTGACCGGAATGAGTGGGCTGCCATTAAGCCAAAGGGAATCATGCTTCATCGTGATATTTATGCCATGATTAGTTTGGGAATTGCGGTACCACCCGGTATATTTTTTGGTTTTGGCCGGAGGCAAAGCTACTCCCGCCGGCGCTTTTGCCTGTATTTCGGGCAGGGTGTTTTTAATAAATAAATTATCGATCGCAGTGATCCCAACAAATAAACTGTCCTTAAATTCAGTTGTGTTGCTCAACCACGCCACCGAAAGCTTTAATTCAGGCAGGCTTTCTACCACACCAACATAGCCGGCCGTTTGCCCTGTATGTGATATAATGTCATACCCTTTAAACTTACCAATAAATAAGCCTGCCGCATAATATGCGTCGGCCCCGCCCGGTATTGGTTCTATGGCTAATTGCTTTGCCAGCAAACCGGGGCTTCCCAGCTTATTATCGAGGAAAAAGTTGGTCCATCTTAGCAAGTCATCTGTGGTAGTTAATAGTGCACCCGGCCCATAAACATTTTCGTTAGGCAAGTTGATCTCGTATATGCCGTTCTTTTTGATGTAGGCTATTCCCCTATTGTGCACTATCTTTTTAAAGTCATCGCGCCAGCAGGTATGTGTCATCCCGGCTGGCTTAAAAATATACCTATCTGTAAATTCGGGTAGTTTCATTCCGCTAACCCTTTCAACAATAAGCGCGAGCAGTAAATAATTTGAATTGCTGTAGATGAATTCAGCGCCCGGCACGTTGTTTAATTGTTGTTGGCTGCAAAGCAGGTGCAACACATCCGCATTGGTGTAAGCCTTAGTGGTGCGGGGCCAGCCGGTAATCGCCTCCAGGTTACTCCATTCCCGGATGCCGCTGGTATGGTGCAATAGATTTCTTAGCCGGATAACATGCCCGTAGGTTGGCAGTTCGGGTATGTACTTGCGCACATCATCGTTTAATGAAAGTTTCCCTTGTTGTTCCAGCAACAATATAGCTGCGGCGGTAAATTGTTTGGTGATCGATCCTGCCTCAGTTAGCGTTTCGGTGGTGTAGGGTACATGGTTTTCAAGATCCGCCAGTCCCCAGGCTTTTGAGAACACAATTTTGCCATTCCTACTGATCGACAGTTGGCAACCAGGGTTATCTGGCTTATACCTGTCAAATAAATGAGTGATAATAGTTGCTGTATCCTTCCAGCTTTGCGCTTTACCTGCCTGGAATAGTAAAATAAATAGAAAAATAAGAAGCAATCGTTTCATTGCTTAAAGATTGTAAATAATTTCATATCGATGACCGGGATTTAATTTAGAATTTTAAACTTGCTGACGGATTTTTAATCGATATACAACATATTGAAATTTCCGCCGCATATTATCCACTTGGTTACAAAAGGGCAGCAAATCATGTGCGAATGGTACCGGAAGAAAAACTGGCAGCAGTTTGCCTTTCAGCAGGATGTAATATGTTTACATCAATGGGTTTTCGGGTTTGCTGAACCATCAATCTTTTTTCTGCCGGTAAATTTCCTTTGGGCGGCCGACGTCAATAACCATGATCTGCAAAGAATGGTCGGAAATGTTGTAAATAATACGGTAGTCACCGGCCCTTATGCGCCAGCTTTCACGGCCAGTCAACTTTTTACAGCCAGGCGGCCGTGGTTTTTTTTCGAGCGATAAAATCTTTTCGGTTATAGTTTCAAAATACGGAGCTGGAATTTTTGCCAGCTGCTTTTGTGCAGATCGTTCAATCAGTACAGTGTAACTCGTTTGACGAGTCCGTTTTTGATTTCATCCAGGGCTTGCCGAAATGGCACGAACTCTTTATCTTTCCGGCTTTCAAAGGCATCTGCAGCTTTAATATCTTCCAGTTCCTCAAGCTCATCCAAAATACTTTGAAATTCAGAAACGGTAAGAAAAACTCCAAGCGGTTCGTTGTGTTCTCCTTTCACATACTGCGGATGTAAGTTCAGTGTTCGCATACACAAATTTAAAAAATTAAATTAAGGTATAACATTGTTGCCATTTTTTAATTATATCCAAATAATCCAATTTCCGTTGTATATTATCACATGGTTTCAAAAGGGCAGCAAGTCATCGGGGAATGGTACCGGAAAAAAAACTGGGAGCAGTTTGCTTTTCAGCAGGAGATGATGGAGGCCTATCTCAGTGGCTTTTCAGGCTTGCTGAATGCGCCTACCGGCAGCGGTAAAACCTTTGCTCTGTTTTTGCCTTTTTTGGCGGAGTTTATTGATAAACATCCTGATAATTTTCAAAGCCAAAGCAACAATGGCCTGTTGATGCTGTGGATAACCCCGTTAAGGGCATTGACCAATGACATCAAAAAAGCCATGCTGGAGGTTTGCGACGAAATCGGCCTCCCCTGGAGAATAATGACCCGCACAGGCGATACCCCCGCTGCAGAAAAACAGGCCCTAAAGAAAAAACTGCCCGAAGTATTGCTCACCACTCCTGAAAGCCTGCACCTGATGATGGCGCAAAAAGAATATCCTAAAATGTTCCAAAACTTGCAGGTAGTGGTGATTGACGAATGGCACGAGTTACTGGGAACAAAACGTGGCGTTCAGGTAGAACTTGGTTTATCCCGATTGAAGAAAGTTTGCAGTGGACAGTTTGCAGTCTGCACAGAAAAGGCTGTAGTTGGGATGAGCCTCAACCCGCTAACTTCAAACCACCAACTGCAAACTAAAGACTGCCCACTGCCAACTGCTCACTGCCAACTCAAAATCTGGGGTATCAGCGCAACCATAGGCAATTTGGAAGAAGCTGCCGAAGTACTGCTGGGTAATGATTTCCCGCCTGAAAAAATAAAAATGGTGCGGGCCAACCTGGATAAAAAGTTGCATATCCAATCCATCATTCCTGACAATATTGAAAGTTATTCATGGTCGGGACATATTGGGTTAAAGCTGCTGCCGCAGGTGATGGAAATTGTGGCCCGAAGTGTAACCACGCTGATATTTACCAATACCCGCTCCATGGCCGAAATATGGTACCATGCTATATTGGATAATTACCCGGAGTATGCCGGAATTATGGCCATGCACCACGGTTCGCTTGACAATGAATTACGCAACTGGGTGGAACAGGCCTTGCACGCAGAAGCGCTGAAGGTGGTGGTTTGTACTTCGAGTCTGGATTTGGGGGTTGATTTTCGCCCGGTCGATACTGTAATACAAGTAGGCAGCCCCAAAGGGGTCGCCCGGTTTATGCAGCGGGCGGGCCGAAGCGGGCACCATCCGGGGGCAATATCGAAGGCTTATTTTGTTCCTACCCATTCATTGGAGTTATTGGAGGGCGCTGCGCTAAAAGAGGCGATAAAAAAGAAGATCTTCGAAAGCCGAGACCCCATGCTGCTCACTATGGATGTGCTGATCCAATACATGGTGACACTGGCGGTATCGGATGGTTTTTATGCTGATGATTTGTTTGACGAGGTAAAAACCAGCTTTGCCTTTGCTGATCTGAAACGAAATGAATTTAACCAACTGCTTGATTTTATTACTACAGGCGGCAAAACGCTGGCCCAATATGATGAGTTTTTAAAAGTTGAGGTGGAAAATGGTTTGTTTAAAGTAAACAACCGCCGCGTAGCTATGCGGCACCGGCTCAGCATCGGCACCATTACCAGCGAATTAAGCATTAGGGTAAAGCTGATGCATGGCGGCAGCCTGGGCACTATCGAAGAATCTTTTATCTCCAAACTAAAACCAGGCAATACCTTTTGGTTTGCCGGGCGCAGCCTGGAGTTTATCCAGCTAAAAGAAATGACTGCTTTTGTAAAGAAATCAAACGCCCGCAAAGGGGTGATCCCCAGCTGGATGGGCGGACGGATGCCGCTGTCTTCACAATTGTCGGCGATGTTTAGGGATAAACTGGACGAGGTTGCACATGGGACAGCGAAGGATGAAGAAGTGATCGCTTTAAAGCCCTTGTTCGATTTACAGGAACAATTGTCGCATTTACCGCAAAGCCATGAGTTTTTGATCGAATCTTTCAAAACAGCGGACGGACACCACCTGGTATTTTACCCATTTGAGGGCCGGCTGGTACATGAAGGTATGGCCTCGTTGCTGGCCTATCGTATCAGCAAAATAAAACCTGCCAGTTTTTCCATCGCCATGAATGATTATGGCTTTGAATTACTGGCAGATGAAGACATCCCGATTGAAGAAGCCCTGGAAGGCGCCGGCTTTTTTTCGATAGATAACCTGCTGGAAGATATTCAGCACAGCTTGAATGCAAATGAAATGGCGCGCCGGCGTTTCAGGGATATTGCACACATTGGCGGGCTGGTGTTTACCGGCTACCCGGGGCAGCCGGTAAAAAACAGGCATTTACAGGCCTCCACTTCGCTGCTTTTTGAAGTTTTTAATGAATATGAGCCGGATAATTTACTGGTGCGCCAGGCCTATAACGAAGCCCTGGCTTTCCAGCTGGAGGAATTTAGGCTGCGGGCGGCACTGCAGCGGATCATCAAACAGAATATCATCCTGAAAGTAATTGAGCGCCCAACCCCCTTCGCCTTCCCGATCATGGTCGACAGTCTGGGCCGGGAGCGCTTAACCACCGAACCATTGGAAGAACGAATTGCCAAAATGGCACGCAACTACGGCGCTGATGAAGTGGTGACGAACGAAAAGCCGAAAACAGGGAAAAGCAGGAAGCCGGGGATTGTTAGAAAAAAAGGGCTTTGATGCTATTCAATCAATATTTTCACCCCGGAAAGAATCCAGGTAACACGATTGTATTTAACATGCTCATTTAGAATAATGCGGTGTTGCCGTTTTTTACGGGCATTTCTAAGGATTTATTAGCAAAAAAACAAAAAATGCCGTAATCTGGTTAAAAAACGCCACAGTTGTTAAATTTAGATTTCGTAATTTTGCTGCTTCATATGGCAAGTCTCTACTTGTCTTTTGTGATAAGGTTTAGGTTAAAGCCCCCAAACAGCGAGTGTGAGGGGGTTTTTATTTTTTTTGCCGTCCTTAAAGTGGCCTAAAAAACAAAATAACAACTGTAAACTGCGACAATCAAACCGTTTCTGGAAATAGCGGTAACCCACATGTATATTTATAAGGTTTTTTAGCTCGCTTTTATTAACTAAAAAGCGTACCTTTGCAAAATTATTTTCTTGAAAAGGCGCCCGGTCATTTGATCTGCTATCACTTCAACGACAATAAGTTAACGAATTGATAACATGAAAAAGATTACCGATTACCGCAAGCTGTTAGATGTAACTAAGGATGCTGAGCTGCACGAACTAAAAACAGTTTATCGCAGTTTAATGAAAACCTGGCATCCTGATAAATTTCAACACAACGATGAAGATAAACTTGCGGCCGAAGAAAAAAGCAAAACTATTATTGAGGCCTATCATTTTTTGGTAAGCATCGCTCCTGAAACCCGGAATCAAACCGCCGCGGAATATAATAACACTACTGCCGCATCAGGAATACTTGATTTTGAATTCCAGTCTCAGGTACTTAAAATACATTTTGCTGACGGCAACGTTTATGAATATTTTGATGTACCCAAAGAAGTTTACCGCAAACTTGTAAACGCAGATTCTCCGGGCCGCTTTGCCCGCAGGCATATTTTTAATAATTATGTTTACCGAAGTATCAATAAACTGGTTGCTACTGCCTAAAAAGCGCCTTTTTTATCCGGGTATTTTATATACCACGGAATTTACATTAACACCGGCGCCTACTGATGCAAATACAATGATCTCACCATTGTTGAATTGGTGACCGGACAGTTGATTTTTGGCGATGAGGTTGTAAAGCGTTGGCAACGTTGCAACCGAACTATTGCCCAGCCAGGATACGGTTATGGGCATAATATTTTCGGGTATCTGTTTAATGCCAAATTCATCGTAAAAGCGTCTTAAAATGGCTTCCATCATTTTCTTGTTTGCCTGGTGGATCAATATCTTAGCGATGCTTTCTACCGGGACGTCCGCCTTATCAAGGCTTTCCTTTATTACAAGCGGCACTACTTTTAAGGCCTGTTCGTAAAGGGTGCGTCCCTGCATTTTCAAAAACAGCTGATCTTTAGGCAAATAATCAGGATTGTTAGATTTATCCATCCTTAAAATAAAAGCATGTTCAGCGTAGGTATGCGAACTGTGCGAAAGTATCCCCACAGGGGTGGCGCTTTCCCTTGCTTCCACTATTACAGCACCGGCGCCGTCTGCATAAAGCATACTGTCACGGTCATGAGGGTCACAAATACGCGATAAGGTTTCAGCGCCGATAACCAGCACTCTTTTTGCCTGTCGGGCATGGATATAAAAATCTGCCTGGATCATTCCCTGCAGCCAGCCTGCGCAGCCAAAGGGCAAATCATAGCAAACCGTATCGGGGTTTTTTATGCCAAGCCGGTGTTTCACGCGTGATGCCAGTGCCGGCACAAATTCACTCCTCCTGTTCTCCTCTTTTATATCGCCGAAATTGTGGGCCACAATAATATAATCGAGTGTTTCGGCATCAATATTTGCGTTGCCAATGGCACTCTCCGCCGCAAATACGGCAATATCTGATGCCACCAGGTCATCAGTTACATATCTTCTTTCCAGTATCCCCGTTATATCACTGAACTTAGGAATGATTTCGGCTGTTGCCCTCGCTAACTTATGCCCGTTTTCATCGTAGAACGAGCTCGTGAGAAAATCGTTATTGGTAATGATACGGGATGGAATATAGCAGCCGCTGCCAATAATAATCGAGTAAATTCTTTGTCCGTGTTTTTTTAAATCCATTAGGTTTATATAATTGCTTCGGTTTGCCAACACCGTTCCTTTACCGTCAACTGGTTATGTTAAGGCTTTATAAAGGTAAGCTTTAGCCTTATAAATATACAATCGTTTAAAAATTTAATAGCCATCAGCAGTTATTTTTTGCAATGATACAGCAGTATTGCAGCGAATTTTTCTGGAAAATATGCATCAGGATGTTTATTTTTATTGTCTTACCAAATAATACCCACGCCCCATGACAAACGAAACCATTACCAATATTGCAAACATCGCATTAACGGCCTCATTTATTGTAGCACTCATTTTTGGCATCGCACAGGTTAAAACAGCAAAGCGAGACCGTCGCGAACGTCTGACCATTGAGGTGTTACGCGAGTTTCAAACTACGGGATTTGTAGAAGTTATCACTTATATAAGTACGAACGACATGCCAACCACCTGGACCGGGCTGCAAAACCTTCCTCCCAAAGAACAAATCATGCTGGTACAGCTTGGCCAGCAAATGGAATCATTGGGAATAATGGTCGCTGAAGGGATCATAAAAATGGATCTTGTTGATAAAACGCCCGGGTCATTTGTTACAACTGCCAGGAACAAATGCGAGGCCATGTTTCTTGACATCCGCGAACAACAGCCGGACCCATTCCTGGCCGAGTATTACCAATGGCTGGCTGAAGCAATTGACTAGCGAATGAAAAGAAATCCGCGAAAACCATTTTACATAACACATAAGCCCGCATAATTATTGATCGTAACGCCGTGGTTTCCACAGTAAAATACCGGGTATTAACGGATTATTACGCCAGCATCAATCAGGTGGCTTTAACCGAAGAAATAAAAACTTAAACCAGTCTTCATTTCAAAAAATTTGATCCTAATGGAAAAAACGTTCCATTGGAACGTTTAACGCATGGCTTAACTTCATTAAGGTTAAAATTGTTGAATTGGATTTACCATTTTCAAGTTTTGATATACTCGATTTCTCAAAACCAAATTGGGTTGCAAGCTGGTTTAAGGAGATCTTTTTTTCGTTCCGCTGCAATCTTATTTTTGATCCCAGCTTTTTCAGAAAGTCTTGTTCTTTAGTGGTGCTCATCGGTTGTTTTTTATGGCACCAAACTAAGGCTCAATGGTTACATAAAAAGTGATCAAAATCATGTTTTTAAATGATTGTTGATACTTTTTATCACAACCCGAAAGGCGAATTTTAAACAAAAAAAACATTTTTATCGTTGTTATATGTTACAAACCTTGATGAAACCGGGTTTTTACAGCAATAGGTAGTTCTTGTTGGTAAAAAGTAAAACGCTAACCTATTCCGCGTAAATCATACATTGCAGGCCTTCTTCTTTTTTTCATTTTTTGTACACTCTGCTATATTTGACCACTGATTTTTTAGACCGGGCTGCCTGATGATACCAGCTAATGCATGCAGCGTGGGTTTTGATTTATCAATGCCGCCAATGCATAAAAAAGTTAAAAAACATTTTATAAAACCCCCGCTAAACCTTATTTTCCGGCCATAATTAAACCATGCTGCATTGCAATAAAATCGCCGTGTTTTTAACCAAATTTAAAGTGAGGTGCCTATGCCTGTAAAAAAGCATTGGCTGTACCCTGTTTTGGCGCTGTTGCTGTTTGCGGGCTGTAGAAAAGATTTAAAAGTTGTCTCCTTTACCGATAAGGGGGCGCCGGTAACCGCTTTGTCTGTGTCGTCCTTATTTCAAAATAACATGGTTGTGCAACGGGATAAACCCGTTAACATTTGGGGGCAAGCGCCCGTACATACACCGGTAACCGTAAACGTTAGCTGGAGTTCTGCTTCCCTGCTTGCCATAACTGATGCTTCCGGAAACTGGAAGGTAAGTGTGCCCCCTGCTGCAGCAAATTCAAGTCCGCAAGCTATTACTGTTAAAGCGCCTGGTTACACTACGGTAACATTTTCGGATGTGCTGATCGGCGATGTATGGATCTGTTCAGGTCAGTCAAATATGGTAATGCCTGTTGATACGATGGCACCTTTTAAAGGGGTCTTAAATTATGTGGCCGAAATAGCGGCTGCCAATTATCCCCTGATCAGGGTGCTTACGGTACAAGAAGACATTGAGGCTTCGCCCATTGCAAATTTAAAGAGGGCGGTAAGCTGGAACGTTTGCTCACCGGCAACGGTTGGCAGCACCAGCGCAGTAGCTTACTACTTTGCGCGCAAGCTAAATACAACGCTCAATGTGCCCATTGGCATCATCGTTTCGGCCGTTAATGGTTCTTACTGTCAGGATTGGGCGAATGTTGAGGCTATTGAAAACAACCCCAACGTGGCTAATAATTACCTGGCCGGCAGTTCGGGTCTGTACAACGGCATGATCAATCCTTTGATTAACCTCAGCATCAAAGGATTCACCTGGTACCAGGGCGAAAACAACCAGGTCGATCCTTCTCTCTCTGCTTTTACGCTACTAAATGCGGACCTGGTAAAAGGGTGGCGTTCAAAATTCAACCAACCTGATTTACCATTTTATTATGTACAGCTCACTCCTTTTGCAGCAGATTATAGCAGCACCATGCCTCCGGGGGGCAACCCGATTTCAGATTACCTGGCATATTTCAGGGAAGCGCAGGCCAATATGCGCCCATTGCTTGCCAATACAGGAATGGTGGTTACCATGGATGTGGGGGATCCGGCTAACCATCACCCCGCAGATAAGAAGCCGGTTGGCGAACGCCTTGGATTGCTCGCGCTCAACTACACTTATAGTCAAAACGTGCCTTGTGTGGGGCCACAATATGCATCGCTTACCGCAAGTCAATCAACCGTTACAATTAATTTTGTTCCTGGTACCGCCGAAGGGCTGTCGACGGGTAACAACGCCCCGTTAAAGCAATGTTTTTTTGTTGCCGGAACCGACCAGGTTTTCAGGGAGGGACAGGCAGTAATTTCAGGTAATACTATTGTTATAACGGCACCAGAGGGTACACCGCTACCTGTAATAGCAGCCAGGTACGCTTTTACTAACGCGCCGGTAACCAACCTGCAAAACGCAGCCGGTTTGCCTGCTGAACCTTTCAGAACGGACAACTGGCATAATTAGGCGTGGGAAAAAGGAAATAGTTTGAAACACCATGATTCTTTTTTGTCCTGGTTCCTGGTCCTATGCGCTTGTCTCCGTTTTTTGTTCTTCGTCCCAAGAAAATTACAATGGACTTAAATTAAAAGTACAAATTACTTAAATCATTTTCTCTACCTTGCCTTATCCAAGTAAAACAAAGCTTTTTAATAACGATGAGAAAGACATTTTTTTTATTACTTACCCTGTTTGTTTACAGCTATTCTTCCGCCCAGGTTAAAGTGCAGCGCCTGGTAACCGAAAACCAGGTAGATCCTATCAACATTGATGCCCTTGTACCCCGCTTTAGCTGGCAGCTTGACGCACCGGGAAGGCAAAACGTAATGCAAACAGCTTACGAAATAAAAGCGACTACCTATGCATACCTAAAAAAAGGCAAACACAATGTTTGGAGTTCTGGTAAGGTACTATCTGATCAATCGGTTTATGTTCCTTATAAAGGCGAGGCGCTGGTATCGGGCCGGAAATATTACTGGCAGGTGCGGGTTTGGGATAATACCGGCAAGCCTTCTGAATGGAGTACGCCGGCGTCATGGCAAATGGGTATGCTTACCCCGGCTGACTGGAAAGCACAATGGATAAGCCCGGGTTATGTAGAAGACTCTGTAATGAGGCCCAGCCCTTTGTTCAGGAAAGAGTTTTCGCTTAATAAAAAGATCGCATCAGCAACCCTTTTTATCACTTCACACGGGCTATATGAAGCACAGCTCAACGGACACCGGGTGGGTGATGCGTATTTAACCCCCGGGTGGACAAGCTACAACAAACGTCTGCAATACCAGGCCTATGATGTTACGGCTTTGCTTAAAGAAGGTAAAAATGCCGCAGGCGCAGTGCTCGGCAACGGCTGGTACCGCGGTCATATTGGTTTTAACCCGCTACCTAATCTTTATGGCAAGGATATTTCACTTTTATTCCAGCTCGAGGTAACTTATGCTGATGGTTCAAAAGCTACCGTTATTTCTGATGGCAGCTGGAAATCATCAACCGGGCCGGTGCGCTTTGCGGAGATTTATTACGGGGCCACTATTGATGACAATATGCAGCAAAAAGATTGGTCTGTCATCAATTTTGATGATAAAACTTGGGACGGCGTAAAAGTGCAGGATTTTCGCACGGACATTTTGGTAGCCACCAACAGCGAACCGGTACGCAAACACGAAACCTATAAGCCTGTTAAGATATTTACAACACCCAAAGGTGAAAAGGTAATCGATTTTGGGCAGAACCTGGTAGGCTGGGTACAGCTTAAAGCAACCGGGAATAAAGGTGACAAGATCACCCTTTCACACGCGGAAGTAATTGATAAGGCGGGTAATTTTTATACGGAGAACCTGCGTACGGCCAGGTCACAGGACGTTTATATTTTGAAGGGAGGCGGCGAAGAAACTTTTGAGCCGCAGTTTACCTGGCAGGGATTCCGGTATATTAAAGTTGAAGGCTATCCGGGCGACCTGAAGCCAGAGAACTTTACTGCGGTTGCCCTTTATTCAGACATGGCTCCTACGGGGAGTTTCTCCTGCTCAAATACATTGATCAACCAGTTGCAGCATAATATTCAATGGGGCCAGAAAGGCAATTTCCTGGATGTGCCGACAGATTGCCCTCAGCGCGACGAACGTTTGGGCTGGACCGGCGACGCACAGGTATTTTCGCGCACGGCATCCTATAACATGAATGTACACAACTTTTTTGCCAAATGGCTGAAAGATGTGGCCGCCGACCAATATAAAAACGGGAGTGTTCCTTTCGTAATTCCCAATGTAATCGGCAAAACTGACGCGACTGACGGGCCCGGTGCAAGTACTGGCTGGGCCGATGTATCAACTATTATCCCCTGGAACATGTATATCGCCTATGGCGACAAGCGCATACTGGAAGACCAATACGCCAGCATGAAAGCCTGGGTTGATTACATGAAAACGCAAAGCAAAAACGACCTTTGGAACACTGGTTTTCACTTTGGCGACTGGCTTTTTTATAGTGTAAATGATGATACCGACGGCAGCTCGGCTATTACCAATAAGTATTTAATTGCCCAGTGTTTTTATGCTTATTCAACCCAATTGCTTATAAATACCGCCAACGTTTTGGGTAAAAGAGAGGATGCAGCCACCTATACTAACCTGTTAGCCAAAATAAAGGAGGCTTATTTAAAGGAATACGTAACGCCCAATGGCCTGATTTCGTCAGATACGCAAACAGCCTATGTGCTTGCACTTCAATTTGATATGCTGCCAGAAAATTTAAGGCCGCAGGCTGCAAATAGGTTGGTGAGTAATATAAGGCGTTATGGCAACCACCTTACCACCGGCTTTTTAGGTACACCCTACCTTTGCCGCGTGCTGAGCAATTTCGGCCATGCTGATGTAGCATACCAGCTTTTGTTACAGGATACCTATCCATCATGGCTATACCCTGTAAAAATGGGTGCTACTACCATCTGGGAAAGGTGGGATGGTATAAAACCCGATGGCACATTTGAAGATGCCAGTATGAACTCTTATAATCATTACGCTTACGGCGCTATAGGCGATTGGATGTACCGCGTAATTGCGGGTATTGACACAAAAGTGGAAGCCCCGGGATATAAAGAAATGGTGATCAAGCCGACAATCGGTGGTAATTTGCAAAATGTATCCGCCGATTATGAAACCAATTACGGCAAAATAAGTTCGCATTGGAAAGTAGCTAAAGACACTGTATTAATGGACGTTGAGATACCCCCTAATACCACGGCAACGGTATATATCCCGGCTCAAAGTGGTGATACGGTAACAGAAAACGGCAAGCCTTTGGCGGGCGAGCCGCTCATAGAAACTTCAAACTCAGGGGCGCGATATTTGGTTACAAAAGTTGGGTCTGGCTTCTATCATTTCAGCGCAATTGCCACAAAGCCCTAACGGGTTTACAGCTTAATAAAAGTGCTTTTGCCAACCAGTGCATGATCGCTGTTGTTTGTTACCTGCATAATATAAGTTCCCGGTGAAAGGCTGCTTACATTGGTTTGCCAGCTGGCTGATGATGAAACACCCTCTTTTAAAATAGATCCATTGATATTGAAGATCTTAATATCATACGAAGCATTTCCGGCGGACGAAATTGCAGCAATAAGTTGCGTTTTCCCCGCTGTTACCTTTTTTTGTGAATTTGAAGGTGAACCATTATTGCTGTTTTGAGAGATGGCCAGGTTGATAACCCCGGTTGAGGGATTGGGATAAATACTTATATTACCGGTACTGGTATTGGTTTCAGTTACCGTACTGCCAAAGTTAATGCTTAAAACATTTGAATAACTGATTGCGCCGTTCATGTCTGTAATTTTTATACGATACAAGTCGGTGCCGTCCAGCGGTGTTTTATCTGTATAGCTGTAAGAGCCGGTATTGTTTGATGTAAGCGTATCAAGCTTAAAAAATGTCGCTCCGTCATCAATACTCCTTTCAGCTGTAAACACAGTTGTCGTTTCTTCGTTCTCTGTTTTCCAGGTAAGCTGTGTGGTATTGGAAGCTTTTATGGCGTCAAAAGATAAAAGGTGTATGCTCAAAGCCGGGTTTTGCCGGATAACGACCATGAACCGGTTGTCACCAAAAGTTTTGGTATTGTTTTTATCGACGTTAAACGCGTACATCGTGCCAGTCCGAAGATCTAATGAATCTTTTGCGAACTGATCAATCAGCCATACATCATATACCGGAGGAATTGAATCCAATTCGGTTCTCTCAAGCGTAAAAGCGCCGCTGTTAGCAGCTTCTACATCCAGCCGGATCGTCAACGGCCCCTGCCTGGGTAGCGGAACAATATTTACAGATAGCCGGATATTATCAGATGACAAGCTCGACAGGCCCTCTTCGGCATTGATCCCTTCCATGTATTTTGAATCTAACTGGTTATTATATGCAGTTGTCGCATCTGCGTCAAAACCTATGGCTATATCATCATTATTAAAGGCGTCCTTTACTAATTTGAGCCGGAGCAAGGGAATGGAGGGGTTATTATTATTTCTTTTAACAGGAGCTGATGATGCCAGGGTTGAAAGGCAGATCATAGCGACAAACATGGTTAATAAAATATGGTGTACCATAAATCTTAATTTAAAAGATTGAGGCCCTGCATTTTTAAATCAATAGTTTATCGGTTCGGTTATTATTGAGGCAATATATATGCCAAAATAGAAAAACTTAGATTTTTATGCTTTTTTAAGGCCTTTAATTTTTGTCATTATAGTTATCAAGCTGAAAAAATAGATATGTGAGTATATTATTCCCCTTCGTTAACCGCTGCCAACGTTTATATTGGTACAACTTATAGTTCCCGTGCCTTGTAAATAATCAAAAATTGTGCAGCCGCCACCGGTGGTATTAATATCGCAGGTTATGGTAGTTGCAGTACGTGTTGCACCGTTTGCCGTTAACTGTATGCCTGCAGTCTGATAGCAGCAGCCAAATTCAATCGAGTCTATTGTTACGCTGGAAGTGAGTGTTGGCTGGTTGGTAAAGGTGCCGGACATGGCAAACCGTACGATATCCGTAGCTCTGCCGCCCTGGCCGTGATAGCCACCCGGGCGGCCGGATTCTGTCCATGAACCTGAAGAGGCCCATATAATGCTGGTTCCTTTCCGGTTAAAAGTAATTGCTGAAGCTTGTGTTGAAAACCACCAGGGGGCGATAATCAATGTTGGTAAAACTCGATTGACCATAATCATTTGAATAACTGATCAAGGCCCTGTTCGATTTTTACTAATCAATAATTTATTCCAACATCAGATAGATGTACAAAAAATACGCCAAACGGTATTATTGTAAAAAGATAGGCAGATTACTGCATAGGTTTATATTAAAACCAAATATACGCAGTAATTAAAGTTTTGTTTAAAAAAAATTAAAAAAATATTGTTCACAATAAAGGGCATAAATCCCAAAAACTGCATGATTATATCTCCCGTTGCGAATATCTCTCCGGATTTAACAAATCCGGGGCCGCACTAAATATGAATGGCCCTGTTTTCGGTGGCAGCAAGACACGCCTCACGCATAGCTTCGGTATAGGTTGGATGCGCATGGCTCATTCGCGAAACATCTTCAGCCGAAGCGCGGTATTCCATAGCTGCAACTGCTTCGGCTATCATATCTGCAGCACGTGGTCCAATCATATGCACCCCTAAAATCTCATCCGTAGTTGCATCAGCCAGAACTTTTACAAAACCGTCGAGATCGCCGCTGGCGCGTGCACGACCACTGGCTTTGAATGGGAACGAGCCCACTTTGTATTTAACGCCCTTTTCTTTCAACTGTTCTTCGGTTTGCCCAACTGCGGCCACTTCAGGCCAGGTATAAACAACACCGGGAATAAGGTTATAATTGATATGTGGTTTTTGGCCGGCAATAATCTCAGCAACCAGGGTGCCTTCGTCTTCGGCTTTATGAGCCAGCATGGCGCCCCTGATCACATCACCGATCGCATAAATACCTTTTACCGAAGTTTCGAGGTGCTCATCAACGGCGATCTTGCGGCCCCGTTCCTCAACGGTAATCCCTATCTTATCCAAGCCTAAACCATCAGTATATGCAACACGGCCAACCGCTACCAGGCAATAATCACCTTTTAGCTCTTTTTTATCGCCTTTAGGGTCATCGAAGCTAACCGTAACTTCTTTACCTTTTACCGTTGCCCCGGTTACTTTATGACCCAGGTAGAATTCCATGCCCAGCTTTTGCAAAACCTTTTGCAGTTCGCGGCCCAGGGCTTTATCCATGGTTGGGATAATACCATCCATAAACTCAATCACCGAAACTTTTGAACCCAAACGGGCATAAACCGACCCAAGCTCAAGCCCGATAACACCGCCGCCTATCAAAACCAGGTGTTTGGGTATTTCAGTAAGCGTTAAAGCTTCTGTTGAAGTAATGATCCGTTTTTTATCAACCTTGATAAATGGCAACGAAGATGGTTTTGAACCGGTGGCAATAATGATGTTTTTGCCTGTTATTTCCTGCTTAGTGCCATCTGGTTTTTTGATGGTGACGGTGTTTTTATCTTTAAAGGAACCCACACCGTAATAAGTGTCGATTTTATTCTTTTTCATCAGGTAGCTTATGCCGCTGGTATTGGCGGTTACCACTTCCTGTTTGCGTTTGATCATCTGGCCGAAATCAACTTTCAGGTTATCCAGTTGAATGCCGTGGACGGCAAAAGCATGTGCAGCATTATGATAATGTTCAGAAGAATCCAGCAGGGCTTTTGACGGGATGCACCCGACGTTGAGGCACGTGCCTCCCAATGTATTATACTTTTCAATAATAGCCGTTTTCAAACCCAGCTGGGCGCAACGGATTGCACCAACATAGCCGCCCGGACCTGAACCTATAACGATAACATCATATTGCATACACTTGTGTTTTTATTGCGGCGCAAAGTTAAGGATTATTGAACGGGGAAGAAACAGGAAAGTGATTTATCGTTTTAAAGTTGACTTTGTGCCGACCTTGCCTTAGAGCCCAATTCCATGTAACTATTCAGTTAAACATAACCACTTTATTAAAATTCCATTTATATTCACCAAAGGTATTTCACCCCGACCAAATTTAAGCCAATGTCAAACCGGAGAGTGTTTATTAAAGATGCCAGCTTGTTAACCCTGGGCATGGGCCTGCTCCCCCCGCTATTTAGTTATGGGATGAACAATGGATCAGGAGAGCCCTTTGTTTTGCCACGCAGCGCGCCCGAAAAACAGGGAATCTCATCAGCCGGGATCAGTAAATTTCTGCAGGCCATAAAAGACTGCGGGCAGGAATTTCACAGCCTGATGATCCTGCGCCACGGCCATGTGGTAGCCGAAGGCTGGTGGGCGCCGTACTCATCCGAACACCGGATGCAATTATATTCACTCAGCAAGAGTTTTACCGGTACCGCTATTGGGCTGGCGGTTGGCGAGAAGCTGCTTTCTATTGACGATCCGGTGGTCAAATTCTTTCCTGAATACCTGCCGGCACAGGTAAGCGATAACCTGGCAGCTTTAAAAATAAGGCATTTGCTCAGCATGTCAGTCGGGCATGGCAAAGATTCAATTTTGATTCTGGAAGCTTCGGCGCCAGGGGTACCATGGGAGAAAACATTTTTAAGCCTTCCGGTGGTGTTTGCGCCAGGGAGTCAGTTTATGTATAACTCGGGCGCCAGCTTTATGCTCAGTGCTATCATTAAAAAAGTTACCGGGCAAAGCGCCCAAGAGTATTTAAAACCGCGCTTATACCAACCGCTCAATATCACCAATACCACCTGGGGCGCCAATTTTGAAGGCATTAATATGGGTGCTTCGCATTTACGGATGCCTACCGAAGATCTGGCCAAATTTGGCCAGCTATACCTGCAGAAAGGGGTGTGGGCCGGTAAGCAGGTGATCAGTCCTGAATGGGTCGGGCAAGCATCAGCTAAACAAATGGAGAATGGCCATAACGATAGCAGCTGGGGATATGGTTATGGTTTCCAGTTTTGGCTCAACCCACCCGGTGGCTACCGGGCCGATGGCGCCTTTGGCCAGTACAGCATGATATTGCCCGATCAGGACGCAGTGGTTGTTATAACCAGCGAAAGCATCGACACTAAAAAAACGATGCAGATAGTTTGGGATGTTTTAACCCCCGAGATGAAGTCGCATAAAATTCCGGAGGTTGGTTCAGCGCATAGTGCCCTGGTAAATGAGTTACACGAACTGAAATATGATCCGCCCCAACTTGCGGCACAATCGCCTTTGATTGATAAAATTGCAGGCAGGGAGTTTTTATTGGATAAGAACCCCTTTAACGCAAAATTCGTCTCTTTTAATTTTAGCGGCGATACCTGCGTTTTTACCCTTAAGGAAGACGGCAAGCCTGATATCGATATTATCAACGGCATGAACCGTTGGATAAGGGCCGGAAATATTAAACCAGCCGCCCATTCGCTTTTCTCACCGCGGCGTATCGACTTTGATTCCATTGTGGCGGCAAGCTATGGCTGGCAAAATGATAATACGCTGGTGCTCACCTGGCGCTATCTTGAAACCGTACACGGCGAAACGTTTACCTGTATTTTTGATGGCGACAAGCTCACCATAAAACCATTATTCAGCGTTAACAGGCTGCAGGGCAAACCGGACGACCGTGGGGATATAACAGGAAAGATGACTGCTTAACCATCAGCAAGAAGAATAAACCTGCCTGTAAAAGTCTTAGATTTTTTTGCAGGCGGGCTTTATCCTTATAACCCATTTCCCTATTTCAACCCATACACCACCACCTGGCTCGAAAAGGTTGGCAGGTAAACATGCCCATTAGCAACCAATGGCGACGAAAACTTGGCATACGAACCCGAATAATCGCTTTGTTGCTGCGAGTTGTTCCAAAGTTCTTTGGTGATATCGCTGGCATCAAATGCCCTTAAAATACCCGGGCTAACGGTGTGCTCGGCATCGCCGCTGGATGCGTATGAGGCCCATACAATACCTGTGCCTGCGGTAGTACCATTTGATGATACCGAGATAACCGCCCCGCTTTGTCCGGTAGGACCTGCTACTGTTGCCACTTTCTCGTTGGTTAAAGTAAATGTATTGCTGGTCCGGTTAAACGGAAAGGCACGCAGTTGGTCGTTTTCGGGCCAAACGTACACGTACTCCACTGATGCTCCTTTATAATAAGCTGCCTGGCAATGGAAATTTGAGTTGGGGCTAAGGGTAATGGTTTGCAGGATATGGTTCGATGCAGCATTGTAGCCGCCCATGTTATCCTTATCTACTACGTAAATATTGCCGTCTTTGCAACCGGTAAAAAAACAACTGGAGTTGGGGATCAGCAGCGCACCCATCGCACCATAGTCAAGGTCATTATTTTCAAGATCCTGGTAATTAAAGGGGGTATAATAGGAACTTACCACCAATTTCGACCCGGTGGGCGTAAGCTTCAATGTGCTTTCGCCACGATTGGTAAGCACAGTTGGATCGCCATTCTCTCCTACCGTACCATTTCCTACCACAGCGTACAGGTTGCCCTGCGGATCGGCCGAAAGGCCCATGCCGCTTTCCCAAATACCCCCGTCGCCGCCGTTTGGCGTATCGTTATAGACAATTTGCTGCGCCAGCGAACTGGCGTTGTAGCCCAGGATCCAGCCGTGGTATGGCCCCCAGTCGCAATGTGATGAGAAGTTGACATACACTATGCCATTGACCAGGGTAAGCGCCGACCGCTGGTTATTGCGCTGCGGATCAAAACTCACCACGCCGCTTACGTTGCCATCGCCGGTTCCGGGTACCGAGGCCGTTATTTTAATCGGACTGCCCGAACGTTCGCTGCCATCAGCCAGATTAATGGCGTGCAGGTTTTGCACAAATGTACTTCCATCTGTACTCCGTGCCACAAAATACATGGTTTGCGACGCCGAATCGATAACGGGCGTACCTACTATACCTATCTTGCCGCTAAAGTCCTGATACTGGCCACCGCAGGCGCCTGTCATATCGCTATTTAAAGGGGCACGCATACTGGTGGCGCTATAGTTTTTATGCCAGTAAAGGGCGCCGCTGTCGCCGTCATAAGCGTAAATACTGTTGTTTACAGTAGCTATAAAAACCACGTTATGTTGCGTGCCGCTGATGGTTAAATTGCCATACATTAAAGGCTGGGCGTACACCTGGTCGTCAACACTTAATGAAAAAAGCCGGCCAAAGGTAGCGGTATTTACATTGGTGGTGGTTAGTTTGGTTTCCTGGTTGTTTAAACCTGTGCGGTAATTACCGTTATGCTGGGTAAGTACCGAGATATGCTGATCATTAGCTACTACTTTAATAGGCGGAGGTACGGTTACTGAATTGCTATCCTTTTTTTTGCAGGCCGCACAAAACAATAGCACCGGAAGAAACAGTAAGGAGAAATTTTTAATCATGGTTATTAATTGGCTGGACAGAGCGGCAATTTAACCAATTTGAGTGGCACATTTAATGCCGGTACTAAAATATTTAATACCGGCATTAAGAAAGGGGGTTAATAAAGTATTTTACCAGAGGCGGTTACCAGCGCAGCAATCCTTACTGCATCAAAAATGCGCTCTTCGGTGGTGCCTAATTTGATCAGCGAATCTTCGTGCGCATTCACACACATTTCGCAACCGTTTACTGCGGAGATGGCCAGGCTCATCAGTTCAAAAAACTCTTTACCGGTTACCGGTTTCATCATTAATTGCATGCGGATCCGTGCGGGGATCTGCGTGTATTTTTCCTTTTGCGTAAAGTGGCGGAAGCGGTAAAAAACGTTGTTTGATGCCAGTAACGATGCGCAGCCTGCTGCTTCGCCGGTTTCGGCAGGGGTAGCGCCCTGCTCTTCGGCGTAGCGGGAAAAGTAGGTAGTTAAAAAGGTGTTGTTATTGTTGATAGCCGTTGAAAGGGCCAGCAGCGCACATTCTTTGGCGCTTAAATGCTCCGAATTAAGGGTGCTGGTAAGGTTCAGCTTCATATCCCTTAAATAACGGGATTCGCCTTTTTCAAGCAGATCGAGCGCGTTATTGCGGTAGGCGGTTTCAATGCCCAGGCTTGTCAGTATTTCGTTGATCAGTTCTGTCGATTCAGTCATCAGTATAAATTTCTCCATAAAAAGTCCCCGCACTCTTTCAAATACGGGGACTTATGCAATTCAATTAATTAAACAGTTATAGTGTCTTCGCCTTTAACCCAGTTGCAAGGGCAAAGTTCGTCGGTTTGCAAACCATCCAGTACACGCAAAACTTCTTTTACGTTACGTCCAACGCTTAAATCGTTTACCGATACCCAGCGGATAATGCCGGTTGGGTCGATAATGAAAGTAGCGCGGTAAGCGATCTTCTCGTTAGGCTCTAAAATGCCAAGCTCTTCGGCTAATGATTTTGAAGTATCAGCCAGCATAGGGAATTTCAAGTCGCGCAGGTCGGCATGGTCTCTTCTCCATGCGGCGTGTACAAATTCAGTGTCAGTTGAAGCGCCGATCAAACGGGTATCACGGTCGCGGAACTCGCCGTAGCTTTTGTTGAATTCAGCAATTTCGGTAGGGCAAACAAAAGTAAAATCTTTTGGCCACCAAAACATTACGGTCCAAACATTATCTTCATTCACCAGGAAATCAGAAGTAATGGTTTCAAACTCTTTGCCTTTTTCGATGCTTACAACAGCGGTTTTTGAAAATTGAGGAAATTTTTGGCCTATAGTTAACATGTTTTTATTTTTTGTGTTTATTTATTGCAAATATACGGCTTTTGAGAACGCCCTTTTATAGCAATAATTGATGCGATATAGGTAAAATCTATATCATGTTTGTTTTGCCATTGTTTTTATCAATATAACAAAAAGAGTTGTTTATCGCGCAGCAACAATTAAAAATTCATAAAAAAAGCCCAAAGATTTATGAAAATAAAAACAGGCTTAGTAGTGCTGAAATGCAACTTTTCGCCATAAAGGCGCCTGTTTTACCCGTTTTATAGATAAAGATTTTAGCGTACATTCGCCTTATGGAAAAGGTTAACAAAAAGAAACTGGTTATACCCTTTATTATTTCGCTGGTGTTTTTAGTTGTTACTTTCAACACCATAGCACAGGGAGTGGAAAAGAATGAGATCTGGCGGATAGTGGTAGGCGGGCTTGGCGGCAGCTGGTTTTTGTTTGTAGCTATTATTTCGGGCAAAAGGATCTTTAAAAAGGATAAAGACCCCGCCTGAAACCTTAACGCATAGATAGCGAACCCCAAATTACACCCAACGTAACAGCGGCCGTAATGCCCGCAATCAGCAATGCCGATCTGTCATTAACCTGATAAATGTCCCTAACGTCGCGCTTGCAGACAAGCCACAAGCATCCTCCATAAAAAACAACGTTCCATAAAAATGATGCAGATGACATGGTCGGGAACAAAGTATCTGTAGCCGGAATTCCATAGAAACGTTTCATCACCATAAAAAATAAAACTACCCCGCTTACGATGGAATAACTGCAATAAATGCAAAGCAGGATCCAGCCGGCGCGTTTACGCCGCCAAAAAAGCAGCGTGAGCACCGGCACAATAAACAATTGCAAAAGGTATACCAGCAACGTACTATCCCACCTGCTGTCCTTGTTAAAAAACACGAAGGTGAGGAAGGAAAGCTCTGTAAACAAAGTCAGCAAAAACATGATGCCCAGCGCCACCGATAAAAAATTAATGATCCGGTTAGTTGATGGCGTGCTTTGCTGAACGGGATGTACCGCATCAATAACCTGGGCGCTTATACCCTTCACCTTGTTTTCAAATGCCTGCCGCTTTTCTTTTCTCATCGCTTTTTCCTGTTGCTCCAGCGCGTTTGCAGCTACTGCGCTTTCCAGTTCTTCCGCGCTTAATTTCCGGCCGGCGAGTTCAGCCACCGCGGTTTCAACAGCAATGGGCTGGTAGTCCGCCGCGTTATCAATAATTTTTAGCAGATCACTATTGCTTAAGGTTTTATACAGTTCGGTGAAAGAGTTCATCGGCAATAAAAATATCCGGTATAATTTTAAATTTATTAAAGATAGCAAGAAGCATCTCTATATTTGTTATCGGCAACCAATTTAAGCTATCAAACAAATAAAATTTAAAGCGATGAAAACCCCCGCATTCACTTACCGGCTCCTGGTATTCCTGGCGCTGTTTTTTTCCGCCACCGTCTCTGCACAGGAATTATACACCATGCCCAAAGGCGTACAATCGCGCGTAAGCAGCTTTGAAAATATTAAAGGTGAAAAAGGCGAAGGCGGCAAAACCAACCAGGGCGGTAAAGGCAATGCCTTCGAGTCGTTAAAGGCGGGCGAAAGCAAAACCCTTCTTAACGTACGCTCGGCCGGGGTTATCCAGCGCATGTGGTTCACCATTAACGACCGCAGCCCGGCCATGCTGCGCTCATTGCGTTTGCGCATGTATTGGGATGGCGAAGATAAGCCCGCAGTGGATGTGCCATTCGGCGATTTCTTTTGCGTTGGCTTGGGCAGGCCGGTGGCCTTCCAGTCGGCCTTGTTTACTGATCCGGAAGGGCATAGCTTTAACTGTTATATCCCTATGCCGTTTAAAAAGGCGGCGAAAGTGGTGCTCACCAACGAAAGCAGCACCAACCTCGACCTATTATTTTTTGATATCGACTATAACCTGCTGGATAAAGCGCAGGAGGATATGCTGTACTTCCACGCCTGCTGGAACAGGTCAAATAATAGCAGCGAAGTGGGCCACGACTTTGGGCTATTGCCCGAAATAAAGGGCCGCGGCCGCTTTTTGGGTGTGAATGTGGGCATTAACGTTAACCCCGGCTACGGCGATACCTGGTGGGGCGAAGGCGAAGTGAAAATGTATATTGATGGCGATAAAAAATACCCTACCATTAACGGCACCGGGTCCGAAGATTATATTGGCACCGGCTGGGGCGAGGGCCAGTTTACGCACCAGTACCAGGGCTGTTTAATTGCCGATACGGCCAAAAAGCAATATGCCTTTTACCGTTTCCACATACCGGATGCGGTGTATTTTGAAGATAACTTTAAAGCCACCATACAAGAAATCGGCGGGGGTACCAACGACCAGTTGAAAGCCATACAGGCCAAAGGCATCCCCAATAAAATAGTCACCGTAGCCACCGAACATACATTTACCCGCCTCCTGGATAAACCCATGCCCCTAACCGACGCCAACTTCCCCGCCGGCTGGGTTAACTTTTACCGCGTTGACGATTACTGCGCCACCGCCTACTTTTACCTGGATAAACCCGGAGACAAACTTAAAGAACTTGCACCGGTGGGGGAAAGGGTGAGGTAGCCTCATTAGTCATTGGGTCATTAAGTCATTGGTTAGGTGGATAGGTTAAAACAACAATCCAGCAAACCCTAAAAACCATGTCGTTGCGAGCGCAGCGCGGCAACCTTGTCGCTGATAGGTTGGCGGTTATGCATTGGCGATGAGGTTGCTTCGTCGTTCCTCCCCGCAATGACAAATTTATTTTTTTGTCGTTCGTTCTGTTTTGGGTATTGGTGATGAGTGAAACAGGGTGGAACAAAATCCCTGATACCGAAATACTACTAATCTCACATTTTTCTTCAATTCACCCTTTCGTATCTTGTGGCAACAGCCAGCCTCACCTTTGTTGTGGTAAGGGCTGGTTAGCATGCAGTTGCCATCCAAACTGTTAATTTGTTTTTACCACAATGAAAATTAAACTTTTACTTATCGCAGCCATCATTACCTTTTTTGGTTTAAAGGTGCGGGCCCAGGGATTCGGCAGCCCAAAAGATTTCATCGCGTCGAAACTAAAATATGCCATCGAGAGGATCGGTACTTCTGCCGAAAACATGATGGGGTCGACTACTGCATTTACATTAGATACTTCGGACCCCACCTATAGCATTTATATATACCAACAGGATACGCTTGCAAATATCGGCTTCAAAAAAGAAGAAAGTGAGGCTGCAACGCACATCTATATTTATTTGCCTCAATCCTACCACGCAACCGTCGACCAGCTTTTAGGCGACCTTAATTTTAGCCGGACAAGCAGAACCTCTGTCCCGGGATTCTTCGAATATGAAAACGCTGACGACAATGTTTTCTGGCAGCAGAACGCCGACAACGGGATGATGGTTGTGGTGGTGACAAAAAAATAGTGAGCCGGGCGGGACAAAAAATGTCATTAAGTCATTGGTTGGGTGGATAAGGGTAGCGCAGTACCGCAAGAGATATTACTCAGCATGACACCCCTTTATGTTGTTTGGTCTTTATGGGGTACTCGTGATGGTGTAAACGGGGAAGGCCGTTTAGCGGTGCGAGATAATATCTACCAGCAAAAAGATAAGTACCGAATCTTTTAACGATAGCCTTAAATGTTTTAAAGCAACAGTTACCTGGTTTTCAACGGTTCGTTTGGAGATCAGCAGGCGGTCGGCGATCTCTTCATTTGATAATTGCTGCAGGCGGCTCATAATAAATATTTCTTTACAGCGGCGGGGCAGCAGGTTAAGGTAGGTGTGCAGCTGCTGGTATAATTCATCCTGCCTGATGTGCTCTTCGCCAAGGTTAAGGCAAAAAGTATCAATTTTCTCATCAATGTCTTCTTCATAAACCAATGGCGATGCTTTTGCCGACCGTAAATAATTATACACCTTATACCGGGTGGCGGATGAAAGATATTGCGGAAAGGATTCGATAGCCAGTTCCTTTCTTTTATTCCACAGGTAGATAAAAATGTCCTCAATAATTTCTTCACAGACATCTTTATCCTTCAGTATTTTAAAGGCGATCATGTACAATTTCTTCCAGTAACGCTTAAAAAACACATTAAATGCCCTGAAATCATCATCAACGATCTCCATCCACAACTGCTTATCTGTTAAGGTATTATTGGGCATACATTTGGTTGCATAAAATTAGGGATTTAATTAATACAATGTTAAAATAATATCAATTCGATTTGCATAGGGTGTATGTTGTAATTTATATACCTTAAAATGAGGCAATTATAATATAATTTTAATGTTTTGTAAAATAATATGTGTGTTGATACACAAAAATGTGCCTCTATAAGTACCAACCAAATAAACTTGAATGAAGCGCCAGGACTATAATGCTCTTTATAAAAAATATCTTGCAGGAAAATGTACGCCCGAAGAGTGGGAGTTATTAAATGCTTTTGAGCATGAACCCGGCCTGGAGGATACTGCCTGGGACGCTGAGCTTGGCGACGACGACGAAGTTGAAAACAGAATCTTTAACAAAATAACCGAAGCTGTTACCCCAAAACAGCCTGTTAAAACTATCGGGTTTGGGTGGCTGTATATAGCGGCCTCTTTTTTATTACTGGCAACGGCGACAGGCGTGTATGTTTTAAACACGCGCCATAAAACACAGCAACAGGCAGTTAACAAAGCCAAGCCGGTAAAAAACGATATTTTGCCCGGCGGCAACAAAGCCATCTTAACCCTGTCAAACGGGTCAACCATTGTGTTGAATAGTGCAAAGGACGGCGTCATTACCAAAGAGGGCGGCGCAGCCGTAAACAAAACCCAAAACGGGCAACTGGTATACCAGGCGAATGATGAGCAAAACGCTGCGGCCACTCCTGCCGCCATAGTTTACAATACGGTTACCACGCCCCGCGGCGGCGAGTACCAGATCGTGCTGGCCGATGGCACAAAAGCCTGGCTCAACGCGGCATCATCTCTAAAATTCCCTACAGCATTTACCGGCAATACACGCCGGGTTGAAATAACCGGCGAAGTATATTTTGAGGTGGCTAAAAATAAAGACAAGCCCTTTATCGTATCCTCAAACGGCGCTGAGGTGGAGGTGCTGGGTACCCACTTTGATGTAATGGCCTACAATGATGAGCCGGAGATAAAAACCACCTTACTGGAGGGGTCCGTAAAATTCAGGAAAAACAAGGCTGAAGTGTTGTTAAGCCCGGGAGAGCAGGCGGTATCCGCCTATGCCTCGGGCAATATAAAAGTGCAAAAGGCCAATATTGGCGAAACGATGGCCTGGCGGGAAGGCTATTTTGTTTTCCAGGATGAAAATATCGAGGGCATAATGCGCAAGGTTTCCAGGTGGTACAATGTAGATGTTGTTTACAAAGGCAATATGGAGGATAAAGAATACGGGGGGAAAATATCGCGCTACAAAAACATCTCAGACGTATTAAAGAGTTTAGAACTGACCGGAACGATACATTTTAAAGTTGAAGAAAGGAGGGTTACTGTTATGCAATAAAGCTACTTACCTAACAGTGCCTTAAAAAACAAACCCAGGAGCATTCGCAGTGCCCCTGAGTTTTGTACTTGTTGCCAAGCAGGTGTAAGGCCATTTAAAAACCAATTACTTCGTAACAACTAATTATTAACTAACCTAACATTCAAATGTATAAAATTTATACTGCATTTAAATGCAGAAGAATCCCAGTTAAACTATTGTTAACCATGAAGCTCACGATTGTTTTAATGCTTACAATTTTATTACAGGCCGGAGCTGCAACCTACGCTCAAAAAATAACCCTGAATAAAAAAGGCGCCTCGTTAAAAGAGGTTTTTGAAGCGATACAGCAACAAAGTAATTATACCGTAGTGTATGATTCAAAAATGATCAGAGCAACCAAACCGGTAACCGTATCTTTTAAAGATGCCTCGCTGGAAGAAGTGCTGGATAAGTGCCTGCTTGATCAGTCGTTAACATACGCCATTAACCTTAACACTATTGTGATCCGTAAGAAAGCGGAGTTGCCCCCTGTTATGGAAGCTTTACTTAAAATTACGGGTAAAGTAACTGATTCAAAGGGCCAGCCGCTTATAGGTGCAACTATCAGTATAAAAAATGGCAAAAACATTGCAGTAACGGATGTTAACGGCGCATTTACGATCTCTGTTCCCGAGAATACCATTATCAGGGTATCTTATGTCGGCTTTATAGCACAGGATGTAGCGGTTGACGGAAAGACCGAACTATCTATTGTTTTGAAAGAGGCCGCAGGCAGCTTAAACGAAGTAGTGGTGGTTGGTTACGGTACCCAGCGCAAGCAGGACCTTACCGGTGCTGTATCCGTAATCGGCTCAAAGGAGCTGGAAGACAGGCCAAATACGCAGTTTGGTTATTCAATTGAAGGTAAAGCTGCCGGCGTACAGGTGATCAGGCCATCGGGCCAGCCGGATGCTGGTTTCTCCATCAAAATTCGCGGTACTTCGTCTATCACTTCGGGCACCGACCCGCTTTATATTGTTGACGATGTGCCAACTTACAACACCAACGAAATTAACCCGGCTGATATTGAAACCATCACTGTATTAAAAGATGCATCGGCAGCGGCCATTTATGGTAGCAGCGGCGCAAACGGTGTGGTACTCATCACTACCAAACATGGTGCAAAAAACCAAAAATCAAGGGTTAGCTATAATGGTTCTGTAACTTCATCACAGGTATGGAAGAAACTACAGGTATTAAATACGCCTCAATATGAATCATTGATGGCCGAAATGGGTATCAGCCTGCCAGACCCGACTAATTTTACGAATACCAACTGGCAGAACCTGGTTTTCAGGAACGCGCTTTCACAAAGCCACAATTTATCCGTTTCGGGCGGTAGTGATAACACCACCTATTACATTTCAGGATCTTATGTAAAGCAGGAAGGTATTGTAATTAATAATAATGTTGGCCGGGCCACTTTTAAAGTAAACCTGGACCATAAAGTAAGCGACTTGTTAAAAGTTGGAACCAACATATCTTATGACCGTTGGTCGGATGTGAGCGTTCCCGAAGGGTATTCAAACGGCGTAATTACCAGGTTAATTACCGCAGTGCCAATTATCGGCGTTTGGAACCCGCTGATCCCCACCCAATATGCAGTAAGCCCCGTGGCGCCTGTTGATATTGAGAACCCGGTTTCGGTTGCTTACCAGCCGCAAAACCTGTTGGTTAATAATCGTTTTAACGGTAATGCCAATGCTGAGCTGAGTATTTTACCTGGTTTAAAATTCAAGAGTATTTTTGGTCTTGAGCATAGCAACAGCATAGCCACCTCTTTCCAGAATTCTATCCAAACCAGCTACGGCCGGTCAATGGACGGCCTAGCCGCTGAAAATGATAATAACTTTGACTACTGGATCTCGGAAAACACGCTGAACTATACCAAAAAAATAAAGGATCATAGTTTTGCCTTACTGGTAGGTTATGTGGCTTCGGATGAAAGCAATCGCAGCGATTATCTTGCTTCGCATGGTTTTGGCGGCAGTACCGCTATTACTACTGTAACCGCCGGAACTGTGCAATCGGTACCGCAGGTAAATATTTATGATAAAACCCACGAATCATTTATCGGCAGGCTGAACTATAATTATAAGGACAGGTACCTGTTAACATCCAATTTACGGGCTGATGCTTCCAGCATATTCTCTTCTAAAAACAGGTGGGGTTATTTTCCTTCGTTTTCAGTAGGATGGAGAATCTCCAATGAAGACTTCTTTAAAAACGTTACAGCGGTAAGCGATCTTAAACTGCGCGCCGGCTGGGGTATTGTTGGTAATGATGCCATTTCGCCATATTCAAGGTACGGGCTGATCGGTCTTTCAACTTATGTGATCGGCGGCAGCTCGGTAACCGCGTATGTACCGTCAACCCTGTCAAACGATAATTTAAAGTGGGAACAAACCGCACAATATAATATCGGCCTTGATTTTGGTTTGCTGAACAACCGGGTAACCATTACCACTGATTATTACGATAAAAAAACCACCAACCTGTTATTGAACGCTCCTATACCGGCAAGCGTTGGAGTTGGCGGCAATACGGCTATCATCAATGCCGGTTCTATCCAGAACAAAGGATTTGAGTTCCAGCTTACTTCAAAAAATATTGTGAATCATGATTTTACCTGGAGTACTGATTTTAATATTTATTTAAACCGCGGTAAAGTATTGGATGTAGTTGGCCAGACGTTGTTTACAGGTAATGTTAACGTTGCAGGTAATACCTATCAAACCGCTTTGGTAAAGGCGGGCCTTCCGCTGGGTTCTTTTTATGGCAAGTATGCCCTTGGGGTTGATCCGGCCACAGGAAACGAAAAGTATTTGCAAAATAAGGCAGGCACAGATAGTTTGGGCGTGATAGGTAACGCCAACCCTAAGTTTGCTTATGGTTTAACCAACTCATTCACCTATAAAAAATTCACACTGAATATATTTTTACAGGGGGAGCAGGGCAACCAGATATTTAATGCAACCAGGATGCTGACTGAATCGATGACGATTGGCGAAAACCAGTCGGCTGCGGTTTTAAGAAGGTGGGAAAAACCGGGAGATATTACCAACATACCCAAGTCATCCCCAAATGATCCAACCAATTCATATCCGTCAACAAGGTTTATCGAAAACGGATCGTACTTAAGGGTTAAATCGCTTACACTGGGTTATTCGCTACCTGAGTCGGTGCTGAATAAGTTAAAAATAAGCCGTTTTATGGTTTATATCACAGCTGAAAACTTATTTACGTTCACCAAATACTCAGGATTCGATCCGGAAACAAGTGTGTTTAACAGTTCGTCAAATTCAGATACTGCCAGTAAAAACACAGCCCCCGGGGTTGATTATGGCAACTATCCGCAATCAAGGGACTTTATTTTAGGTGTTAACGTAACTTTTTAACCTTAAATTATTATTGTAAGATCATGAAAAAGAAAACGATATTTTTAATAACGCTCCTTTTTGCAGTAGCAATGGGATCGTGCCGGAAATTTTTAGATACCACCCCTCAAACAAGTCTTACCACGGGTAACGCATACAACTCGGCGCAGGATATTGAAAATGCAATATCCGGTTGTTACCAGATTTTTATGGGCAGCGATTATTACCAGTGGGAAAATGTAATGCTGAGCGATAACAGGTCGGATAACGCCTATCCCGGCGGCGGCGGTGAAGCTACCTTTGTTGAGGAAGACCAGTTTACCATGCCGGCAAGTAACAGCCACATGTATAACCTTTGGTCGCAATTATACCAGGGCATAGCTCATTGCAACCTTTTATTGGCCAACATAAATGGAGCAACTGGTTTAGCTGCTAACCGCAAAGCGCAAATCATCGGCGAAGCCAGCTTTTTAAGGGCACTCCATTATTACCAACTGGTAAAAACATGGGGCGGGGTCCCGATCGAACTGGAGTCAAATACAGCTGACCCTAAAGTTACCCGTAAGCCGCGTGCTACTGAAACACAGGTTTATGACCAGATAAATGCAGATCTGCAGGTGGCCGTTGCCAATTTGCCCGACAGCTATGGCAGCGACCCCTCAGTAAATAAAGTTCGTGCTACGAAAGGGGCCGCTTATGCACTGCTGGCAAAAATATGGGCGCAAAGAAGCGACAGGGATTACAACAAGGTGCTTGCTTATTGTAAAGACGTAGTGAACAGTCCTGCGGGTTACTCGCTGGTGCCTAGTTACAGTAGCCTTTTTGATGGCAGCCACTATTTCAATTCCGAATCGATATTGGAGATCCCGTTTACTGCGGGCGGTCCGAATGCAAGCTGGGGTGTTGAACTGTTTTTAGCCCCCGAAGATGGCTGGCAAAAATACTGCGTTCCGGCACATGACCTGGTAAACGCATTCGTTGCCGAGGGCGACAATGTGAGAGAAAATACCAGCGTTTTATTTGTTACGAAAGATGTGAACGGCAACCCCATCGCCTGGGCTGATGAGAACTGGAACCCCTGCCAGGATCCAACAAAGCCCACCCCGTTTGCTTACAAACAAAAGCATCCGAATGGCTGGTCAAGCGGGGACCATTTTTATTTGCTGAGGCTGGATGATATCATCCTGCTGCAGGCCGAAGCCGATAATCAATTGGGCAATACAGCAGAGGCAGTCTCGCTGTTAAATAAAATAAGGAACCGTGTAGGTTTACCTAATACCACAGCCAGCACACAAGCGACCCTTACTACAGCCATCCTGAATGAAAGAAGGCTGGAGTTGGCTTTTGAAGCGCAGCGCTGGGATGACTTAACCCGTTTGGGTGTGGCCACCACGGTGATGGCTAATTTAAAAGAGGTTAAGTACACCTGTAACAACGGCGTGCCAAGCGCGCCTATACCAATTGTTTACAACTGCGATAAAAACCATTGGTTAATGCCACTCCCACTTACAGAGATTAACAATAACCCGAATTTAGTGCAAAACCCCGGTTATTGACGTGAATTACACTAACCATAACAGGATGGCTTATATCACAAATGTAGTTGTTACCATGTTTTTGGTACTATTATTTTCGTGCAGTAAAAACAATTTGGGAAATAATTCGAACGGATCAACCCCTGTTACAGTACAAAAACCACCTGCCCTCAAAGGCAGGCTGGTTTTTCATAGTTATTCGTGCTATGGCTGTAACGATTCAAAGCTGTTTATGTTAGATTTTTCAACCGGTGTTTTAACGCAAATAAATATCGGCTGGAATATCGACAATTGCATGAATGCCGATTTTAGCCCCGATGGAAAGTATATTGTTTTTATGGGGACCGATAAAGTATCAGGTAACTGGGATGTGTATTTGTGGCAGGTAAATTCGGCCGCACAACCGGTGAACCTTACGGCTGCTTTGGGCGCTTCGTCGCGGGACGAGGACCCAAAGTTTTCGAACAGCGGCACCAGGATAGTGTTTAAGCACAACGGGCACCTGGCCGAAATGGATTTGAGCGGAAATATTACCCGTAGCATTACCAGCGGCAGCGGCGAAGAATCAATGCCGTATTATATTTACGACGACAGTAAGATATTATATGCGGAAGGTGGTGGGGCAGGTTCGGATATTTATATGGTAGATAAAAACGGCGTTAGTACCAAAACCGAGGCATCGTTACCAAACATACAGGAGTATTACCCGATAGCGAAAGACAGTGTTTCGTTTTTGTATACAGGCGGCCTTAGTGCAACCAATGCAAACGATCAGATTTTCAGGGGGTTTTATGATAGCAATAAAATAGCCCAGTATTTGCCGTTTAATGAGCCCTCGGCCAATTATTCCGACCCTTATCCATGTAATGACGAATATGTCTTCCTGTCAAGTACCCGCACCGGCACCAAAGGCGGGTATGATTTGTATTTAGCCGATATTAAAACCGGCAATATCTGGTCGTTAAACGTTTATAATTTAAATGTTAATTCGGTAAACGAGGAGTTGGGTTCCTGTTACAATCCAAATTAAAAGCCTGTAAACAAGCAAACAAATGAAATTTTAATTACCGGTAATAGAGCCGGTAATGCTGAATAAAGAACTTGGGTGATCAGGAAACATGGGGCCTGAGATTTAGTTGTATTACATCGTTTAGCAATGATGTTGAGTGCGTTCCGGTGTGAGATCCGGAGCGCATTTTTTATTCACTTTGTATTGTAATTAAACACCCTTTAGTCTGTTGTCAGGTCCTAATAATATATTTGAAAATAAACGGACAACGATATACCATAAAAAAAGCCCCGGTGCACTACTCCCGGGACTCACTAAAATTAAACTATAAAACTGAACACAAAACGCCGAATCGTTAAAAGGTCATTGGGTCATTGCGTCATTTAGTCATTGCCTTTCTCGTTTCATCACCGCTGGCCCCCTGCCGCAAAGCAGGTATAACCTTTATAGTAGTACTGTATGTTTCTCACAAATCCTCTTCTCACTAAATTATCATTTCACAAATTCATCACTCATCAACCAATCCCACTCAATAATTCACTAATTATCTAACTGCATCCCATCGAATTGCCGCAGTTTAAGCACTTGTAACAGGTGCCTGAGCGCACGGTGGTATGTCCGCAGGTATTGCATGCCGGGGCATCGCTTTGTACACCCATGGTAATATCAACACTGTACTGTTTTTTTATGCTGATTTTTTGTTCAACTGCCATCGGTTTTTCTGCCGGATGATAAACATTCGTTTCATCCGTATTCACATCCTCGTCAATCATTTGCGGGTTGCCGGTAATGCCGTTTTGCTCGGTAATTACATGCACCAGGTCGGTACGGTCCTGGTATTCGTAACCCAGCATCCTGAAGATATAATCGATAATACTGGTGGCGCTTTTAATATTGGCATGGCCAACCACCATACCGGCCGGTTCAAATCGGGTAAAGGTAAATTTCTCTACATATTCTTCCAGCGGTACGCCGTACTGCAGGCCAACCGAAACGGCGATGGCAAAGCAGTTCATCAGCGAGCGGAATGTTGCGCCCTCTTTGTGCATATCCACAAAAATCTCGCCTAATGTTCCATCTTCATATTCACCTGTGCGTACATACACGGTTTGCCCGTCTATAATAGCTTTCTGGGTATAACCGCGGCGTTTAAATGGCAATACTTTCTTTTGTACCACGCGGCTCAGCTGACGCATAAAGGCGGTATCTTTCGATTTTTCCATAATCGCCATGGCTGCTTCCAGTACCTGGTCGGGGGTAAGGTCGCTTAGCTTTACATTGGCTGCTTTGCCTAATACCTCTTCCACCGTTTCCAGCTTGTCTTGCGAAACCTCTTCTTTGTCTTCCTTAACGTCAGATTTGGTGGACAGTGGCTGCGAAAGTTTACAACCATCACGGTAAAGTGCGTTGGCTTTTAAGCCTAAGCGCCATGACAGCTCGTAGCAATCTTTGATCTCATCAACCTTCGCTTCATTAGGCAGGTTGATTGTTTTTGATATAGCGCCTGACAGGAACGGCTGTGCCGCTGCCATCATTTTAATGTGGCCATGCGAGTGGATGTAGCGCTCGCCTTTGGCGCCGCATTTATTCGCGCAGTCAAATATCGGGTAATGTTCTTTTTTCAGGTAAGGTGCACCTTCAATGGTCATGGTGCCGCAAATGTATTCATTTGCTTCCGCGATCTGTTTATTGCTGAAGCCGAGGCCACGCAGCACATTAAAATCTTGTGCGTTGTATTGCTCGGCAGTAAAGCCAAGGCGTTTTAAACACTCCTCGCCCATCGACCAGATGTTAAATGCAAAACTGATCTCAAAAGCTGATACGATGCCTTTATCCAGTTTTTCAAGTTCGTCGTCACTTAAACCTTTGGATTTAAGGCTGTCGAAATTAATATGCGGCGCCCCTTTTAGGGTGGCTGCGCCTTTAGCGTAGTTGATGATGGCGGTTACTTCATGGTCGGCATAACCCAAATTGCTCAATGCTTCGGGCACTGCCTGGTTAATGATCTTAAAATAACCACCACCCGAAAGTTTTTTAAATTTAACCAGCGCAAAATCAGGCTCGATACCGGTGGTATCGCAATCCATTACCAAACCGATAGTGCCGGTTGGGGCAATAACGGTGGTTTGTGCGTTGCGGTAGCCATACTTTTCGCCCATTTCAACTGCTTTATCCCAGGAGTTGCAGGCAGCTGATAGTAAATAATCAGGGCACTGGATCTGGTCGATGCCCGGAGGGTGGATCTCCAGCCCATCAAAATTATCAGTAGAGTTATAAGCCGCATAGCGGTGGTTGCGCATTACGCGCAGCATGTGTTGCTTGTTGTCTTCATAACGGGCAAACGGGCCAAGCTCCCTTGCCATTTCGGCCGAGGTAGCATAAGCGGTGCCGGTCATGATAGCGGTGATGGCCGCAGCAATTGCCCGTGCCTTTTTGCTGTCATAAGGTATCCCGTTCACCATTAAAGCCGAACCCAGGTTGGCATAGCCTAAACCAAGGGTGCGGTAATCGTAGGATAGCTGTGCCACTTCTTTCGAAGGAAATTGCGCCATCAATACGGAGATCTCCAAAACGATGGTCCAGATTCGGCAGGTATGTTCAAAGCCTTTTACATCAAACACCCGGGTTTCTTTATCGAAGAAATGTGCCAGGTTGATGGAAGCCAGGTTGCAGGCTGTATTATCCAAAAACATGTATTCAGAGCATGGGTTGGAGGCATTGATGCGGCCGCCTTCGGGGCAGGTATGCCACTCGTTAATGGTGCTGTCAAACTGTACGCCGGGATCAGCGCATGCCCAGGCTGCAAAAGCGATATCATCCCAAAGCTTTTGTGCCGGGATCGATTTAACGGGTTTACCCGTCATGCGGCTGGTTAAGTCCCAGTTGCTTCCGCCTTTCAAAGCTTTAAAAAAGTTATTGGGGATGCGTACAGAATTATTGGAATTTTGACCGGATACGGTGCGATAGGCTTCCCCTTCGTAATCCGAAGAGTATCCTGCTGCAATTAATGCCGCCACTTTTTTCTCTTCTTCTACCTTCCAGTTCACAAAGCTTTCAATTTCCGGGTGATCCAAATCAAGGCAAACCATTTTGGCGGCCCGGCGGGTAGTACCGCCTGATTTGATGGCCCCTGCGGCCCGGTCGCCTATTTTAAGGAACGACATTAAGCCGGAAGAATAACCGCCACCGGATAGTTTTTCGCTTTCGCCGCGGATTTTGGAGAAGTTGGTACCTACGCCAGAGCCATATTTAAAGATCCGCGCTTCGCGAACCCAAAGGTCCATCACGCCGCCTTCATTTACCAGGTCATCTTCAACGGAGAGGATAAAACAGGCATGCGGCTGCGGGCGCTCATAAGCTGATGTGGATTTACTTAATTTTTTGGTAGTCGGGTCAACAAAATAGTGGCCCTGCGGTTTCCCGCTGATATTGTACGAACTGTAAAGCCCGGTGTTGAACCACTGCGGCGAATTTGGCGCGGCCAGCTGCCCGGTTATGGTGTACACTATTTCATCATAAAATATATCAGCATCTTTTGCTGAAGCAAAATAGCCGTACCGCATCCCCCAATCTTTCCAGCAATGTGCCATGCGGTGGGCCACCTGTTTAATGCTTTTTTCGGAACCGGTTGATCCGTCGGCCAAGGGGACACCGGCTTTTCGGAAATATTTTTGTGCCAGGATATCTGTCGCCACCTGCGACCACGAAGCCGGAACTTCCACATCATTCATTTCAAATACGGCATCGCCCGATGGGTTCCGGATCACGGAGGCGCGCATCTCATATTTAAATTGATCGAAAACGTTGATACTATCCCTGGTAAAATGTCTGTTTACCTTCAAGCCGCCAGTGTTCTCAGCATGTGTATTTTTGTAGAGGTCGCTTCCCATATCCGTAGAAATTAAATGATCAGAAAATAATTAAAAAAAAACTAAAGGGTGTTTTACTCAAATCTATCAGTCATAAAAGACCCCTGCAATTCGTAGTTTTCCACACCCTGTTGGGAAGTGCCATATCCTTAGTTCGAAAAAAGCAAAACCGGTAGTTTACAATGATTTAACATTGTGGAAAGATAACGTTTGGGGTTGATTTATGCGTTAACGGTTGAAATTGAATTATTTATGCCCGGGAATAGTTGAGCCAAAATAAATATTTTCACCCGCTTTACGGCTTGCCTTAGAGAAGGTCGACAAGCGAATCATAGTCGGGGTGAGTAGACTGGTCCACTTGCATTGGCGGTAATGTCCGCCGGGGTAAACTCACCCGATCATCGCTGCGCTCGATCTGCCCTCTCTCCCGCAAGCGGCAAAGAGGGCGGGGAAAAAAGGGAAACAAAAAACCTCTTTACCCTCTTTACGGCGTGCCGTAGAGAGGGTCGGAGAGCGAAGCGAATCCGGGGTGAGTAGACTACTCCACTTGCATTGGCGGTAATGTCCGCCGGGGTAAACTCACCCGATCATCGCTGCGCTCGATCTGCCCTCTCTCCCGCAAGCGGCAAAGAGGGCGGGGAAAAAGGGGAAACAAAAAACTTCTTTACCCTCTTTACGGCGTGCCGTAGAGAGGGTCGGAGAGCGAAGCGAATCCGGGGTGAGTCAACGGAGCGCGTTTATTACCGCTAATGTCCGCTGGCCGTACCTCATCGGGTCATCACTCCGCCCGACCAATCTTTTCTACAGCGGGAAAAACGTTCTGGTAATATTACAATTCACGCCTCAAGGGTGCAGATGCCTGTGCACCCATCCTGGTTACTGAAATAGCTGCGGCTTTACAGGCAAATGCAACCGCTGCTTCCGGGTCCATATTTTCCGTAAGCGCTACAGCCAGGGCGCCATTAAACACATCTCCGGCTGCCGTACTGTCAACCGCTGTAACCAATGGCGAGGGGATAATCTTATTCAATAAATTATCATGATGATAGGCGCCTTTGGAACCAAGGGTGATGATCACATTTTTAACACCCTTATCCATTAATATAGCTGCCGCTTCCGCCGCGCTTTGCTCGCCGGTAACTTTAATCCCGGTTAGCAGCTCAGCTTCGGTTTCATTTGGGGTGATGGTGTGTACATGTTGAAAAAGAGTGTCATCCAATAAACAGGCAGGGGCTGGGTTTAAAATAACTTTCGCGCCTTTCTGGTGGCATTGTTCAACAGCATAGGCAACTGTTTGTATCGGGATTTCCAGTTGGATCAAAACAATATCACCCGGGTTTATTTGTTCAATTACTTTTTCAAGATCAGCTGGCTGCAGGTTTCCGTTGGCGCCTGGCGCTACGGCGATGCTGTTTTCGCCTTTGGCATCTACCAAAATAAGGGCCACGCCTGAGGGGTGATGCACATCGGTACAAATAAAATCCGTATTAATGCCCACATCTTTGAAACCCTGCACAGCCTGCCTTCCGAAAATGTCCTCGCCCACCTTACACGCAAAAGTGACCTTGCCGCCAAGTTTGGCAGCTGCAACTGCCTGGTTGGCGCCTTTGCCGCCGGCGGTCATTAAAAATTCGCCGCCAAGGATGGTTTCCCCGGGCGCAGGTAATTTCTCCGACCGGATAACCATATCCGTATTGGAGCTGCCGATTACAAATATTGATGACACTGAGTTGGACGTTTTTATTGGTATAGCAAGATAGGGAGATTTATTGGGATGGATAAAAATTATTACATTGATTAAGTTTACTACAAATCAGATTTGTTGATAATCTCCCCTTGAATATTCTCCCAATTCTGCTCAACTTCGCCGTTCAATATTTGGGGGGATTACACCGATTTGAAAAGGATTACACCGATTTAAATTAGTGTACCCAAAACATAATCGGTGAAATCAAAAATAAAAAATCGGTGAAATCATTATATAATAAAATAGCTTCAGAGCTTTCCATAGCCGAAAAGCAGGTAAGTGCAACCGTTGATTTACTGGACGAAGGTGCTACCGTACCCTTTATTTCGCGTTACCGCAAGGAGCTGACCGGCACTTTGGACGAGGTGCAGGTAACCGCTATCCGCGACCGCATACAACAACTGCGCGATCTGGATAAACGCCGCGAAGCCATCCTGAAATCGCTTACCGAAATGGGTAAACTGACGCCCGAACTGGAAAAACAAATCAACGAGGCGGAAACGATGGTGGCCCTTGAGGATATTTATCTGCCTTATCGCCCCAAAAGAAAAACACGCGCTACCGCCGCCCGCGAAAAGGGCCTGCAACCTTTGGCCGACTTGCTGATGGAGCAAAAACGGATTGATGTGGAAGCCGAAGCCGCTAAATATATTGATGAAGAAAAGGGCGTAAAAAGCCTGGAAGAAGCATTGGCCGGCGCAAGGGATATCCTTGCGGAGTTCATCAGCGAGAATGCTGAAGTGCGTACCCAGATGCGGAACCTGTTTATCGAAAAAGGGGTATTCCAGTCAAAAGTGGTTGAAGGCAAAGAAGTGGAAGGGATAAAATATAAAGATTATTTCGACTGGACAGAACCTGTAAAAACAGTTCCATCACACCGCATACTGGCTATGCGCCGTGGCGAAAAGGAAGAAATATTATGGCTGGATTTGAAACCGGAAGAAGATGAAGCCATCGATTTGCTTGAAAAAGCATTTGTAACAGGTAATAACACCAGTGCCGACCAGGTAAAACAGGCTATTGCTGATGGCTATAAACGTTTGCTGAAGCCATCTATGGAAACTGAGGTGCGATTGTTTACCAAAAAGAAGGCAGATGAAGAGGCGATCAGGGTATTTGCTGAAAATGCACGCCAGCTTTTATTGGGCGCACCGCTTGGTCAGAAACGTACTATGGCGATTGACCCGGGTTTCCGTACGGGCTGCAAGGTGGTTTGTTTGGATGAACAAGGGAAACTGCTTGAATATACGGCCATTTTCCCGCATACCGGCCCCGGCCAGGCACGCGAGGCAGAAAAAACCACGAAACATTTGTTTGAAAAATATAATATAGAGGCCATCGCCATAGGTAATGGTACTGCAGGACGGGAAACAGAAGTTTTTATCCGCAACCTTAACCTGCCCAACGCAGCCATTGTAATGGTGAATGAAAGCGGTGCTTCTATTTATTCGGCTTCGGATGTAGCAAGGGAAGAGTTTCCGGAACAGGATATTACGGTAAGAGGAGCAGTATCTATCGGCAGAAGATTAATGGACCCGCTGGCAGAGTTGGTGAAGATCGACCCGAAATCAATAGGTGTGGGGCAGTACCAGCACGATGTGGATCAAACTAAACTGCAAACTTCGCTGGATGATACCGTAATGAGCTGTGTAAACGCGGTTGGGGTTGAATTGAATACGGCGTCGAAACAAATATTGGCCTATGTATCTGGCCTTGGCCCGCAATTGGCGCAGAATATTGTTGAATACCGTAACCAGAATGGCGCCTTTAAACGCCGCGACCAGTTGAAAAAAGTGCCCCGTTTGGGTGACAAGGCTTTTGAACAGGCAGCAGGTTTCCTGCGGATCCATCACGCGGAAAATCCCCTGGATACCAGTGCGGTACACCCGGAAAGATATGCGCTGGTGGAACAAATGGCCAAAGACCTGAAATGTTCTGTAAAAGAATTAATGGGTGATGATAAGCTGCGCAAAAGCATCCCGCTATTAAAATATACGTCTGAAACCGTGGGCTTGCCCACGCTGAATGATATAATGGCCGAACTGGCCAAACCCGGCCGCGACCCGCGCGAACAGTTTGAAGCCTTTAGCTTTACGGAAGGGGTGAATTCCATCAACGATTTAAAAATCGGCATGAAGCTGCCGGGTATCGTTACCAACATCACCAACTTCGGTGCATTTGTAGATATCGGCGTTCATCAGGATGGGCTGGTACATTTAAGCCAAATCACCAACCGCTTTATTAAGGACGCCAACGAAATATTAAAAGTTGCCCAAAAGGTAGAAGTTACCGTAACCGACGTGGATATTAACCGCAAACGCATCGCTTTATCCATGAAAGAAAATGAACCCAAACCAGTTGAAAGGGAAAGAAGAGAACCCGTTCGTGATCAACGGCCAGTACAAAAACCGGTTTTTAATAAAAAGCCTGCGCCTCAGCCTGAGAGTGACCTGCAAATTAAGCTGGCTGCTTTGAAAGATAAATTCAGGTGAAATCCCACAGACTTACGAAGCTTCCAAAGCTTCGTAAGTCCTAAGATTAAATTTATTTTTTACTCCAGTGTGATCTGCCTACGGATACTTTCTTCCAGTGAAATGAAAGTTTCGGTCCGCTGGATGCCTTTAACACCCTGGATCTGTTCGTTCAAAACTTCACGTAAATGCGTGGTGTCATGGCACACTATTTTGGCAAAAATGCTGTAGCTGCCGGTGGTGTAATGGAGTTCTACGATCTCTTTTACGGTCTTTAACTGCTTAACGGCATCATTGTATTGTGAGCCTTTTTCCAGGAAAATGCCAAGGAAAGCGGTAATATCGTACCCTAATTTTTGAGGATCTACTTCCAAACTGGCACCTTTTATTACACCCATTTCTTCCAACTTTTTCATCCTCACGTGTATAGTTCCGCCGGAAACGATCAACTCTTTAGCAATCTCGGTGTACGGAGTGGTCGCATTTTTCATTAATATCGATAAAATCTGTATGTCGAGATTATCAATTTCTAAATTTTGAGCTTTTCTGTGGGACATAAATTCGGAAAATTTTATTTATATACAAGAATAATTAAAATCTGATAAAAATACAAATATTCTATTGAAATATTTGCAACAAATGGATAGTCCTGTTAGATTTGTATCAAGCCAATGACAAAAGCCGATCGTTCTTTTTAATAATACACAATGTTGGGTGGTGAAATTTTAGGCAGACACACCTCCTTGTCCCGGTGGCGGAGATTATGGAAAACCCGAAGCGGGCTAACCACTCTTTGAAGGTTCGAATCCTTCCCCAACAGCTTTTTTCTAAGTCTTGAGTCGAAAGTCTCAAGTCTTGGGTCAAAAACAAGAGAAGTAAAGTTGATGACCCGAAATAAAAATACTGTTTTAAGAAGTTAGTCAGGAGCATAAGTTAAATGCGACTAAAGACTCAGGACTTCCGGCTTAGGACTTTAAATACTGTAGGATGGTGAAATTTTAGGCAGACACACCTCCTTGTCCCGGTGGCGAAGATCATGGGAAACTCTTAGCAATAAGAATAACCACTTCTTGAAGGTTCGACCCCTTCTCCTACAGCTCTTCTCATAATTTAGGTTTATAATTGGTTAGCAAAGGCCCCTGCCCATCAGGGGCTTTGCTTATATATAGGGTTTTTATTTGTTAGTTTGACAAATAAAAAAAGGGGGCAGGCATCATTCTGAAAACCTGCCTTCATAATGTGCAATTCGTGTTCCTATAAATCAAATTTACAATTTTCTATATGAATTTCACTAAGCGGTTTGAATTGCACAAACCTAAAACAACAAGGATTTTTGAAAATTGACGTTATACTAATGAATTCACGTAAATTTGAAAACATTCGTGAAATTCATATAAACATGAAACTATCCCAACTCACCGCCTACCTCGAAAGCCTGGCCCCGCTGGCTTACCAGGAAGATTACGATAATGCCGGCCTCATCGTCGGCCGCCCCGACCAGGAAGTGTCCCAGGCGCTCATCTCGCTTGATTGTACGGAGGCCGTAGTGGATGAAGCTATCATCCATGATTGCCAGGTGATTATCTCGCACCACCCGATTGTTTTTCGCGGGCTTAAAAAATTCAACAGCAAAACGTACGTAGAGCGTGTGGTTGAAAAAGCGATCCGCAATAATATCGCTTTATATGCCATTCATACCAACCTGGATAATGTATTGCCGGGCGTCAACGCCAAAATATGCGCTACGCTTGGGTTGCAAAACTGTCGCATCCTGGTCCCCAAACATAGTTTGCTTAAAAAGCTGGTTACCTATGTGCCGCATAGCCATGCGGATGCTGTGAGGGACGCTTTATTTGAAGCGGGTGCCGGGCATATCGGCAATTATAGCGAAGTGAGCTTTAATGCCAATGGGACGGGCACATTTAAGGGTAACGAATATACCAACCCCTTTGTAGGCGAACAGGGCGTACGGCATAGGGAGGAAGAGATTCGGGTGGAAACCATTTACCCGGCTATAGCCGAAAGTAAAATCTTGATGGCGCTTATACTGGCCCATCCTTATGAAGAGGTGGCCTACGACCTGTACCCCATGACCAATCAAACCCAGGCTGTCGGGTCCGGGATGATCGGTGAACTGGAGCTGCCGATGGAAGAAGAAGCTTTTTTATATCAGGTAAAAGAAAAAATGCGTGCGCATGTGATCAGACATACGGCATTTACCGGCAGGCATATTAAAAAAGTAGCGGTTTGCGGCGGTGCCGGGGGTTTTCTGTTAAAGCACGCCATAGGTGCCGGGGCCGATATATTTATCACCGCCGATTACAAGTACCACGAGTTTTTTGATGCCGAAGGAAAGTTGATCATCGCCGACGTTGGGCACTTTGAAAGTGAACAATTTACGCAACAATTATTGTATGAGAATATTAAGAAAAAATTTAGTAACTTTGCCGTCCGTTTAACAGAAGTAAATACAAACCCCGTCAAATATTTTATTTAATGGAACAAACCGTAGAAGAGAAGCTGAAAGCTTTATACGAACTACAAACCATCCACACCAAGATCGACAGAATTCGCCAGGTAAGAGGCGAGTTGCCTATGGAAGTTGCCGATCTGGAAGATGACGTTGCTGGTCTTGAAACCCGTATTCAAAAGATAAAAGCTGAGCTGGATGATTTAGAAGATGATATTGTTACCCGTAAAAACCTGATAAAGGATTCACAGGCCAACATCAAAAAATACGAAACTCAACTTAATGAGGTTAAAAATAACCGCGAATACGACGCTATATCAAAAGAAATTGAGATCCAGGGATTAGATATCCAGGTAAGTGAAAAAAAGATCAGGGAATTTGGCTTTGAAATAGCCACTAAAACCCAGGTTTATGAAAAAGCCCTTGCCGACCTGGAAGCCCGTAAAAGCGACCTGGATGCCAAAAAAGAAGAATTAGGCACCATCACTTCTGAAACCCAGAAGGAAGAAAACGAACTGACCGCCCAGGCTGAAGCAGCAACCAAAGGTATTGATGAGCGTTTATTGATTGCCTATAACCGTTTGCGTAAAAACGCAAAGAACGGCCTGGCAGTGGTAACTATCCAGCGCGATTCATGTTCAGGATGCTTTAACCAGATCCCGCCTCAACGCCAGTCGGATATCCGTCAGCGTAAAAAGATCATCGTTTGCGAACATTGCGGCCGTATACTGGTTGACGAGCAAATGGCCATGGAAGCTGAAACAGCATAAGCCCACTGCCCCTGAAGGGGAGTAAAAATATAAAAGCTGCCTTAAATGAGGTGGCTTTTTTTTATGCGAAAATTTGGGGTAGTGATAGGCGATAGTAGGGTTACGGCCTTTTTGGGGTAATTTACAAAAAACAAAAAAACCTCCCCGGTAAGCCGGGAAGGCGAATATTTTTATGATACTCCTTTTCAGGAGACCTGAAAACTTAAACCCTTTTTGATTTGATACGGGCAGCTTTGCCGGTCAATTCGCGCAGGTAATAAAGTTTAGCACGGCGTACTTTACCGTGGCTGTTTACCTCTACCTTTTCAATATTTGGCGAGTTGTAAGGGAATATACGCTCAACACCTATGCCGTTTGATACTTTACGTACAGTAAAGGTTTCAGATATGCCAACACTGTTACGTTGGATAACCACACCCTGGTATACCTGTATACGTTCCTTGTTTCCTTCGCGTATTTTATAGTGAACACTTACCGTATCACCTGCTTTAAAGGACGGATGTACTCTTTTTTCTGATGATTGTTCTTCAACAAATTTTACTAAATCCATGATTTTTAGCTCTTAAAGCGATTTTTAGCCCGTAAAAATCGGATTGCAATTATAGGGATTTTTTTTAACAATTAAAAGTCGATGTTGAAAATTAATTTCGATTAGTTAGATTAAGTTGAATGGTTGATTGAGTTGGATTAAGTGAGTGGTTGCAATTCAACTAACTTAACCCAATCAACCATTCAACTTAATCTAACTCAATCAACTTAATCCACCTTCCTCGCCTCTGTAAAATATGCTATAATAGTATAGATCAAGCCGATCAGCAGAACGTTGAATACAAAATTGATCATCGTATCACTTCCGGAGTGTGAGCGGCTGTCGATATCAATAAAAGTATAGACGGCGTATGCCGCCGCTATCACTAAAATAACCCAGCCGACTACCGAAGCCGGGCGGTAGATAATGCCTGTACGTGTAAACCAGTTTAATTTCATAAAATTAAGTTTTATAGTTTGATACTTCTTTAATTGAACGAGGCTTCTGCCTTTCTCCTTTAACCTACGGAGATATTCTCCGTCATTACATACGCTATAAATATCCCCACAATAACCAGGCTGAGCAGGACAAGCAGGATATTCCATATTTTAACCTTTATGGTGATATTAAGCTGTTGCACTCTGCCTTCTTTTTGAAGGTCCACATGTGTTATGGCCAGTGCATTGATGATGATACAGACAATTGGCAGCACCACCATAATAACCGGCCCTAAAAAATCGATATAGCGCGTTTTATCCAGACTCGACATCAGCGTAAACATGGCTGCGAACCAGCTTGCGCCCACGCGTAGGTGCGAGAAGTAGTACATAAACACGCAAAACAAAAAATAGCAGGGCGCAACAATCAGCCATACGCCCAATGCCGCCGAGCGGCCTGCATTCATAATGGCCATTTTTACCAATTGGGGGTGTTCCTGCGGGTTAACTTCCGGTACTTTTAAGTTTTCCATCTGTTTTAAAAATTCGTCTTTTTCTTTCATATTAATTACTCCTATAATGCAAAAAGATGATCCGGTTGCAGTGTTACACCATATTTCTTAATTTCTCCAACCCGCGCGATAGCAGCGACTTTACGGTTCCTTCATTCTTATCCAGAATCTCGCTGATCTCGCTATTGGTTTTTTGTTCAAAATACCGTAGCGCAATTACTTCCTGGTATTTAATATCCAGCTTCAGCAGGTTTATCCTGATCAGGTTATAATCGTTATGTGCCTTTAATTCGCCTTCAAGTATTTCACGCTCATCATCTGCATCCTGGTGTAGCAGCTTTTCCATTTGGGGGTTCTCCAGTAATTGCTGTAGCGATTGTGGCTGGTATTTACTGCTGCGGTAATACATATTCAGTTCGTTGCTGGCAATTCGGTACAGCCAGGCAGAAAGACTGATACCACGCCAGCGGAAACTGCCGATCTTTAAAAAGGCTTTTAAAAATGTTTCGGCAGCAATGTCCCTCGAAAGATCATAATCCGCCGTGCGGCGCATGATATACCCGAACACAGGTTTATACCAATAGTCAAACACCTCACCAAAAGCGGCGGGGTTTGTACGGCATTGGTCAATTAACCGGGACTGTTGTTCAGGGCTCATTTTCTGCAACTACAATGCATTGGGTGCTTTTTAGTTGCAATCTAAATTTAAGGTTTTACTTGAAAAGAATTGAAAAAATAAGTCATGCTGAATTTATTTCAGTACCCCACGGACAGGTGGTCAGCTGACAAGGCATCGTCCGACAGGACGCCAACATGCAGGCGGCTCAGCGCTTTGTTACTTAGCGCGCGGCGACATAGCAGTGTGGGGTGCCGATCCGCCACAAGGCGGACGACATCAAAGGGCGGGACACTATTCCAGCAAATCCGGCCTTCTCTTCCTGGTGCGTTCTACGGCCTGTTCAAAGCGCCATTTTTCTACCTCGGGTGTATTGCCGCTTAAAAGGATGTCGGGCACCTTGTAGCCGTTCCAGTCGGCCGGGCGGGTATAAACCGGGGCATCCAGCAATCCATCCTGGAAAGAATCGGATAATGCAGAGGTTTCGTCGGATAAAACACCCGGTATCAACCTCACCACGGCATCAACAACGATTGCAGCCGGCAGTTCGCCGCCCGACAGCACATAATCGCCGATAGAGATCTCGCGGGTCACGAAAATATCGCGGATCCGCTGGTCGATGCCTTTATAGTGGCCACATAAAATAATGTAGTTTGTTTTGGTTGACAGCTGGTTGGCGATCTGCTGGTTAAAAGTCTCACCATCCGGCGACATAAAGATCACCTCGTCATAATCGCGCTCGCTTTTCAATTTTTCAATAATGCGGGCAAAGGGGTCAATGGTCATCACCATACCGCTGCCGCCGCCATAGGGGTAATCGTCCACACTTTTTTGTTTTTGTGTGGAATAATCCCGCAGGTTATGGACGTGTATTTCGGCAATGCCTTTTTTTTGCGCACGCTGCAAAATGGAGTGGGCGAAGGGGCTTTCCAGCAAGCCGGGCAAAACGGTAACGATATCAAAGCGCATGGGGCAAAGATAGTTTTCTTTAAGCTGAAAGACTAAAGCTGAAAGCCCGGAATTCCTACAAAGGCCTGTAAATTTCCCAGTGATGGCCAAAGGGATCGGAGATATGGCCCAGGCGCATGCCGTAATCCTGGTCGGCTACCGGGTATATTTCAGTTGCGCCGACTGCAATAGCTTGTTTTGCCACCGCGTCCGGGTCGCCAACCATCAACCCAAACCTCACACTGATACCCCCGAGGCTCAATGGGCTGTAATTGCCAAGTTCCGGCGATTCATCGGCCAGATAAAACACCGCGCCGCCAATCGATAATTCAGCCACCAATTCCCCATCCGGAGAAGTTACACGCATCAATTCGGTGGCGTTAAATGCTTTTTTATAAAAGTCGATAGCGGCGGCACCGTTTTTTACCGATAGCGTGGGTTTAATTACTGCTTTAAAACTGTTTTCCATGTTAGTTGCCGTTATTGGTTGCAGGCCTTTCGTCGCGGATATCTTTTTCAATCAGCCACTCATGCCCGAAGGGGTCGATAAAACTACCCTGCCGGTAGCCGTAGTCATAATCCTGCACCGGCGAGATCACTGTTGCGCCCGCTGCTTCGGCCCGCGCCATTACGCCATGCACGTCATCTATAAATAAACCGATGGATACGGTAGTATTGCCGGTATGGGCGGGGCTCAAATTCCGGCTGCCTTCCTCGTGCAAGTGGAAAACATTGCCGTCAATTTCCAGTTCCGACACATGGATCGATCCATCGTCATCGCTAAAACGGCGCAGTTCCTTTGCCCCAAAAACATCGATATAGAAGCTTATATCTTTTACGCCATGACTGATCACCAGGTGCGGCGCGAATGTTGTTTTCTGTTTCATATTGATAATATTTTTTGTCTTGATTCCTGGTTCCTGACTCTTGATTCTTTCCTCAATCCCCCTCTTCCAGCATAAATACCTCTTCCAATGGTTTGCCAAATACCCGGGCTATCTTTAGCGCCAGTACAGTTGAAGGTACGTATTTATTGCTTTCGATAGTATTAATGGTTTGTCGGGATACGCCCACCTGTTCGGCCAGTTCGCCCTGCGTTATATTTTTAATGGCGCGTTCTACACGGATATTATTTTTCATTGCTATCCCTCCCTGCTTAATGACCGGTTTAACCTGTAAATAACCCACCTGAAACGGATGATAAAGAAAATAAGCGGCACCCAAAGGTTAAGTTCCAAAATATGAGCGGTGTCGAATATAAAAATAAGGCTTGCAATAAGCACCAGGTAATTGATATAGATGGCCCAGCGCAGCGAATCCAGGCGTACGTGCCAGATCTGTTCATCCTCGATCTTTTCCCTTGAAAATGCAACAATGAATAATCCCAGCGCCATAACCAGCGATGTGCAAATAAAAAACAGGTGTTCGCCGGTAAACAGCGATTGGGTAGGCGGATTGTCTAATGGATTGATCATCCCGTTCGCCCTGCCGATAATGGACATCGGCACATGGGCTATCACCAGGCCCCAACCTAAGTAGCGACACCAGTAAGGAAATAAAAAATGTGGTTTCATGGTTCAATTAGATTTTAGTGAACGATTAAGCTGGTAAATCTTCCATCGGAAACGGATGATAAAAAAGATTAGCGGGCTGATCATATTAAATATAAGGACAGGAATAAAATGCATGCCGTAAATAAAAAGCACACAAACAATAAACAGGGCGTAGTTAAAATAAACAGCCCATCGCAGGGAATCTAAACGTGATTGCGAAATTTGTTCATCTTCAATTTTCTCTTTAGAAAAAGCGACCAATAACAGTCCAAAAATTATAAGTAAAATAGTTACGTCGTTATGCCACCGCATTTCTGTTACACCGCTGTATATGTGGTAGGGCTTCTGTCCGGGCCCTAGCACCTGGCTTAGATCCGTTGCCGCATATCCTTCAGGGTGAAGTACCTTTAAAACGATTGAAAAAATTATATCAGCGGCAAAACATAAGTAACCTACCAGGCGCCATTTGTGCGGAAATAAAAAGCGTGCTTTCATAACTTGTAAAGTTTAATTTACCAAATGTAAAACAAACTTTACAAAAATCAAAGAATAGCTGACAAAAATTTAACGTAGAGACGCAATATTTTGCGTCTCTGAACGAATGATTGATTTGAAAAATGTCTATTGCATGGAGGGAGAGTATTTTATAAAACTCGGCGATATTACCAGATAGGTTTTCTCGAAGTGTGCAACACACGAAGGACGATGATTTGTTGACTTGAATCATCGACATAATAATGGATAAGATATTGGAAAATTTTCGTCGGAAGGCATCGCACATTTTCATAGCGGATACTTCCAAGGTACGGAGTGGCAGCTATGGCGTGTAGTCTTTGATCCAGGTCATTCAAAAATCGTATTGCCAAACCTGGCTTTCACATGTTCTCCCAATTTATGGCATCCTGAATATCACGCCTGGCGTTAGTAGTGGTAATAATAGCATACAGCATGAATATAGAACGCTATAACTTAAATTGTTTTTTTGCTACGCTCCATTCTACCAATTCAGTATTTCCTTCGGCGATGTTTTTAAGCTCTTTTTTTCCCAGCTCTTCCTGCCAGTCCGGAACCAGAAAATCAATTTGAGACAATTCCTCTACCCCCGGTATTTTTGTAAGCTGATCCCAATCATCAATAGGTAAAAACACGCCTACTTTATTCCCGCTTTTATCGTATGTAAACTGTGGCGTTATCATTGCTTAATCTCTTTTAATAATATAAAGTTACGAAACTAAATAAACTGATGAAAGTAATTATCTGTTTTAGATATGAAACTGGGGATTTTAATCCAAATAAACATCCAGCAACCCCTCCGGCAAATCAACGGTAACAATCTCTTTCACCACATCAATCCCTTTAATGATCTCTTCATTCAGCGGGAAAAGGATCTCCTTATTCTGGAAGTCTACAGCGGCGATTATTTGCTGGGGATATTCGTGTACCGCGGTGATGATACCCAATACACCTTCGTTAATGTCGACGGCAGTAAAACCTTCCAGGTCGAACAGGGTGAATTCCTGCTTTTTCTTTTTAGGCTTTAATTTATTAGGAAGGAAAATGTCTTTGCGCGCCAGCGCCGAGGCCTTTTCGATGGTATCCACATCTTCCAGCACCAGGTAGGCGGCATTTTTTTGCAGGTATTTTATGGAACTGACAAAATAAGGCACCAGTTTGCCTGCAATTTCAATAAAAACCGCATCAAGCTTTATTGTCTCCAGGCCCTCAAAATCGACATACATATTCATTTCGCCTTTTAATCCTTTGGTTTTTAAAATGCTGCCGATCCTGAAGTAGTCTTTCTTTTCCATGCTATATCTCTAATTATCGTTCTCAATAATGATATGCGCGAAACGATGATTTTGTTCGAAACAAAAAATGTTGCAGCTAACCCTCTTTACCGCTTGCGGTAGAGAGGGTCGGAGAGCATAGCGAATCCGGGGTGAGTAGACTCGCCGCCATGCATTGGCGGTAATGTCCGCCGGGTGGACTCACCCGGTCGTTGCTGCGCTCGGCCACCCTCTCTTTTGCAGGCAAAAAAAAGGCAAAACAGTCATTTTTTAATGTTTGAAACCCATCGCTATCCGCAACGTGTAAAAACAACAATGGCGAAGTACCTGTAGGTGCTTCGCCATTGCAATAATATCTAAATTAAAATTATTCAGCGCTTTCTGCTTCTGTTTCAGCAGCTGCATCTTCAGCAGGAGCTTCAACTTCTTCAACCGGAGGAGTGTTTTTAGCAACAATGGCTGCCGCTCTGGCTTCTTTCTTCTTAGCTTCAGCAGCTAAAGCAGCTTTACGTGCTTCATCTTTTGCTGAAACCAGATTGGTTTTTTTGCCGGTGATCTTGTCATCCTTGTGGTCAAGCCAGTTCTGGAATTTTTCTTCAACCTGTTCAGCGGTTAAAGCGCCTTTCTTAAGGCCACCCTGTAAGTGTTTTTTATATAAAACACCCTTGTATGATAAAATGGCACGGCAGGTATCTGTTGGCTGTGCGCCATTGTTTACCCAATCAAGGGTTTTATCAAAATTGATGTCGATTGTTGCAGGGTTGGTGTTAGGGTTGTATGAACCTAAACGCTCAATAAAACGTCCGTCCCTTGGTGCGCGTGCATCCGCTACCACGATATAGTAAAAAGGTTTTCCTTTTTTACCGTGTCTTTGCAGTCTGATCTTAGTTGCCATTTTTTTATTTTATGTATTCAACATGTCCCCGGAGTTCTTTCAGCGGGGATGCAAAGGTAAAAATTATTTTTTAAAATAAAAAGGGTTTGTAGTCCAAAAACGGAGTAAGCGCCTCTAAAATATTTCGACAGGTTGTAAAATACTGATAAATAGGAACTTGGGCAAGGTTTCAAAGGGTAGAAACCGATGAGATGAAGTCTGCCGAAAATCCGGTGGGATTACGATCATCCATCTGTTCTGCGTCATGATATCCGTTCCCGCAGGGTACTGCTCCAGGAACCCTGCGGGTAGACAGATCAGCTCAATAATCAATACCTATTTGCCTTTCAGCTCATTTATCGCCACCTGGGGCGCTAAAACTTGTTCATCCTTTTCAACCACCATTTCATGGGCTAACTTAAATGCAGCAGTTTGCTTAATATCCTTTGACGAGGCGCCAATGCTAACGGTATAGTTCCCTGCTTCGGCTACCCATGCTTCTTGTGCGGTATCATAGGAGGCCAGCGCCCGGGCGTCAATGGCAAAGGTTAATGTTTGCGATTCGCCGGGTTGCAGCAAACGGGTTTTGGCAAAGCCCTTTAGTTCAATGGCCGGTTTATCCAGCTTGGCCGCCGGAGCGCTGAGGTATAGCTGGGCAACTTCTTTACCGGCAACCTTACCAGTATTGGTAATGGTAACGAAGGCGGTTAACTTTCCTTTAAATAACGGGGCGCTTAATTTAAAATGGCTATAATTAAAGGTGGTGTATGATAAGCCATACCCAAACTCGTAAGCGGGGCTAACCTTAAATGTGCTGTAATAGCGGTAGCCCACATAAATGCCGTCTTCGTAAGTTACTTCGGCGGGCATTTGCCTGCGGAAACCTTCACCTGTGGCCTGGTCCGGGTATTCCTTGCCGGGGAAGTTTTTGGCCGAGGGCACATCCTTATAATCCATGGTGAAAGTGGTAGCAAGTTTGCCCGAAGGGTTTACGGTGCCGCTCAATACATCGGCAATGGCATTGCCTGCTTCCAGGCCTGGCTGCCAGGCCAGCAGGATGGCGTCGACTCCCTCGCGCCAGCTGGCTACTTCAATTACGCCGCCAATATTTAATACAACCAGCACTTTTTTGCCTTTGGCGTGGAAAGCATCAGAAACATTTTTAATGAGCGCCTTTTCTGCATCTGACAGGTAATAATCATCCGGCAGCTTGCGGTCGGCGCCTTCGCCTGCGTTGCGGCCGATGGTGATCACGGCCATATCGTCATTTGCCGCATCCTGTTGTAAATCTGCATCAGCCAGGGTCATCTGCGGTACTGGCGGGGGACCCATAAACATGCCCATACCTCTTTGCGGTTTAGGTTGTTTGGCGCGCGCTCCCGCTATGTAGGCCGGGTAAGCCTTCAGCAAGGACTCGTCCACCTGCAGACCCGCGTTTTGCAGGCCCTGCGCCAGCGAAATGGTGTAGGCCTTGTTTACATTGCCGCTGCCTGTGCCCCCTGCAATAATATCATAACCGGTATTGCCAAAAAGGGCCACCTTTTTAATGCCGTTAAATGGCAAAGCATTGCCGCTGTTTTTTAGCAGCACCATGCCCTGCGCGGCAGCCATGCGGCTTACTTGTGCATCTTTTTTAAGGTCGGGTGCATCTGAATATTTATAGTTTGCAAACGCAGGCGACTTTAAAATAATATTGAGCATGTGCTCCACATTCGCGTTCAAAACCGACTCATCCAGCTGTTTATTATTTACTGCGTCTATAATGGCTTTGGCCTGGTTGGGGTTACCGGGCATAATGAGGTCGTTGCCTGCTTTCATTTGTGCGATTGGGTCGCGGCCGCCGCCCCAGTCGGTCATTACAAAACCTTTAAACGCCCACTCATTGCGCAGGATATTGGTCACCAGGTCCGCGCGTTCAGATGTATAAGTGCCGTTCAGTTTATTATAGCTGGTCATCACCGTCCAGGGCTGCGCGTCTTTAACGGCAATTTCAAATCCCCGCAGGTAAATTTCGCGCATGGCGCGTTCGCTTACGATGGTGTTAACGGTATTGCGGTGGGTTTCCTGGTTGTTAGCAGTATAATGTTTAATGGAGGTGCCAACGCCGTTGGATTGGATGCCCTGCACCATAGCGGCTGCCATTTTACCGGTAACCAGCGGATCTTCCGAATAATATTCAAAATTGCGGCCGCCCAGCGGGTTACGGTGGATGTTCATGCCGGGGCCAAGTAATATATCGATGCCGTACTCGCGCACTTCGTAGCCGAAGGTAATACCTACCTGTTTTACCAGGTCAACATCCCAGCTGGAGGCCAGCAAAGTGCCCACGGGAAAGGCGGTTGCATAATAAGTTTTGGAACTATCTCCCTTGCGAATGGGACTGATCCTGACCCCAGCCGGACCGTCGGATACCACGATGGCCGGGATGCCCAAACGCGGTATGGCATATGTAACGCCGGCGGCGCCGGGCACTTTCTGTTCCGTTTGGCCGATCATCGGCCCTATTGGCGCTGCTGGTTTTGCGGCGCTGTCTTTTCTACCTGGTATTGGCGGCGGTGGGGGCGGGCCGAAACCACGGCCGGCTCCTACCAGCAATTTGGCCTTTTCTTCGAGCGTCATGGCGGCGATGACCTGTTTAACGGTGGCCTTGCCTAACTGAGGGGCGCTTTGAGCGGGCGCCTGTGCCCGGCAAAATTTTTGCAGCAAAAGCAAAATAGCAAGCAGGGGAATAAATTTGACGAAACGGGTGAGGTTTTTCATGATCATAAGGGTTAATTGGTTTAATTGGCAAAAATGGTTCCCGCAGGAAACCCCATACTAATTAAGTGCTATTAATTAATATGCTGAAATACAATAGATGAACAGCAACCAAACATAGACAGAATTGTGATTTAAAGCGATGGGGATATTCTATGGAATTGTTTGCATATTGCCTTCTTTTGCGGTAGTTGTAGCATTCATTAAAAGCTCATATAACAAAACAGCCGGGATAACGGGATAAATGGCTCGGTTTTATCAGGAATAAGATAAAGAGAAGTACTGAATTTGTCTTTAGTCCTATTCCTCCTTTTTTACAAATCCGTCTTCAACCCGTATTTATTGCTCCACTTTTTGTATAATTGCTTATGCAGGTTATCCAGGTTAACATCCCTGCCCTGTATAAATTCCTTTATTACATCCAATGTGATCATATCCAGCGCGTCGCCGGTAGAGATAAACAGGTTAGCATCCTTCCCAACTTCCAGCGTCCCGGTGGTTTTATCGATCCCTAAAATTTTAGCGTTATTTTGCGTGATCATGCTTAATGCTTGTTCTTTTGTTAAGCCATAACCGACGGACTGACCCGCCTCAAACGGAAGATTGCGCTGCCGCCAGAAACCTATGCCAGTAAGCCCGTATAGTACACCCGCGTCCTGCAGTATTTTGGGCAACTTGTAGGGCAGGTAAACATCATCTTCGGCCCTGTCGGGCAACCGTTGGGTCTCCTTTATTATTACAGGGACATTATTGGCTTTCAGCACTTCTGTTACCAGGTACGATTCGCTTCCACCAACGATTACGGCTGATAAGCCCAGTTTTTTTGCGAATGTAACCGCCTGCATAATCTCTTTGGCGCCATCGGCATTTACAAACAATTTTTTGCTGCCGTTAAACAGTCCTTTCATCGCCTCAAAGCGAACATTGGTTACTTCGGGTTTGGCGATCTCGGCGTAGGCTTTTGCTTCCGAAAATAGTTTTTCTATGGCGTCAATTGCTTTTTGCGCCTTTTCGGCAGGTGATTCCTGCGGAACGCCGGGCGTTGGGGCGGCCCTGCGGCGGTTATTACCCACGGCAACGGGCCAGGTTAAATGGATGCCTATATCCGTTTTATAGGCCGCGTCTTCCCAGTTCCAGGCATCCAGCTGCACTACGGACGACTCCCCCGAAATAATGCCGCCTGTTGGCGTAGGCTGTGCCAGTAAGATCCCGTTTGAGCGAACGGTTGGGATCACTTTGGAATCAGTATTGTAAGCCACCAGGGTGCGCGCATCCGGGTTAATATCGCCTGTTTCATCCTCATCTACTGTTCCGCGGGCGCCTTCTTCAATTTCAACCAAACCGAGGCTGGTTATCGGGCAAATAAAGCCTGGGTAAACTTGTTTTCCAGTGGCGTCGATAACATCGGCGCCGTTGGTGTTTGGCCCGGCGCCTTCGCCAATAGCCGTAATTTTTCCCTTATCAAAAGCGATATAGCCATTGTTGATCACCTGCCCGTTGCCCACATGTATGGTTGCGCCTGTAATAATAATAGGTTTGGTTTGCGGTTTGGCCGGTGAGATATTGGCCTGCCCGTAAGCGAGGGAAACGCTCAGCAATAATCCCCCTAAAATTGTAAATATCTTGTTCATAGAATTAATATTTTTCATTTGCACATCTGCATATTTGCACATCAATCATCGTCGCCTTCCTCTTCTTCACCCTTCGGCCTTCTGCCAGGCGCTTTTTGTGTTACAGCACCTTTGTTTTTAGCAGCAATCATTTTCTGGATGATGCGGGCCTCATCGGCTTTCATGGCCTTTTGGTTGGCGGCATCTTTATCAAGATCCCAGTAGGGGATACCATCTACATATGTTTTTTGTACCACCGCATAGATCGACAGCGGGTCTGCCGACCATAATACCAGGTCGGCATCCTTGCCGGGTTTAATGCTGCCAACCCATTTATCAATATGCAGCATTTTGGCAGGGTTAAGGGTTACAAATTTCAGCGCTTCCTCTTCACTTACTTTACCGTAGGTAACCGCTTTGCCGGCTTCCTGGTTCAGACGGCGGCCCATTTCATCGTCGTCGGAGTTAAAGGCCACGTTTACGCCTTCGTTATGCATGATAGCGCCATTGTAAGGGATCGCTTCAGCAACTTCCATTTTGTAGGCCCACCAATCGGAGAAAGTAGAACCATTGATGCCGTGCGCCTTCATTTTATCGGCCATTTTGTAGCCTTCAAGGATATGGGTAAAGGTATTGATCTTAAAGCCCATGGAATCGGCCACATGCATCAGCATATTAATTTCAGATTGTACGTACGAATGGCAGGTGATATAACGTTTGCCGTCGAGTATCTCTACAATAGCGTCCAGTTCCAAATCGCGGCGCACGTTACTGCCTTTTGCGGCGCGTGCGGCTTTATATTCTTTAGCTCGGGTAAACTCATCTACATAAACCTGTTCAACACCCATGCGGCTTTGCGGGTAGCGCAGCGTGGCACCCGGCACATAATTGTTATTGCTGCCCTTCACATTTTCGCCCAGCGCGAATTTGATAAACTCCAGCGCGTTTTCGTATTTCAACTCCTCGGGCAGTACGCCCCAGCGGTGTTTGATCACCTGGTTTTGGCCGCCTATCGGGTTGGCCGAGCCGTGTAAAATTTGCGAAGTGGTAACCCCGCCTGCCAGTTGCCGGTAAATGCTGATGTCTTCGGGATTGAGCACATCGCCTATCCTGACCTCGGCCGTAACGGCCTGGGTGCCTTCGTTGATGCCGTTGGTGATGGCAATATGCGAGTGTTCATCCACGATACCCGGCGACAGGTGTTTACCCGTAGCGTCAATCACTTTCGCCCCTGCATCCGAAAGGTTTTTGCCAATCGCTTTTATTTTGCCGTTGGCGATCAAAACGTCGGTGTTTTGTAAAATGCCTTCGCTTTCGTTTGTCCAAACGGTGGCGTTTTTAAAAAGCACAGTTTCCGCTTTGGGCAATTGGGCTGCACCGTATGCGCCGAATGGATAGATCACCGGGCCCGCAGTTGTATCCGGCTTCGCCTGGTCTTTTTTGTTATTTCCGCCTGATGCAGGGCCGGTATAGGTGGCCATCCATTTGATATCGGTACCATCAGGCAAAATGCCGTTGCCGCTAAATGTAAGCGGGTTCAGGTTGGTGATATAACCATTCAGCCTGACATTGCCGGCAGGTTTATTTTTCAGGTCAAAATAGATGCTTACGATATCGCCACTGCGTGTAATGGTACCTTTTGCCTGTACACTGTCGGCACTCCGTTCTAAATTCACCTCATAACTGCCCGGCATGCCGCTGATCTTGAGGCTTAAACCCTGCAGGGCATCGCTGGCTACCATATAATTGCCGCGCAGGTCGGTTACATCCAGGCGGGTAACTACATATTGCCGCCCTTCTACCCAGTTTTCATATATGATATTGTCTTTTTTAAACAAGTCGTCAGAAGTGATGATAAAACTTGCGATTTTGCCTTTGGCCAGGGTGCCTGTTTTATCGGCGATGCCCAGCATTTCGGCGGGGATAATGGTTAAGGCTTTTAAAGCCTGTTTTTCGCTCAGGCCGTAATCCAGGGCCGTGCGCAGGTTGTTCCAAAAATCTGCGGCCTTATCTAAACCAAAAGAGGTAATGGCAAAATTGATGCCTGCTTTTTCCAAAGCCGCCGGATTTGTCGGCGATAGCTCCCAATCTTTTAACTGCGTATAGCTGATGTTGCGGGCCTCCAGCGGATCTTCTACATCATAAGGCTCAGGAAAAGTGAGCGGGATAATGAAGCTGCTGCCGGTGGCTTTGATGGCATCCAGGCGGCGGTATTCCTTGCCATCAGTTTTATAGATGTATTGTTTTCCAAATTCCTTAGCGATTTTATTGGCACGTAACACCATCAGCGCGTCAGATACTTCAAATACCTGGGGGATGCTTTGCTCCTTGTTAAACTCATCCAGCGAAATATTGTATTCTTCTTTTTGATTTTTGTACCATGCAGCATCATAATAAGTTTGGCGCAACAGCGCGATGCTACCCATCAACGACGACGGATAATTCGTCGTCGCGGTACCTTTGCTGAATGAATAATGCGCGGCTGCCAGGTCGTTCAGCATCAATTCGTTGTCACGTTCATCGCCTAAAGTAACCGCCGCCGAAGTGCCGCGCGCAATGCCATCATGAATTAATGTTTGTACCGTAGTGAAACCATTTTTGCGGAACTCTTCCGCCTTTGAAGCATCCGCATGAAAAATCGCTTTGGCATTCATTTCGGGCTTGATGGCTTCGTTCCAGTCGTAAGCACCGGGCTTGGGGGAAGTATAGACCGGCAAACGGCCAAATCCGCCGCCCTGCGGAAAGGCTGCCCGCGGGGCCTCGGGCATGCCATAAGTGGTATAGGCATCAATTAAACCGGGGTAAATGTATTTGCCTTTCAGGTCGATCACCACATAGCCCTTCGGTACTGCCAGGCCTGCGCCCAGGTCCTCAATCACCCGGTCTTTCACCAGCAAAGTTCCCTTTGTGACGGGTTGATCGGCACTGGCGACAATATTGGCATTGATAAAGGCATACTGACCGGGGCGGACATCCCACGGGCCATTTACAGGAAATGTTTCCTGTGCAAAACACAGCCGGGCCACAAGCATGGCCCCACAAAAAAGTAAAAGTTTCTTCATGGTCAGTTAATAGTTGCACTAATATACAAATATTGACGGCGTAGTGTGGTTTGGGTGGTTTTGTGATGGGATTGTTACAAAGGCGGATGCTCTTAAATCTGTTTCGATGGGCTACACCCATCGCTGGTGTATGGCGTCCTTTCAGGACTTGTTAATAGGGCTGACTATAAGCCTGTTCGCTGCCGCAAGTGATTGCCTCTGAGTTTATTATAGGAGGGCCGTTTTATAACTCCCAAAAATTCGTTATATTTGTATTGGTGCGCCCCGCTTCCCTGTGAGTATCATCTTGTAGAGACGCAAAATATTGCGTCTCCCACAAAGGACTTCTAATTTTTATTTTCTCCATTTTTGCCTCCCCAATCTCGAGCATTACTGTTCTTGCCAGCGACTGTCCCTGAACATTATAGAGTTTGTCTTTTAATATCGGATACATATACAAATCGGCCGAATCAATATCGTCCATCATAATAAAGTACCGGCACATCGTAGCATAAAAAATCGCAGCCTCGTGTATATTAAACAGGTTTCTGTCGGGATACCAATCGTTAAGGTCAGCTTTACCATCGAGAACCGCCGGTACTTCATCCAGCTTACCTTCTTCTAATAGCAGGTTGATGTAATTAACTAACGCAAACAAATAACCGGGAAACCGTTCATACATTTCGACAATCATTGTATCCGATTTATCGCCCTGACCATTTAACATGTATGTGCTCTGCAATAAATTATAAAACTGCGCTTTTTGAGGATATTGAACAATGGCTTTTTTTAGTTCATCAATAGCGCTATCCCGCTGCCCGTCACTCACCATGTCGAGTAATTTATTGTAATGCTCTTCCTGCCCAGCGGAGTCAAATTTCCTGTACACACTTTCGACAGGCTGCCCGACCAGCTGATATGCCTTGCCGATAGTTGACTTTTCAAGTTTTTCTTCTGCCTCTTTTGTCTGGACGTATTGATCATAAAGATTATTTATATTTTCCAGCATTGCTGCAAAGTCCTCCGGCGTTCTATATCCTCCGTCGTCGTCATCCTCATCAAAACCATCATCATCTTCCAATATATTAAAATTTCCTTCCCCGGCAGTACGCAGCAAAGTGCTTTTTATTTGGTTGATTTTAGCAGCACTGTCATTGGGGCCTTTTATATAAAATGGAATACCCTCAAATCCAAACTCCAGTTCCATCAGCTCAACATTATCATCATCTTCTTCAAGGATGAATTGAGCGATGGCAAAATCTTTATGCGGTTTAAATCCATAATCCTCCGCGAAAGCAACAGCGCCATAAATAATATTGTGAGCTAATACGTAATCGCAGCGTTCAAAATCGGCATAGTTTTCTTTAAGGTAATCGTAATCATCCTGATCAATATTGAACTTGTAGTGCGCATCTTTCATACCGAGGCAATACAGATCCACCATATAAATACCGAGGGTTAAATTGCCTGTTTTATGCCTGCGGGCGACGATGATATTACAGATACCCGTTTCCTGCCAGTTTTCGCTGACTACGCACTCCTCAATCGGTAAAGACCTGGCCTGGGTTTTAATATAATTTTCAGGACTTTGGTAAGCCTGTTTAATGGAGACAACTTTAGCTTTTTTCTTTTTTGACATGCGTATTAAGTATGAATTTTCAAATGGCAGGGGGTAAATCTCATATCGTTCCCTACCGGAAATAAAACAGGGCAATATCGGAAAATCAATTTATTTTATCATCCATTGCAACTGGCTAAACAGTTAACTAACGCTTTATTTTATCCTGCAGATTTCTTATGTTTTGTAATAGTGTCCTTACTTTACGGACCGCTAATCACTATATCTATAAAATTTGCTTCTTCCTGAATTTTAATTTAGCTTTAACGAAATTATTCACCTAAAAACCTTCACAAAATGGAAACAAACAACGAAGCACTATTAAAAGGATTTGTAAGACTGGGCGGTTCGCCCGAAGAAGTAGCCAGTAAGTTAGGCCCATTGGCAGATCTTGAAGGCACCTGGACCGGCAATACCGGATGGAACCTGATCGCGGTTCCTTCGATGAAGAGCGGCCTGCCAACCTTTACCGTGCTCATTCAGCAATATTCAGAAACCATCACCTTTACGCCGATTACGGCGCCGGTGCCAAATCGCGGCGGGGCAAAACAGCAATTCATCACCGGCCTGTTATATGAGCTTACCATCAATGACATGAAGTACCCCAACGGCATTCTCCATGTAGAAAATGGCATGTGGTTAAACATGGCCGATGTTGAGGCGCAGCCTGATGGCCCGGTAGTTGAATCGAATATCGCAAGGCCATTTTCTATCGCACGGATGTCGGCCATCCCGCATGGCGACGTCGTGATAGCGCTTGGTAATGCTGAAATATCTTCAGGCGCCCCGGTTTTCCCGACGATTACCGCTATCCCGGTACCCGCAGGGTTGCCCCCGCAATTTGGCTATATCGATCAGTATACAAAAAATGAATTTTCGGGACAATTTGCACCGGCGGATGTAAACAAGACCCTGGCAGAGACCGCCGCCACCCAAACCATTACCAATGTTACCACCATAACGGTAGACACAGCCAATAAAGGCGGCAACATCTCCAATATCCCTTTTGTTGAAAAATATGTGGATCCTTCAAGGTTCCAGTCGACTTTTTGGATAGAGGATGTGGTGCTGGGCGATCTCACCTTTAAACAATTGCAGTATTCGCAGCAAACCGATCTGAATTTTATCAAGAAATTCAATTTGCCGGGCGATATCCTGTGGCCGCATGTAAATGTGAATACGCTGAGGAAGTCGTAGGTGTAGTTCATGGTTCATAGTTGATAGTTCATGGCAGGGGTTTCCCGAATATGAGCCAATTGCTTAAATTAGCGCCTGGTTTTACTATGAACCATGAACTATCATCTATGAACCCAACTGATCTTACCTGGAAAAAACTTTCATCAACCTATATTCATAAAGGCCCCTGGGCTACCTTACGGTCAGACAGGTGCGAAATGCCCAACGGCCATATCGTTGAGGATTATTACGTACTTGAATACAGCAACTGGGTAAATGCCGTTGCCATAACCGAGGACAATAAAATACTGATGGTGCACCAGTACCGCCATGCCGCAGGCATCGTATCACTTGAGATACCCGGCGGGGTAATTGACGAGGGCGAAACGCCGGTACAAGGTTTGCGCAGGGAACTGCTGGAAGAAACCGGTTATTTATTTGATGACTTTGAGCCCTTATGCACTGTATATGGCAACCCCTCAACAGCAGATAACCAAACCTACACCTTTTTGGCCTGGGGCGGTAAAAAGGTACAGGAACAGCACCTGGATGAACAGGAAGAAATCATCGTGGAGGCATTTACCATTCAGCAGGTAAAACAATTATTGCTGGATAATAAAATAGCCCAGGCATTACATTGCACCGGGCTGTTTTATGCGTTAAATAAGTTAGGCGCCTTATAATGCGTTATCAGTTATTTGTGTACAACGGTAACCGGCGTTCTTTTTGCCACATTAACATTGCTGGTTGAAAACGTTATTTTGCGGATCGAATTGTTATACTGGTCAGCAACATAAACGTTACCGCTTCCATCAACGGCTATTCCCTGTGGGTAATTGAACCTGGCGGTGGCACCGTTGCCATCTGCATTTCCGGCTGAGTTTAAAGCGCCGGCCAGGTAATATAAAACACCTGCTGTGTTATATTCCATTATCCTGCCACCTTCATCGGCAATAAACAGGTTGCCGTTGGCGTCGATGGTGATCGCTGACGGATAGTTAAGCAGGTATGTTTGAACCGGGTTTCCGGCCAGCGTGGTAACAACACCAGCCGACGTTATTTTCCTTAACGCTGAATTACCCTGATCGGTTACATATAAATTCCCTTTGCTGTCAACCGCAACGCCCGTTGGATTATTAAAGAATGCTGCGGCATCTGTAGCATCAATGAAGCCTTTAACCTTGTTGCCGGCAACTGTTTTGGTACGGCCGTTGGTTAAAATCTCGCGGATCACATTATTACCCCTGTCAGCTACATAAACATTGCCGGCTGCGTCAACCGCAACACCTTCGGGGTTATTGAATACCGCCAGTGAGTCGGTGGAGCTTTTCAGGTTTGAAGAGTCAACAGCGCCGTTGCGGTAGCCTGCAACGCCTGTACCGGCGTAGGTGCTTACCACGCCTGCAGGTGTAATTTTACGGATAACATTGTTGCCAAAGTCAGCCACGTATAAATTGCCCTGTGCGTCAAACGCCTGGCCATTGGGTGCATAAAATTCTGCTGAAAGTGCAGGCCCGTTAACAAAGCCGATATTTTGATTGCCTGCTATGGTAGAAGTCGTTCCGGTTGTTGAGAGTTTCCTGATCAGGTCGTTAAAGGAATCAGAAACGTAAATATTACCACTGGCGTCAACCGATACGCCCTGGGGGTTATTGAACATTGCCCCTGTTAATGAACCATCAAGGTAGCCGGCTGTACCAGTGCCTGCAAATGTTGAAACAGTCGCCACTATAGAACCGCTGCCGGTGGTTGTAAACGTTAACACGCCACCGTAGCCAACCCCCGCTTCGTTAATACAATATGCCCTCAGGTAATATGTCGTATTTGCCGTTAGGCCGGTCAGTTTGCTTGTGAAAGATTTCAGTGACGTGCCGGTATCTTTCAGCGTGTCCGTTGTTTTAGCATCAGACGTGGTAGGTACCTTATTCGTGGAACTATAACAAACGCCACTGGTCGAAACTGTACCATTTTCAGCATTTACAAGGATGCCGCCACTTTGGGCGGCTGTTGCAGTAACATTTATAATTACACCTGTAGTGGTAACTAAAGGGATGTTGGCATTAACCAGGGTTGAAGAAGATTTTTTTGAACATCCGGTGTTTAGCACTATGACCAATAAAAAAGATGCAAATAATGAAATACTACGTAAGCCCGGGATTTTCATGCGAATAAACAGATAAAGGAGTAAAAATTTTTAATCATACCACTATGCGTGAATATATTCAACTGCAATTATAGCCTTAATATTGCTTGAATTATATAAATTTAACAAATATTAACACCATTGAATGCCATAAGAATATGGTTAATAAACCGAAGGGCGAAATTACGGTTTAGATCGGGTATTTGAATAAAAACCGGCTTGAAAATTGCTTTTTTACAAAAAACCAGATCTTCATCTGGCAATAATATAATATTGGGGCTGTTTATTTATTTTTTGATTTTAAACAGATTGTCTGATGTTATACTTTAATTCAATAGAACGTTTGGACTAATCCCTGTCTAATAACGTAACCCCGCCGCCGCCATCAGCCGGGAGGTCAAAGCAAATACGATAATGGGAGGTTTCGTAATAGTCACCAACCACTGTAAAATCATAGCCCTCTATTCCGTCATTCAATGACACATGCCGGGCATCTGGATATTCAGCTAAAAAGTCGTCTTCAACTTTTTTAATATAGCCGGCATTATCGGAGAAAAAAATGTCGATCATCTTAGCCTCTTTGTCAACATGATAAACTTGCAGGCTGTTTTGTGCCTGGTATAAATTTGGATCGTCTGCTTTGCTTTGCGTGTAGTTTAGGCCCTTTACGGTAGCTGCAAAATCAATCCCCGAAGCGTTAAGCAACTTAAAAAGATTCGGCAAAACAGGGGTTATTACCGTTGATCCGTTTATGTTAGCCGTTTGAAGGGAAAGTATATTTTGAGCTGAAGTACTTAGCTGGATGCCGGTTATAAATAACAAAATGGTGATTAACGTTTTCATACTATATAAATAATGATGGTAAACAAAGCCCTGATTGCACTACCATAAATATATTACCGAACTTCAGACTAAAAAGTAGTATTTTAATGTGGTTTTGGGGAATAGTGATTAGTTGAAATGAAGCTCCTAATTTCTTGCTACCGTCTCAGTTACGTCAATTTTTGACAATACAAGTGCCTGAAATAAGGGCTCTCGCAAGCCAGGAGGAAAAATGACCATTTAATTTAATGCTGCATTAAGCGCTTCAAAAAATTCACTTGCCTGATCGTCGTTTTCTAACCAGGGGAAGTGTCCGCATTTTTCAATAAAATGAATATTTGTTTGTGGCATTAATTCTTTAATCTCATAAGCGGTGGATTCGCCTACGGGGTCCTGCCGTCCTTGTATTATACTTACTTTGCCTTTATAATTTTTAAGCGCATCAACGCGTTTATTTTCGTCAGCAGCATATGCTGGCCAGGTCAGATTCTCAGCCTTAGCGTTATAATCATCCAGATTAAGCCGGGCCTTGGTTTCCAGGGCACGCTTCCTATCGAAAAAGTATCCTGGCAAAATCGCCTTTATGATTGGCCTTTTCATGCTGTCGCACACCGCTATCTCCTTCAAGTCTTCGGGCTGAAGCCGCATGGTAATATTATCCAGAAAATAGCGAAATACATTGCTGGTGGGCCCGGTCGATGACAGTAAGATCAATTTTGGGGCGTACGATGGGTACCTGGCAGCGTACACCATTGCTAAAGCACCTCCCCATGAATGTCCAAGCAAGGTGAACTTATCAATTTTCAGGTGCGCACGCAAAGCCTCCAGGTCATTCACGTAATTATCCATCGTAAAAGTAAGATCGTCCATTGTTGCAAGGGCGGATTTTCCGGTACCGCGCTGATCCAATACGATACAACGATACTTTGAGGCCAGGTTTTTCCAAAGCGGCTCCAAATAAGAAGCATTAAAGCCGGGCCCGCCTGCCAGGAAGATAACCGGCTCCCCCTGGCCAAATTCCTGTACAAACAGCTTAGTATGGTCCGCCGAAGTAATGTAATAACTTGTTTGCGCATCAGCGCGGAAAAAAGCTAATAACAGCAACAAAAAAAGATACTTTTTCATAGGAAGCAATAATTAATCTGCCTGCAATTTATCAACGATCTGCAAACTAAATAGTAGTATTTATATGTGATTTTGTGGGAAGAGCATAAAGCAGAAAGACCAAAACAGAAAGCTATAGTCTTTCCGTTTTGGTCTTTGGAGTCATTAAAAAAAAGCTTTAGCTTTTCTGCTGTTTGTTTATCCTACCTGCTCAAATACATTGATTTTTCCTTATACAGGTGCCTGAAGTAAGGATCCTGCAGGTTAGGGATAAAACGGATGGCTTCGCCGGTTGATTTCATCTCAGGACCAAGCTCTTTATTTACCTCGTGGAATTTATCGAAGGAGAAAACGGGTTCTTTAATGGCATAACCCCATAATTTGCGTTCAATAGTAAAGTCTTTCAGTTTAGCTACGCCCAGCATGCATTTTGCAGCGATGTTAATGTAAGGCACATCATAGGCTTTGGCGATGAAAGGCACGGTACGTGATGCCCGCGGGTTTGCTTCGATCACATAAACTTTATCATTTTTTATCGCAAACTGGATGTTTAACAATCCAAGCACATTTAATGCTTTGGCGATCTTTACCGTATATTCTTCCATTTGGCTAATGGCGTTATCCGATAGGTCAAACGGTGGTAATACGGCAAATGAATCACCGGAGTGGATGCCTGCAGGCTCGATGTGTTCCATCATGCCGATAATATGCACATCATCCCCATCGCTGATGGAATCTGATTCAGCTTCTGAAGCGCGGTCAAGGAAATGGTCTATCAAAACCCTGTTTCCGGGCAGGTTTCTTAGTAAGCTTACTACCGCTTTTTCAAGGTCCTCATCATTGATCACAATGCTCATGCCTTGTCCGCCTAAAACATAACTTGGACGTACCAGTACAGGGTAACCTACCTGGTGGGCAACTTCCAGCGCTTCTTCCGCGCTTTCGGCTACACCATATTTTGGATAAGGGATTTCCAGTTCTTTCAACAGGTCCGAGAAACGGCCGCGGTCTTCAGCGATATCCATGTTATCAAAGGAGGTACCGATGATTTTGATGCCGTGCTCGTGCATTTTCTCGGCCATTTTTAAAGCAGTTTGCCCGCCAAGCTGAACTATTACCCCATAAGGTTTTTCCAGCTCGATGATCTCGCGCACATGCTCCCAGTAAACCGGCTCAAAGTACAGTTTATCGGCCATGTTGAAATCCGTCGAAACCGTTTCGGGGTTGCAATTGATCATGATGGCTTCAAAGCCTGATTCTTTTGCGGCCAGCAAACCATGCACACAGCTATAATCAAACTCGATACCCTGACCAATGCGGTTAGGGCCTGAGCCTAATACGATGATCTTTTTCTTATCAGATACGATGGATTCATTCTCCCCTTCGTAGGTGGAATAATAATATGGGGTTTTGGCCGGGAACTCCGCTGCGCAGGTATCCACCATTTTATAAACCCTGTGCATATTTAAGGCCTTGCGGCGCTGGTAAACATCCTCTTCGGTTACGTTGCCTAAAATATGGGCTATTTGCGTATCCGAAAATCCCTTTTGTTTAAGGGTAAATAAAAACTCTTCGGGGATGTTATTTAACGAATAGCGACGCAGTTCGTTCTCCAGGTTTACCACTTCCATTATCTGGTTTAAAAACCAGCGGTCGATTTTGGTGGCCTTACGTACCGATTCAATCGGCACACCTAAACTCAGCGCGTCGTAAATATGGAAAAGCCTGTCCCAGCTTGGGTGCTCCAGGCTATGCATAATTTCTTCCAGGTTGCGGCTCTGGCGGCCATCGGCGCCCAAACCTGCGCGGCCGATCTCCAAACTCTGGCAAGCCTTTTGCAGCGCTTCAATAAAGCTGCGGCCAATGCCCATTACTTCGCCTACCGATTTCATTTGCAGGCCAAGCTCTCGGTTGGCGCCTTTAAACTTATCAAAGTTCCAGCGTGGGATCTTCACGATCACATAATCAAGCGTAGGCTCAAAATAAGCCGAAGTGGTTTTGGTGATCTGGTTTTCTATTTCATCAAGGTTATAACCTATAGCCAGTTTAGCAGCAATTTTAGCGATAGGGTAACCTGTGGCTTTTGATGCCAGCGCTGAAGAGCGTGACACACGGGGGTTAATTTCAATAGCGATGATGGCTTCGTCGGCAGGGTTTACCGAGAACTGCACATTACATCCACCCGCGAAATTGCCGATAGCGCGCATCATTTTGATGGCCTGGTTCCGCATCGATTGGTAACAACGGTCGCTCAGCGTCATGGCCGGGGCAACAGTGATTGAGTCGCCGGTATGGATACCCATCGGGTCGAAATTCTCGATAGAGCAGATGATGATCACGTTATCATTATTGTCACGCAGCAGCTCCAGCTCATATTCCTTCCAGCCCAATACTGCCTGTTCCACCAAAACTTCGTGTGTTGGCGAAGCCTGCAGACCACGGCTTAATGACGCATCAAAATCTTCTTTTTTGTGTACAAAGCCCGCGCCTTTACCACCTAAAGTATAGCTTGGGCGGATCACCAGCGGGAAGCCAATCTCCTGGGCTGCTTCTTTACCTTCTAAAAACGAGTTGGCTATTTTCGATTTGGCTACGCCTACACCAATATCAACCATCAGCTGGCGGAAAGCTTCGCGGTTCTCTGTTTTCTCAATTGCTGCAATATCAACCCCAACAATCTTCACATCATATTTTTCCCATAAGCCTGCTTCCGCCGCTTCGATACAAAGGTTAAGCGCTGTTTGGCCGCCCATAGTTGGCAATACCGCGTCAATTTTTTGTTCCTTTAATATCTTTTCAATGCTCTCAACGGTCAATGGCAGCAGGTACACGTGGTCGGCAATTACCTTATCCGTCATGATAGTAGCAGGGTTGCTATTGATGATGGATACCGAGATCCCTTCCTCTTTCAAAGAAAGGGCCGCTTGTGAACCGGCATAGTCAAACTCGCAGGCCTGGCCAATAATAATTGGACCTGAACCGATAATTAAAATGGATTTAATGGAGGTGTTTTTGGGCATGTGCTTTTTTTATTGAGGAAAGCTGCCTTCGTGCGGAAATGCCGGCTTAAATTCTCCGAAATTGTTTCCGCAATCCGGTATCTTCTTGTCGGGGTGCAAAGATACGTTTTGTAAGGGTATTTGGTGATTTTTTTTTGATTTTTTGGTGGGCTACCTGATTAGGTTGAACTGACTGATATAGTACATAGTATATCCGGTTGAAATTAGCCGAAATTTAATTCCATTGATATATAAAACAACGCAATTTTATTTGATTACAATTTTTTGCGGAGCAATTTTTGCTCAAAATTTAACATTAGCTTTATATCCTGCTATTGTGATATTTATTGCCAGATAATCAAAAAGGGGCGAGTTTTATGAAAAGGAAAGTTTGGTTTATTTTACCTGCAATTGTATTTATATTGAGCGGCTGTGCCATGCTGCAATCTGTTATTAAGTCAACCTTCCCATATACCACAACTTTAGAGATCCCCAGGACATCTGCCGTTGGCGTTGAAACTTCGGTAACCGGTATGGCCAACAGCTTCGACCAGGATTTTAAAAAAGACGGTAACAATGCGGATAAGGTAAGCAAGGTGAGGATGGAATCGGCCAGGGTTGAATCAAGAGATCCGCATGATTTCAATATCGGCAACCTGACTTCATTAAAAGTGTACATGTCAAAAGCCGACGGCACAGATGAAGTACTGGTTGCGTCGCGCACGGACATAACCGCAGGCGTGGGCAACGTAATGATACTGGATATAGACAACACGCACCTGTTAGAAAAAATGGTACGCGAAGCAAAAGTGCGCATCAAGATGGTTTATAAGCTGCGCAACCATATTGACGTGAACGCCCATTTGCATATTGTGCTGGGCCTGGCAGCGATACCGCGCCGGAATTAATTTACTTAATTAACTTATTATCTGCATCCGGAAACACCAAAATTGGCTGATAGTTGCGGGCCTCATCCATTTCCATGTAGGCGTATGACATAATGATCACAATATCGCCCACCTGGGCCATGCGTGCTGCCGCGCCATTTAAACAAATGGTTCCGGTACCGCGCTCGCCTTTGATGATGTACGTTTCAAAGCGTGCGCCGTTGTTGTTGTTAACGATCTGTACTTTTTCGTTTGCGATCATATTGGCGGCATCGATCAAATCCTCGTCGATAGTTATGCTGCCCACATAATTCAATTCAGCCTGCGTAATTTTTACGCGGTGAATTTTTGATTTTAATACTTCGATGATCATGGTACAAAGGTAGAAATTATTTTAGTGAGCGGTGAGTGGTGAATGGTGAGTAGTTTTTTTGATCACAAAACAACCCGGATAAAAGCTCACGATTCACCACTCACGATTCACCGAAGAAAAAATTTGCATTTTAAAACATAAATCACTTATCTTCGTTCTACACAACAACGCAAGACTATGTAGGCAAGCCCGATATAGTCTTGTTTGTTTTTTGTGTGGCTGCGTCCTTCTTCAACAGGGAGGGCGGTTTTTTTTGGCAACCAATAGAACTAAATTGTTAATTAATTAAATTGTGTGTTATGGCAGATGTAGCTTATTATACCAAAGAGGGTTTAGAAAGATTAAAAGAAGAATTACAATATTTAAAAACGACAGGGCGCTCCAATATCTCAAAAGCGATAGCGGAAGCACGCGATAAAGGTGATCTTTCGGAAAATGCGGAATATGATGCAGCTAAAGAAGCCCAGGGTTTACATGAGGCCAAGGTAGCCCATTTGCAGGAAGTAGTAGCCAGCGCGCGTTTGCTTGATGAATCAAAACTTGATACGTCAAAGGTGCTGGCTTTATCAAAAGTAAAAATAAAGAATGTGAAGAATGGCGTAGTGATGAGCTACCAACTGGTATCCGAAAGCGAAGCCGATCTGAAATCAGGAAAAATATCTGTTTCATCCCCGATAGCCAAGGGTTTGTTAGGCAAAAAAGTTGGCGAAACAACAGAAATCACGGTTCCAGCGGGGAAAATAGAGTTTGAAATACTGGAGATTAGCAGGTAGTTGATTAAGTTTATTGGTTGATTAAGTTGAATGAGTTAAAAAATAACGCCACAATTTAATCAACCAACAATCCTAACCTAATCAACTCATTCAACCACTCAACTTAATCAACCAACAAATGACCATCTTTTCAAAAATAGTAGCCGGCGAGATCCCGGCATATAAGGTAGCTGAAACTATTGATTATTTAGCTTTCCTGGATATTAACCCGCTGGCTGAAGGCCATGTGCTGGTTATCCCCAAAAAGGAAGTCGACTACCTGTTCGACCTTGATGATGAATTGTATACCGGGCTGCAGATATTTGCCAAAATTATTGCTACAGCTATTAAAAAAGCGATTCCCTGCAAAAGGGTTGGTGTTGCGGTAATAGGTTTGGAAGTGCCCCATGCGCATATCCACCTGATCCCTTTAAACCGGATGAGCGATATTAATTTTGAAAGGCCGAAATTAAATCCTACGGCTGAAGAGTTGGAAGCTACTGCGCATAAGATCAGGGAAGCTTTGAAACGGGATTAAAGTCAAATTCCTACTTTTTAGCTTTTGATAAACCAGCCACACGGCCGGCATTATCCTTCGCAAAAGTATCCCATCCTGAATAACTTTTTTTACTTCCGCCCTTGCTTTTACCCGTTGGCATCCGCTGAAAGGAATGGCATACGGCTACGGCGAGGCCATCTGTGGCATCTAAAAAATCAGGCGTTTCGCTAAATTTCAGCAGGTTTTGCAGCATGGCGGCTACCTGCTCCTTGGTGGCGCTGCCGTTGCCGGTGATGGATTGTTTTACCTTACGGGGGGCATATTCGGTGATATCAATATTGCGTGACAAACCTGCAGCCATAGCCACGCCCTGCGCACGGCCCAACTTTAGCATTACCTGGATATTTTTACCGTAAAAAGGCGCCTCCAGGGCCATGCAATCGGGTTTGTAATTATCTATCAGCGCGACGGTTTTTTCAAATATGCGCTGCAGTTTCAGCATGTGGTCGTCAATTTTATCCATCTTTACTACGCCCAGACTGATGAGCTCAATTTTAGTTCCGGTTTCTTTAATCAAACCATAACCCATTACGGCCGTTCCCGGATCGATGCCTAGTATAATACGCTCTTTCTGAATTATAATCTCCATATGTAGTTTGCAGTGGGCAGTTTGCAGTGGGCTGCCGGCATACGAGGGTTTTAAAAACCCCAAACTGCCAACTAATAACTGCAAACTAGAAAACCAAAGATACTATTCACTGCTCACAACTCACCATTTACAAATTGCATATATTCTGCCCTGCTGATCATCCGGGCGCCCATGGAGGCTAAATGCGGGGTATAAACCTGGCAATCTATCAAATGATAACCCAACCCGCATAAATGGATCAGCGCCACTTTTGAGGCGTTACTTACCAGGCTAAACATGCTTTCGCCGCAAAATACATTTCCCGTTTTTATGCCGTAAAGGCCGCCAACAAGGCTGTCCTGCTGCCAAACCTCGACAGAATGCGCGTAGCCTTTTTGATGCAACTGGATATAGGCATCCTTCATTTCGGCGGCTATCCAGGTGCCATCCTGCCCGGGGCGCCCGATGGACGAACAGGCCGCGATCACTTTTTCAAAGCATTTGTTGGTAGTAACGGTAAACCTGCCAGAGGTTAAAACCTTTTGCATTGATTTGGATATTTTCAACTCCGCAGGGAAAATAACAAACCTTTCGTGCGGCGAATACCACAGGATAGGTGTGTCATCACTATACCAGGGGAAGATGCCGCTTTGATATGCAAGCAGCAGCCGTTCGGTTGACAGGTCGCCGTCGATGGCTAAAAGCCCGTCCGGTTCAGCCAGTTCGGGGTCCGGAAAAAGCAGCCTTTCGTCGAGCCTGAATATCATCCCGGCAAATTTACGCCTTACGGCGTATTACCAGCTTTTTATTTTGCGCTTTGTAAACATTATCCAGGAAAACCTGCAGCTCGGTATATTTAGCCGCCGGGATCACATGGTTGCTGATATTGAATTTTGCCGTACTGATCACCTGGTTTTTCGCCTGGTCGTAAACGTAGTTTACCTCGAAATTGCCATAGGTAAACTTTAAATTCTGGTTCACGGGCAGCGTTTCTATCTCAAAACCGGCAGGCAGGATTATTGTTGTTGTACATTTTTTTTGCAAAGGGTGTTCGAAATAATAATCCGATTTGCGATTTTCTTCCACAGGAATGGTAAAAGTCATCAGGTCAAACACCCTCGGTTTATAAAATTGTTTGTCGCCTGCCATTATATCCGCAAACTTATCATACTCCAGTTCGAAGTTGAGCACTTTGGGATTTTCCGTATCAGGCGATGTGCTGAGGTTAAACAACGATGGCTGCTTAATTTTAAAACGATTTAAATAATACTCCTTTTGTTCATCCACTTTCTGGGCCGAAATATCGATATACTCTTCGCGATAGCCGCCGGTGGCCGAAATTTTTGCCTTTGCCTTCGCGCTGCCATCTTCATTAAGGGTTAATACAACGTCGCCGTTAAACTGGTTATCCTGCATGGTGCTGCGCGGGGTGTTAACCAATTTGCCGCCGTCTTCGGTGATTAATAAGGCCATGCGGTTTTCGGTGAAAGAGCCCAGTTTTCCAAAAGGCATAGTATTGCTCGTACACTCAAGCCAGGTGGTATCCCCTTTAAATGGCACGCACAAAATCTCGTGGTTAAAGCTATTGAACGGAAAATCAGGATCAGCCGGTTCCTTGTTGGCCTCGGCATTTATAACAGCGCAATAAGACGGTATGTTAACAGCTTTAAGCAGGGCGCTCATGTAGTTAGCCAATGCCTTACAATCGCCGTACTTTTTTTGATCAACAAACGTGGCGGCGAAAGGTTTAAAGCCACCAATACCTAGCTGGATACTTACATACCGCATACTTTGCTGCAGGTAGTTATATAAAAACTTAGCCTTTCCTTTGTCAGTTTTAATCGTATCTGTCATTTTTCTGATTTCGGCTTCCCTTTCAGGGGTCAATGAAGTCACATCGGCATCAAGCACTCTTAACCATTTTCCAAAACTTTTCCAGCTGCTGAAATCTCCTGCGATGCCAAAAAAGCTGAAATTGTTTACACCAAAGTATAGCCTCGGAAGTACCCGCCAGGCTTCGGCGCCCTCTTCCAGTTTGATGGCTTTAAGGTTGCTAACTTCCCAGTTATAATCACTCTTACCGCCGACTGTGTTAACTGTTGGCTTAATCGTTGTGTTTTTATTCAAATAGCGAAACCCGGCATTCTGATCAATAGTAATATGATAATAGGAGTTTTGAACAGACTGCTGGTTTCCCTGGATGTCCCATCCGCCAATGTCCAGGAAACTTTTAGTATCCTCTTCGTATTCTATTTCGATGGTAGTGGGGTATGCCGCCACCGAATGTTGTACCGCTAGTACACGCCCGTCGGTAACCAGGTCGGCACCGTGGGTTGCTGAATAATCCTCCATATCGCTTTTATGGTATTTTTTGATCAGGTTGCCCTCCGCGTTATAGATCTTCATGCTTACATCGCTGTAGCTGTCGTATTTGCGGTTATAAAAAAGCGCCAGAATTGCTTCCCGGTCACCTTTCTCATTCAATATGGTAACTATCCGGTGCACTTTACTGGTCATGTTGCCGGGGCCGTTAACCATATCATATTCCATACTGTACCTTACAACCGAGTTTGCGTTCTCTTTCAACGAGTCGGGTATGCCTGCTGCCGAATACGCCTGCTGGTTTATTTTTTCCTGCGCAAGGGTTTTTGAAATCAGGCCCGGGTAGCACAGGCAAACCAGCACCAGGTATTTTTTGTAGTTCTTTGGCGTCATTTCATTAAGCCTTTTTTAATACAATTTGTTCGTTCATCATTTCATTCATCTTTCTAAAAAACGCATGAAATTCTTCGTAATTCTCTTTGAAAAATAATGCCTTCTTAAAGAAAACCTTAAGGCAACCGATCCATCCTGTTCAGCTACCACACGCCTGAAAACAATGCCGCCATCAGGCGTCGCCATACGTACACTTTTTGGTAATGCTTCGGCTTTAAAGCCTGCCGGTAATTGTTAACTGCCCTTTTTCAATACGATCTGTTCATTCAGCATTTCGTACATTTTTTTATAAAAATCGTGAATGCCCGGGTACTCGTTTATATTAAAGGCAGCTTTCCTTATGTCGATAATATAATGTACCAGCACCGAACCATCCTGCTCGGCAATTACTCTTTTAAATACGATACTTTTATCCGGCATTACCATGCTTACCTGTTTTGGCAATGCATCAACTTTGTAGCCGGCCGGCAATTTAAATACACCGTTTATGGAGTAATTTCTAAGATAACCGAAGTATATGTCCGACTGCCGGCTTTCACTCAAAAACGGGTTGGTTTTTAAGGACGTGAAAAGGTTTGTATTTACATAAATATAATTTTCATCTGTGCCGGCAAGGTCAAGATTAAAGTTGATGTTTTGCGTTAATGGCAGGGAATCAACTTCCATGTTGTCAAACTTTATCGCCGATATTTTTAAGTTGTTATCACCGTTACGCAGGTATTCCAGGTATTTTTCTTCACCGTCTGTTTTATATCTCTTCACGGCGTTAGCTCTGTCATAACTCATGCAATTGATTTGTGCCGTTCCGTCTATTTTACCGCCGGGTTTTATTTCGGCATTAATTAAAACTACCTGGCGTACGGGAACAGCTTTTTGGATGGTGACCGTATCATATACTTTTTTTGATTTGTCAACCATCAGGCCAAATGTGTTTAGCAAGTCAGCGGGCGGCTCATTATATACATTATATTTCCCGGTGGCGTCCAATAGGTAGCTTTTGGCACTGTCAACCGGGATATAAACAACAGAGCGGTTAAACTGCCACAACGAGGTGCGCCACGGATCGGGACGGCCGTTGGAACGGGTACTTACCACCATTGGGTATGCTTCAATTTTATTGGCTTTAAGGAAATGATACAGGATCAGGTTTATTTCGGTTGAATTGCCTGATTTGTTTTCCCACGCCTTGCGGGTTCCATCTTTCGTATACCAGCGATCGCTACCGTTCCATTTCATGGCATTGCGCACTTCGTTAAATATATAGGCTATTTTGTCGTCTGTTGACTTTAACAATGCTGCTTTTCCGCTGATCATATCTTCGTCAGTTAGCGTGGGGTTAAGCTGTTCGCCAAAATATGCGCTTTTGATGAGGGCGTAGCCAACCTTGGCCCAGGTGTCGGAATATTCGGAATTAAAACCACCGATGGGCTTCGTGCTGACAAGATCAAGGCTCAGCCGTTGAACATTATCTTCAAATGACGACATATAAGCATCGTCGTGTAAAGCAGGCAACTCTGCCATTCCCCATACCTCGTTATTATTATTGTAATTGTAGCTTTCTGATTGCTGGTCGCCGGTAGCGCCGTTATCGGTAATGGTTAGCGTGTGCGATGTCACCTTCAATACCTGTGCATCAACAGAAGTAGCATGTTTTGCCAACGCTTTATTGATATGGAGTTGCGGCCTGAAATAAAAAATGTCGGGGATCGCGGTGTTTAATTCACAATATTTAACCGGGATGTTTTCCTGAAACTCCCAGGATGGGATAGCTGCATTATACCTGGCCGTCCATTTATATTTATATTCTATGATGCTGCCCGGCTTTACATTTGGCATAGCAAATGTCACTTCGCTGGTTTCATTGTCAATGGCGGTAGTTGTGATAGCCTTTTTATCAAGTTTTGTTACCTGCGGTTTGCCGTCTACCAAATTAATTGTTTGCGCTTCAATGCCGGTAATATTCTCCAGCTTGTCTTCACTAAAAAAAGATAAGCGAATATTTGCCTCGTCGTTGCCGTTTATATTGAAAATTTTAATCCGCTTATGAACTATCATCGTAATTGATTTAAGGTCATCGCTGTATAAAATATTCCCAAATTTAAAAAGCACCTCGGCGTTGGCATCTTTTTCAAAATCGCACAATGTCAGTTGCAGATCGGCTAAATCAATTTTCCCGTAAGGCTGCTCCCGGAGCACGGGGGATTGTGCTTTAACCAATACGCAGGCTAAGCACAATAATAAAATTGCAATAAGTTTTTTCATTGAATCAGGTTTAATCAATTGGTTAATAGTACTAAAAATAAAACAGATATCAAATTAATTTCAACCAGGCGGAAATACCGGGATCCTGCTATAGTTTTTTTAACACCACCTGCTCATTCATCATTTCGTACATTTTTTTATAAAAATCAAAAAGCCCGGGATAATCTTCTCCAAAAAACACGGTCTTTTTAAACTGGATCAAAATCCTGGATACAATGGTGCCGTCCTGTTCAACAAATTTGCGACGGAAAATAATGCTGGTATCTGGCATGGATATACTCACATTTTTGGGATTGCGCCAATTTTGTTACCATCCGGAAATGATCAAGTTAAATCTTCTTAAATACAATCTGCTCGTTAAGCATCTCGGTCATTTGTTTAAAATAGGCATAGATGTCGGGGTAATCGGCATGTGAATAAAGTGATTTTTTATAATTGATCATATAATTCACTATTATGTAGCCATCCTGCTCGCCAATGATGCGCTTAAAAATGATGCTTCTGTCGTGCATTACCAATGTTTCCATTTTCGGCATGGCATCAATTTTATACCCGGCCGGCATTTTATACCTGCCGTTTATAGTGTAAATATTGCTACAGCCAAAATCGATATCAGAAACACGGTCTTTACTTAAAAATGGGTTGCTGTGCAGCGATGTAAATAAATTGGGGTTAAAATAAATGTACTTATCGTCGGTTCCGGGAAGGTCGAGTTTAAAATTAACATTTTGCATCAGCGGCAGCGAGTCCACTTCGGCATCTTCCAACTGGAGTGACGTGACCTTTAAATTATTATCGTTTTCGGTCAGGTACTGTTTATATTTTTCTTCGTCGAGCATTTTATGGAGCTCAAGGCGTGTACCCTTTTGGTAGCTGAAGCTGCTGATCTGCGCGGTGCCATTCATGGTGCCATCCGGGTTGATATCGGCATTTATAAATACAGCTTGTCTTACCTGTGCCCCGTTTTTCAAAAAAACCAACGGATATTCGTTTTTAAGCTTATTAAGGTAAATCCCATAGGAATTTAAAAGGTCAAAAGGTACTTCGTTATAAACGTTGTATTTATCGGTAGCGTCTAAAACGTAATATTTGGTACTATCTACCGGCACATAGCTAACCAGCTTATTTATTTGGTAAATATTTGTAAAATTCGGAAGTATTTTTCCGTTATCGCGGGTGCTTACCAGCATGGGGTATGCCTTAACGCCCGCCAGGTTCAACAGCCGGTTCAGTATCATATTGATCTCGCCCCAACCGCCGCTTTTTTTCTTCCATGCCGCTTTAATGCCATCTTTTGACATCCAGTTCTTCCCATCGTTATACTTCATCAGTGTTTTTACCTGGTTAAACAGGTAAGCAATTTTCTGGTCATCGCCATTTAAGGCTGAAGCTTTTTTTACAAGGTCACCTTCGTCATGCAGGCTCTGGTCATAGGGCTTGACGAAATCTTTGTCGGCAGCAATTTCCCGGCCAACATCAGACCATGACTGATCAATGTTAACAGTTTGCCCGTTGACTTTTACCGAGCTAATAATGAAGGTTAAGTTTTGAAGAACATCCGCAGCCGACCGCATGTAAGCCTCATCCCTGGTTGATGGCACTTCGGCCATCGCCCAAACATGGCCATAACCGCCCATTGACACGGTATCGCGCACAAAAACATTGGCTGTATTTTGGTAAACCGAGAAGGTCAGCATGGGGTTGATGAACGCATCGAGCTGGCTGTAACGGGTTGGCAGGTTACATTGAAAATTCCATGGCGGAAAGTTTCTGGAGAAACGACGCGCCCACATATACCTGTACTCAAATACTGAACCTGCCTTTACATCAGGCATTGAAAAAGTGATCACGTCTTTATTTTTATCGGTATGTTCGGCATAAATAAGTTTTGGGTCGAGTTTGGTATAGCGGATTTTCCCGTTTTCCAGATTGATGGTTTCTCCTTCAATCTCCAGTATTGTCTCGGCGCCAAAGCGGTTATTGAGTTCGATATGGATATTGGCTTCTCCTTTCCCGTTATCGTTGAAAACTTTTACCCTTCGCTGGCGCTCCAATATTATTTCGGGTGCTGTTAAGGCCATTTCGCCGCGGTCAAAAAGTACCATGGCGTTGGCATCTTTTTCAAAGTCGCAACGGGTCATTTTAAGGTCGGCGGTATCAACAAAACCGTATTTTTCAATCGGGACCGCCGGGTTTAAATTCATATCGGCGCTGTCGATCCTGCCAAAATTGGCTGTACTGAGCTTTAGCGGGAATTTAACGTTTACTGAGTCGGCTATAGATGGATTTTTATTTTTTGCGGTGTCGGTTTTTGAGGCCTTTTTTGCCTGGGCGCTTACGATAGAATAGGTTGTTATGATGATGACCAGGAGCAAAAAGAGCCTCTTCATGTTTAAGGTGGGTTTATCGACATAAAATTAATAAATTCCGATTAAACTATTCACAATAGTTTACAGTCCAAACAAAACTATGGGCAATATCAAACATGTAAAACATTTATATGCCAGGGCGGGGTTTGGTATGCGGCTTGAAGAGATAAAGGCGTATGAACAGGCGACAGTTAAAGATGCAGTAACAAGCCTGTTAAATGATAAGGGCGCAGGCGAACCCTTGAATAAAATCCAGGAAAACGCCGGTTATAGCGCCGTTTTAAAAGGCGATGTGCTGGCCAAAAAGATGTTTTTGCAGCAGCAACGCCAGGAGGAAAAAGACCTGAACATTGCCTGGATGGACAAAATGATTTATACGGATGCCGTTCTGCAGGAAAAGATGACGCTTTTTTGGCATAATCATTTTGCCTGCCGCGCCAGGGATGCTGCTTTCGCCCAACAGCTCAACAATATTCAAAGAACCAACGCGCTGGGTAATTTTCGGACAATGTTGTTCCGGGTAGCCGAATCTCCGGCGATGCTGCAGTTTTTAAATAACCAGCAAAACCAGAAGAACCACCCGAATGAAAACTTTGCCCGCGAAGTAATGGAACTGTTTACCATTGGCAGGGGAAATTACACGGAAACGGATGTGAAAGAATCTGCCCGGGCTTTTACCGGCTACGGATTTAATAAAGACGGGGAATTTTTGGTTCGAAAATTCGTACACGACGACGGACAAAAAACATTCCTCGGCAAAACCGGGAACTATACCGGTGAAGATATTTTGAACATGCTGTGCGATAAAAAGGAAACGGCGCAATTCATCTGTAATAAGCTGTATAAGTACCTGGTTAACGAGGTGCCTGACGCGGAACACGTTAATGCGATGGCCGATGTGTTTTACAATGCCGGCTATGAAATAAAACCTTTGCTGGAATATGTTTTTACGTCGGATTGGTTTTACAGTGATAAAAACACCGGTAACCTGGTCAAATCGCCTGTTGAGTTTTTAGTGGGGTTAAGCAGGCAGTTTTATATTACTTATGACCGGCCTGAAATGCTGATACAGTTTCAAAGAGCATTGGGGCAAGTGCTTTTTTATCCGCCAAATGTAGCCGGCTGGCCCGGAGGCCGAAACTGGATTGACAGCTCATCATTGATGTACCGGTTAAATATACCGTCGACACTGTTAAACGGTGGCCTGATAGATTTTACCGGTAAAGCTGACCCTGACGATGAAGCTTATATCGCCACGGTGCGCAACCAACAACAATTTGTAAACACCCATGTACAAGCGATTGCCGATTGGGATAAATTTTTGAGCGTTATTCCGAAAAATGTTTCGAATACAGCGCTCGCGCAATTTTTGCTGGAGCCGAAACTGAATCATATTATTTTAAACAAGGTAAAGGGGGCAACCGACATCAAAGCAATGGCCATTGAGTTGGTATCAACGCCGGAATACCAGTTATGTTAGGGTTGAATTGTTGAATGACTGAATTATCCTTTGTCATATCAATCAATAACTCAATAATTCATTAATTATGGATAGAAGAGATTTTTTAAAAAACACCGCGCTGGCTTCCGGAACTTTACTGATGCCGGCATTTCTAAAGCCGCTGGAATCCCTGGCAGGGCCGCAGCTAAGCGGCTATAAAAAGTTAGTGATCATTCAGCTTTCGGGTGGTAACGATGGCTTGAATGCCATTGTGCCCTTTGGCAATGATATTTATTACCAAAAGCGCAGCACCATCGCCATCAAACAACCCGATATTATTAAGCTGAATGATATGCAGGGCTTAAACCCCAGCCTTTCGGCATTAAAAGAGATTTACGACCAGGGCTGGATGAGTATTATTAATTCGGTGGGATACCCTAACCCTGACCGGTCTCATTTCCGCTCGATGGATATATGGCAAACCGGCAGTGATGCCAACCAGTTTTTAACAACCGGGTGGATAGGGCGTTACCTCGACGCAAATTGTCAAACCTTTAAACCTTATGCGGCCATCGAAGTAGATGATACGCTCTCGCTTGCAATGAAGGGCGCCAAAATGAAAGGCATCGCAGTGCAGGACCCCTACAAATTATACCAAACAACCCGCGAGCCATTTTTTAAGGACCTGGTGCATGATCACAGCGATGCCAATTTAAGCGAGGATAATTTGGGTTATCTGTATAAAACCATGATAGAGACCTATTCTTCGGCTGATTATATCCAAAATACGTCAAAAACGTATACTGTTAATGCGCTTTATCCTGCAACACAATTGGGTAACCAACTGAAAACGGTTTCAAAGTTTATCAATTCCGGGCTGCAAACACGCGTTTATTATGTTTCATTAAGCGGGTTTGATACCCATGTTAACCAGCAGAACCAGCAGGGCAGGCAGTTAAAGATTTATGGCGATGCCGTTGCCGCTTTTATAAAAGACCTTAAACAATCAGGCAAACTGGACGACACCCTGATAATGACCTTTTCGGAATTTGGTCGTCGTGTGGAGCAAAATGCCAGCAACGGCACCGACCATGGTACCGCCAATAGTATTTTAATTTATGGCGGAAAACTAACTAAAGCAGGTATTTATAATGACGCGCCCGACCTGGCCCAATTAGACAACGGTGATTTAAAATACCAGATAGATTTCAGGGATGTATATGCAACCTTACTGGATAAATGGCTGAACATTAATAACAGCCAGGTTTTGACAAAGAATTTTGCAGGGTTGAATTTTGTATAGGAGCGGAGGCAAATAAAAACCCCTTCCCTCTTGGGAAGGGGTCCAAAAATATTCTAATTAAGCAATTCCGAAATCGAAATTCCGACTTCCGAAATCATTTGGGCATCCTCCGCATCATATTTGCCATAGCAGCCGGGTTGCTCATTTGCTTCATCACCTTACGCATGTCCTCAAATTGTTTTATCAGGCGGTTTACCTCGGTAAGGTTAGTGCCCGATCCCTTGGCTATACGGTTACGGCGGCTTTGATTGATGCTGTCAGGGTTGCCCTTTTCGTAAGGCGTCATTGATTGTATGATGGCTTCTATGGCTTTAAATGCGTTGTCATCTACCTCCACATCCTTCATCATTTTGCCGACACCGGGTATCATACCCATCAGATCTTTCATGTTACCCATTTTCTTGATCTGCTGTATCTGGCTGTAAAAATCGTTAAAGTCGAATTTATTTTTGCGGATCTTCTTTTGCAGTTCGGCTGCTTCCTTTTCGTCGAACTGCTGCTGTGCACGTTCAACCAATGAAACCACGTCGCCCATGCCCAAAATACGGGAGGCCATACGATCAGGGTGGAAAACATCCAGCGCTTCCATCTTCTCGCCCGTGCCAATAAACTTAATCGGTTTATTTACTACCGATTTGATAGATAATGCCGCACCGCCGCGGGTATCACCGTCCAGTTTGGTTAATACAACGCCGGTAAAGTCGAGTCTGTCATTAAATACCTTGGCAGTATTTACAGCATCCTGCCCGGTCATGGAGTCTACAACAAATAAAATCTCGTGCGGTTTAACAGCGTCTTTAACCTGCTCAATCTCGCGCATCATGGCCTCATCAATACTCAAACGGCCGGCGGTGTCAATAATCACCACGTTATTACCGTTTTGTTTGGCTAACGCGATACCCTCTCTTGCGATAGCAATCGGATCTTTCGATTCGAGGTTAGCATAAACCGGAACGCCGATCTGAGCGCCTAAAACCTGCAGTTGTTCAATCGCAGCGGGGCGATAAATATCGTCAGCAACCAGTAAAGGTTTCTTGTTTTTCTGGGTTTTAAGGTAATTGGCGAGTTTACCGGTAAATGTTGTTTTACCGGCACCGTTTAAGCCCGCTATCAATATAATGGTTGGCGAAGAACTTAAATTCAACTCGGATGTACTGCCGCCCATTAGTTCGGTCAGCTCATCGTTCATTACCTTGGTGAGCAACTGGCCGGGAGAGATCGCGGTTAAGACGTTTTGGCCTATTGCCTTTTGCCTTACCTCATCCGTAAAAGCTTTGGCGGTTTTATAGTTAACGTCGGCATCAAGGAGGGCCTTGCGGATCTCCTTCATGGTCTCGGCCACGTTTATTTCAGTAATGGTACCTTGTCCCTTTAATACTTTAAAGGCCCTGTCGAGTTTGTCCGATAAATTTTCAAACATTATTCTTATCCTGATTTTGAGCTTGCAAAGTTACTATTTTGCGGCAAATTGACAGAATAGGTTTTTAGCTGTAAAATGATGGGATTAAGCAGCCCCAATTGTCATTTTTTACAACTTGCTGATTCGGGTTATTAACATTAGCCTTAGAGTTGTATATTCGGGAAATATTTAAAGCAATGACCCTATACGAAATCTTTAAAGACCTGCATTCCGGCTTCCGTTATGTGGTGTTTATCCTGGTATTATTGGCGATCATCCAATCACTGATGGGATGGTTTGGTAAAAAGCCTTATACCGAAGGCAACCGCAAGATCAATTTATTTGCCTTTATATCAGCGCATACGCAGCTCTTGATCGGCATCATTTTGTTTTTTTTAAGCCCTAAAGTACAGTTCAATAGCGAGACAATGAAAAACAATACTACACGCTATTTTACCGTTGAGCATTGGGTGATGATGCTAATCGCGATAGCATTGATCACGGTTGGGCATATAAAAGCCAAAAAGAAAGAAACATCCGAAAGCAAACATAAAACCATCGCAATATTTTATTTAATAGCTTTTTTAGTAATTATTGGAGCAATAATGGCCGGGCATCTGTCGGTTTTAGGCGCTAATTGATAAAAAAGTTCAGAAAAAATTTGCTAATTCAATTTTCTTTATAAATTTGTCACCGCAATGATCAAAATCAATCAAACTAACAACTGGTGGCACCAATTAATTTTGGCAGCCGGATAGTTTTTGATCGAGATACTAATCAATTGTAAACCTACATAGGAAACCCGGCGAACCTCATTCGCTGGGTTTTTTGCTTTAATAATGTTTGAGAGAAAAATGAAAAAATATAAAATTAATACCACCCATAAAAAGATGCTTGCCGACACCACCACCCCGGTAAGCATTTACCTGCGCCTTCGCGACGTTTTCCCCAATTCGCTGCTGCTGGAAAGCTCCGACTACCATAGCCGCGAAAATAGCATGAGTTACGTTTGCTGCGAGCCCATTGCCGGCTTTGTGCTGAACGACGGCGCGCTGAAAGAAACCTATCCGGATGGCAGCGAAATAACCTATGCCGCCGGAGAATTCGACCTGATCACCCGCATCAATGAATTTACCGACAGCTTTGACACCGACGCGCAGACCGGCAAAATGCTCTCAAACGGTCTGTTTGGGTATTTTACCCACGAAGCAGTTGAGCATTTTGAAACCATCAAACTAAAAGATACCAAAGATAATACCCGGAAGATCCCGGTGATGCAATATCACATCTACAGGTATATCATCGCGATAGACCATTTTAAAAATGAGCTGTACATTTTTATGAACCAGCCCGAAGGCGCAGCAGAAAACCATGGCCTCGAAAAGCTGGCCGACCTGATCCGCAATAAAAACTTCCCTGAATACCGTTTTGAAAGCGACAGCGAAGAAACTTCCAACCTGACCGGCGAAGAATTTATGGCCGTAGTGGAGAAAATGAAGCAGCATATTTACCGTGGCGACGTGTTCCAGATCGTACCATCAAGAGGTTTTTCAAGAAAGTTTTTGGGGGATGAATTTAACGTGTACCGGGCGCTGCGTTCTATCAACCCTTCGCCTTATTTGTTTTATTTTGATTACGGCGATTTCCGCATTTTCGGCTCTTCTCCCGAAGCGCAGATAACTATTAAGAACCGTGTGGCCAGTATCTTTCCTATCGCGGGCACTTTTAAACGCAGCGGCGATGATGTAAAAGACGCCGAAATAGCCCGCAACCTGGAGGCCGACCCCAAGGAGTCAGCCGAGCACGTGATGCTGGTTGACCTGGCCCGCAACGATCTCAGCCGTCATTGCGGACAGGTAGAAGTAAAGGCTTTTAAAGAAGTACAGTATTATTCGCACCTCATCCACCTGGTATCGCATGTAAGCGGCAAGCTGCTGCCCGGTGCGTCCTCCTTTAAAGTCGTAGCTGATACCTACCCTGCCGGCACACTGAGCGGCGCACCAAAATACCGCGCCATGGAGATCATAGACGAAAACGAGAAAATTAAACGCAGCTTTTACAGCGGCGCCATCGGTTTCTTCGGCTTTAACGGCGACTTTAACCACGCCATTATGATCCGTTCCTTTTTGAGCAAGAACAACACACTGCATTATCAGGCTGGCGCAGGCATCGTCGCTGGTTCCATTGCAGAGAGTGAATTAAAAGAGGTGGACAATAAAATAGCCGCGCTAAGGAAAGCGATAGAATTGGCGGAGGAATTATGAAGAGGCCTCACCCAACCCTCTCCAAAGGAGAGGGCTTTAAAAAAAGAGCGAAGTTCAAGTCCTCTCCTTTGGAGAGGATTTAGGTGAGGCAAACGGGTAGGTTTAAAATAATAATTTGATTCCCTTTGATAAGGGCAAATAGTGTATAAAATGAACAACAAGATATTAATCATCGATAACTACGATTCTTTCACCTATAACCTGGTGCACCTGGTTAACGAGATCGGGCTGCAATGCGAGGTATGGCGGAATGATAAATTTGCACTGGAAGACATTGACGCCTTCGACCGCATCATCCTGTCGCCGGGACCGGGGATCCCGTCAGAGGCCGGTTTACTGCTGCAGGTAATTGAGCGCTATGCGTCAACCAAAAGTATTTTTGGAGTTTGCCTGGGCCAGCAGGCCATTGCCGAAGTGTTTGGCGGCCGGCTATACAACCTGGGCCAGCCCATGCACGGCATAGCCACGCCTGTAAAGATCACCGACCCAAGCGAAAAACTGTTTATCGGCTTGCCCGAAACCTTTAAAGTGGGCCGGTACCACTCCTGGGTGGTGGATGAAAAAGCCATCCCCGACTGCCTGGAAGTAACCGCCATTGATGAAGCCGACAACTCGGTAATGGCCCTGCGGCACAAGGAATTTGACGTCCGCGGCGTGCAGTTTCACCCCGAATCAGTGCTAACGGAGTATGGCAAAGAAATGATGAGCAACTGGCTATGCATTAAAATCTAAATCATTTTAACAGGTGTTCCCTGTGAACACATAGAACAGGAGTGAACACCAGGGAACAGCGGGGAACGCCAGGGAACATCAGCTAAATAACTGAATAACAATTAATTAATTACAATCAAATTCCCCCTTTAGGGGTTAGGCCTAATGACAATTCTTGATAAAATCGTTATCAATAAAAAAAAAGAAGTACAGCGCGCAAAACACCGTACTTCCTATACCAAACTGGAAGAATCAGAGTTTTTCGCAAGGGAGTGTTATTCCTTTAAAGATTTCCTCCTTAATCCCACAAAAACCGGCATTATTGCCGAATTTAAGCGCAAATCCCCCTCAAAAGGGATCATAAATGATAAAGTTTCGGTAAAAAATGTCACCAACGGGTACGCCGCAGCAGGCGCTTCGGCCCTTTCGGTGTTAACCGACCGCAACTTTTTTATGGGCAAAAAGGCCGATCTGGTCGCCGCCCGCAGGGCAAATACCATCCCTGTTTTGCGCAAGGATTTCATGATAGATGAATACCAAATCATCGAAGCCAAAGCTTTCGGGGCCGATATCATTCTGCTCATCGCCGCGATACTTACGCCTGCCGAGATCGGCAAAATGGCCACCCTCGCCAAAAGCCTTGGCCTCAATGTACTGCTAGAGGTGCATAACATGGAAGAACTGGAACGCAGCATCCATCCCAAGCTCGACGCCATCGGTGTAAACAACCGCAACCTGGCCGATTTTTCAGTTTCGGTAGAAACCTCGTACCAACTGGCTCCCCATATCCCGTCGGAATTCCTAAAAATCTCGGAAAGCGCCATCAGCAACCCCGAAACCATCAAACAACTCAAACTCGCCGGTTTCAACGGGTTTTTAATCGGGGAGAATTTTATGAAACAGGGAGATCCCGGCAAAGCGATGCTGGAGTTTGTGGGGGAATTGTAGATGATGTGCTGCGGTCGCGAGAAGAACCATTAAAGAAGTTCTTTAACACGGAGACGCGGAGAAGACGCAGAGGCCACCGAGAGATAGTTTATTTATTCAAACTATAATAACCCCTTAAAAACTCTGCGAACTCCGTGCCTCCTCTGCATCTCTGCGTTAAAATCACCGCGCGCTCGAATAGGTATCAAATTTGCACATCCCCCCCAAATTCCCTACTTTCACCCCTAACTGATCTCGCACAATGAAAAAAACACTTACCCTGGCCCTCATGGCCCTCGCCGCTGTCGCCCACGCACAGCAAAAAACCATTATAGGTTTTACCGACGCTAATGCAACAAAAGAATTACAAACCGAGCAAACCTTTGATGCCGCTTTAAGCGCCCCGCATATCGGCGAAACCATTAAGGAACTTTCTGCCTTTCCGCATAACCTGGGCTCGCCCGGCAGCAAGGCCATCGCCGAAAAAATCCTCGCCAAATATAAAAGCTATGGGCTGGATGCCCACCTGCAACCCTATACCGTGCTTTTCCCCACACCAAAAACCCGCGTGCTGGAGCTTACGGGCCCAACCAAATACACCGCTTTACTAAAAGAACCCGCCCTGGCCGCGGATGCCACCTCGGGCCAGGCTAACCAGTTGCCTACCTATAACGCCTGGAGCGCCGATGGCGATGTTACCGGCCAGCTGGTATTTGTGAACTATGGCCTGCCCGATGATTACGAAACGCTGGCCAAAATGGGCATCGATGTAAAAGGAAAAATCGTTATCGCCAAATATGGCCGCTCGTGGCGCGGCATCAAGCCCAAAGTGGCCTATGAACATGGCGCCATCGGTTGTATCATTTATTCCGACCCGGCCGACGACGGCTACAGCGCCGGCGAAGTGTACCCTAAAGGCGCATATAAAAGCGAATATGGCGTGCAGCGCGGTTCCGTAATGGATATGGTGATTTATCCCGGCGACCCGTTGACCCCCGGCGTTGGCGCTACCAAAGACGCCAAACGCCTCGACCGCAAAGATGCCGCTACCATCTTAAAGATCCCCGTACTGCCCATCAGCTACCACGACGCGCAGCCCCTGCTGGCAGCGCTTGACGGTGCCGTTGCCCCGCGCGACTGGCAGGGCGGCCTGCCCATCACCTACCATGTGGGCCCCGGCGTGGCTACAGTGCACCTCAAACTCGAATTTAACTGGGATATGGTGCAGGCCTACGACGTCATCGCCAAAATAAAAGGTTCTGAATTTCCGGATGAATGGGTAATGCGCGGCAACCACCACGATGCCTGGGTAAACGGCGCGGGCGACCCCATAAGCGGGCAATCGGCCATGCTGGATGAGGCCAAGGCCCTGGGCGACCTGCTCAAAACCGGCTGGAAACCCAAACGTACCATCGTGTATTGCTCCTGGGACGGCGAAGAACCCGGCCTTGTCGGCTCTACCGAATATGTGGAGGACCACGATAAAGAATTGCAGCAAAAGGCCGTAGTCTATATCAATTCCGATGGCAATGGCCGCGGTTTTTATGGCGGCGGCGGCTCGCAGGCGCTGGAAAACTTTATGGACGAGATCACCCATACTGTTATCGACCCCCAAACCAATGTGAGCGTTTTCGACCGCAAGCGTGCCCGCGAACTGGTGGACGCGGCCAGCGTGAAGGATAAAAAAGAAATTATGGCCCGCAAGGTGGAACCGCTGGAACCCCTCGGCTCAGGGTCTGATTTTTCGTCGTTTTTACAGCATTTGGGTATCCCAACGCTTGATCTGGCCTTTGGCGGCGAAGATGGCGGCGGCGAATACCACTCCATTTATGATTCGTATGACGATTACCGCCGTTTTAAGGATCCCACTTTTGAGTACGGCGTCGCCTTGTCAAAAACGGCAGGCCATGCCATTTTACGCATGGCCGATGCCGACCTGCTGCCCTTTGATTTTCGCAACCTGGATACCACCATCAGCAAATACGTTACCGAGTTAACCGAACTCACCGACAAAATGCGCGATAACACCACCATGGAAAACCAGCTGATAAAAGCCAATGATTTTACCCTGGCGGCCGACCCAACCAAACACGAAAAAGCCCCCGAAGCCAAAGCCGAAGTGCCCAAACTGGATTTCGCCCCGCTAAAAACCGCGCTGGATAGCCTTAAAAAAGCCGCCAACGGCCTGGTCGCCACCTGGGCAGCCGCCGCACAAACCAATGGTGATCATGATAAGCTGAACCAACTATTATACCATGCCGAACAGCAATTATTAAGCGACGGCCTGCCCCGCCGCCCCTGGTACCGGCACACCATTTACGCCCCCGGTTTTTATACCGGCTACGGCGTAAAAACCCTGCCCGGCATCCGCGAAGCCATCGAACAACGCAACTGGCCCGAAGCCCAGCAGCAAATCGGCATCGTAGCGGCACGAATAAATAGTTTGGCCGCGTATTTGGCAGCGGCAAAATAATAAAGCGTTCCGTTTTTCCGCACGGAACGCGCGGAACATAATGAAACACGCTCATTATCAGCGTGTTTCATCTTTTAACAAATCATCGCATTTAGCTAAGTAGCTGATAGTCAACCTTTATCAAATTTGTATTTTTATCAACATCTGTGTAATTTACTGATAATCAATTATTTCCTGTTGGATTGGATTTTGTCGGGTGTCACGTCCTGAAAAAGGTTTACACTTTTTGATAATTAATCCTGTATTGAGTTTACACTGTATTTTAGTCCTGTAATAGGTTTACAGTTTTCTAAAGATAAAGAATAAACGGTTGTTGTTTGCTTGTCGTGTTGGAAT
>JARLHA010000058.1 GCA_031292485.1 Mucilaginibacter sp.
ATTCCCTGCATTTATCATCTGTTGAGAATTTTTCAGTGAATTCGAGTATATTTAATCCTTGAAACATATTTTTATGGCGTTTTGTATTTACAGGTTAAATATACTAAAAATATTAGCAACATCCAAACGCCTTATTCTATAAAATAAATGTAAACAAACAAATTGATGGTTATACCTTCAGTATTGCGCCCTCTTTACGCCAACTGATCAAAAGTTGGTTTCCCGATTCGCATCCAGCCAATAATATTTTTGTTGCTTACGATACTAAAAGTAATTTTGAAGTTTATTACGGTAAACTTGAAAGCTACATTTACCCCGCTTTATTAGGCGTCGAAAATCAAAACGAACTGAATAAAAAAGTCAACGAAATTTTATTTATAGACACGCATACCGGCAATGTCCTGCATAAATATAATATAAGGTAGTTGCGTGAAAAAAAATTATCATCTTTATTTAGGTAAAGCCGACCATCTCACTGTTATGTCTGAATTTTTAACACGTGGATGGAATGTTGCTATTCCGGAAGTTGATATCGGCGATGATATTTTTGTAGTTCAGGATGATAATGGTACACTGAGGCGCGTTCAGGTAAAGACATCTACCTCAACCCAGAAGCAACAGACCTATAAAGGGCAATTCAATGTCCCCCTAAACCAATTGAGGAATATTTCAAATATTCCAGTCCATTACATATTTATTTTAAGGCACAATGACGGATGGAGTAAACCGGTTATTATACGCCAGGATTATTTACTTGATCATTGGGAAAATAGTAAAATTGGTTCTGTATATAAAGGAAATTTAAACTTGCATTTTATCTATTCAGACAGGAAAGTAAAATGCTCCAATATTGACTTAAGCCAATACATTTCTGATTTTACCGACTTTCCAATAATTGAAGAGTAAGTATTATTATTATGAATTTACTGGTCAGCCTCACTTAGCCGATTTCCTCACCCATTCCTTTTCGTTGATGACCTCACGATCAGCTTTGGCTTTATGCTGATGATCTTGGGTACCACTTCCGTATCATCCTTATTGTCCATTTCCTGGAAGTAAAGATTAGCCACTGTTTTGCCCATGTATACGCTAAATTGGTCTATGGTGGTAATGGACGGGCTGGTAATTTCGGTAAATGCTTCGTTGGAGTAACCGCAGATCCCCAGTTCAGCCGGTACCTTTATGCCCATCGCGGTAGCTACTTCCAATACACCCAGCGCCGAAAAATCGGAGGTGGAGGCGAATATAGCGTCTGGCGGCTCTGCCAGGTCGAGCAATTTTTGGGTGCCTTCGGCGCCCAGTTCTTTCGTCCAGGCATTTTCCACGATCAGTTCCTCAAGTACTGGTATGCCGTATTTCCTTAATGCATGCAAATAACCGGCCTTGCGCTGGCGGAAGATCTGCAGGTTTTGCGGGCCTTCCAGCAGGGCAATGCGCTTATAACCCTGCTCGATTAAATGCGACACAGCTTCCAGCGATGCCTGTTCATTATCATTAATTACTTTTAAAGTCTCCAGCTCATCGGCCACACGGTCAAACTGGATCAGCTGGATACCATTGTCAAGTACATTTTGCAGGTGCCGGTGATCTGAGCTGTCAGCCGAGATGGAGATCACAATACAATCAACATGCTGGTTTATAAGGGTATTTACACATTTGATCTCTTTGCTTTGCAATTCGTTCGACTGGCAGATGATCAGGTTATACCCTTTTTGATACGAAGCCTCCTCGATACCGGCAATTACGTTCGAGAAGAAGTTTTGATTGATAAACGGAACTACTACGCCGATGGTTTTAGACTGCCCCTTGCGCAGGTTTGAGGCTAAAGTGTTGCGCTTGTAATTTAATTCAGCGGCGGTTTTGATGATTAATTTCTTCGTCGCTTCGTTTACATGATTACTATTATTTAGTGCCCTCGAGACCGAAGATGCCGCAATATTCAGCTTTTTAGCGATGTCATAAATAGTAGTTCTCTTTTTATTTCTCATATAATTTGTAAAAATAATAAAATAAATTCCTGCAATCGATTGCAGTTTAAAAAAATAATTTAATTTCGCTGTTGAAATTAAGAACCGGGACCCAGGAATCAGGAGCAGGATTTTGCAGAAATAATTAATCTTTAAAGATTGATAAAGTAAAGAAGCGTTTTAATTTTCTTCATCCTGCCTCTTGGTTTTTGACTCTTTTTATAAACCAATTTAAAAATGTTATTACTAGGGATTGATTTAGGAACTTCATCCATAAAGGCATCAGTTGTTGATGCCGATACGCAAAAGGTAGTTGCCTCGGCGCAATACCCGGATACCGAGTCGCCGATTACGGTACTCCATCCGGGCTGGGCAGAACAATCTCCCGGGATGTGGTGGGAGCATGTTCAGAAAGCTATTGAAATATGCAATAACAAAGGGCTTTATAACCCTTTTGATATTGCCGCAATTGGTATTGCCTACCAAATGCATGGTTTGGTTTTAGTTGATAAAAACCAGCAGGTGCTCCGCGATAGTATTATCTGGTGCGACAGCCGTGCCGTTGAAACAGGCAACAGGGCTTTTGACGCAATCGGGGAGGCGCAATGCCTTTCACACCTGCTTAATTCACCCGGCAACTTTACCGCATCAAAACTAGCCTGGGTAAAGGAAAATGAACCGGAGGTTTATGATCGCATCGATAAATTTATGCTGCCCGGCGATTTTATTTCCATGCGGCTAACAGGCGAAATATCTACCTCCATATCATCTTTATCTGAAGGGATATTTTACGACTTTTTAAACAATCGATTGTCAAAAGATATCATCAACTATTTTGGTTTTGATGAAGCGTTGTTTCCGGCGATTCAGCCAGTGTTTTCATCGCATGGCAGTCTGGCGTCGTCTGTGGCTCAAAAATTAAAATTAAAGCCAGGCATCCCGGTTACCTATAAAGCCGGCGATCAACCCAATAACGCGCTTTCGTTAAATGTACTTAACCCCGGCGAAGTTGCCGCAACGGCCGGTACGTCGGGCGTCATCTACGGGGTGAGCGATCAATTGGCTTACGACCAGCAATCACGCGTGAATACCTTCGCCCACGTAAATTATGCCGAAACCCAAAAACGGTTGGGTGTATTGCTTTGTATCAACGGCGTGGGCAGTATGTACCGCTGGCTGAAGAGTGTTTTAGGTGGATCAGAAAGTTATTTGCAAATGAACAGCAAAGCCGCCGAAGCCCCTGCGGGTAGTGAAGGTTTGCTGGTTTTACCATTTGGTAATGGTGCGGAGCGGATGCTCAACAATAAAATCGTAGGAGCCCAATTCTGCAATATCGATTTGAACATCCACAGCCAGGCGCATATGATCAGGGCTGTACAGGAAGGGATCGCATTTGCGTTTCGATACGGCCTGGATATTATGCGCGAAAACGGAATGAACCCGACAGTGATCAGGGCAGGAAAAAACAACTTGTTTTTAAGCGAACTGTTTACAGAAACATTTGTAAATATAACCGGCGTACCGGTTGAACTTTATAAAAACGACGGCAGCGTAGGGGCGGCCCTTGGTGCAGGCATCGGCGCAAAGATTTTTTCATCCCCAAAACAGGCATTTGAACATATGCACCCGGTTGAACTGGTGCAACCGTCAACCAAAAACCTGGAGCCGGCATACCATGAATGGAAAACATTGCTGCAAAAACAACTATAATAAAATCGGTGAAATCAAAACACAATCGGTGCAATCACTAATTCAATAATTCAATAAATCGCTAATTCAATAATTATGATAATAACAGGAGAAAAGGAATTTTTTAAAGGCATAGGCCAGGTAAAATTCGAAGGAGCACAATCAGATAACCCGCTGGCATTCCGCTGGTATGACGAAAATAGAGTAGTGGCCGGAAAGACCATGAAAGACCATTTGCGTTTTGCCTGCGCTTACTGGCATTCGTTCTGCGGCAGCGGCGCCGATCCATTTGGCGAGCCTACCCATTTATTTGCATGGAACGAAAAAGCCGACGCGGTTGAACGTGCCAAAGATAAAATGGACGCTGCCTTTGAGTTTATCACTAAAATGGGCATGGAATATTACTGCTTTCATGATGTGGACGTAGTGGATTATACCAACGATGTAAACGAAAACGACCGCCGCCTGCAGGCTTTGGTTGAATATGCCAAGCAAAAACAAGCCGCCAGCGGCGTTAAATTATTATGGGGAACCGCCAACCTGTTCAGTGCCCGCAGGTATATGAACGGCGCAGCAACTAATCCCGATTTCCAGGTATTAAGCCATGCAGGCGCACAGGTTAAGGCTGCTTTGGATGCTACTATTGCCCTTGGCGGCGAAAACTATGTGTTCTGGGGTGGTCGTGAAGGTTATATGAGCCTGTTAAACACCGATATGAAACGTGAGCAGGAACACCTGGCTAAATTTTTACATACCGCAAAAGATTACGCCCGCAAACAAGGGTTTAAAGGCACTTTCTTTATCGAACCAAAACCATGTGAGCCAACCAAACACCAGTATGATTATGATGCGGCAACTGTTTTAGGCTTTTTGCAGAAATACGACCTGATCAACGATTTTAAACTGAACCTTGAGGTTAACCATGCTACGCTTGCCGGCCACACGTTCCAGCATGAGTTACAGGTAGCAGCAGGCGCCGGTTTGTTAGGTTCGATTGATGCTAACAGGGGCGACACACAAAACGGCTGGGATACCGACCAGTTCCCGAACGATATCAACGAGGTGACCGAGATCATGATGATCATCCTTGAAGCAGGCGGTTTTGCCGGCGGTGGTATTAATTTTGATGCCAAGATCCGCCGCAACTCAACTGATCCGGCTGATTTGTTTTACGCCCATGTTGGCGGTATGGACATCTTTGCCAGGGCGTTGGTTACTGCTGATAACATCCTCCAAAAATCTGAATACTTAAAACTTCGTAAAGACAGGTATGCCTCTTTCGACAGCGGTAAAGGAAAAGCCTTTGAAGAAGGTAAGCTAACCCTGGAGGACCTGAGAGCCTACGCCATTGAAAGCGGCGAACCTGCAATCACCAGCGGCAAACAGGAGTATATCGAGAATTTGATCAACAGGTTTATTTAGTTGGTTTAGTTGATTTTAAGTTGATTGGGTGAATGGTTGATTAGTTAAATTGATCGAAACAAATCAAAAATTAATCAACCAATTCATCACAATCAAAATTTAATCAAAAAAATGACTATAATTGTCAAACCAACATTTAAACTAATAAAAACTAAAATATGAGCTTGAAAACCCTCTCAACCGGCGATTATGCTGTGTTTCTTGTCTACTTTGTAATCGTATCACTTTACGGTTATTGGGTGTACAAGAAAAAAAACAAAAGTGACGCAACTTCCAAAGGCTACTTTTTGGCCGAAGGTTCATTAACATGGTGGGCAATAGGCGCATCCTTAATTGCTTCAAATATCTCCGCCGAACAGATGGTGGGCATGAGCGGTTCTGGTTTTAAAATGGGGCTGGCTATAAGTACCTATGAGTGGATGGCTGCCGCCACACTGGTTATTGTCGCTGTGTTTTTTATCCCGGTTTACCTTAAAAACAAAATTGCCACCATGCCGCAGTTCCTGCACCAGCGGTATAACGGTACAGTTGCCATGATCATGGCGATATTCTGGCTAATGCTTTATATCGTGGTAAACCTGATGTCGATACTTTACCTGGGCGGCGTAGCAATTGCCGGTATCTCAGGCTTAGACCTGAAACTGGTTATCGGGTTATTAGCAATTTTCGCGGTAATTATCACGCTGGGCGGCATGAAGGTAATCGGTTATACCGATGTTATACAGGTATTCTTCCTCATATTAGGCGGCCTGGCTGCAACCTATATCGCCTTACATTTGATCAGCGAAAAATCGGGCACCACCGGTCTTTGGAATGGCTTTAAGATATTACGTGCTGATGCTGCCGACCACTTCCAGATGATATTTAAAAAGGATAACCCCAATTACCTTGATTTGCCGGGCCTTACCGTGCTTATTGGCGGCATGTGGATTGTTAACTTAAACTATTGGGGCTGCAACCAATATATTACACAAAGAGCACTTGGCGCCGATTTGAAAACCGCGCGCTCGGGGATCCTTTTCGCTGCCTTCCTCAAGTTATTGATGCCTGTAATCGTAGTGCTTCCGGGTATAGCCGCCTATGTGCTTTACCAAAAAGGGATGTTCCACCAGGAGATGTTAAGTTCAAAAGGAGTTTTGGATGTAAATAAGGCTTATCCTTCGGTACTTAATTTATTGCCAAATTACCTTAAAGGGCTTTCGTTTGCAGCGCTAACTGCAGCTATCGTGGCCTCTTTAGCAGGTAAGGCCAATAGTATTGCTACTATTTTTACTTTGGATATCTATAAAAAGGCAATAAACACAAAGGCTACTGAGAAAAACCTGGTAAATACCGGTAAAATATCGGTAGTAGTTGCCATGATATTGGGTGTTGGTTTATCCTTTGTTATCGGCGATATGTTAATGGGCGAAGGCAAACAGGGCTTCCAGTATATCCAGGAATACACCGGTTTTGTGTCACCGGGTATATTCGCCATGTTTATCCTTGGCTTCTTCTGGAAAAAGGCCACCTCAAATGCTGCATTATTCGCCACTATCGGCGGCCTGGGATTCGCTATCGTGTTCAAGTTTTTACCGTACTGGACAAACCTTTCCTTTTTGACGCCTTTTGGCTTTTCAAAACTGAATGGTGACGGCGTATACGAAATTCCATTTTTAGACAGGATGGGCTTTGTATTTGTGATCTGTATCGTTGGTATGTATGTGATCTCCATGATCGAGAACGCCAAAGGCCTGCGCACAAATGGTTTAGAAGTAGACGTAAAAATGTTTAAAACCAACAGGGGTTTTGCAATCGGCGCTATCATCATCGCTGTAACCCTTACCGCTTTGTATACCATCTTCTGGTAACCCATATATTTTACAAAAAAACGGCGATGGACCTTCTGTTCATCGCCGTTTTTTTTATGCATACGCGAAATATCAAAGTTGGGGTGGAAGTTTGTAATGTAGTGCCTTTACGCGAATTCTTCCGGGGGGGACTGTAATTACTATCAAATCAGGTGCCTGGAATTGCTGACTTATAGCTGAAAGTACAAACTTTTTCCTGTTTTTTGGAGTGTAATTCAAATTGTAGCCAACCGGCTAATTTTGGCTAAAGCCCTTAGCCCGGTGGTTACTGACCCGTCCCTTAAAAGGGACGGCAATTAATTACACGCTGTGTTTCATTCATTGCCGTCGGTTTTAACCGACGGATAAAGGAGCGTCAAAGTATGGCTTTAGCC
>JARLHA010000059.1 GCA_031292485.1 Mucilaginibacter sp.
GCGTGGCCAACAACAAAAAATGCAGCAACGCCAGCAGCGTCCTGCTCAACAACAGCGCCCTGTTCAACAACAGCGCCCTGTTCAACAGCAACGCCCTGTTCAACAGCAACGCCCTGCTCAACAACAGCGCCCTGTTCAACAGCAGCGCCCTCTTCAACAGCAGCGTCCTGTTCAACAGCAGCGTCCCGCTCAACAGCAGCGTCCGGCTCAACAGCAACGTCCTGTTCAACAGCAACGTCCGGCTCAACAGCAACGTCCGGCTCAACAGCAAAGACGGCCTAACGGAGGAAGATAATTACAGCTTTCGATGAATAGCACTAATCCCCCCTTATATAAGGCGGGGATTTTTTTGTGATTTTGATTGCCGGCCTATTTGAGTTTAAATAACCAGCCCTGCTTTATTTGTCCTTGCCGTATCACCTTACAAACGTACATCTTAAATCAAAAGGTGCTTCTCAATCAAAAAACAAAACAAATGGAGGTTTGTATGGGCGAGCCGGCATACGGTTTAGGGCAAATAATTTGCTTTTTCAGAAAATTTATTTTAAACATTCTTAATAATTGATTGTCATAAAAATAATTAACCAAAATAAATTTACCATGAAAAAGATAGCAAAAATATTGATGCTGATGAGTGCAATAGCCTTTGCTGTACCAAAGACGAATGCACAGGTAAGTGTTGGGATAGACATATCCGCAGGGATAGCGCCGCCTGCCTTACCGGTTTATGAACAACCGCCCTGCCCCGTTGACGGTTATATATGGCAACCCGGGTACTGGGCTTATGACCCTGATGACGGTTATTACTGGGTACCTGGTGTATGGGTTGCACCGCCGGATCCGGGCTACCTCTGGACGCCTCCATATTGGGGTTTTGCAGCCGGGGTTTACGGCTTCCATCCGGGTTACTGGGGCTTGACTGTTGGTTTTTACGGAGGCATTAATTACGGCTTCGGTTATGGTGGCGTAGGTTTTTTCGGCGGAAGATGGGATCATGACAGGTTTATGTACAATACTGCCGTTGTAAATGTTAACCGCACCGTTATCCAAAACACCTATATAGACCGTACCGTTATCCGCAATAGCACATATAACCATTACAGCTTTAATGGCCCGGGCGGCGCTAATGCAAGGCCGACAAGATTTGAAGAAGCAGCTATGCGCGAACACCATATACCCGCAACTGCCAACCAGATAGCGCATCAGCAGGTAGCAAGGGCAAATCGTGCCCAATTTGCAAGCGTAAATCATGGTCGTCCCGCTGCAGTGGCTATGAACCGCGTTAACGGACGCGCTTATACGGCCCGCGGGCATGTTGCGCCGCCTTCTGTTTTCAGGGCTAACGGGGTAAATACCGTCGCCGCAAGGCAACAACGCCAGCACCAGAATATACAGGCGCAAAGGCAGCGCGCTGCCGGGCAAAGTCAGTCGCGGCCTCAACGGATGCAACAGCGCCAGAATATGCAGGCACAGCGTTTTCAACAACAACGGATGCAACAGCGCCAGAGTATGCAGGCACAGCGTTTTCAGCAGCGACGGATGCAACAGCGGCAGAATACGCAGGCACAGCGCTTTCAGCAGCAACGGATGCAACAGCGCCAGAGTATGCAGGCACAGCGTTTTCAGCAGCAACGGATGCAACAGCGGCAGAACATGCAGGCACCGCGTTTTCAGCAGCAACGGATGCAACAGCGGCAGAACATGCAGACACAGCGTTTTCAGCAGCAACGGATGCAGCAGCGACAGAATATGCAGGCACAGCGTTTTCAGCAGCAACGGATGCAACCGCAGCGGGCACAACTTCAACAAAGACCGACGCAACAACGTCCCGGCAGGCAATGACCGGGCTGAGGTAAAAGATACCTTTTTATAAATATATATAATGGCCCTGTGCATTACACTATACAGGGCCATTATATATTCATCCTATTATCAAGTTCGTTTTCAGACCGGCGAATCAGCCCAACGCTAATAATCCGAACAGGCCGGCGAATCAGCCGAACGCTGTTAAACCGCAAAATAACGGTGCAGCAAGGCAGCCACAACCCCGCATGCAGCAACCGCGTGTACAACCACAAAGGATGCAGCCACAAAGGGTGCAGCCACAACAAAAGCCAGCGCCACAAAAGCAGCGTGTAAATTAAAATAAAACTGCAAACAGCACATTCATACGAAAAAACAACCCCCGGCTTTTTAATCAGCCGGGGGTTGTTTTTTATATGAAAATTTTAGTTTCGTTAATTCATCCGGTAAGGGGCTACCAGGTAAAATTCGGGAATCTGTACGTTGAAAAGTGAATTATCAATCAGGCGCGACATCTGGTACTCGCCTTTCATACTGCCCATATCTGTTTTTAAATTACAGCCCGAAACATATTCATGTGAATGACCCGGTTCAATTACCGGTTGCTGGCCAACAACGCCTTCGCCTTCTACTTCTCTTTTTGCTCCGTTTGAATCAAAAATATACCAATGCCTTGAAATTAACCTAACCGCGTAAGTGCCCATGTTTTCAATGGTTACTTTATAAGCAAACATAAAATGGTCATTTGCCGGGTTGGAATATTCTGGCTGATAGATTGTTTCTACGGAAACTTTAACACCGTCTGTAATTGTGGTAACCATTGTTAGCATTTCAATTATTCAAATATATACTATCAAGTCAAAAATCAAGCCATTTGAATATAAATTTTTAAAGTTTTTATTTTTTTGCCGTTTCAGCAAGTCCTTTATCCTGACTTTAAACTTGAACCTAAATACTTTCAACTTCTAAATGAGCATACCTGGGGTCGTTGGATATCCCTTCCAATATCTCCGAAACCTGCTCCAGCGTACCGGCGGTAACCAGTTGCATGCGGTATTCTTTAAAATGCTCTATCCCTTTAAAGTAGTTGGAATAGTGCCTTCTCATCTCAAAAATGCCGGTTTTGGGGCCTTTCCACTCTATTGATTTCTGCAGGTGGGTACTACACGCGGCTATACGCTCAACAATGGTGGGTTTATCCAGGTGCTCACCGGTTTTAAAATAATATTTGATCTCCCTGAAGATCCATGGATAGCCTATGGCTGCCCTGCCGATCATCATCCCGTCAACGCCAAATTCCATTCGCCAGGCAGCAGCCTTTTCGGGCGAATCAATATCTCCGTTTCCAAAAATCGGAATTTTTATACGCGGATTTTTTTTAATGTCCCGGATCATCGTCCAGTCGGCAACACCTTTATACATTTGCGCCCGGGTGCGTCCATGAATAGTGAGGGCTTTTATCCCCACATCCTGCAACCGTTCGGCAACTTCATCTACATTTTTGGTATTATCATCCCAGCCCAGCCTGGTTTTTACAGTTACCGGCAAATGGGTTGCCTCAACCACGGCTTTGGTCATGGCTACCATTTTGTCAATATCCTGTAATAAACTTGCGCCGGCGCCACGGCAGGCCACCTGTTTAACCGGGCAACCATAATTAATGTCCATCAGGTCGGGGTTGGCCAGGGTGGCTATTTCGGTAGCCTCGCGCATATGATCAATATCACTACCGAAAATTTGTATGCCGATAGGGCGCTCATATTCAAATATATCCAGTTTCTGCCGGCTTTTGGCGGCATCGCGGATCAATCCTTCGGATGAGATAAATTCGGTGTACATCATATCCGCGCCATTTTGCTTGCACACATAACGGAAAGGCGGATCGCTCACGTCTTCCATCGGCGCTAAAAGCAGCGGGAACTCCCCTAAATCAATATTTCCAATTTGTACCGACATACATTATCTTCGTTGCAAATTTACGTATTTTAAGCCGGATGATAAATACACCCTATAAACAACTGAAAAACGGTGCAAACCAATTGCACCCCGGCATGCAGTTGCTGATTTTTGTCGCTATATTTATTGGTACGCTACTTATTTGCAACGTTGCGCTTATCGGCATTTATGGCATCAACGGAATAATGGACATCGCCAGTTTAAATCCTTCAACGCCACATTTAAATAATTCATTATGGGTATTACAGTTGGTTGGAACAACACTACCCATATTTGTAGCACCTGTGTTTTTTGCAAAGGTTATTGTAAATGATGAACACGATTACATCAAACCTGGTATTAATTTTCACTGGGCGCTTTTGATATTGGTTTTCCTGTTGATGTTCCTGTCGAACCCGACAATTGAACTGCTGTCAAATATCAACCTGAAAATGAAACTCCCGCACTATCTGAAAGGGCTGGAGGATTGGATGAAAGACAGCGAGAACAGTGCCCAAAAAATAACCGGTATAATGCTGCGGATGAATACCATCTGGGATATGTTGCTGGATTTGCTGCTGATCGGTTTGTTAACAGCTATTGTGGAGGAGTTTATGTTCAGGGGAGTTATACAAACGATCTTTGTACGCTGGACCAAAAACGTACATGCTGCTGTATGGATAACCGCTATACTTTTCAGCGCTTTCCACATGGAGTTTTATGGCTTTTTGCCCCGTTTACTGCTTGGCGTGCTGTTCGGTTATTTTGTGGCATGGAGCGGCAGCATATGGCCAGCGGTATGGGCACATTTTTTAAATAATGGTACCGATGTGGTAGTAACTTATCTTTATCAACATAAGTTAATTAGCCAAAACCCTGATGACCAGCATCTTTTTAATTATATGGGTTATGCCTTCAGCGCAGCGCTTTTGGTATTGCTGATGCTAATCTACCGTAAACTTGCTTTAGAAAAAATGCCATTCCCGGAAGCAGATGGAGAAGAACTGGATTAAAATTTTTACTTCAGCAAATTATTACCAGGCAGAAATGGTAAAACAAGCGCTTGCGGGCTATTATATTGAAAGCGTTATAATTAATAAACAAGATTCATCTCACCGTACATTTGGTGAAATAGAAGTATATATACACCAGGAAGATTTCAGCGACGCTATTGAGGTCATCATCCTTAACCAGGTTAATTTATGAAAACACGCGCCATTACAGGCTTTTTCTTTGTTATTGTGATGCTTGCCTCTGTGCTGCTGGGCCAGTTTGTATTTGTGACCTTTTACCTGGTGCTGGGCGCCTTTTGTTTATACGAGTTTTATAACCTGGTTACCCAAAACACCGCAAAACCCGATATCGCCCTGGGCATTATCAACGGCATGATGCTTTTTGCCGGCATTGCTGTGCTTATATTTTCGGATAACATTACCCTGTTACTGAGCTACAAGGCCTCGCATTCATTGTTGTTCCTGCTGCCGCTTACTTCGGCGCTGGTGTTTATCAGGCAGCTGTTTAACAAAACGGAAACGCCTTTTAACAATATCGCCTATACCTACCTGGGCATTGTGCTGGTTATTGTACCTTTTACTTTTTTCCATGCGCTTGCATTCGTCAAAGGAGCTTATGACTTTCATTTTCCGCTGGCATTTTTGATATTGCTGTGGGCCAATGATACCGGCGCCTACCTGGTCGGGGTGAAATTTGGCCGCACGAAATTATTTGAGCGCCATTCGCCCAAAAAAACATGGGAAGGTTTTATCGGTGGCATCATCATCAGCGCAGGCGTAGCCCTTATCCTTGCTCATTTTTATGCTGAACTGCCATGGAACCAGTGGGTATCTATCGCCATCATTATTTCCTGCATCGGCACCCTTGGCGACCTGGTGGAATCCATGTTTAAACGCAGCATTAACGTGAAAGACAGCGGCGGCATCCTTCCCGGTCACGGCGGCCTGCTCGACCGTTTCGACGGCCTGTTTCTGGCGGCACCTATTGTTTATATGTATTTGTATTTTATTGCTTCTTAGGGTTTTTAGTCCATGGTCGATGGACCGTGGTAAAAAAGGACTGATTGACAGATGGCATGTACAAACGTGGCGGACCGCGGCCTTTAGATAAACCATCCCTACTGATTACCGCATAGCGGCTACCCCTTTGTTGCAAAAATAAAATAGATTATTATGCTCCGCCTATAGGCGGATAACCCAATTCGCGAAGGGTTGCCGCCTCACGGGGCACTGTTAAATTTATTATTTAGTGCTACAAAGCGGTAGCCACTACGTGGCATAAATATTTTACACCATTTGGCAGTTTCTCTGTTATATATATTGGTGCCAAAATCCACCCTCTGTTAACCCAATAAAATTATTAATTTTGCAGAAAGAATAAAGCAATGACCATCCATAAAGAAGGATATACCTCTATAGCATTATGCATATTGTTCATTTTTGTAGTGAACGCCGTAATCCAGTTTTACTTTCCTGAAGCCCATACGGTAAAATGGATCGTTTATATACTTTCTTTTGTGCTTTTTGTGATCATCCTGCAATTTTTCCGCAGCCCGAATATATCAGTAAGCGAAGACGAAAAAATGGTGTTGTGCCCTGCCGACGGCAAGGTGGTGGTGATTGAAGAAACTACAGAAACCGAATATTTAAAAGATAAAAGGATCCAGCTGTCGGTATTTATGTCGCCGGTAAATGTGCATGTTAACCGTAACCCGATAGCCGGTGTGGTAAAATATTTTAAATACAACCCGGGTAAATATTTGGTGGCCTGGCACCCAAAATCCTCGACTGAAAACGAACGCACCACTATCGTTATTGAAAACGCGGCCGGTGTGCCTGTTTTGTTCCGCCAGATAGCCGGCGCGCTTGCCCGCCGTATTGTATGGTATGTTAAAGAAGGGGATAAGGTAGAACAGGGCCAGCAGTTTGGCTTTATTAAATTCGGCTCACGGGTAGATGTTTTTTTACCCCTCGGCTCAACCATTAAGGTTGACCTTGGCCAGGTTGTTAAAGGCGGCCGCACTGTATTGGCTGAATTGCCGGCAAAGGCTGCACAGCTAAAACCTTCAAAGAAAGAAGCTGACAATGCTTTTGAAACCGTTGCTGCGGCACGGCCGGTGAAAAATACGATTAAAAAGCAGATGTAACGCTTAACGAATACATCGTTTTTTAAAACGATAAGGAAAGTGCGGGGGCTTTGGGTCGAATAGGCAGCCGGGATAAAGCAATAGAAATATTCTTTAACGCTTAAGAATTGAAGACACGCCTCACCTGGTTTATCCTGGTCATCATCACCATCATCCTTGGTCTTTTGTCCCGCCATGTTGCCGGTATCCCCTTATTTATTGGTGATATTTTATGGGCAACGATGATCTATTTCGGCTTCAGGTTCCTGTTGATTAGCAAATCAATCCAATTTATTGTAATTGCCAGCCTGCTGTTTTGCTATGCCATTGAATTCAGCCAGCTATACCAGGCGCCCTGGATCAACAACATCAGGCACACAGTTCTCGGCGGGCTTGTATTAGGCGAGGTGTTTTTGTGGGGCGATATGCTCAGCTACACTGTTGGGATTGTTATTGGTGTTTTTGTAGAGAAATACATTATTAAACGATCTGAATAATTAATGCAGCCAGGGTTACGCACCTACGGCGCGGATAAATTATTAAATTGTTTTTTCTACCGATATTTAGTCCCTAACGGGACTGTTAATTCAAAATTCATACCCTCACCTCAAAAACTGCTCCGTAGGAGCAAAATATCGGTAGAAAAAATTTAATAAATTGATCGTGTGCCGTAGGTACACAATAATTGTAGCGACCAATCGACAACACAACAACTCACCCCGTTAACTACTCACCAAATAAACTCACCTGCTTCCCGTTCCTGGGCACAAACAAATCATAATTAAAAGGCGGCATATCCCTGTCGGCTAAAAAGCGGTTGCATGCCATTTTAAACAACTGGTGGATAGATTCGGCTACCCGCCCTTCGCCGCTCATCCGGCGCCCAAAATCACTATCGCTCAGCTTACCGTCATGGCACGATCTGATCATATTCAACACTTTTTCAGCCCTGTCCGGGAAGGCTTTGTTGATCCAGTCGGTAAAGAGTTCTCCAACGCTTCCATTCAACCTTACAATAGTGAATCCGGCAGCCAGGGCGCCCCTGCCTGCTGCGGCTTTAATGATATTAGGGACTTCGTTGCTATTGAGCCCGGGGATGATGGGCGCGGCCATTACCCTTACCGGCACCCCTTTTTCGGATAGCTTTTCAATAACCGCCAGCCTGCCCGTGGCGGTAACGGTGCGTGGCTCCAGCTTTTGCCTTAACTGTTCATTTAACGAGGTCATGGAAACATTTACATGCACCAGATTCTGGGCGGCCAGCTCTGTAATGATATCCAGGTCGCGCAGGATCAGATTGTTTTTGGTGATGATACTTACCGGGTTGCGGTATTTTAAAAACAAGGCCAAAAGGGAGCGGGTTATTTCCAGTTTTCGCTCAACCGGTTGGTAACAATCCGTGTTCCCCGAAAGCAGGATACAAACGGGCTTATAGTTTTTTTTATTAAAATAAGCTTCCAGTAATTCGGGCGCGTTTGGTTTGGTGATGATCTTTCGTTCAAAGTCCAGCCCGGCGCTAAAACCGTAATATTCGTGCGTATTACGGGCATAACAATAAATGCAACCATGTTCGCAGCCCTGGTAAGGGTTAATGGAATACATGTGGCTCAGGTCCGGGCTGTTTGATTCGCTGACGATCTTTTTAGGTGTCTCTACAAACAATTGCGTAGCCGTGTTTTCGAGCATTGGCTCATCAAGGCCTTCAATATGTTCTAAAACATATTTATTTTTTAAAAACTTGTTGTGTGTATTTACCTGCGCACCGCGCCCCTTAAAAAACTCCGCGTTTTCTTCATGTCCCATAAAGCAAAAATGCTAATTTATTTAGCATATTACAACTCTATCAATTTGTTTTTTATGGCATATAATACCAGCCCTACACGGCTTTTCACATGTAGTTTTTCAAAAAGCTGATCGCGGTAGCCGTCAATCGTTCTAACGCTGATGCGCATTTGGTCCGCTATTTCTTTATAGGTCAATTCAGTAGCCACTAATTTTAAAAATTCTACTTCCCTGATATTCAGTTTATCAAACTCAACCGGGTTATTGATGGAATCAACCAATAGCCTGGTAACAAATTCAGGATAATATACCTCGCCCTGTGATACTTTTTGGAGCGCCTGTTCAAATTCAATGGGCTCCGAGTCTTTAAGCAGGTAGCCCTTTACGCCAAGTTTGAGCATTGCCAGCACCTTTTCGGCATCGTCAAACATTGATAATACGATGATCTGAATTTGGGGATACGCCGTTTTAAGCCAGCGCGCTGTATTAATGCCATTCATGCCAGGCATATTAATATCAAGCAGGATGATGTCCGGCCTGAAATCCGGTTTTATTTTACTGATCATTTCATCACCGTTCGCGGCCTCAAAAATGACAGTGTATCCGATAAAATTATTAATTAAAGATGCTATTCCGCTTCTGAAAAGGCGGTGATCGTCAACCAATGCTATTTGAATGGTCTTCATCAATATATAACTGTTGTTGTAAAGGGTTTAGGCTAACTTTAATAACGCACCCTTTTCCCGGGGCACTATTTATTTTTGCTATTGCCCCTATAAGTGCTGCCCTGTTCTCCATGTTTCTCAAACCTGCTCCGTCGCCTTTTCCAGACACTTCATCCGAAAAACCTATGCCGTCGTCTTCGAGGGTTAAATTAAACAATTCGGGGTAATATTGCAAACTGATTTTAAAATGAGTGGCTCCGGCATGCTTAAGCATATTGTTAACCGCTTCCTGGAAAATACGAAAAAGAACCAGTTCGCGCTGTTCACCCAAACCGGCCATTTCACCATCGGTCGTAATTTCAGCCTTTACGATCCCGCTTTTATTCAGCCGGTTAACTTCCATTTCAATGGTTTTCAGCAACCCGAGTTTGGTAATGTGTTCAAAACTAAGGCTTTTTGAAAGGTCCTTCAGATCATTGATGGCCTGGGCTATTAAATCACGGCTCTCATTTATTTTTATTTGCTTTTGCTTGTCATCGGCAATGCCGATCATGGCCAGGTCCAGCTTAACAAATGACAATACCTGGGTAATATTATCATGAATTTCACGGCTTACGTGGTTAAGTGTTTGTTCCTGCATCTCGATCCTTGCTTTTAGCACTTCCTGCCGAAAGATGGATTGAAGATGTTCTTGTTCCTGCTGGTTTTTTAACTGCCTGTTGCGGTATAAAACAATAAAATAAATTATAAAGCCGGCTATGCTTGCAAACAATGCAGCTGTTGACAATACTAATATGGGAATACTTCCGTCAGGCATAAGTTGTTAACATTTCTTTATTATCAGTTAAAAGTGAAACACCGATAAAAACATGAAACAGGTATAATGAGAAATACCAAAAGTAATACAATGAATAGTCATTAATATGATGAGCAACATAATAATTTGCCAGGCCTAAATTTAAAAACATCGTTGTTGCATAAATAAACATTGCTGTATTATACCAAAAGACACCTTGTTTAACAATGTTAACTTTTGATGGATATAACAACATTTGTTTAAATAACAACAATGAAAAAATGGCAAATAATATTTGGGTAGGCAGGTAAATATTTGTAGGAAACACCTTTAAAAAAGGCTGCAAAAAAATGGCATTAATGATAAAAAAAACAAAGAGGATCACGATAGACGCGAAGATGACTTTTTTGATGGCCTTATTTTTGAAAAGATAAAAATAGATTAATGCATAAATAACATATTCAGTTATGCTCTCCGTTTGAAGAATGGGTGCATTGTTTTTATACCTGAACGAAAAAACTTTGGCTAGTATATTAAAAAAAAACACGATTAAAACGGAACATGATAATATTTTAAAAGGCAGCGTTAACTTTTTATAACGCATAATACCGACACCCGAAACTATTAAGAGCAGCAGCCAATAGAAAAATTCAATAATTGACATTTAAAAGTATTATAAAGCCTATTAGTTTAAATTTATAATTAAATAATGTTATTAAAATAAATGCGATAAAATGAGGCTGTCTCAAAAGCTTCTCCAGGTAAAAAGTAGCCAAATTATATTTTGAAACTTTAGGCCTTTGTGACCATAGTGTACTTTCTTCGTGTACTTAGTGGTAAAAAACAAACCACTAAGGGCACAAAGAATTCACTAAGAACACTGAGTCCAAATTTTATTTCGTTTACTTTTCAGTTCATACACTTTTGAGACACCCTCATTCTTTATTGATCTTGTACGTTTTTTTTTAAAGAATAACGTCGCCGCTAAACAAATTACCAAAACTAACATATATCAGTACACCATGGTGGGCAAGGTGGCGGGCCGCCGCAAATGTCTCCTGTATTTATATAAGGAGTTTGCGCATCAGGGTCGGTATTTAGTTCGGCTCCGCTGTATAGCAACGTAAAATAATTGCCGGGCTGGCCAGCAAAATCAGGATGTTTTGCTAAATTGATACTTATACCTACAACATTGGGATTAGTTAGCAGGGCCTCTAAACTCTCCCTGTCGATGAAAAAACCATTCAGTAATTGATCAGCCGGCGTTAGCAAACCCGGCCCGTCATCTGATGCGTTTTGTTGTTGGTACTCCTGTATCAGACTCTTAGCTGAACCAGAATCAATAATTGTTGCCATAGTTAATTTGATTAGGGATGAATTGAATTAATTATCCCAATAATACAATATAACCACGTAAATCTCACCCCGTGTTTTAACGGTATTTTACACCGTTAAAACACATTTTTTAAATCTGTATGTTTGATAACTATGCGCCGCTTTTTTCAAAAAACATTAAAAAAACCTCTTATCGGTCTGGCCGGTAAATTTTCATCCCGCCCTGATCAAAAAAGAGTGGATAAGGCCCTTAGTGCGCTTCACGAAGAAATTGGCAGCGGCGCAAATAAAAATGGAATCACTATACCCTTTAATACAGATACTGACAGGTTTATTATTTTTTCGGACCAGCATAAAGGCGCAAGGGACGGCGCTGATATTTTCGCCAGGGGAGAAAAAAATTACCTGGCAGCATTAGCTTACTATTTGGATAACCAGTTTTTCTATATCAACCTGGGCGACAGTGAAGAGCTTTGGGAAAACACTTTCATCACCGTAAAAAAGCACAACAAGGCAACCTTTGAGGCTGAAGCGCTGTTTTTAAAAAAGAAGCTATTTATAAAAATATTTGGCAACCATGACTTGTATTGGGATAATGCCCCCCTGGCTACCGCCAGTCTTGGCACCATTTATCACCAACCCGTGGATATTCATGAAGGCGTTATCCTTAAAACCGCCATTAATGAGCATCCATTACAAATATATATGACCCACGGTCACCAGGGTGATCTGCAAAGTGATGGTAACTGGTTCAGCAAATGGTTTGTTTCGAATGTTTGGGGGCCCTTTCAATCCTATTTAAGGATAAATCCAAATACACCGTCAACTAACGACGAGATGAAAACACTGCACAACAAGATGATGTACCAATGGAGTTCGAAACATCAAAACATGCTGCTGATCACCGGGCATACCCACCAGCCGGTTTTTAAATCGTTAACGCACCTTGAGTTATTATATGAAAAGTTTGAGGACGCAAAAAGAGCAAATGACCATCAGGCGGCTGACCAAATAAAAAAGCAAATAATTAACAGAGAAAACCGTGGCGATAAAATGCCCGATTTTAAAGGCTACCTGGATACTTATTTTAACACCGGCTGCTGCTGTTTTGATGACGGCGATATAACAGGCATTGAAATTGCCAATGGCTGCATCAGGCTTATAAAATGGGCGTATGGACCACAAAAAGAAAGCACACGCTTAGTTTTGGACGAAAGTAAGCTGGCCGATCTGAAACTGAATTTGTAGAGACGTAAACATTTTGCGCCTGGTTACGGGGTATAAAACTTCGCGCCCGCCTACCCGTCTAAAAGGAAAACGAATAATTCCCTGGGGCCATGGGCTCCCAATACCAGGGTTTTTTCGATGTCGGCAGTGCGGCTGGGTCCGGTAACGGTGGTGATCATAGAAGGCAAATTATTGCCGTATTTGGTTTTAATTTGTTTAAACCCATCCTTCAGGTCCAACACCAACTGCGAGGTATAGGCCAGTACAATATGTACAGGCGGATAAATACTCAAACGGCGGCCCGCCATCCCCGCATTTGACAATATAATACTGCCATTGCGGGCAACCAGGTTTTCGCAAAGGGTAAAACCAACCTCGGCTTGTTCAAAGTCTTTATCTGTTTCAAAAAAGGGGTATTCAAAGCGGGTTAAAATTTCCTGGAGTGCAGGTTCCCAGCAATATATTTTATGCCAGTTACGTTCTTCGGCTAGCTCCAGTAAGCTTTCGATAAACTGCACTTCATCCTCGCAAAAAACAAACTGTCCTGATACTGCGGTAAATTGCTCGGCAAAAACCACCTCGAGCATCTCCTCATTCCGGGGGTAATGGGGCTGGTCTTCCAGGTTGGGATATGGGTTCTCCCTTTTTTCAAGAAGCGCCTTCCTGATCTTCTTCAGAAGTTTTTCTTTCGATGTGGTGATGTCCCTCATTTTTATAGCTAAAGGCTAAAAGCATAAAGCTGAAAGCCAAGAGATCAAACTAAAAAGCTTTTAGCTTTGGTCTTTCAGCTTTCAGCTAAAAATAGGCTTTCAGCAAAATTATTCCTTACCGGAACCTGCTTCTTTTTCAGCTGCTGTATTTTCAACAACACCTTGTGGTTCCAACCCCGAAGGTACCGGTTCAACTACTGCGTCAGGTCCGTTTACAAATTTATCATAAGCCGTGCGGTGTTCAAACGGACGTTTCCCTAAAATTTCTTCCAGGTCCGATTGGAACAATACTTCCTTCTCCAATAATTTCATCGCCACCTTTTCAAGACCCTCACGGTGAGCGTTTATCAATTCTTTTGTTTTCTGGTAAACTACATCCACTAAATTACGAACCTCGGCATCAATCAGTTCAGCGGTTGTGTCCGAATAGGGCTTGTTAAACTGGTGTTCGCCCTGTGGGTCGTAAAAGGATACGTTACCCACCTTATCGTTCATACCATATATTTTCACCATACCATAAGCCAGGCGGGTAATACGCTCCAGATCACTTAGTGCGCCGGTTGTTATTTTTCCGAAAACAATGTCTTCGGCTACACGGCCACCCATTGACAGGATCATATCGTCGATGAGCTCATCCTTGGCAACTAAAAATCTTTCATTAGGCAAATATTGGGCATACCCTAAAGCAGCAACCCCGCGTGGCACAATAGACACTTTAACCAGGGGATCGGTGTGCTCCAAAAACCAACCCGCAATGGCGTGGCCTGCTTCATGGTAAGCAACGATGCGTTTTTCTTCAGGTGAGATTAGTGTGTTCTTTTTCTCAAGTCCTCCGATCACCCGATCTATCGCATCCTGGAAATCTTTCATATCAACTTCTTCCTTGTTTTTACGGGCGGCAATCAAAGCAGCTTCGTTACAAACGTTGGCAATTTCAGCGCCCGCAAAACCCGGTGTTTGTGCCGATAGTTTTTTCGGGTCAACCCCTTCAGCAAGTTTAATTGGTTTTAAGTGCACTTTAAAGATCTGCTCGCGGCCAATCAGGTCGGGTTTATCGATTGATACCTGCCTGTCGAAACGTCCCGGGCGCAATAACGCGGTATCGAGTACATCCGGGCGGTTAGTTGCCGCAAGGATAATAATGCCCGAATCTGTTCCGAAACCATCCATCTCAACCAGTAACTGGTTCAGCGTGTTTTCGCGTTCGTCATTACCGCCCACAATATTGTTTTTGCCACGGGCACGGCCAATGGCGTCAATTTCATCGATAAATATAATACAAGGCGCTTTATCCTTTGCCTGGCGGAATAAATCGCGGACACGGGATGCACCCACACCCACAAACATTTCCACAAAGTCAGATCCCGACAGCGAGAAAAAGGGAACGTGCGCTTCACCAGCCACAGCCTTGGCAAGCAAGGTTTTACCGGTACCCGGCGCGCCGATTAACAGCGCACCCTTTGGTATCTTGCCACCCAGATTGGTGTATTTTTTTGGATTTTTAAGGAAATCCACAATTTCCATTACTTCCTGTTTGGCCTCTTCCAAACCGGCCACATCATTAAAGGTAACTGAAACCTGCGCTTCTTTGTCAAAAAGCGTAGCTTTTGATTTGCCTATATTGAAAATCTGGCCGCCCGGGCCACCGCCAGCTCCGCCTGACATGCGGCGCATAATAAACAGCCATACTGCTACCAGTAATACCGCCATTATAATGCATTGAACAAACCAGTTTGATAACAGGCTCTCATGCGCAGGCTCAAGTGATACGGATATTTTTTGCCCGTCAGGCACACCTGCCTGGGCATCGTTTATTTCTTTTGTTAAGCCATCAAATGATCCGGCGGTAAAAACGTACTGAGGCGTCGGCTCATCACCGGTAAAACTCAAATTATCCTTATCTTTTTTGGCATCAAAATACTCCGGCTTATTTACACTTGCTTTTTTCAGGAACACTTCGGCCATTATAAGGTCGCCGCTGCGGTAGGCCGTTACATGGTCAACATCCTGCTTTTTCAGCATTTGTTCTGAGAAACGCTGAAAAGTGATCGGTTTAAAAGTGTTTCCGTTCAACAACGTTGCTACTCCGAGTAAAACCACCACAATGATTACATAAAACCACATAATATTGGGTTTTGGTGGTTTTGGCGTTATTTTTTTATTAGGTATTTTCCGTATGGGTTTTGGTTTTTCCAATTTATTATCTTTCATTACAGTTTTTTATTTTTTTTCAGCAAATGAAGCTATCATAAGCAAATATTTGTTTTTTGCTGCTTACGAAGGGTTCATTTCTTTACCAGTTCAAACTTACACTCTTTACTTTAATTAATATTCGAATGGTTGTGAACATTGACGCATATTAAACATATTTGTTACGCATTAAGCGCTTTTATACATTTTAATCTCTGCATCGCCCCACAAATCTTCCATGCCATAATATTCACGTTTATCCGTTCTGAAAACGTGAACCACAACATCTACATAATCCAGCAGTATCCATTCGCCAAACTGCAGGCCCTCCTTTTTATAGGGTTCCTGTTGGGTGGCCTTAAAAATCTCTTCCTCAACACTATTTGCTATAGCTTTTACTTGCGTGGCAGATTCGGCATGACATATTACGAAGTAATCGGCAACCGAACTAAATATATTACGAAGGTCTAACCTGATAATATCGTTTCCTTTTTTTTCCTGAATACCATGTATGGCTAACTCGGAAATATAAGCAGATTCACTTAACACTTTGTTTTTTACCATCAAAAAGAATTAGTTTTGAACGATTGTGGTTTCTAATTTATTATACATTGCAAAATAACATAATTTCGGGGTTATTTGTTGGACAAAATTTTCTTCTTCTGAAAGAAGTTGATTCAACCAACAATTTCCTCAAAGATTTAGCATCAAATTCCAAGCCAGTGATCGAAGGTACGGTCATTATGGCAGAAAATCAATACGCGGGCAGGGGGCAGCAACAAAACGGCTGGTTTGCCGAGCCGGGTAAAAATTTAACTTTCAGTATCCTTTTAAAACCGCATTTTTTACCCGTTACCGAGCAATTTGACCTTGTAAGAGCGGTTAGCTTGGGTGTTTTTGATGGATTAGAGCCCCTGCTGGGTACCGGGCTGAAAATAAAATGGCCCAACGATATTTATTACAGCGACCGTAAATTAGGCGGAATGTTGATTGAAAATATGATACAAGGCGGACAAATAAAAAACGCCATAATTGGCATAGGGCTTAATATTAATCAGGAGAATTTTGCACCAGGCCTGGCAAATCCGGTGTCGGTAAAGCAAATCTTACATAAAGATTATGATTTACGAACTATATTATCAGACATTTGCAGCCATATTGAAGCCTGGTATTTAAAGCTTAAGGCCGGAAAAATTGCCGATGTAAGGAATTCTTATTTATCGCGACTATATTGGTTAAATGAGGAAAAAACTTTCAGAACCAACAATCACCTCATCAGCGGAACCATTAAAAATGTATGTTACAACGGATTATTGGTTGTACAAAATAATATTGGAGAAGAATTGGAGTTTAGTTTGAAAGAAATTGAATTTGTTCATTAGTTTACCGGTAAATTGTTTCAAGGGCGGCTTGTTGTTAAATATTGTTAAATAAGCCAATTAAGGCCCGTTTTACCTTACAAGTTCAGAATCGCAACAGAAACTGAAAATACTTTTACCGGCAGCAGACGATAGAAAAATTAAAAAATGTTAAAAATCAAAATGAAGAAAGTATTATTTGCGGCGATCCTGCTATTCATGAGCGCCGGGGCGTTTGCCCAGATCGAGGCGCCGGTAAAATGGTCATACGCGGCAAAAAAAATCAGCAGCACCGAAGCCGTTGTATTTTTAAGGGCTACAATACAGGATGGCTGGCATATTTATTCGCAAACCGTAAAAGACGGCGGGCCGATCAAAACTTCGTTTACTTTTTCGCCATCGAAACAATATAGCCTTATTGGCCAGACTATTGAGCCAACCCCGGTAACCAAATACGAAACTTCCTTCAGCATGAATGTAAGCTATTTCGAAAAATCAGTTACTTTTCAGCAAAAAATCAAACTAAAATCCGCCAATGTTTCCGTTGTTAAAGGCAAGCTTGAATACATGACCTGCAACGATAAAAAATGCCTTCCGCCGGACGATATTGATTTTTCAATCCCTTTAGGTAAATAAGCGAAGCAAGCAATGACATATTTCATCAATCGCAATTATTTAAGGGGCGTTTTTACCCTGCTGGTTATATTTGTTATTTTAATTTCGGGTGCTTCAAAAGCTAATGCCTTTCAGGACAAAAAGGCTGATACTGTTTCAACCAGCGATGTGCAGTTTACTACTATTCCAACCGCTGCAGATAGTTTTGCTGCCCGGAAGAAACAATTGGATAGTGTTAAAAAGGCACAGGCTACAATGCTAAAAGCCAAAGCTGCCACTACCGATAAAACCCAATCATTTTGGGCAATATTTATCGCAGGCTTTTTAGGCGGTTTGTTAGCTATAACCATGCCTTGCATTTATCCTTTACTGCCTTTGACGGTAAGTTTTTTCACCAAAAAATCAGGCTCCAGATCTAAAGGTATTTTACATTCCCTTTTATACGGGCTTTCCATCATTGTTATTTATGTGTCTTTGGGATTAATCATTACCTTATTATTTGGGCCGGATGCTTTAAACGCCCTGGCAACCAACGGCATATTTAACCTTTTCTTTTTCCTGCTGCTTGTTGTATTCGGCATCTCATTTTTAGGCGCTTTTGAAATAAACCTTCCAAGTTCATTAGCCAATAAGCTGGACCAAAATTCAGACAGGGGCGGCCTTGTTGGCATATTCTTTATGGCCGCTACCCTGGTGGTGGTTTCTTTTTCGTGCACAGGCCCATTGGTTGGCAGCCTTTTAGCCGCTGCAGCAACAAAAGGCGACCGTTTAGGCCCGGCTGTAGGTATGTTTGGCTTTTCGCTTGCACTTGCCCTGCCTTTTACCTTGTTTGCGCTGTTCCCTTCAGCGTTAAAAAGCCTTCCAAAATCGGGCGGCTGGTTGAATAGTATAAAAGTTGTATTGGGCTTTATTGAACTTGGCTTTTCACTCAAATTCCTTTCAAATGTCGACCTGGCCTATCATTGGAACTGGTTTGACCGCGAGGTGTTTTTATCACTGTGGATCGCTATCGGTTTATTGATGGCCTTATATTTAATTGGCAAAATAAAATTCTCGCACGATAGTGAGGTTACCCACCTTTCCGTTCCGCGCACCTTTATAGCCATTGGCGTTTTTGCCTTTGTTGTTTATATGATACCGGGTTTATGGGGTGCACCGCTAAAGGTAATCAGCGGTTTTTTGCCGCCGCCTGCTACACAAGACTTTGATCTTACCAGGTCAATGGGCAGCAGCCCGGCGGCGCCTGTCCAAAACGTGTCTATCAAAACTAAAAAATACGAAGACATTTTTAAACGCGGTAAGCATTTTGGTTTAAATGAATGGTATGACTATGACCAGGCTTTACAGGTATCCAAAGAGTTAAAAAAACCAATCTTAATTGATTTTACCGGCTGGAACTGTGCTAACTGCCGCAGAATGGAAAATGAAGTTTGGCCGGATGCCGGTGTACGCAGCCGTATGCAAAATGATTTTGTATTGCTTGAATTGTATGTGGATGAAAAAGGCAATCTGCCTGAATCAGAATTTTATAACTCGAAGTTCAGTGGTAAAAAGATAACGACTATCGGCGGTAAAAACAGCGACTTCGAAACAACAAAATTCGAAACCAATTCGCAGCCGTTTTATGTTATAATGGATAGCAATGGTAACGTATTAGTGCCGCCGCAGGGAGCCAAATTTAGTGTAGAAAACTATACTAAATTTTTGGACAGCGGAATTGCGGCTTATAAAAATCAGTAAGGATATGGTTTCATTTTCTCATAGCGATGGGTTTGAAACCCATCGCTATGATGAAAAAAGAGATTTTACTTTTTTAAGATACTTACTTTTACCCCCGACAACAATTCTCCCGAGGCATTATTCAAATAAATCGTCGTTGGTAAAATATGCATCCCTTATAGCGATGGGTTTGAAACCCATCGCTATGAATAAAAACCATCATTTCAAACTTTGCTTTATTTCTTTCAGTTCTTCGCTAAAAGATTTGCTTTGGTGATGTTTTTCCTGGTTATAAATATAACGGCGTACCCTCTTCACCTGATCTGGGCTAACGCTGAATGCCGCAAACCCATCCTGCCAGGTAATATACTTTTCGGGAATTTCTTTAAAATATTCCCATGAATTCCCCTTTATGGTTTTAACAACATCTGCAACCGATTGATCCGTTCGAAGCCGGACCAATAGATGTACGTGATCTTCAATACCATTTATACAATCCAAATAGATTTCATAATCATTTGCAATATCATTAATTACAGAATAAACTTCGGCTTTGAGTGAAGGAGTAAGAATAGGTTCGCGATTTTTTGTTGACCAGATAAGGTGTACCCATATGGATGAATAACTTTGAGGCATGGTGGTAAAATTTAAGTTGTAAAATCAAATATAATTACATCCCGGTAAATTTAAGGGGGCCATATATGTTTCCCTCATGGTTTCATAGCGATGGGTTTAAAACCCATCGCTATGAAACCCATCGCTACGGACAAGCCATCGCTATAACCCTTCGCCCTAATTATAATCTCACATTCTGATTTTTCTCCCGAAAAATAAGTGTAAATTCGCGCAATTTTATAAAACACTAATTAATGGCGGCTACCGTTGTAATGGTATCGCTTGTAACTATTTAAACACCCAACTGCGGTTTCAAAAAAATGACGCAAATTAAAAATATAGGACTTTTTACATCAGGTGGTGATGCGCCGGGAATGAACGCTGCCATCAGGGCTGTGGTACGGTCGGCAATTTATTACGGGATTGGGGTTACAGGTATCCGCCGGGGATACGAAGGGATGATCAAAGGCGATATGTTCCCGATGGACCGCAAATCGGTTTCAAACATTATTCAGCGCGGCGGTACGATACTAAAAACCGCCCGGAGTGAGCAATTCAGAACAAAAGAGGGCAGGCAATTAGCCTACGAACAGCTAAAGAGGAATAATATTGATGCTTTGGTGGCCATCGGTGGCGACGGCACTTTTACCGGTGCGCGCATTTTTGGTGATGAGTTTGACATCCCTGTAGTTGGCTTACCGGGCACTATTGATAACGACCTTTGCGGCACTGATTTTACAATAGGGTACGATACCGCCATCAATACCGTTATTGATGCGGTTGATAAAATAAGAGACACGGCTGAATCGCACGACAGGCTGTTTATTGTGGAAGTGATGGGGCGCGATTCAGGGCTGATCGCGCTGAGAACGGGGATAGCAGCCGGAGCAGAAACAATCCTGATCCCGGAAAGCAAAACCGACATCAATGCTGTATTTGAACGGCTTGAAAGCGGCAGAAAAGATAAATCGTCAAAAATTATTATGCTGGCCGAAAACGGCAAGGACGGCGATGCGTTTGAAGTTGGCCGGCAGATAAAAGAAAAATTTCCGAACTACGACACCAGGGTATCCATACTGGGGCATATCCAGCGCGGCGGAAGGCCAAGCTGCATGGACCGTGTATTGGCCAGCCGGGTAGGTGTTGCCGCTGTTGAAGCTTTGCGAAACGGGCACCGCAACGAAATGATAGGCCTTATCCATAACGAGATCGCTTATACTCCGTTTGAACACGCTATAAAGCATAATGTTGAAATCAATCCCGATTTTTTAAAGATCGTGGAGATCTTGTCGATATAAACACAGGCTTTATCATACTTAAAACACATACAAAAAGGGGCCGATGCCCCGTACAAAATTGAGTTATGGTTGAACTGGCAAAATAATAATAGTCCCGGTGCATTACCGGAACTATTATTCAAACGTATCAAAAGTGGCGCTAAATGCCCGCTAAACCCTAAAGTATTTTAAACCCTACGCTCAGGGCCCATAAATTTTGTCGTTGCCCAAAGTCGGGGTTTACGTCAGTAAGGTTGCCTTCGTAGCGCAAATCAGCAGTAATTGCGCCAATATCAACCCCGAAGCCAGCCTGATAGCCCAGGGTACTGTTGCGGTAATGCCCGAAATCATTGTAGGCGGTACTAAAATTTTGCGACAAACTTTCGTCCCTGCTTAATACCGAGGTGTAAATAGGCCCCGCCATTACCCTGAAATTTAAATTGCTCAGGCCGAATTTATAACCCAATAATAATGGAACATTTAAATTAGTGAATTTTACATTTCCGCTATAGACATTGTCATTTGATTGAAAATGGCCGCCGGTGCTGCTCAAATAAACTTCGGGCTGAAGGTAAAGGCCGGAGCCTATCCTTGCAAATACGCCGGCCTGGTAGCCTGCAACACCCGAGCTTTTCAAATTGTCGGAATTGATGGTCGAGTAATTTACACCACCTTTAATTCCCAGGGAGAATTGTGCCTCCGCGCTGATGCATACCGCGATCAGTAGGGCTGTAGTTAAAAGAACTTTTTTCATAGTTTGTTATATTAGTTATTAATCCTATGCCACTGCAGGTTTAACCCGGTTGGGCGGCATAGCTTTTATAATTTGATTGCCAAAAGGCAACCAGGTTTAATAATTACTTTCAATAAACAATAGCCTTGCCAAATTTTTGAGCGTAACCCGCTTGTATTTTTATATTTTTGCTAAAAATAATTTAACAATGGCCGAGATAAGTATCACCCAAAAGGATTGGGAACGTGTAAAAATCAAACTTCAAAGGAAATACAACCACCTGACTGACGAACAATTACAATATACCGAGGGCCAGGAAGACACCCTGATCAGCAAAATAATGGAATTGGTTCACCGCGACAGGAATTATGTACTATTTACCCTTAAAAAGGCGTTAGTAAATATTGATAATAACCGGCTGTAAATCAATCTGCGCCAGTTAAAAATCTCCGGTGTTTTTTGTAGTTTTATATTTTAAATTTTGAAGATGAATAAGGGAAAAGTGCTATTTAAAAAATACAGAAGGCAAATTTTTTTTGGCGGGATATTAACGCTGGCAATAGCTACCTGGAGTTTTAAAGATGATCTTTTCCAGATCTCAAAAAACCTGGATGTGTTCGCTTCTGTATACAAAGAGGTCAATATTAACTACGTTGATGACATCAACTCCGAAAAAATGATCAAAACCGGTGTTGATGCCATGCTGGATGGCTTAGACCCGTATACAGAGTTCGTCCCCGAATCGGAAATAGAAGACTATAAACTGCATTATGTAAGCACCCAATACGGCGGTATCGGCGCAGGCATATTTGCGCGCAATAGTAAAGTATACGTATCGGATGTGTTTGAGGGTTTCCCCGCCCAAAAGGCTGATGTAAGGCCCGGAGACGAGCTCGTTAAAATTAATGACATCATACTGGAAGGTAAAAATAACGATCAGGTAGGCGTACTGCTGAAAGGTGCAAAAGGCGCTACAATAAAATTAACCGTACGACGCGGATCTGCTCCGGTTTTTGATAAAACATTGGTGCGTGATGAGATCAAACAACCCAATGTTTCCTATTATGGTATGGTTGACGGCAATATGGGTTATATTAAACTTGATAAATTCCTGGAAAACTCTGCCGATGAGGTTACCAATGCTTTATCCCAGCTAAAAAAGAATAATCCCAACGGTATTATCCTCGACCTCCGGTCAAATGGCGGCGGTATTTTACAGGAGGCGGTGAAAATTGTTAATCTGTTTGTACCTAAGGATGTTGAGATTGTATCGCAGATAGGAAAAATAAAAGAAAAAAACTTCACCTACAAAACCACCGGGACGCCAATGGAACCCTCTTTGCCATTGGTTGTACTGGTTAATAGCCATTCTGCTTCCGCATCCGAAATTGTTGCCGGGTCTTTGCAGGATCTCGACCGGGCCATCATCATAGGCCAGCGCAGCTACGGCAAAGGCCTGGTGCAGCAAACGTTCAACCTGCCCTATAACAGTTTGGTGAAGATCACCATTGCCAAATACTATGTACCATCGGGCCGTTGCATACAAGCTATTGATTATACCCACCGCAAGGATGATGGCACTGTATTACGGGTGGCCGACTCGCTGATCCATGAATTTAAAACCAAAGACGGCCGTTCAGTTTATGACGGCAGCGGTATTTACCCGGATATTTTTATCAAACAGGATCATTTTGCCAATGTTACTGAAGCGCTGGTAGGCAAATTGCTGATATTTGATTACGCTACCCGATACCGCGATGCCCATCAGCATATTAATGACCCGCATACCTTCAGTTTGTCTGACGCTGATTATGCTGATTTTGTGAAATACCTGGATGATAAAAACTACAGCTATAACACCGGTTCCGAAAAGCTGTTGGCCAATCTGAAAACGGAAGCCACCAAAGAAAAGCAATTTACAGCGATTCAGAGTGAATATGATGCTTTAAAAGCCAAAATGGATGCCAGTAAGAAAAATGATTTACAGCTGCATAAGGACGAAATAAAGCAAGTGCTTGAAAACGAGATCGTGTCGCGTTATTATTTTGAAAAGGGCCGTTACGAAACGAATTTTAAATATGATAAGGAACTGGCGCAGGCTGTAAAAGTGATGCAGGACAAACAAATGGTGGCCTCCATATTAAAAGGCGAAGGCTTGTATAAAGTGATCGGCAAACCTGTGCTGGCTATGGTTGGCAAAAAAGCAGCCGATGATGACGCGGATAATAAATAAAAACTAAACTTCTTTCGGTATATTTTAAAGACTGCAAATTTCTTGTGGCCGGCTTTTGTTTTTTTTTAAAATTCCTGTTGCTTTGCCTGTTAGTAAAAAATAAATAAAATAAAAAATGAACCATTTCGGTTTTTCTTTGTCTATCAACCAAACAATTTATAATTTATGAAAAAGTTAATCTTTACAGCAGCGATACTATTTGGCTGTTTGTTATTTAAAACGGCCGATGCGCAAATCACTTTCAGCGCAGGGGTCAACATAGGTGTCCAGCCCGAATGGGGCCCGGTAGGTTATGCAAGAGCGCAATATTATTATATGCCAGATATTGATGCTTATTATGATGTGCCCGCTCACGTATATGTTTACCGGGAAAATAATGTGTGGGTTCATCGTGGCTATTTACCTGCAAGATATGCCAACTGGGACAGGTACCATGCCTATAAAGCCGTAATTAATGAACGCGACCCATGGGAGCATGACGACAGGTGGAGAGAAAGATATGCAGGCTACAGGGGCCGCCACGACCAGCAGATCATCCGCGATAGCCGTGATGAACGTTACCGCAACCACTGGAGAGGCGACGGTGACGGACGTGACAGGGGCCATGGTGGTGAAGATCACGGCAACAGGGGTCACGGTGATCGTGGTAACAGGGGGCAGGGTGACCACGGAGGTCATGGCGATCATGGCGATCATGGCGATCATGGCGATCATGGCGATCATGGAGGCCATGGCGACCATTAGAGGCCATGGAGCCAGGCACTGAGCTGGTTTTAAATAAGTATTTTCAGAAAGCAGGCTGATGCAAATTGGCCCGCTTTTTTTGTTCCTACCTTTCTTTGATAACTTTAAGGATTGCTTTCCCCCAAAAAGCGCCCAAAGCAGCAGCCCCTTTTTTGTTGGGGTGAAGGTAAAATATACCCTGGTGACCTTCTTCCGGCGTGAGGTCGGTTAAATAATTATTTTTGAAATAACCGAAAGCTTCTGTATCTCCAACAAATACTTGTTTAGGGTGCGTTTTGCCATAATCCGCTACCAGCTGATCAATCAGCGGGACATAGCGCTGTAGTCTTGATAAACCTTCCTGCAGGTATTTGGCGCCGTTATAGGTGTTTGGACTATACCAGATGGGATGCTGAAAAATGATGATACATCCCGGAAAATCCTTTAACAGGTTCCCGGCTATGGTTTTCAAGTTTTGCCTATAGCTGTCGGGGGCAACCGGCGAACCGTTAGGGCCCTGGATTGCACTGTCGTTGGTGCCTAACTTGATAGAAAATATAAGCAGCGCCTTTTTATCTTCAAAGGCATACGCGGCATTTTCAACCCTTTTAAAGGCCGTGCCCGTAGATGGTAAAAAATCAACGGTGGTGAAGCCGCTGTAGCCCTGGTTGAAATACGTAACGGTACCAATATTGTCCTGTTGCCGCAAATATGCGGCCGCAATAACCGGCGGGGCATCATTTAGCGGATCATCAAGATTTGCTCCATGAGTAATGCTGTTGCCAATGAAGACGATGTTGAGGTTTTGTTTGATGGATTGGGCGGATAAGGTAAGGTTACCAAAAAGCAAACCTGCCAGCGTAACTAATACAAATCGGTAGCTGTTTATTTTAAAATTTCTCATAATAATCCTATTTAAATCAGGGTTTACAATCGTGCGCTTTCACACACGCCCATCGCTCTAAAACGGGCTTTTCAGTTTACCGGATCAAATTTCACGGAAGTCATCGTTAATGACCCACCAACCGCCTGGTCGTTAAAAAACGACACCGCGTCATTTTTCCCTTTCAACCCAAGTGTATAGATCAAAGGCAAATAATGTTCGGGGGTAGGTATGGCCATCATGGCCTCTTGTCCCAGGCGGTCGTAATGGATTAACCTTTCATGGTCCCCGTTCGCGATCAGCTCTTTAAAAGTACTATTGATCTGTTTTGCCCAGTCGTAGCCATAGTTGGGCTCATACAGCCTGTCCCAGGCCACCATCCGCAAATTATGGACGATGTTACCGCTGCCCATAATCAATACGCCTTTATCGCGCAGCTGCTCAATTTCTTTGGCCAGTTCGTAGTGGTAAGCCGCATCTTTGGTATAGTCGATGCTCAATTGGAGCACCGGGATATTTTCAAGCGGGTACATATGCCTTACGATGGTCCACGTGCCGTGGTCGAGGCCCCAGTCGTGCGATAACTCTACTTCGGTTGAATGGATCATCGCGGTGGTCTCCCTTGCTAAAGCCGGGTCGCCGGGCGCCGGGTATTGCACTTCAAACAATTCCTTCGGGAAGCCCCCGAAATCGTGAATAGTACGCGGGAAATCCATGGCGGTAACTTTGGTGCCCCTGGTAAACCAATGTGCCGAAACTACCAGCACCGCTTTGGGTACCGGGATTTCTTTTGCCATTTCGGTCCACCGCCTGCTAAACTCATTATCTTCTATCCCGTTCATCGGCGAACCATGCCCCACAAACAACACCGGCATCCGGCAGGGTTGTTTTCCGAGCGTATTTGTAAAATTCTTTAACCCGTTAAGGGTATTTATATCCGTCATCTTTTTGTTCCATTTTTATGCTTTAACATCTTTTATACAAACTTGCTGCATAGCGCCCGGGTTGCCGGGCATTTTGATGGTAAACGCGTTATTTTAACATACAAAAATACGGCAAAGATGGCCAGCTTCCATTGAGCACAGGCAAGAAAAACAATTGACTTAAATCCATGGTTCAGGTCGATTAAAAACTCATTGGGCAGCGGCGAGCCTTTTCCGGATGCGGCTTAACGTTTCGGGGCTAAGGCCCAGGTAGGAGGCGATCATGTGCTGCGGTACCCGTCGCGCGATATTTGGATATAGGTTGATAAAATACAGGTACCGTTGCCCGGGGGTTAAACTGATCATCGCATTTACCCTTTTTTGCATAGCCAGGTATGCGCCGGTTATTTGCGCGGTGGTATAGGTTTCAAATTTTGGCACCTTTTTCAATAGCTCGCCCTGGGCTGATTTGGTTAATAATACCAGGTCGCAATCTTCCAGCGCGTCTATATTATAGGTGGCCGGTTCGCCGGTCATAAAACTGTACAGGTCTGAAATAAGCCACCCCTCCAACGCAAACTGAAGGATATGTTCAGCGCCGCTTTCATCTACCGAATACTCCCGCATAGCCCCTTTTTCAACAAAGGCAATGGCTTTGCAAACGTCCCCGGCCTGCAGCAAATATTGTTTTTTACGAAGTTTTTTGGATGTTAAATAGCCTGTGATGACCTTCTGTTCTTCGTTTGTAAAGGCAACCTTTTCGTTTAGTTTCTGAAAGAACAGTTCGTACATACCGGTATGTTAAATTCCACGCTCAAGTTAAACTTAGTGGCTGAATTATCCAAGATTTCGAGGCCATTAAAGTATTGATCCCTGTTTTAAGCTTTTAATTAACATAAATATTACCGGGCCAATGTCCCTGTATACCCATACAACCTCACCACATAATATTCCTTGCAAATTACCCCACTGCGGTATCCGGGAAAGATGAGCGCGAAGTTATAGTCACTAAATTCACCCGTTACCCTATTGAAATTCTTGAAGGAAAATAAATTAGACGGGATAACCAGGTAAGCGCTTTCTCCTTTTAACAACGGCCTTTTATAAGCATTCATCCAATAGTATTGGTGAAGGCTGTAAGCATCGCCCAAACCCCAGGTTTCAACACCTGCCGGTTCGCCGATATAATAATCAATATGTGCTGCGGTGATCCAGTCGGCGATCACTATGGGCGCCTGCGCGGGCATTGCTTTCATTGCTACATCCATCCGGCGAAGCGAATCAAATTTCATTCCAGCCTGTTTCCAGCCATACATATCTAATGTGCCGTCATCCGCGCCGGTTTTCATGCCCTGTTTTTCTGTCGAGAGGGTGCCGGGGAAGTAATTAACACTCAAAACCCCCAGAATTACGATCAGCACCAAATACGCGACGCTAAACTTTAAAACCCCATGCATACCCTTTTTGCTGTTTTCCACCCTGGCCGCCAGTTGAACGGCGGGCAAAAGCAACAACGTGCTAAATGCCGGGCCTGGCCAGTGTGGCAATACTTCGTTAAACAAACTAATCAGCCATACGATAATGATCAACGGCAGGCTACACATCAAGAGCATCCTTAATTCATTTTTTCCCGCTATTAATTTGCCCCTGATGGCAGCGTAAACACCTGCACAGATGAGCACAAAATGGATAGGCCCGGTTGAAAACACAATAGCACTGAATTGTTTGAGAAAGCGGGAGACATCAATCGGCGGCCCGGCTATATTTACCCGACTGCTATGAAACCGGTAAGTAATAAAATCGTGCTGAATATTCCAGATGATCATAGGCGAAACGATAATGAGCGTTATACCCATCGCCATAAAAATGTATTTATTTTTAAGTGCGGCGCGGTTGTAAAACAACAAATACATTGCCGCTCCCGTCCATAAAAGTATGCCATGCACCTTGCACATCACAGATAAGCCTGCAAAAAGGCCAAATAACAGCCATTGGCGGCCAAATTGCGGTTCAGCCGGGTTCCGCCGGACAATTTTTATCAGCGTAAAAATGGAAGCCAGCCAAAACACCATTTGCGGGCTATCGGGCAAAATAAATGCCGCTATACTCATCCCCGAATAAATGGATGTGGCGTAAAACAATGCGGCAAACCAACCGGCCCTGGCATTGTACAGTGCTGACCCAATCCGGAACATCAGCCAGGTACAAACAGCCGAAGAGAGGATTGCCCCAAGGCGCACAAAAACCTCGTTATGGAGTGCCATATTTAGCGTTGTTATCCGGATGAGCCAGGCAACAATAGGCGGATGGTCAAAATAATTCCATTGCAGTTTTGTCGCCAGGGCCCAATAATAAGCCTCAACATTGCTCAACTCCTGTGTGGATGCACTAAAGATGCGCAGCAAAACGGAACCCGTGATGAGATAAAAAAGTCTTTTTTGGTAGTTCAAGGCTGAAAATCGATCATCAAGTTTAATAAAAAAATCTGTTTACATCCTGAGCTTCAGATACAGCTGCAAATTAACACCAATAATTGAATTACTATTTACTATTTTTCCCTCAAATTTGCTACAGATTTTCGATATATCTTTGAAAAGATATATATTGAATATTCCGGAGATAATACCCGCATATTTAAATATGATCGGGCAGTTCTATGTGGTTTAAAACCTCTTTGAAAAATTCTCTCATCCATACAACAGATTTTATTTTAAACACAGTAATCTCAGGTAATTTATTACTGTGGATTATTGGCCTTGCACTGCTCCCCGCCGTTTTACTATGGATATACCTGGCCGCAAAAAAACGGCGGAAATTTATAACAGAAAGAGATCATTATTTAAAAACAGGCGAGATTTGTTTAAATATGGTTTCGGAGACCGTGTGGATTACCCGCGGACAAGGCGTACATACCGCTTTTTTAGAATCAATGGCCCTTTTGACTGCCACCCCAAAGTTGACTATAAAAGTAAATGGACACGGTACCGGCAATTTATTTCATTCGCATACCTATGGATTATACTATTTTTGGCGGGGCCGGAATTATAAAGGAAGACGGATATTAACCGCCCATGTGATCCCGGATTCAAGCAAAGGGGCCATTCCCTTTTCAAAATACCTGATGCCGGTAACAACCTGGTATCTTAAAAAGGCCTATTCGTACGCGGATGTAATTATCGCCATTTCGCCAACTGTTGAACGGACTTTAAAAAACCTGGGGGTGAACTCAAAGATCGTCCGCATCAACAACCCTGTACTTACCTCGAATTGGAAAAGGACCCCTGAAAACAGGCTGAAGGGCCGTGAAAAACTGGGCATTACGAATGGCGAAACACTGGTTATTGGCGTAGGGCAACTCCAGCAAAGAAAAGGGGTTGAGGATTTTATGGATATCGCTACGGCCATAGTCAATTCCCGTTTTGCCTGGATAGGAGGCCGGCCATGGGGCGTTTTTACCGAGGGCATCAACCGGATAAATAAAAGGATTGACGACGCGCCCGCTAACATCACGTTCACCGGCTTGCTCGACATCCGCGAAATGTCGGAAATGTATGCCGCAGCCGATATATTTTTATTTCCATCGTACCAGGAGAATAGCCCTTTAGCCCCCATGGAAGCGGCGGCTTCAGGATTGCCGGTTATTTTCAGGGATATTAAAGAATATGAAAGTTTATATAACCACCCCTATCTGAAAGCAGCAACTACCGCTGAATTTATAAGTATTACCGAAAACTTAATAGCGGATCAACAATATTACCAGTCGGCTGTTACGATGTCGTACAATTTATTGAAGGAATTTGATAAGGAAAAGATAAAAGGTGACGTTTTAGCATTGTACAGGCAGACCCTGGAGGATTATTTTAAGCTCACTCATTAAAGTTTTTTTAAGTAAGGACGGCAAAAACGGGACAGAAATAAATGTGACTGCGATTAATATGACGTTATGAAAAACTTGTTCCTTTCTTTTTGCATCACACTGGTTGTTTGCTCATTGAAAAGCCATGCGCAAAGTGGCAATTCAACCCAGCTACCATCAAAAGCCGACACTGCTGCCAAAACAACTATCAACGGCACCATAATCAATGCCTCTACAGGCAAGCCCTTGCCGTATATTGATATAAGAATTCCGGGTACCGGATTTGGAACCACGTCTAACCAGTACGGGAAGTACGAAATAACGGTTAATGGCAATCATAACCATATACAATTTTCTTTGATGGGTTTTGCCTCGCAGGTTTTATCTTTTAAATTGGGTGGCACCAGGGTTATCAATGTAAAAATGAAGGTTGCCGACAACCAGTTGAATGAGGTAAAAATAACTTCGGTAAAAAGAAAAAGGTACCGAAATAAAGGGAACCCCGCCGTAGAGCTTATCCGGAAAGTGATTGCCCACAAAATGCAAAACCAGCCCGGCAATAATGATTATTTGCAATATGACCAATATGACAGGATTGTATTTTCAATCGCCAACCTTTCGGACAAATTTTTAAATGGTAATTTTTTTCGCCGATATAAATTTTTGCTGGACACTACCTTGGATATTGACAGCTCCAAACTGGTAAAGCTGCCGGTTTACATGAGCGAGAAAAATTACACCTACTACCTGCGTAAAAAACCCGAAAAGAATATTGGTATCCTTAAGGCGCATAAACAGATAAACATCAGCAACCTGATTGATTCGGCCGGGCTCGACATCTATCTGAACCGGATATATGGTGATAACATTGATATTTATACTAATAACATATTTGTGCTCACCAATCAGTTTCTTAGCCCCATTGCCGATCACTCCCCCGATTTTTATAAGTTTTTTTTAGGCGATACGGTATTGGTGGGCGGTAAAAAACTGGTCACCCTGAATTTTACCCCCCGGGTCAAAGGCGACCTTTTATTTGAGGGACATATGCTGATTGCGCTGGATAGCAGCTATGCGATAACATCAATGGATATGGGGATCAATAAGCGCATCAACCTCAACTTTATACAAAACTTTCACCTGCACCAGGAATTTGAGTTATACCCGGACGGCCGGTATTATTTAAAGAAAAATAACGTAAAAGCAGATTTTGGCATCGTGAAAAACATGAAACTCCGGTTTATTGGCGAACGGACTATGTTTTTGCAGCATTACCTTGTTAACCACCCCATGCCAGATGCTTTTTATGCCGGAAAAGAGCTGCAGGATGCGGCAGATTCAGGCCTGAAAGATAAGCGTTATTGGGAAAAACACCGGGCCGATACGCTGACAAAAAAAGAGGCCGGCATTTATACCAACTTTGACAGCCTGAATACCATGCCGTCCTATAAGAGAGCGCTTTGGATTACCAAAACATTAATTGGGGGATATGCCGATTTAGGACCTGTTGAACTAGGGCCCGACGAGGCGCTCTATTCATTTAATAACCTGGAAGGAACGCGGTTGAGCCTTGGCGCCCGCACCACGCCTGAGTTCAATCAAAACATCTACCTGGAAGGTTACGGCGCTTATGGCTTTACAGACAAGGTGTTTAAATATTATCTAAACGGCGCTTATTCATTTAACAAAACGCCTCCATACAAGTTTCCAAACAATTATCTAAAAATCAGTTACCAGTACGATACCGATATCCCGGGTATTAACTTTTTAATCGCGCAAACCCAGAGTTTATTTACTTCTTTTGATCGTTTTGCGAATAAATTATGGCTTTACGACCGCAAATTCCGGTTTGAATATGCCAAAGATGAAGAAAATCATTTCTCCTACGATCTGGCTTTTTTAAATTGGACGCAACAGCCAGCAGATCAGTTGGTGTACCAATCTCAAATCCAGGGCAGCAGCCATGTCAATCAGCTAACGACCTCTGAATTTGACCTTACTTTACGATACGCCCCACATGAACAAATTTTCCAGGGAACTGAACAAAGGCATACCATTCCGAGTAAATACCCCATTTTTACCACACAATTCAATTTCGGTGTAAAAGGTTTTGCAAACGGATCGTATAATTATCAGAATTTAACAGCAAATGTTTACAAACGGTTCTATCTATCACAACTGGGATACACCGATGTTACTTTTCAGGGCGGGGTTGTTTTGGGCCAGGTGCCTTTTCCATTTTTATCGATATTACCTGCAAATCAAACCTACCTGTACGATCCCAATACCTATAATATGATGAACTTCCTTGAATTTGTAAGTGATCATTATGCAAGCCTTAACATTACCCATTGCTTTAGCGGGTTTTTCCTGAACAAGATCCCCTTATTGGACAGGCTTAACTGGCGGGAATATCTTTCGCTTAAAATTTTGTATGGCGGGCTTAGAAATGAAAACAACCCTGCTTATAACCTATCACTCTATAAATTTCCCGTTGACGCTTCGGGCGCACCGCTCACCTTCAGTTTAGGCAATACGCCCTATATTGAAGCTGGCGTTGGCATCGGCAATATCTTCAAACTGATAAGGGTTGACCTTATCCGGAGGTTTAATTACCTCGACCACCCAAATGTGGGCGCATATGGTTTAAGATTTAGTTTCACACCCGACCTGTAGTTAACAACGTTTTATCGCCGTCATGTGAACTTGTTGATGCCGTTGGTATCACGTCAAACATATCTCATTCAGGGTGTTTCAGGTTTGCGCCTGAAATGCCTGATCACCAAAATAATCACCACCAAGGCTCCAACACCCAGCAACCCGTATTTTATTTTGACGATCTGAACGAGCGCTACTGTCCAATAAGGGCCCAACAAGTACCCGGCTATTACATAGGAGCAGCAAACCATTGTTGCAGTAACCAGCACTATTGGTAAATACTGTTTGGGTTTAACCTGTATCAAACCCGAAATTACAGAAACATAGCCCCTTATCAGCGGGGTTATCCGCCCTAAAAAGATGGTCCATAGCCCGCCCGTAGACATTTCAGCAGATAATTTGTTGATTTTTGCCATAGAAACAGGCAGCCATTTTGGTTTGTGGCTCAAAATAAAAGCGCCGGAATAATAAAACGTAAAATAAAGCAGTATCGCTCCTGATAAATCGGCTGTTGTGGCGGTGATTAAAACAATTGGCAGCGATAATGTTTTTTGAAAAGTTAAATACCCTGAAAATAAAAGCACCAATTCATTTGGGATGGGATTGGGAATGCCGATTTCCTGAATAAAAATCAAGGTAAAAATTGCGATATAGCCATAATGCATAATATAATGGCTTATTTCAGAAGACATAGAAGAAAACGTTAATAAATCGGCTATAAAAAACCCTTCACCGCGTATTACAAGAATATATCTACATTCTGAAGCAATCCTGTAGTTGGTTTAGGTTTTACTGCCCCACCATAAACACCGCGTTACTAAAAAGCAATTTCCCGTTTTCCCAAAAACTACGGAAAATAGGGTCGTCCACAAAATAAACCACATTGCCGTGGCCTATTGGCTGCACACCAATCAGCATTCCGTCTTTAATTTTATCCTTGCTCTTTTGGCCCACAAATCCAGATATATAGCTGTCTTTTTTTACGGTGCCCACATTCCAGCCGTTATCGCCAAGGTAATCATAAATATCATCGCTCAACTTAAGCGAATAATAGTATGACTGTAAACCAAAGCCGAGGGGGTGCGTATTGTCGAGATTGATCTTATAAATCGCTCCGGGTACCGTTGCGCGAATGGCATCCAAATCGCGGTTTGCATATAAGCCTAAATTTGGGACGTTGGCTTTATCCCCGGTTTTATCATCTTTCTTCTCGTTTTTTTTGTCATCCTTCCGTTTTAGACCGAAACCCTTTTTGTCTGCAAGTTCAGCAACCGCATTTTGCATCACGATAAGTTTACCGCCATCGCGTACCCAGTTCTGCAGCCTGTCTAATGGGAAATCTTCATACTCCCCGTCCGCAAAAATAGCTACATCGAAATCCTGTAACCGCGCACGTTTAAGGTCATCATACTTAACAAGTGTGATGGGGTATCCTATCTGTCGCTCAAATAAATGCCATACTTCGCCCACTGCCTCGGCAGATACGCCTTCACCTGCTATCAGCATCACATGCGGCGGACGGATATAATGTACCTCACCCGATCCGAAATCATGTCCTTTATCAACAAAGCCAGAAGTTAAAGGCACCAGTTCGTGGTTAAGGCTTCCGGCTATTTGGGTAACATCGGCATCAAAGTCGGACCGGTCATTCCCCGCTCTGGTAATCAGCAGCGAACCTGCCGCAAACTTTTTGCCTCCCGCTTCAAACGGCTTTTCGGAATAACGCACTTTAATTCCCTTTTTTAACAAAGCAGCTAAAAATTTAACGTCGCTAACCGATTGCCAGGCAGATACATAAGCATAAGCCCTTGGGTTAGCCACCGCTTCCGGCTTCGGCGCATACAAGGTTGAGGAGGATGGCTTTAACGATTCTTTTAAACCATAAGCCGTTAACCCGTAAGCATACGGCAGCGACCACGCGGTAATATCATAAGTATTTGAATCGGCAACAAAAGTCCTGGGTTCAAACAACACATTCAGCAAAACAGATTTTGATTGATAAGCATTGATCACCAGGTCATTCGGGCCCGGATTATAGCTTTCCGTTTTGCCGCTCACGTAATTGTACCCGCTAAAGGCCCCTTTTAGTCCAAAGCCGTATTCAATTTTGTTCCTGTCGAGCAGGGCGGTCAGCACGCTGATCTTGTCGTTATTGTCATTTTGAATCACATACGTTTTATACTCGCCGGGTGGATTACTGCGGCTGTTGTCATAAAACTTTTTAAATTGCTCCACCAGTTTTTGTGCATTTTCCGACGCGGTTTCGATAGTGCTTATACTGGTAGAATGGTGGTGGGCGATCCTGTCGGCCAGGGTTAAGGTATCACCAGAACTGGTAACTATAGCAAGCCCGGCACCTATACCCCCCTGTTCATAGGTCATCCCAATGGAGCCGCTATAAATAGGATAAGTATCACCGTATGAAGGATATAACAGATCAAACTCCTGCCGGGTAAAATAAAGCCAGCCGTTCTGGTCGAAATATTTCGCATTATTTTTACCGATAACAATTTGAAAATCGCGCTGCCATTGAGTGATCACCTTATGAAAAGGCTCAGCAGCCGGGGCAAAATAATACGGTGCATTATAGCCTTGTTCGTGGTAATCCACATGTATTTGCGGCAGCCATTGATTAAAGAGCGCCACCCTCGCCTGCGATTCTTTTTGGGTTTGCCAGGCCCAATCCCGGTTAAGGTCGAAATAATAATGGTTAACCCTGCCCTGCGGCCACGGCTCGGAATGCTCGCGGGCGGAAGGGTTGGCATTGGGCAAAGCATCTCTCACCGAATTATAAAAATGCACGTACCTGTCGCGGCCGTCGGGGTTTAAGCAGGGGTCGATCACAACAACCGTATTTTTCAACCAGGATTTTTTTTGCGTATTGGCCGGATCGACTAAATCAAACAATACCTGCATAGATGTTTCGCTCGAGGCGGGTTCATTACCATGTACATTATAACTTAACCAGCAGATGACAGGCGTTTTAGTGCTGTTGGCGGCCCCGGCAGGTGCCAGTCCGGCCAAACGCAGGTTATTCAACCTGATCTCTTCCAGTTTTCCAATATTATCATCCGAGGCGATGAACATGGCCAGCAGGGGCCGGCCTTCGTTAGTGCTGCCATACTGAACAAGCTTCACATTTTTTGAAACCTGCGCTATGTACCTGAAATATTCAACAATACGGTAATGCGGGGTAAACTGATCGCCCAATTTATATCCTAAAAAGCGCTCGGGTGAACGAATCTCCTGGCAAAACGCTGTTGAAACAGCAATAATAAAAGAAAAAAAAAGGCAGGTCAGCTTTCTGTTCATGAGGTCAGTAAATGAAGGCTAATTTAAAAAAATATTCTGTCTGAACCGGGATGCAACAGGTTTTTTGAATTATTTGGATGAAACGACGGCATAATATTACCATCCTGTTTACTTTTCCGGCCATCTCCGCCGGCGGGCATATTTTAGAAAACGAGTTGTTGTTTTTAAACATTCTTCCTGAAATCCTAAAAATTTTAGTTCCGACAAAAAAATTCTCACCTTTGCGTATCTTCACATCTAAACTATGGAACCTGTACAGGCGCTTCAAAAATATTTCGGCTATAGTGCCTTCAGGCATGAACAGGGCGCCATTATCGATCATATTTTAAACAAAAAAGATGTACTGGCGCTAATGCCTACGGGCGGCGGCAAGTCGCTTTGCTACCAGTTGCCTGCAGTTATGCTGGATGGGCTCACTATTGTTATATCCCCTTTGATTGCGCTAATGAAGGATCAGGTAGATAGCCTCAATGTGAACGGGATCCCGGCGGCATTTTTCAACTCGAGCCAAAATCCCGAAGAGCAGGTACAGCTTACTACCAGGCTCCGTAATAATCAAATCAAACTGCTTTATCTGGCACCTGAGCGGCTCTTTGGGAACGACAGCAAAATGATCGGCTTTTTAAAGACTTTGCCCGTTTCGCTCATCGCGATTGACGAGGCGCATTGTATTTCGCACTGGGGGCACGATTTCAGGCCTGAATACCTCGCGCTGGCAGGCTTAAAGCTGGAATTTCCTAATATTCCCGTTATCGCGCTTACAGCTACTGCCGATAACCTTACTAAAAAGGACATACTTGAAAAATTAAACCTCAAGGACCCCGCTGTATTTATCTCTTCCTTTAACCGCGAAAATATTACCTACCGCGTGGTACCCAAAAAGAACAGTTTTAACCAGCTAGTTGCTTTTTTAGATGGACGGAAGGACGAATCGGGGATCATTTATTGCCTTTCCCGAAAATCCACCGAATCTTTAGCGGCTTCTTTGAACGAAGAGGGCTTTGCCGCTGCGGCCTACCATGCAGGGCTGGACAACGTGCTGAAAGCAAAAACCCAGGAAGCGTTTTTGCGGGATGACATCAAGATCATTGTGGCAACAATAGCCTTTGGTATGGGCATTAATAAATCAAACGTACGTTACGTGGTGCATATAGATATGCCGAAAAACATAGAGGGCTATTATCAGGAGACGGGCCGTGCGGGCCGCGATGGGCTACCTTCTGAAGCCATGCTGCTGTATTCGCCCGGTGATGCCGTTAAACTGAAGCAGTTTGCCATGATTACCGATAACCCCGAACAAAGCCAGGTAATGCTGAACAAGCTGAACGATATGGTGCGTTATTGCCAGTTGCAGGCTTGCCGGAGGCAGTTTTTACTGAGATACTTCGACGAAGATTTTCCCCAAAACTGCGGCTCCTGCGATTATTGTTTAACGGAGTTTAAAAGGTTCGACGGTACGCTGATCGCCCAAAAAGCATTGTCGGCTGTGGCAAGGTTAAAAGAACGATTCGGCTATACCTATGTGATCGACTTTCTGCGCGGCTCAAAAAACGAAAAAATACGGGAAGAACATAAAGCACTAAAAACCTATGGCATTGGCGCCGACATCAGCAAACCCGACTGGCTACGTTATATCCGCGAACTGACCGGCATGGGCTATTTGTATGTTTCGGATGATGCCTACCCGGTGTTAAAACTCACGCCCAAAAGCGATGCGGTGCTAAAAGGGCTGGAAAAAGTGATGCTGGTCGAATCGCAAACAGTAGAGGAGCACCAGCATACCGAAGCCGCTCTGCCATTTGAGGCAGAACTATTAACCGAACTGAAAAATATCCGGAGGGATATTGCGCTGCATGAAAATGTACCGGCCTATATTATCCTTTCCGATGCTACTTTGGTAGAGCTTGCGACCTACTTGCCCCAAAGCCTGGATGAGATGCGACTGATCTCTGGTTTTGGCGATGTAAAATTGGCCCGGTATGGCCGCGAATTTTTATTACCTGTAAAAGATTATTGCACCCGGAAAAGCTTATCGTCCAGAATAAAACAAAAAACACCGAAGCGTGAGCGTAAAGCAAAAACCGAACGGACTGAACGAAGCAGCAAACCTGCTGATACCGCTTCACATACGTTTACCTTACATAAAGCGGGGAAAACGATCCCGGAAATCGCTGCGGAACGCGGATTGGCGGCCTCCACAATTGAAGGCCATTTAAGTTATTATATTTACACCGGCGCGTTGGAACTATCTGCACTGGTAACCGAAGAAAAGCAGAAAAAAATACAGGATGCCGTTGAAAGTTACGGCGCCGAAAAACTATCGCCTTTAAAAGAGGTTTTAGGAGAGGCGTATAGTTATGGCGAAATAAGGGCGGTAATTGCCTGGATGAGGAAGGTGGGGATGATGTAAACCCCTGGACGCAGAGCATTGCGTCTCTGCATTTAAAAAAAAAGAATTGGAATATCTATTGACGATGGTCTCTATACAACAACTTTATGCACTTTTCCTTCAGCATCCGCTGATCAGTACCGATACCCGGAAAATATTGCCCGGTAGTCTGTTTTTTGCTTTAAAAGGCGAAAATTTCGACGCTAATACTTTTGCCGGAAAAGCCATTGAAGCAGGGGCCGCTTATGCCATTATTGATAACCCTGAATATCAAATCAACGAGAAATTCCTGCTGGTCGCCGATGTGTTAGCCGCGCTCCAGGACCTTGCGAGGCACCACCGAAAACAATTGACCATCCCGGTGATCGGCCTTACCGGTACTAATGGTAAAACCACTACCAAAGAGCTGATTAATTCGGTTTTATCGCAGCATTTTAAAACCGTGGCCACCCAAGGCAACCTGAATAACCATATCGGCGTTCCGCTTACGATACTAACCATCAATACCACGCATGAAATAGCGGTAATTGAAATGGGCGCCAATCACCAAAAAGAAATTGAATTGCTTTGCAGCATAGCGCAGCCCAGTCACGGCCTCATCACCAATGTAGGCAAGGCCCACCTGGAAGGCTTTGGCGGCTTTGAAGGCGTAAAAAAAGGCAAGGGCGAACTTTACGATTATTTTAAAAATAGTGGCGGAACTGTCTTTATCAACACAGACAGTTACGAACTCATCCAAATGCAACTGGACCGGGACATTGAAAACGTATACAACTATGGCACCCGCTCAGATATCAATTACATTTACGGCAAGCTTACAGAAAACGGGCCATTCCTTTCTTTAAAGTGGAACCGGAGTATCGGATCAGAACCGCATAAAATAAAAACTCTGTTAACAGGCGCCTATAACCTGCCCAATATCCTCGCCGCTATTTGCATAGGGGTTTATTTTAAATTGTCGGATGAGGAGATAAATAAAGGATTGGAGAGCTATCAGCCTAAAAATAACCGTTCGCAAATTATACAAACGTCCTCCAATACGCTCATCTGCGATTATTATAATGCCAACCCCAGCAGTATGCAGGTAGCCATTGAAAATATCGGCAAAATTAAGGCCGATGAAAAAGTTTTGATTTTGGGCGATATGTTCGAGTTGGGTGATGAGGCTGCGGCAGAGCACACCGCTATCATCCAAAAAGCGATGGAAACACCCGTGGATAAACGCTTCTTTATCGGTAAGGAATTTACGCATGCAGCAAAGTCCATGAATAATGGACCATGTACCATGGAAAAAAATCTTTTTTTTGCGACCGCTGAAGATGCTATTACTGCCCTTAAAACAAATCCTATAAAAAACTCAACCATCCTTATAAAAGGGTCGAGAGGGATGGCTTTGGAACGGCTTGTCGAATTATTTTAAACCGCGCCAGTGTGGGATAGCAAAGGAGGGGTTCAATAACGTTACACAGGGAAAACTACTCTATTATTTTCAATAAAAATCATACCCGACAGGCAAAACTACCTCCTTCAATGGGCCGGCCGGAATGCATTCCAACCCTGTGCCTTTAATGGGTGGCTGTTTCCAGCCTTAGTTATTAAATTACATCCGGCAGCAGGCTCCGTAATGTACCCGATAATGGTAATGTCCATTTTAAACTTGATCTTGTCGTAGTCGGCTTGTTTAACGGTAAACAGGAGCTCGTAGTCTTCGCCGCCACTCAGGGCACAAACGGTTGGGTCAAGGTTAAATTCACGGGCCGTTTCAAAAGTCATTGGGTCAAGGGGTATTTTATCTTCGTATAAATTACAACCCTTGTTGCTTTGCTTGCAGATATGCAGTAGTTCAGAAGCCAAACCGTCAGATACGTCGATCATCGCCGTTGGTTTTACCTCAATATCCTTCAGCAATTCGATAACATCCCTCCGGGCCTCCGGCTTTAACTGCCTTTCAACGATGTAGTCCTTTCCTTCCAGGTCCGGTTGAATATTAGGGTTTTCCAGGTAGATCAGTTTTTCCCGCTCAAGCAGTTGTAAACCGGTATAAGCTCCACCCAAATCACCCGAAACACAAATCAAATCGCCTTCTTCGGCCCCATTGCGGTAAACTATATCCTTTTCATCAGCGTAACCCAATGCTGTTACACTTATCACCAACCCCTGCTTTGAAGCAGAGGTATCGCCACCAACCAAATCCACATTATACTTTTCACAGGCCAAATAAATACCCTCATACAATTCTTCAACGGCTTCCAGCGGAAATTTACTGGAAATCCCGATGGATACCGTAACCTGCGACGCTATGCCATTCATCGCATAAATATCACTCAGGTTAACCTGGATCGCTTTGTAGCCCAAATGTTTCAATGGGGTATAGGCCAGGTCGAAATGGATCCCCTCCAAAAGCATATCGGTGGAAACCAATACCTTTTTTCCGTCAAAATCAAGCACAGCGGCGTCATCGCCAACCCCCTTTATAGAACTTTTTTGGGAAACTTTTATATTTTCAGTCAAATAATTGATCAGGCCGAATTCGCCCAGCGCTTCTATATTCGTTTTTTCTTTATTATCAAACAACGTCATTATCTTTTCTTTAATCAGCAAAAGTACAAACTATCAACAGGTACCATTAAAACCGGCGCAACCTTTAAGCACCCTACCGCCGAAGGCGGAAAAATTTTTTTTGAATTTAGGTATCCGGTAAATAAACCGCCTAATTTCAACATTTATCATCAAAATCAGCGAAATCACAAAAGTTATAATCCTAAACTGGCTGAGATCTCCAGCATTCTTTCAATCGGTTTTACTGCTTTCTCAATAATATCCTTTGGCACGCTAATTTCGGGCATTTCATTTTTCAGGCATAAATACAATTTCTCCAATGTATTCCTTTTCATATGCGGACAGTCATTACAGGCGCAATTATTATTGGGCGGCGCCGGTATAAATGTTTTACCAGGGTTTTCTTTTTCCATCTGGTGAATAATGCCTGCTTCCGTTGCCACTATAAATTCTTTATCCTCATGTTTGGATGCATATTTCAGAATTCCTGTGGTCGAACCGATATAATCAGCCATTTGTAAAATAGCATCTTCGCATTCAGGATGGGCCAGCAATTTTGCTCCGGGGTGCCTTTCCTTTAGTTTGGTAATCTTCTCCCGCGAAAATATCTCATGTACCATACAGGCGCCGTTCCATAAAACCAAATCCCGTCCCGTCTTCTTTGCCACATAAGCCCCCAGGTTTTTATCCGGACCGAAAATAATCTTCTGGTCTTTTGGCAAGCTTTCAACAATCCCAACCGCGTTGCTCGATGTGCAAACGATATCGCTCATTGCTTTCAGTTCAGCGGTACAGTTCACATAAGTGATCACCAGGTGGTCAGGATATTGTTCTTTAAATTTCCTGAACAGGTGGGGCGGGCAGCTGTCGGCCAGTGAACAGCCTGCTTTTATGTCGGGTAATAAAACTTTTTTTGACGGAGATAATATTTTGGCTGTTTCGGCCATGAAATGAACACCGGCAAAAACGATAATGTCTGCATCTGTCTTTGCGGCTTGCTGCGATAATCCCAAACTATCGCCAATGTAATCGGCAATATCCTGGATATCAGGTTCCTGGTAATAATGAGCAAGGATAACAGCATTTTTTTCTTTTTTTAACTTTTCAATTTCATCAAAAAGATCAAGGGTCGGATCGATAAATTCATCCGCAAAACCTTTCACATTTATTTCTTCGAAGGTATCCATTTCAACAATTCAATTAATAACAATTAGTTTTATAAGTATAAAGAACCTATTGTTATTGGTGTGTTAGTTATGTGTAAAATTAGTTTTTAAAATCAGCCTTAATATATTTTCTAATTACTTTTCCACAGAAAATCTTACTTTTTATTTATTTATAGAGTTGATTTTTAGGTGAGTTTGAATAGCAACTTTTAATTTAAAAACTTTTTTGTTAATACTTTATTACTTACTAAAATGTTAGCTTTGGCTGTTTAGCTGCGCATAACTCGGTTAAAAATATATAAGATTAAGCGCAAAAATAGGGTTTATCCACCGGGTAATTACTTATTAGGTTTTTGTTTACACAAAATTAACATGTTTTATACCGGTTATTAACATGATCGGTAATATTTCACATAGCGAATACAATTTATGACTAAAACTGTGGATTTCCTGGTTGTCGGATCAGGTATAGCGGGATTGAGTTTTGCCCTTAAGGCGGCGAAACATGGTAAAGTTCTGATAGTTACGAAATCAAACGAAGATGAATCGAACACGAAGTATGCCCAGGGCGGGGTCGCAGTTGTTGTTGATAAAAAGGATGATTCCTTCGAAAAACATATACAGGATACCTTAATATCCGGCGATGGGCTTTGTGATAAAGAAGTAGTAGAGGCGGTAGTAAAAGAAGGCCCGGCCAGGATCAATGAAATTATTGATTACGGAACCAATTTTGATAAAACAAATGAAGGCCTTTATGATCTTGCAAAAGAAGGTGGCCATTCTGAATTCCGGGTACTGCATTATAAAGATATCACCGGTTTTGAGATAGAAAGGTCATTATTGGAACAGATCCACAACGAACCTAATATTGAGATATTAACCCATTATTTTGCGGTTGATTTAATTACCCAGCACCATTTAGGCGTATTGGTTGGTAAATCAACCACGGATATTACCTGTTATGGTATTTATGCTTTTAACAACCATACCAAAAATGTTGAAAAAATACTGTCAAAGGTTACCGTAATGGCTTCAGGAGGTGCCGGCCATATTTATTCCATTACAACAAACCCGACGATAGCAACTGGTGATGGCGTTGCCATGGTTTACCGGGCTAAAGGAAAAGTGAGGAATATGGAATTTATTCAGTTTCATCCGACGGCTTTATATAATCCGGGTGAATATCCTTCTTTTTTAATTTCAGAAGCGGTTCGTGGTTTTGGAGGGATATTAAAGCGCACCAATGGCGAAGAATTTATGCAGGAATATGATGAGCGTAAATCATTAGCGCCCAGGGATATAACCGCAAGAGCTATTGATGCAGAGATGAAAAAGTCAGGGGAAGATTTTGTTTACCTGGATATCAGGCATCGCAGTAAAAAAGATATTTTAAAACATTTTCCAAATATTTATGCCAAATGCCTGGAGATAGGCATTGACATGACCAAAGATATGATTCCGGTGGCGCCTGCCTGTCATTATATGTGCGGAGGGGTAATGGTTGATCATGTTGGTCGTTCGTCCTTATTAAGGCTGTATGCCTGCGGTGAGTGTTCATCCACCGGTTTGCATGGTGCTAATCGTTTAGCATCAAATTCGTTGTTAGAAGCGCTGGTATTTGCTCACAGGATATATGAGGACGCAATAATGCAATTTAAGGATGTAACAATTCCTGAGAATATACCCGACTGGGATGAAAAAGGAGTACAGTTATCTAATGAAGATATCCTGGTAACCCATAATGTGCGTGAAATGCAAAAAGTGATGAATGATTATGTGGGTATAGTCCGCTCTGATTTCAGGCTGGAAAGAGCTATGCGCCGTTTAGGTTTATTATATGAAGAAACCGAAGATTTCTACAAAAAAACCAAATTATCAGTAAAGCTTTGTGAATTAAGAAATTTGATCCAGGTATCATTTTTAGTCGTAAAATCAGCAATGAAGCGTAAAGAAAGCAGGGGTTTGCATTCAACAACGGATTATCCTTTTCATGCGGATAAGATTGAGGATACGGTTTTTTAAGAGCGGAAAACGGGATTCGAACCCGCGGCCTTCAGTTTGGGAAACTGATGCTCTACCAGCTGAGCTATTTCCGCTTAAAGTATTTGCTAAACTTTGCATCAAACATAAATAAAATTTGTCAATCGATATATAATAATAAAAAACTTGTCATTGCGGGCGAGGAACGAACGCGGCAATCGCGAACTTTGCAAGCGTTCGTGCATAGTGGTGACGGATAATTCGCGATTGACACGCTACGCTCGCAATGAAAAAAAGTACTAATTTTTAATATATGCCAACTATTCTACCAGTAAAAAATATCAGCCCATCCTGGGGAAACGACTGCTTTATTGCACCCAATGCTACTATAGTAGGCGACGTACAAATGGGAGATAATTGCTCTGTCTGGTTTAATGCAGTCATCAGGGGCGATGTACATTATATTAAAATTGGCAATAAAACCAATATACAGGATGGCGCTGTTATTCATTGTACTTATATGTACGCGCCAACCAATATAGGTAATTGCGTATCGATTGGCCATAATGCTTTGGTGCATGGTTGTACCGTTCATGACCATGTATTAATAGGGATGGGAGCCATCGTTATGGATCATGTTATTGTTGAGGAGTATGTGATCATCGCTGCCGGCGCCATTGTGCTCGAAAAAACAATTTGCGAATCAGGCTTTTTATATGCCGGTATCCCAGCAAAAAAAATAAAACCGATAACTGATCAGCAGAGGGTGATGCTTAAAAAGTTACCGGATAATTATGTTATGTATTCAGATTGGTTTAAGGAGTAGAAGGCTCTTTAGGTATAATAACTTCTGTTTCCTGTTCCCAGTTTGGCCTTAGTGTCAAAACGGTTGGGTTAACCCATATATTTTCCGGTTGTATTCTTAAATGGATATTGCCGCTATCCCATTTGCCGTTTTTATTATCGTCATATACTACACTGATATTATATTTACCTGTAATATAGTCTTTATAAACTATCGGTCCCGATTTATGGATCACATCTTTTCTTAAAATATGATTCCGGTCATCCATTAGCTGTACTATATATGATTTACCGCTATCGGGCACGGTTACCTTCAACGTCAGCAAGCTATAATTTTCCGGTTTATTAAGTGAAAAATGTTTGATGGCGCCTTTGTTTTTTTCGGCATAAATATCCGTAAAGGCTCCAGCGTTATAAATTAAGGTATAGTTGGTGTTTTGTTTCCACCGGTAGTCCACTGTAAATTTCCTGGTGTTTGCCGTATCTCTGACAATGGTAAAATTACTTACCTCGTTGGAGTCTTCTTTTAAAGTGATCAGGGCCGGGTCAAATGACTCAATCGGGTAACTTGCTGTGGCGATAAGTGGTGTTCGTGGTTTTAGTTTTAAATCACTCAGGTTGTATTGAAAAGTGAGGATCCTGATGAAAGATTCTTTTTTCCCTTTTCTCAGCGCTAAAGTGTCCAATGGCTTGTTATTATCTAAAATTGTAACTCTTAACGAATCGAAATCCATATTGCGCATATAGACAGTAGCAGTGTCATTCGTCTTGTTTATTTCTGCAATTTTGTATTTATCAAAATCAGGAGGATAAACTATCTTTATAGATGGATTATCCAAACTTTTATTGAAGAAAAAAGATATCTTACCATCCTGGTCAAAATGTTGCTTTTCCAGCAGTTTAAATTTTTCAGGGGTTTCTTTAAAAAGCTTCAATTCTATATTTGAAGTGTCACGCTGCAGGTTGATTATATTTCTGCTAAAGGCGATCAGCTCTTTATCATTATCATATATTTTATTTCCGCCGTTTATTTCTTTCAACGCATAAATTTTGTATTTGCCATCATGCAGGTTATTGAGCGAAAAATTACCGCTGGTATCAGTTGTGGTAAATATAGTAGGCTTCTTTTTTCCAAAAAGTAAAGAATCCTGTTTTAAAGTAAAAAGCATAACAGTTGCTTCTTTTTCCCTTTCACCAGTTGTGGTATTGATTACCCGTCCCGACATGCTTAACGAATCGATATGCGGACCGGTTGAAAAAACGTAGGTGAAATTTTTCATCACGTTACTTTCATTTACATCAGCTATTGCCTTTCCGAAATTGATCACATAGGTAGTATTTTTTTCGAGCGTATCTTTCAGTTTGATGATCAAACTTTTTTTGCTCGTTTTATACTCCGGTATTTTTGTCTGGGCAGGGCTCATCGTGATTTCGGTATAACTATTCGTTAATTTAAAATACTCATCAAAATCCAGCTGAATAGTGTTGGCCTTAAAATTACGGGTCATGTTTGGCGGCGTTGCCTTTAGTAATTTCGGCGGATCATGGTCTCTGGGGCCTCCGGTGATCGCTTGCCGGTTAGCACAGCCCATCAACATCAAAAAACCGGGTAAAATCAGGGCTAAAAATGAGCATTTTTTGTTTAACATAGTTTTTAAGCGATACAGGCGATTTTTATCTTTTGATGATGCCTGATATTAAAAATTAAAAATAATTAATTTAATCAGATATTTTTATAATTAATTGTATCTCAATTAATTATAAAGCTACCTGGAGATATGAACCATTAAAACGGAGATATCTGACGGTGTTACGCCAGAAATCCTGGATGCCTGGCCCAGGGTGCGCGGTTTTATCTTCATTAATTTTTCGCGTGCCTCTTTTGAAAGGGAAACCAATTGGTGATAATTAAATTCAGGATTTATTTCCTTGTCTTCCATTTTCCTCATCCGGTCAACGATGTCTAATTCCTTTTCAAAATAACTCTCATATTTAATTTTTATTTCAGCCTGCTCAATAGTTTCTTTATCATAGGCCGACAATAAATTATTTAAAGTGTCGTCAGCTTTTCGCAAATCATTAAACCCGATTTGAGGGCGGCTCAATAAATTGAAGAGTTTGGTGTTTTGGCTAAGGGTACTCGTTCCCATTTCTTCCAGTAAACTATTAACGCTTGCAGGGTCTATTGATTTTGATTTTGTATAAGAAACAATATCGTCTGAATTTTTTATTTTATTATTTACTTTTTCAAGCCGCTCGTCGTTGATCAATCCCAGTGCATGTCCCATCGGGCTTAACCTGATGTCGGCGTTATCCTGGCGTAAAAGCAAACGGTGTTCAGCTCTCGAGGTAAACATCCGGTAAGGTTCTTCTGTTCCTTTGGTCACCAGGTCATCAATCAATACCCCGATGTAAGATTCAGACCGCTTCATGATCAGTTCGTGTTTATCTTTGATTTTTTGATGTGCATTAATTCCCGCGATAAATCCCTGCGATGCCGCTTCCTCATAACCGGTGGTTCCATTGATCTGCCCGGCGAAATATAAGTTACTGATCAATTTGGTTTCCAATGTCAGGCCAAGCTGGGTAGGGGGGAAATAATCGTATTCAATAGCATAACCAGGCCTGAACATTTTAGCTTTTTCAAAACCCGGTATTTGGATCAGTGCTTTGTATTGAATATCCTCTGGAAGTGATGTAGAAAATCCATTGACATATATTTCAACGGTGTTCCATCCTTCGGGTTCCACAAATATCTGGTGACGTTCCCTTTCAGCAAAGCGATTGATCTTGTCTTCAATGGATGGGCAATATCTTGGACCCAATCCTTTAATCCGCCCGGTAAACATCGGCGATCGTTCAAAACCCTCTTTTAAGGTTTCGTGTACTTTATTATTGGTATAAGTGATCCAGCAGCAGCGTTGGTCTTTTGCTAATTCAACGTCAGTGTAAGAGAAACGGCCGCGCTCTTCATCGCCCCATTGTTCCTCCATTAAGGCATAGTTCAGGCTTCGGCCGTCTACCCTTGGTGGTGTTCCGGTTTTCATCCTGCCTGAATCAAACCCCAGTTCCACCAATTGTTCCGTTAAACCGGTTGCAGCCTTTTCCCCCGTACGGCCACCGCCAAAGCGTTTTTCGCCTATATGGATAACCCCATTTAAAAAAGTGCCGTTGGTTAGCACCACGGCATCTGATGTTATTTCTATACCAAGCGATGTGCGTATACCCGCTATAGTATTGTTTTTTATCAATAGAGAAGTAACTGTATCTTGCCAGAAATCTACATTTGGTGTACGTTCCAGAGCTAAGCGCCATTCTTCAGCAAAGCGCATCCTGTCGCTTTGCGCCCTTGGGCTCCACATAGCGGGGCCTTTTGAGCGGTTAAGCATCCTGAATTGAAGTGATGTTTTATCAGTAATGATACCTGAATATCCCCCAAGTGCGTCAATTTCCCTTACAATTTGTCCTTTTGCAACGCCACCCATTGCAGGATTACAGCTCATTTGTGCTATAACACCCATGTTCATGGTGATTAATAGCACAGAAGAACCAAGGTTAGCTGCTGCTGCTGCTGCCTCACAACCGGCATGGCCGGCGCCTACTACAATTACATTATATTTTTTAAACATGATTATGTCGATGTTTGCACCCGTGGTGCTATGCTGATGTTCCACGTGGAACATCTCTTTAAAGACTTACGAAGTTTTTAAAACTTCGTAAGTCTGACCTGTTCTATAATATTCTAACGTTCCATGTGGAATATCTGTATTTCTGTAGAGACGCAATACTTTGCGTCTCTTGTATGTCGTTCACGAGATATTATATTCATACCCCTTGCATTGTTCACGGAGACGTAATATATTACGTCTCCGTGGGGTGAAAATTATTTATTATCGCCCATGTTCCACGTGGAACATTCCCGTTGAAATGCAATACTTTGCGTCTCTAACCAGGCGCCTTATTTTTCGATGTTGTTCGTTTGCCTGTCAATGGGAGGTGCGATGCATCGCGCCTCTACAATATTCACACCCGCCAGCATAAAATTATTTATTAATCGCCGATGTTCCACGTGGAACATTAAATAATGATAATAATGCTACAAACGCCCAAACACCTTCTAATACCACAAATGGGTAAAAGCTGATTAAATACGATGAAAAACAACAGATCCCGGCACCAATAAGGTTCAATAGTTTATAGATGTTGCTTTGTGCAGGCAGCTTTTTATATAGGTTTAATAAAAAAGCAACCAGTAATATTACAACGCCTATAGATGCCAGGAGGTCGGATGCTTTCATTTAGGCTTCTTTTAATTCGGTTAATTCAATCCAGCGGATGCTTTTTTCATCCAGTTTGCTATTTAACGTGGCTATTTGTTTTAATACGTCATTAAGTTTATTAGTATCAATGCCAGCCACGTTTAGTTCTTCATTCTTTTCCAATAGTTGTTTTTCAATAACAGTTATTTCGCTTTCAATGGTCTCAAGCTCCTTAGTCTCTTTAAAGCTTAATTTATTTTTTTTAGGTTGAGGAGCTACAGGGGCTTCGGTAACTGCATTTTTTTTACTTTGTTGTTTATTTTCTTCCAGTTCAAGCCTGTACGAAGAATAATTGCCATTATAGATCTTCACATGCCCGTTTGGTTCCATAATAAAAAGCTGGTCGGTGAGTTTATCCAGTAAGTACCTGTCGTGCGAGACAATCATTAATACGCCGGTATAATTGGTTAAAAACTCTTCCAATACATTCAGGGTGTCAATATCAAGGTCATTGGTTGGCTCGTCCAGAATTAAAAAGTTGGGGTTTTTCATCAGGATGCTCATTAATTGCAACCTTTTCTTTTCGCCACCACTAAGCTTTGAGATAAAACCATATTGTTTGGCAGGAGGAAAAAGGAATAGCGTGAGCAGGGCAGAGGCGGAAATTAGTTTACCATCAGCCATCGTGATAAACTCCGCTACATTTTTTACAATATCAATAACGCGTTCGTCTTCTTTAAAAACAATGCCCGATTGATGAAAATAACCAATAACCGTAGTTTCGCCCTTATCAATAATACCCTTATCCGGCTTTAATCCGCCGGTGATCAGGTTTAATAAGGTTGATTTCCCGCTGCCGTTCTTTCCCGCCAAGCCGATCCGGTCGCCTTTTTTGAATATATAGCTAAAATTATTGATATAGGTATGCCCGTTGAACGATTTATAAAGATGGTTCATCTCCATAATTTTATTCCCCTGGCGTGCTGTTTTAACGGTTAACTCCACTTTTTGCTTGGCGCCGCCGTTTTTGGTTTTATCCTCCAGCTCATAAAAAGCATCAATCCTCGCTTTTGATTTGGTGCCGCGTGCCTGCGGCTGGCGGCGCATCCACTCCAGTTCTTTGCGCAATAAATTGGAATTCTTCTGGAAGGCGGCTTCATCCGCACTTTCGCGCTCTGCCTTCTTTTCCAAATAATAGCCGTAATTACCAATATAGGGGATCATCTTGCCTTTATCAATCTCCAATATCTCATTACACACATTGTCCAGGAAATACCTGTCGTGCGTAACCATCAATATGGTTTTTGAGCCATCGGTCAATAATTTCTCCAGCCATTCAATAGTATCTATGTCCAAATGGTTGGTTGGCTCATCCAGGATATAAATATCGGGATCCTCTATCAACAGTTTGGCCAATGCCAAACGCTTTTTCTGGCCCCCCGAAAGTGTAGTGATTTTTTGGTTGAGGTGATGAATATCCAGCCGGCCCAAAATGGTTTTTATCTTGTACTCGTATTCCCAGGCATCAATATTGCCCATCTCTTCCATTACCTCTTCTATTGCCCTTGAATTTTCAGGGTCGTTTTCCAGTAACTCCTCGTACTTGCGGATCAGTTGCTGCTGAATATCATCGGCATGAAAAATATAATCGCTAATGGTAATGGCATCTTTGAAGCCCGGGTCCTGTTCAAGGTATCCAAGGTTAAGGTCGCGCATTTGCGCAACTTTACCTTCGGTTGGCTTTAAGCTGCCGGCAAGTAATTTAAGTAAGGTTGATTTTCCGGCGCCGTTAATGCCTACCAGTGCAACCCTCCGGCCCCGGTTAATCCCAATGGATACGTTCCTGAAAAGCCAATGGTCATGAAAGGAGTGGCCTAAATTTTCGGCAGAGATATATGTACTCACGCTATTTGTTTTATTTGTTCGGACGGGTGTATAAAAACGCCCTCCCGTTTTATTAATGATTGTTTATACATAGCCATAGCCACGGTTTTGGCCGGGATACTCCGGTATTTCTTTAGCCCGCCCAATAATAAAGGGTTGATAACCTTAAATAATACGCCAACTATTCTTTCTTCGACCCTGTTTTTCTCCGTCCTGTGGCCGGTTAAAAACGATGGCCGGTAAATGTGCAGGCATTTTAGTCCCACCTTTATAATATCGTCCTCCACTTCGCCCTTCGTCTTCATATAAAAAGCAGATGAACCTGTGTCTGCGCCCAGCGCGGAAACCAAATGATATTGCTCAATGCCATTCCGCAAGCCTATCTTCGCCATCTGTACCGGGTAATCATGGTCGATCTTCCGGTAAACGGCCCGGTCTGGCGTTTTCTTACGCGTTGTACCCAGGCAACAAAAAATAGCCCGCCCGTTTAATTCCGCAGCATAGTCTTGCAGTTTGTCGAAATCAACAACTATCTGTTTTAGTTTCTTATGTTTTACGGGCAATTCTTTACGAACCAAAATTACAACTTCCTTATATTCAGAACTTTGTAATAAAATATCGAGCAATAAACCTCCGATTAATCCGCTTGCGCCCGCTATGATCGCTTTGGCCACCTGGTATCAATTTTTTGCAAAAATACGCATAATTAATTTGTACCCGACTTTTGCTTTATGCTAAATTTTTGTTAACGAGGGGCTTCCGCGAGCCGGTTCTTAAATCATCCAAACAAACTGACCATTTGCATGTTGTATAAGTAGTTCGATTCATTTGAAACCAAAGCATACTCCTGATTACACAAGGTATCCCAAAACTTTAAGGTTGCTAAAAATTTTTCAAATTTTATTGAGGTTGAATTTTATGGAGATTAATAAAGTCAATATGACAGAAGAAATGGCCGTTCCCGGCTGGAAGAAGTGGCTCGAAGGCATCGGCGATCAGGTGGGCTTTTTTATAAATTTTTTCAGGAACATTTTTACCGGCGGGTTTGAATGGTCTGAATTTGTACGGCAGTGTTATGAAATAGGCTACCGGTCTATAATGCTGGTCGGCATCACATCATTCATTATGGGATTGGTTTTAGTTGTTCAGCTGCGGCCAACACTTGTTGCTTTTGGCTCAACAAGCATGTTGCCTAAAACCCTGGCTGTGTCATTTATAAGGGAGTTGGGCCCGGTGATCATTGCTATTATATGCGCAGGTAAAATTGCATCAAGTATTGGTGCAGAGTTGGGCAGCATGAAAGTAACGGAGCAACTGGACGCGATGGAAGTATCCGGAGCAAATCCGTTGCAATACCTGGTGGTTACACGCATCCTGGCAACAACCATTATGGTGCCCATTTTATCAGTGATGGGGGATGTAATTGGACTTTTTGGCGGATTCCTGGCTTTAAATCTCAGGGATACAATGAGTTTTAGCCTTTATTTTGCTAAAGTAGTGGCATCTATCGACTTCGCAGATTTCTTGCCCGCTGTTATAAAAACAATATTTTTCGGTTTTGCGATAGGTTTTGTTGGCTGCTACAAGGGGTTTCATTCAAATAAAGGGACGGAAAGCGTAGGCATTGCGGCCAATTCAGCGGTGGTAACCGCATCACTATGGATCTTCGTTATTGATGCCATCGCGGTTCAGGTCACCAGTTTATTATTTTATAAATAAAGAGATGGAACTGGTAAAAGAAAATAAAGATAAAAATGCAGGCACCGAAAAGAAAGAGGTGGTAATAGCCATTAAGGGCTTGCAAAAGTCCTTTGGTAAAAAAGAGGTATTAAAAGATATTAACCTTGAACTGAAAAGAGGCGAAAACATAGTGGTCTTAGGCAGATCGGGCACCGGCAAATCAGTAACCATACAATGTATAGTGGGTTTATTAAAGCCGGATAGCGGTTCGCTCAAGGTATTTGACAACGAGGTAGCCGAGATGAATGATAAGCAGCTGAAGGAATTAAGGATAAAAATCGGCTTTTTATTTCAGAGCGGCGCTTTATATGATTCCATGACCGTTAGAGAAAATTTAGAATTTCCTTTAACAAGGGTGCTGAAATTAACCGAACAGGCAGAAATTGATAAAAGGGTTGAAGAGGCCCTGGACAGTGTTGGTTTATTGGAGGCGATTGACAAACTGCCCTCCGATTTATCGGGAGGCATGCGAAAACGGGCCGGTCTGGCACGTACCATTATCGTACATCCTGAGATCATATTATATGATGAACCAACCACGGGGCTCGACCCGATCACTTCCAGGGAAATCAGCAACCTGATATTAAGCATACAAAAGAAATATAAAACCTCGTCCATTATCATTACGCATGACATGGAATGTGCCCGGGTTACAAAAGGCCGTGTGATGATAATGGACGAAGGCGCATTTATAGCTGAAGGCACATTTGACGACCTTCACGAATCAAACAACAAAATTGTAGCATCTTTTTTTAAAGACATATTATGAAAGCAACATCAGGTCAAAAAATAAAAATAGGATTATTTACTTTTATCGGTTTGCTGATACTGGTATTGGCTATTTTCTTTATCGGGAACAGAAAGAATCTTTTCAGTTCCACCTTTAATGTTTACGGCACCTTTAAAAATGTAAGCGGGTTGCAGGTGGGGAATAATGTGCGCTTTGCCGGCATTAACGTGGGGGTGGTTCAGGCTATAAATATAGTAACCGATAGCGCCGCCCGGGTAGACATTACCTTGAACAGTAATGTAAGAAAATTTATTAAGAAGGACTCAAAATTAAGCATCGGCAGCGATGGTTTGATGGGGGATAAACTTATTGTGATTGCTCCGGGGGGCATAATCAGTACAGCGGAAGTGAAGAATGGCGATCAATTAACAACCGTTAACCCGGTGGATGTTGACAGACTGGTTGCCAAAATAACTAAAGTGATAGATAATGCGGAATCGCTAACGGGGGGATTATCGCAAATTGTTGCTAAAGTAAACAGCGGGCAGGGAAGCATAGGCCGGCTATTGAACAGCGACAAACTATCAAAAGACCTGGAAGGTACCGTAAGACAGGCAAAAACCACGATGCAAAATGTGCACTCAACTACAACCACATTAAACACCGACCTGAAGGCAGCGCAAAGCAACTTTTTGCTGAAAGGATTTTTTAAGAAGAAAAAGAAAAAGGAGCAGCAGGATTCGATAAAGAAAGCGGAGGCAGCAGGAGCGCCAGCTACGAAGCAATAAATGATATTGGGTTGCAAAATTTAAAGATCGTATCATCGGATAATAGTGTTTAATTTTATTTATACAATCAAACAACCTGTAAATCAGTCCCACTTTCCAAAACCAGAGCCTGTTGTTTCTTCAATTTCTCTTTATGTAAAAACCGCCAGTGTATTCCGCCTAATATCAACGCGGCAATGCCCTGGCCCATCAAGGTATCATTCGGGCCGATATATTTGGAAATCGTTCCAACCAGCAAGCCTCCCAGGGGCTGCATGCCGAAAAAGGCCAGCGCATAATAGCTGATCACCCTGCCACGCATTTTTGGAGCGGAAGTAGTTTGAATGATGGTATTGGTTACCGTGATCTGCGACATCATGCCGAAGCCGGCAATGGTTACAAATAATAATGCCAGCCAGTAAGTATGCTCATGCGAAAAAAGGACAAGCCCGCCACCAAAAACCAGGGTGTTGATGAACAGGATCCTCCTGAGGTCCGTTCCGGATTTTACGGAAGCAAGGAAAATAGCGCCTGAAAATGCGCCCAGGCCTATAAAACTGTCGATTACACCGAAAGTTCTGGCGGTGCCATGGAAAACATCGCGTGCATAGTAGGGAATCAGCGTGCTGAAGGGTAAAACCAGTAAACTTATCAATGCCAGCATAATAAGCACAAACGAAATGGACGGTGTGCGTTTAATATAAGCCATGCCCTCCTTAAGTTCGCCAAAAACATTCTTTTTATGTACAACATGTTTATATTCAGGTAGTTTCATTAGTAATAGCGAAATTATCACCGCAACAAAGCTTAAGGCGTTCAATAAAAAACAGGCGCCGTCGCCAATGCCTTCCAAAACAATTCCGGCCAGGGCCGGCCCCACAATACGCGAAAGGTTAACCATGGAGGAGTTTAGCGCAAGTGCATTGGGCAGGTCCTCCTTATCCTCTACCATCTCGTAGATCAATGATTGCCTGGCCGGCACATCAAAAGCGTTGATGATACCTAAAATCACACTTAACGTTAATATTTCCCAAATTTCATAGTGTTTAAGCAATATTAAAATGGCAAGTAAGACGGCCTGGATGAGTGATGCTACCTGTGTGGTAAGCAAAACCCGGTAACGGTTATACCTGTCTGATACCACGCCGCCAATTAATGAAAACAAAAATGCGGGAAAAAGGCTGGCAAAAAGCGTAAGCCCCAGCATAAAGGTAGAATGCGTTAGCGTATAAATTACCCAGCTTACAGCAGTCTTTTGCATCCAGGTACCAATCAGTGAAATGGACTGCCCGGAAAAAAATAGACGGTAATTGCGGCTTTTAAAAGCCCGGAATGTTCTTGCATTTTTAATAGTGTCTGTGCTCATTTGAATCCTTTCTTTTTCACTTAAAATCAACAAGTTTGGTAAACGGAACAATTATTTTTTTCAGCAACTCTTTTTCTTCGGGGGTGCAGGTTTTCTCAATGGCATTAAGCAACCACTCGTCGCGTTCATTTTTGAACTGTAAAAAGATTTTTTCGCCTTCTTCTGAAAGAGAAATGTTAACTTTCCTTTTATCGGTATCCGATGGTATGCGGACGATATACCCCATCTCGAACAAATGGTTTAAAACCTGCGACATGCTCTGGTTGGTGATCATTTCCATGGCGGCAAGCTCGCTGGGCAGCAAAGCCTTATGTTCATACAACAAACCCATGGTTGACCGCTCCGTAAGAGAAAATTTTTGCCCTGTAGGCGATTCTTTCCTTATTTTTTTAATCAAACGGTTAAAAACCGTACGTAAATCAGATGCAAATTGAAGGTTCTGTTGATGTCCCATTTTATTTGTAAGGTAAACTTATTAGTTTGCCTTACAAATATCGGGCGCATACTTTAAACTTTTATCATATAAATGCAAGAAGTTGATTAAGTTGGATTGGTTTGCCAGGATTAAGCGGGTTAAATATTGCCGTTTCCACTTTTTCTAACCTATCCGGCATAATCAACTAAAAAACAACAAATGCCAATTATATTATTAAACTTGTATTTGCGTTAAAAGGAACTGAATAGTACTGAAATATGAATACTGCCGGTAACTATGAGCTTTTGATTGAAAAGATAAACCTGTTTATCCGCAAATACTATTTTAACCAGTTTTTGCGGGGGCTTATCTTTTTGGGTGCGGGGCTTTTTTCAGCGTATGTTGTAATTGCGGTCAGCGAGTATTTCGGTAATTTTAATATCCTTTTCCGCACCATCCTGTTTTACTTTTTTATTTTACTCAATATCGGGTTTATTTGCTGGTTGATACTCCCCTCCTTATTAGCATGGCTAAAATTAGGCAAAACCTTAACCCACGACCAGGCAGCTGAAATAATAGGGAAACATTTTAGCGATGTAAACGATAAGCTGCTCAATACCCTTCAGCTCAAAAAGCTTTCAGCTGCCGACCCGCAGCACCGGGCACTGATAGAAGCTGGTATCGACCAAAAAATAGAAACGTTAAAACCTGTCAGCTTCCCGTCGGCTATTAATATTAAGGAGAATGCTAAATATTTAAAATGGGTAATTTTCCCGGCAGGGGTCATCTGTATTATTGCCCTGGCCGCACCTTCGGTACTTACCGAAAGCACAAAAAGGCTCATCAGGCATAATGAATATTTTGTCCCTGTGGCGCCGTTCAATTTCATAATACAAAACAAAACATTATCAGTTGTACAGGGCGACGACCTTAAGCTTGATTTAAAATTGCAGGGCAATAATCTACCTTCGGATGTTTATGTGGAAACAGCAAATAACACTTTTAAACTGGATAAGGAAAATATCAGCAAATTTCATTACCTGTTTACCAATTTACAAAAAAACACCTCTTTTAAACTGACGGCAAATGGCTTTACATCCATGCCGTATGAAATAAAGGTGAATTTACGCCCGGCATTGCTGCATTTTGATGTCGCACTGAATTACCCGGCCTATCTGCATAAAAAAAATGAAGCCATACCTAATGCGGGTGATCTCACCATCCCTGCCGGAACCGAAGTAAAATGGAGCTTCCATACCCAAAATGCTACGGCCATGCAGTTTTTGATAAACGGAACGGCCGGAAGGGTTAATCCTGCCACTCCGGATGTATTTGAACACAGGGAAAGAATTATAAAAAACAGCGTTTATAAAATTACACCGCTAAATGCAATGGTTAATCATAGCGATTCAGCAACTTATAGGGTAAATGTAATTGCTGATGAAATGCCAACGATCTCCGTGCAGGAAAAACAGGATTCAGTGAGCATCAAAGCATTCTATTTTAACGGGAACATCCAGGATGATCACGGGTTTTCGTCCCTCACCTTTAATTATAAAGAGGGCGACCCCGTAGATAAGGCAAATCTTAAAAGCTATACCAAACAGGTAAAAGCCGATTTGAGCCAAACCCAAGCCGGATTCTTTTACTACTGGAACCTTAAAGATATGGGTATAAAACCCGGCGACCAGGTAACCTATTATTTTGAAGTGGCAGATAATGACGGCGTGAACGGCCCGAAAAAAGTACGCTCGCCGGAACATTACCTTCACATCCCGGATGCTGCCGAACTGAATAACGAATTAAATGCCGGAACACAGGAAGTTAAACAAAAGATGGAGTCGGCCATAAAACTCGCAGGGCAGGTGGAGCGCGAATCGCAAAAACTCAATGAGATGTTGCTTGATAAAAACAACCTTTCGTTTGATGAAAAAAAACAAATCCAGGACCTGATGCAAAAAAAGAAGGATCTGGATGATCTGGTAAAAGAAATACAGGGGGAAAACAAAAAGAATTTATTTAACCGCCAGGAAAACCAGCAGCAGGATAAAAGCCTAAGCGAAAAGCAGCAGCAGATGGAGCAATTGCTGGATAAGTTATTAGATCCTAAAACAGAAGAAATGCTGCAAAAATTGGCACAAATGCTGCAGCAGGAACAAAAAGAAGGAACAAGAGACCAATTATCGAAAATGCAGATGGATAATAAGTCTCTGAAAAAAGAGCTTGACCGTATGCTGGAGCTTTATAAAAAACTGGAGTTTGAACAAAAGCTAAATCAAAATGCCGATCAGTTAAAGAACCTGGCGCAGGAACAGCAGCAATTATCAGAACAAGCCAAACAGCCCGACGCCAACGCAAAGGACCTTCAAAAGGAACAGGAGAATTTGAATAAGAATTTCCAGGATATCAAAAAATCATTGGACGACCTGCAAAAGACCAATGAGCAGGCCGAACACAAACAGGAATTTGATAACCCCAAACAGGAAGAACAGAATATCGACCAGCAAATGCAGAAAAGCTCGGACGAGTTGGGCAAGAACGATCCGAAAAAAGCAGCGCAATCGCAACAAAAGGCGGCCAGCCAGATGAAAGAGCTTTCTGAAAAAATGCAGCAAAAGGAGCAGGAAGGCGAAGAAAGTCAGAACACGGTTGACGCACAGCAATTGCGGGAATTATTGAAAAACCTGGTCAATAGCTCGTTCGCGCAGGAAAAGGTAATGCAGACGCTAAAAAACACGAGCACTAACGACCCCAATTACATCACACTGTCGCAAACACAAAAAAACATAAAAGATAACCTTAAAACTGCCGAGGATAGCCTTTATGCCCTGAGCCGGCGCATCCCGCAGATACAAACCACCGTGAACCAGGAGATAGCAGCTATAAACGACCATATTGACCAGGCACTGCAGAATTTGGGTGAAAGGATTACACCGGAAGCGTCACGGAATCAGCAGTATGCCATGACCTCAATGAATAACCTGGCTTTAATGTTGAGCGAGGCGCTTGATCAGCTCCAAAATGCGATGAGCAAGGGGAAAAGCGGCAAAGGCAAGGGGAAACAGCAATCGGTTTCATCGCTGGCCAGGATGCAGCAACAGTTAAATCAAAACATGCAGAAGGCCCGCGAGCAAATGCAGCAACAGGGAAACCCGGGGAAAAGCCAAAATGGAAATAATGAAAATATTAGCGAACAATTAGCTAAATTAGCGCGTCAGCAGCAAGAGATAAGGGAGGCCTTGCAGCAATTAAACAGGCAGGAAAATAAGGACGGAAAAGGTAGTTTGGGAAATTTGGATAAAATTTCACAACAAATGGAACAAACTGAACGCGATCTCGTAAACAGGAGAATATCGGAAGAAGCCATCAAACGCCAGCAACAAATACAAAGCCGGTTATTGGATGCAGAAAAGGCCGAACAACAGCGGGAACAGGACCAGCAGCGCGAAAGCCATGCAGGGAAAGATGTCCCCCCGGGTTATATTAAAGCACTGCAGGAATACCGGCAGGCCAATGAAAAACAAACTGAGCAGGTAAAAACTATACCGCCTGCACTAAATTTTTATTATAAATTAAAAATAAAATCTTACTTTGATCTACTCAACGCTAAATGACATGGACCAATCAAATGTTCAAACAAGTGAAATGTATACCTTACAGCTGCCTTCTAAACAGGAAAGCATAACACTGCTGGAAAATTTGATAGAAGAAATTGCCGATAAACATAAAATTAGTGAGGATACCTTTGCTAATATGATGACTTCGCTAAGTGAGGCCGCAATTAACGCTATTGTACACGGTAACAAGCTCGACCCCGCAAAAAAGGTTATTATTAATGCCGAAATTGAAAATCGCCGTATTATCTGGACCGTTACTGACGAAGGCGAAGGCTTTGATTATAATAACCTGGCAGATCCGACATCGCCGGAAAACCTGGAAAACTTAACCGGAAGGGGTGTATTCATCATGAAACACTTGGCTGATCAATGCATATTTAATACCAAAGGCAACGAAGTTGAACTTCACTTTAAATTATAATGCCGGTTATCCATTTTTTTGAAGAAGACATCACCTATAAGTTAAAAAATAAAACCCTCGTAAGACAATGGATCACTCAGACCATACTTGCAGAGGGTTATCAGTTAAAAGAACTCAATTATATTTTTTGTTCCGATGCTTATTTATTGCAGATCAACCAGCAGTATTTAAATCATGATACGTATACAGATATTGTCACCTTTGACAATTCAGACACCGAAAAAGTAATTATTGGCGACATTTTTATTTCGATAGAGCGCATCCGCGAAAACGCAGCAAAATTTAATACCAGCGAAACCGACGAGTTACACCGTGTTATTATTCATGGTGTTTTGCATTTGCTGGGCTATAAAGATAAAACTGCCACTGCAAAACAAAAAATGACACAAAAAGAAGATCTCTATTTGAATAGGAGAAGTTTTTAGTGCTCGTCCTTCTAAGTTTCTAACCCCATCCCTTATTTCTTATATGAGTTTTAATTGCCAAATTTGGGGAAAGCATTTTTATGAAACTAAAAGTTATTATACATGCTGCTGAAGAAGGTGGTTTGTGGGCCGAAGTTCCTGCTTTACCAGGATGCGTAACGCAAGCCGAAACCATGGAGGAATTGATACCTAACATATATGAAGCAGTTGAGGGGTGCCTGATGGTTGAAATAGAGCCGGATTCTATCGGGGAACACGACACTGTTTTGGAGTTAGCCGTATGAAAACCTTAAGTGGGAAAAAGTTTATTAAAATTTAAAGACTACGAATATAGTTCTGCATTTATTATTCACTTAAATAGGTGAGTTGTGCGGAAATGTCTTTGTACGTTATATCTTGAGCATAAACTTTGTTTAGATGCTTTAATGCTTGTTGTTTGTCGCCTAACTCGTGATAAATTGAGCCTAATAAATAATGTGTTAATTTAAGGTCATCATCAAGGTTTCTTTTTAATAGTGGAGCTTTTTTTAATGCCTCAATTGCAAGATCAGGTTTTTTGAGTTCAACAAAGCATCCGGCTATCGCGTTTAATGCTTTCAGGAAGTTAGATGAATTTTCTTTAATTGTTTGCAAATAAAACACCGCGCTATCATAGTCTTTTACCGCAAATAAGCCTTTTGATATTGCAAACTTTACAGCCTCGTCTTGCGGGTCTATCTCGAGAAATTTCTCATAATAACTAATGCTCTTATTAAGAGCGTCATCGGTAGTAAGCTGTTCATAGCTATGAGCAAGGAAAAGAATTGTACGCTTGTCCCTCGGTGTGTTGTCAAATGCTCGTTCAAAATAAACAATAGCCTCTTTGTAGCACGATAAATTATAATTGGCTAAACCAACTAAATGGTTTATTGCAAAGTCGTTAATTTCTACTAACGCTAAAGACGATAGCGTGTTTATAGTTTCAATATATCGGTATTTAGAAAACAGTTTTTGACCTTTTATTAGTGTTATCCTCTTTACGTTAATCGGGTTGGTGTTTACCTTATATTGATAGAAACACAGGGCCGAAACGGCCAATAGTCCCAACCAAGTAATTGTAAAACAAAGAACGATAGTGGTCGCCCAGGCAAATAGCATTAAACACCCATTTTGACCGCTTATTTGTTTGTACTCAAAGAGTAAATCAAAATATTTAGGGCTTAAATTGTCAGCGTTATAAAATTGTGGGATAGAATTTGTGTATGAAGATGCGGGAGAGGCGTATGTTTTTCTTGAGGTGGCTTTACCATAAGAAGTATAGCTAATACCGGTTTTGGGAATACTTGCCGTTGTGTATGAGCGACCTTTTGCATTAACACCCATGCGGAAACCTTTGCCGCCAATACTTGTACCAATACCCGATTTACTAAAATTCAGGTTAACAGGGCCCATTTTTACGGTCTTTCTGAATCTAAACCCCATAATGATTTTGTGATTAAGGTGATTGAATATTGCAAACGTAAAAAAATGATTAAGATTAAACTTGTCTAAGTTAACATTTACATGGGTGATTAAGTTAACAATTTGAATTAGGGATTATAAATCTAAAATGAATTAACGGCAGTCATCATATTTTCACTCACACGGGGAAAACCGAAATAATTTCGGTTCCTGTTCACAAAAATGAAGATCTCAAGATTGGCTTGCAGAAAAAGTTGATGAGTATAGCAGAAATAGGCGAAGAAGAGCTGTAATAAACCAAGGGGAACAAAAAAATTACAATAAAAGAAGATTTCTATTTGAACAAAAGGGGTTTTAATGGCTAATTTTACCTTTATTATACTCCTTTTGAAACCAATCTTTTAAAAACATGAAAATACTTTTTTTAATTTTTGCAACGATGCTTTTTGCACCGTCTTCAGTTTATGATTTCAAATTGAAAAACATCGATGGACAGGATTTTTCGCTGGCCAAATACAGAGGGAAAAAAGTGTTGGTGGTTAACACTGCATCCAAATGCGGCTTTACGCCACAATACGCCGAATTACAAAAATTGGCAGACCTTTACAAAGACAAATTGGTTGTTGTGGGCTTTCCCGCCAATAACTTTGGGCAACAGGAACCGGGAACCGCCACAGAGATCAAAACATTTTGTTCGAAAAACTTCGGCGTAACCTTCCCGCTGAGTGAAAAGGTAAGCGTTAAAGGCGATGATATTTGCCCTTTGTTTAAGTTCCTGACGGAAGCACCCAACCCTGACTTTACAGGTGAGATTAAATGGAACTTTGAAAAGTTCCTGATCGATGAGAATGGCAAACTTATCCACCGTTTCCGCTCACAAACAACACCACTTTCTCCTGACATCACAAAGTATTTGTAACCCGGGATTAAAGATTTTCAGCCGCCTCAATTTTTTTGAGACGGCTTTTCTTATTTACCCCCTAAAGCCCCCTGCAATTTTTATTAAAATGTGTTGGTATATCTATTACCCGCAGTTGTATATACATTAAGCCCGTTGGTGTAATTTATTACCACCCTGTTTAATTTTAACTTAGCTTTATACTCAACTTAATTAAGTTAACAAACCATTGTTCGCCAAAGGCCGCGAACAATGGTTTTGTATCTATTATTTGAACCATTTTTTTGCAATAAAAAATTAATCATCACCTAAGCCCTTATCCCAATGCAAAACCAACAATTTACCGTAGCCGACTATTTGTTAACCCGTTTAAAGCAATTGAATGTGACGGATGTGTTTCAAATTCCGGGAGATTATGTAAAACATTTCACTCAGGCCCTGGAGTATTTTGAAGGGGTTAATGCAATTGGTGCTGTTAACGAGCTGGATGCTGCGTACGCCGCCGATGCCTACGGGCGCACGCGTGGGCTCGGCGCTGTTTCGTTGCAATATGGCGTAAGCACGTTCAGCGCCCTTAATGCCATTGCCGGCGCTTATGTAGAACGCAGCCCCGTGGTGGTAATCAGCGCTTGTCCCGGCGCGGATGCGCGGCAGATCACCAAAATGTACGATGTACTGTATCATCATTCAACAGGCAATATGGCTGCCGATCAGGAAATATACCGGCATGTAACCGTCAGCGCTATAACTTTAAGCACTTCGGTGGGAGCACCCGAAATCATCGACGATTTGCTTATCGCGGCCATTACACACAAACGGCCCGTTTATATAGCTTGTTATAAAGAAGTTTGGGGCGAACCTTGCCCCATGCCACCTGACAGCGTATTGCAGCCGCTAGTGATTAAAAGCGATCCGCTTGCTCTTGAAAATGCTGTTGAACAGGCCTGGAGCCAGATAATTGCGGCAAAAAAGCCGCTGATATTTGCCGGGGTTGAGGTGCTTCGGAACGGATTATCGGGTCTTTTGCAACAAATAATAGATGCCAGCGGTATGCTGTACACCACAACCAGCGAAGGCAAAACCGTGCTCGACGAAAAAGGTGACAAATTTATCGGTACCTATTCGGATGCCGCATCCATCCATGAAGTACGTAAACTGGTAACCGATGCTGATTGCTTCCTTACGTTCGGGACTATCATTACGGATGATTACCTGGTATTTATTGAAAGTAAATATGCAGATATGGTGCTGGCAACCACGGGACAAATACGGGCCGGGTATTTTATTTATGAAAATGTAACCATGAAAGATTTTATGGAAGCCCTGCTGCATAAATTTAAAAACGATAATGCCTACCCGATAAAAACTATTGCGCCTCCGCCACCAGTTTACCCCGAACCATGGTTGGCAAACTCCGACCCTTTTTGGAACGATAAGCCGAATACTATTACCTATAACCGTTTTTTTCAGCATTCCATAAAATTTTTGGATGACAATAACCTATTGAAAGATATCGTCATCACCCTTGGCGTAAGTTCATCGTTATATGTGGCTACCAATGCCTACGGTTTGTCGCAAGGCAGCTTTATTTCGTCAGCAGCCTGGCAGTGCATTGGTTTTGAAACAGGTGCCGCATCGGGCGCGCAGTTGGGAAGCGGAAAGCGTGCCTGGACCATTGCCGGTGATGGCGGATTCATGATGGTTTGCCAATCGCTTTCAACCCTGGCGCGCAATAATTTAAACGCTGTAATATTTGTAATGAGCAATGGTGTATACGCCATTGAACAGGTTTATGTTGATATGGACTCGTTTAAACCAGGCCCACAATATAAATTCGACGCATTTGATATTCTGCCTAAATGGGACTACCTGCCTCTGGCCAAAGCCTTCGGTGCGGAAGGTTTCCGGGTAACCACTATTAGCGAATTGAAATTGGTACTTGAAAAACTGAAAAAGATAACTGATAAGCCATCGCTGGTGGAAGTGGTGATTCCCGAAAAGGATTTGCCGCGACAGATGTACCGGCTTGGGAAAGAATAAAATTAACCTTATAAACAAAACATGATATGAAAAATAAAACTTATTCCATTTTTGGCGCGGGCGCTTCGGGCCTCTATACCGCCTGGCGGCTGTTGAACGGTGAGCCCGATAGTAAACCAGGAGAGGAAAAACAATTGCTGGCTGGCGATACCCTGGAATTATATGACTGGGGAAAATATGATTTCACCAAAGAGGACCCTGGCACCCGGGCCGCAGGGGCAAGAGTTTGTACATGGCATTACAACAATGATAAAACACAATCATACCTGGAGCTGGGCGGCATGCGGTATTCTGCATGGAATGGTCAGCCCGGTGCTATAAACCAGGGGCACAGGCTCGTTACAACCGTAATTAACAAGCTCGGCCTCGATAAATATTCGGTCCCGTTTAATGTGTCTTCCAATACGTTGTTTTATTTGCGGACGAAGAACATGTACCTGAATGACATTTCTTCGAGCAACCCGGCACCGTACAATGTTGATAATTACGGGGCAACTACCCCCCCTGACACCGGATTTTCGACGATAGAAAGTTTAGCAGTTAACCCCAATGCCAACCCAAAAACCAGGGCAGAGTGGTGTGAATTCTATCAAAACGGAGCTATAAACGTGGAACTTCCGGAGTCATCCGTTTTCCAAAAGGGTGATAAGCTAAAAAACATCGGCTACTGGAACCTGCTGTTTGATCAGTTAGGATCTGAGGGGTTTCAATATACAGCCGATGGAAATGGATATACCTCCAACATCATAAACTGGAATGCTGCGGTTGCTATACAGGCAAATGACGAATTTACGCCTGGAAGCCAATACAAAACACTTACGAAAGGTTATTCGAGCATGTTTAATGCTTTGTTTGAAGCGATTGTGCAGCTGGCAAAAAAAAATGGCGTTAAATTTGATTATCAGCCGGATACGCGGCTGCATTCTATCCTTGATAAAAACGGAAAAGTCCATTTCAGTTTAGCTACACGTAAAAACCCCGATAAAAAGGCGGCCTCAAAAGTGTCGGATGCGGCCTGGCTCGCGATGCCGCCGTATGCCCTTGAGCTGGTTGCGCAGGCTACACGTTATGCGGATGATGAAGGGCTGGATGTGCTTAATCACGAAAGCGTTCAAAACTACCTTAGTTCAGCGATCATGCAGCCGTCCTATAAGATCGGGATGTTTTTTGATACGCCGTGGTGGATAAACGATCCTAACAATAAAAACAACCCCGTTTACCAGGCACCGATACTTGCCTGGGAATTGACAACAGATGTGCTTGAGGTGCTCGCAAAAAAAGGTTTCCCCTTACGATATATCGAAAAAATCAACAAAGACCCGGCTATCCTTAATAATCCATATGCTTCTTCTGCCGCAATAATTGAAGCTGTAGTGCAATGCATTAACGAACGTTTGACGATTGAGCAGGAAAAAGAGTTGCTTTCCGCATCACAAAGAAACACCATTGGCCCCAGCATTACCGATACCCCGATCAGGCAGGTGGTTTATTTTGGCAATAACGCATTGGACAAAGATGCAAAGCCTGTTTACGGCATCCTGGCGAGTTATGACGACGAACAGTTTACAAGCTTTTGGGAAGAATTGGAATATGGTAATGATGACGCAGAAAAAGTGCCATTTTCAGAAAACTACCAGCCACTGATCGGCCCGCGTAAGGCAAAAGAGGTGATGGTGAAAATGCTCCGCCAGCAATTGGCCGCTTTGCATTTTGGCCCGCAGGCAGATTACAGCATTGTGCCCGAGCCTTTGGAATGCCGCTATATGGATTGGTCGTTACCGCCATTTAATGCCGGGTACCATGCCTATGCAGCGCATTATAACGTTTGCGATATACAACAAAAGATCCGTAAGCCATCACAACTGATAAAAAATGCTGATGCCAATATTTTTATTGTTGGTGAAGCGTATTCAAACGACCAGGCCTGGGTGGAAGGCGCTTTTTGCACCGCCGAATCCGTATTAAATGATTTTTTTGGCGTGCGCCCTATTATTGATGACGAGCATTATCCGTTTATCTGTCCCTGTGGCAGGTGATCGTCAGGCAAGGGTATTAATTTATTTTGTTTGTATCCCGGCAAATTTATTTATAAACTTATATGTTAACTGACCGGCCGTCCCGAATTGATTTTGGGGCGGCTTTATTTTGTTTAACGATTACCGTCCCTCAAACAAACGAATCATCAGATGATACGATCTTTTTTTTGAAAAGCAAACATAACCTTATGCGCAAATAGATTGCCTGTTCTTAATTTGTCAGCCCCCTTAGCAAGCCATAGTAAGCGGGCTTCTTTTTGTAGGCAGCATCAAAAGGCAGGGGCCAGTCTTTGCGATTAAAAAATACGGGTATCCAGCTATCTGCATCGCTAAATTCCCAGGTAGTAATTCCATAGCGCTGCGCCGCGGGGACAGAGGCGCGGTAAGTTTCAGCGATAAACTGGTAAAGTGCAGCCTGTTTCACCTGTAGCGCACTGGTAAAAACAATGTTTGGGTCCGCGCCCGGATTTACCGAAATATCCAGTTCAGAAACATGAACCAAAAGGCCGGTGGCAGCAAGCCTTTTTAAAGCTGAAGCTATACCAGTTGTATCTGCATTAATATCAATATGCATTTGCATGCCGATCCCCGAGATGGGTATACCTCTTTTTTTTAAACCGGTTACCAGCGATATCATCGAATCAAGCTTAACACCGCCCCATTCCTGTCCATAGTCATTATAAAAAAGCAAAGCATTTGGGTCGGCTTCATGTGCGTAAACGAATGCGCGTGCAATATAATCGGGGCCGAGGTGCTGTCTCCAAATACTTCCTGAACCATCACCCGGAGTTGCATCCCGATTGCGTAACTGGCCGTTGTCGTCGCGGATGGCTTCATTTACTACATCCCACGAGGCCACTTTGCCTTTATAATGTATAGCTTCGGTTTCGATGTGTGTTTTAAAGAGGCTTTCCCATGCCGATGTATCACCCTGAAAAGTCAACACCCATGGTGGTAGCGCCTGGTGCCAGATAAAATTATGCCCGTGCATCCGAAAATGGTGTTGGGCTGCAAAATTGACAAGAGCATCACCCGGGGCATAGTTAAACACGTCTTGCTGCGGTTCGGTAATATCGAACTTCATTTCATAGTCGGCCGTCATGCTGTTATATTCTGTAAGGAGCACCCCCTGGTAGTAGTAATTGCTTAAGATGCCGTTAGATGTAACTGCCGAACCCATGGGAAATGGAGCGGAGGCTTTCAATGTGGCAACAACAGATTGTGTTGACGATGACGAATTCTTTTTACAGCCTTCGGCGAGCAAAAGTCCACAGAATAAAGCAAAGCAGATATAATTTTTTAAACGGGCCGGCATTGGTGGCTAAAAATTGGTTCGTGCTTAAAGATAGGTCTTTTGTGGTAGAGACGCAATATTTTGCGTCTGGGCAATGTTACAACCCGGCAGCTTGATTTATTGAAAATCGAAAAAAGATAATCCTTATATTCGATAAAAAATAAACCCATCTCCGGCCATGAAAACAGCTAAATTTATATTTCCCTTACTGCTTTGTGCCTTCACTTTTGGTTTTACTAACATTGGTAATAAAGACCATTGGAAAAAACTGTTTAACGGAAAAGACCTGAGCGGTTGGGATACTTATATAGGACCCGACCTGAACGATAGCGGCAAACCCATGACGGGCACGCCCATCGGTCTGAACAATGATCCGCGCCATGTTTTTTGCATAGTAAAGCAGGATGGGGAAAATGTTATCCGTATTTCAGGCGAGAACCGGGGCGCGATATCTACCCAAAAGGAATATGAAAATTATCACCTGCAACTACAGTTTAAATGGGGCGCCTTAAGCTGGGGGCAGAAAAAGGGCAAAAAGAAAGACAGCGGACTGTTGTATCATTCGGTTGGCCCTTATGGCGTTGACTATGGCGCCTGGATGCGCTCACAGGAATTTCAGATAGAGGAAGGCAATTGCGGCGATTACTGGGGCGTTGCCGGCGGCATTGCCGATATGCCGGTGCTTATCCGGATGGATACCGCCTATATTTATAATCATAGAGGAACCATGACGACCTTTAAAGAAGGCAGCAAACAGGGCCGGCGCTGTATAAAGAACGGCGATGCCGAAAATCCATCGGGCCAATGGAACACGGTTGACCTGTACTGCCATGGGGATACCAGCATCCATGTGGTAAATGGTAAAGTAATGATGATCCTATATCATAACCGCCAACTGGAGAAGGGGCAGGAATTGCCGCTAACCAAAGGAAAGATCCAGATCCAGTCAGAAGGGGCGGAAGTGTTTTATAAAGGGATAAAAATTCAGTCAATAAATAGGCTGCCTGCGGAGTTGGTTAAAGAATAATTAATCCATAGCGATGGGTTTAACCAAAGCTATGGATTGTATTTGCCGGCAATAGGCCGGCTTTTATATAAACAACATGTGCACTCCTTCGCCGGCGCTTTCTTTATAAAAATCGCCTACGGTGATGATGGCTTCAACACCCTCATAAAGGTCGTCCCTTGTATAATGGAACATATCCACAGCTAATTTACAGGCCCACATTTTTACACCTGACGCCGTTAAAATATCCAGGAATTCAGGAATTTCCGGCATATCAATTTTCTCCATTTCCTTTTTCATCATATTGGATGCCAGGGCTTCCATGCCGGGCAGGCCCCCCAGCATAGTCGGCATATGCATAGCCGGATTACCTACAGTGGCAACGTGTAAATGTTCCAGTTTCTTTTTGTGAATGGCCTCAAGGCCGAAAAATGTAAAAAATATTTCAGCTGCTATCCCTTCCATCCGGGCCCCGTTGGCCAGTACAAATGCAGCGTATACATTTTCAAGTGAACCCTTTGAAAGGATGATCATTATTTTTTTTATTGCGCCTTTATCTTCGTTCATGATCTTATCGATTAAAATTTTAAATACAGCTGGCGGGTTTTGGTATGCCGGCAATTTTGGTGGCGGTTTTTAACGGCGCGTTCGGAAATAACGAGTAGAGCTCCTTTATATCAACCACCCCGCTTTTACCAACGCGCCTGATGCTTAACGCCACCTGGTTTTTCTGCTCATTTTGCAAATATTTGATCACATCCCAATGCCTGGGGGTAAGTGACAAGTGGTTTTCGGCAGCTATTGCCTCGCCAACTTTTTCGTCCCATTGATTAAAATTGGTTAAATAACCTTCTTCGTTTACGGTAATTGGTTTACCTGCTATTACTTTTTCCATGATTGTTTTATATTTTTATTCGTTCAATGCTTTTTCATAATGTTTTCCAGATTCGGACATGTTTGCCGAAACAAAGGGGATATGTGTTCCTTTTAACAGGACGTTCCAATAGATCCACCGGAAGGCCAACTTACCCATATGGTTCATACGGCTTTCTTTAAGTAACCGTAAGGGCCCTATCCCGGGGAAAGGAAAACTGCCTTCAACCGGTTCGTGCGTATAATTAAAATCGATCAGCAGCGCTTTGTCATTACCTGTTTCGATAAAACAATTGGCGTGGCCGTCAAACTCTTCGGTAAGAGGCTCGCCCTTAATAAAGTGTAGAATATTATCCGTTAGTATCTCGGCTTCAAAGTGCGCAACAGAGCCCGCTTTAGAGGCCGGAATATCGCTGGCATCGCCCAAAACAAAAATATTAGGGTATGCCTTTGATTGCAGCGTTGCTTTATTGGTTGGCACATAGTTAAGGTCGTCGCCCATACCAGACCGTTCCATTAAATCATCGCCTTTGTTGGTGGGTACGGTTACCAGAATATCAAAGGGGATGGCGCGACCGCCATAGTCAATGATCTCCTTTTTTTCATTATCTACCTGTTCAATGGCAAAGTCGCCTTCTATCCTGATGTTTTTTTCATCCAGTAAATGCGTTAAAGCTTCAGTGGCTTTGGGCTTGGTAAAAGCGCCGCTTAACGGTGTAACATAAGTAATTTCCACTTTCTCGCGCATGTTTTTGTGCTTAAAAAAAGAATCGGCCAAAAAGGCAAATTCAAGCGGAGCGACAGGGCATTTAATAGGCATTTCAGTAATGTGTACCAACAGTTTGCCGCCGGCCCAATTGCGCAGCTTGTTTCGGAGGGCAAGCGCACCATCGAAAGTGTAGAAATCAAAAACCGACTTTTGCCATTCTTCGCCCTTCATTCCCGGAGTTTCTTCGGGGGCTATTTTGGCGCCAGTAGCAATGATCAGCACATCGTAATTCAGTTGTTTGCCATCGGTTAATTGAACTTTATTTTCTTCGGGCACTATTTTGTCGATCTTGCTCTTAATAAGCGTTACATCTTTTGGGATAAACTCATCAACAGTTTTAATAATGTCGTCGGGCGTGTAAATGTCGAAAGGAAGAAACAGGAACCCTGGCTGATAATAATGTTTGTCCCGTTCATCAATAATACTGATGTTCCAATCGGGAGTTTTAAGATGATGGTGCAAGTGATTTGCCATCATTGTTCCGGCGGTTCCTGCACCAAGTATTACAAGATTTTTCATGTGTTTGTATTTGTATGTAAAATTCGGCCGGAAAGGCGGGATTAATAATGACCTTGGTTGGGTTACAAAATGATTGTCGGCACAAAAAAAAATGATTGTTTGCAAAAGCATGAAAAAGCCGCTTTTATGTAACAATTGGTACAAAAAGACAGGCCGCTCGCCAGTATACTTAGCGCCTTATAGAAGCAATAATTTAAGATTTGATGCAAGAAATAAAACGAGATAATATATATTTGTTCCCCGCTTAACGAGTAACATTAATACGCGAAAGGGGAAACAACCAACAGTTCGGGATGTAGCGTAGCCCGGTATCGCGCCAGCATGGGGTGCTGGAGGTCGGAAGTTCGAATCTTCTCATCCCGACTTAAAAATAAAAAGCCTTCTGGTGAAAACCAAAAGGCTTTTTTGTAGACAGGTACCGAATGCCTAAGACCCCGGGAGATTGCGCAATCAGTATTGAACACACCTGAATCCGACGTGTTCAAGTCCGCTGTCTTCAGAACTTTTCATTCTTCTTGATACCCGGTAACCCGAACAATAACTTTCGTTGCATAAAAAGGAGCCGCCACGAATAACTCTTTTTTTGGTATAGGGTTCTGCCGGGTCATAACTTTTCAGTGGCCCCTGCGGGTTTTTTATTCCGCCCGCTCGGTTTATGGTTTGATAGTAAGTATTGTTGTAATAATCAGCGCACCATTCCCAAACATTGCCCGCCATATCATAAAGCCCGAACCCGTTTGCCGGGAATGACGCCACAGGGGCCAGTCCATAAAATTTATCGCGCAGGGTGTTCTGATAGGGGAAATGCCCCTGCCATGTATTTGCCTTTGGTTTGCCTTCATCCATAGCTTCATTACCCCAGGGATATATTTTATTTTGAAGGCCGCCCCGTGCGGCCCATTCCCATTCTGCTTCGGTGGGTAAACGCTTACCTGCCCACTTGCTGTAGGCCACCGCGTCAAACCACGAAACATGTACCACAGGGTAGTGCTCCTTACCTTTTATATTGCTGCCGGGCCCGTGCGGGTGCCTCCAATTTGCTCCTTTTTTCCATTGCCACCATTGCGTGTAATCGTTCAGGTCGACCGCGTGATTTGGCGGGTCAAACACGAGCGATGCCGCTACCAGCAGACTATCATCCGGTTTGGCGGTGCCTGGGGGCAATTGTTTTTTTAATGCGTTCCAATCCGGCTTGCGCTCTGCCGTGGTAATATAGCCCGTTGCAAGTACAAATTTTGCAAATTCTGCATTCGTTACTTCTGTTGTATCCATCCAAAACCCATCAACCGTTACTTTATGCTTAGGATACTCATCATCTGCGGCCTGGTTGTTATCGCCGCCCATCATAAATGTGCCGGTTTTTATCCAAACCATCCCATTGTGGGATGGTTTGGCCGCTATTGATGCTGCCGGATTTGAAAATCTGCTGCTGAGCGAGACAAAACGCGCAGGAATATTTGATTCGCAGCAAAGTGCCACTTTAGGTAATTTTAATGTCGATTGAATGGTGACTACCTGTGCCGTTTTTTGCTTACAGCCAAAATATAACAGTAACAAAAAAAAAGGAAATTTTATCAGCTTCATGATATCAAAAAAACAAAAGTTTAATTCACCTGCGAACTTGCGGGCTGTTCTTTTGGGAGGTGATGGATCCTGCCTTTAAGCACATCTTCCCAATCAATAAACGGGTAGATATGGTATTTTTTTGCCTGATCGTCATACAGCGCTTTCAGTTCATTTAGTTTTTCGGGGTATTTATCAGCTACATTGATTCTTTCGTTAAAATCTGTTTTCAGGTCATATAATTCCCAGACATCAGTATCAAAGTTGTTTACAACCGGCCCGGCTACGGTGCCTGTTTTTGGCCTGGAGAGATCTATAACGTCCGGATGATGATATACTTCGGCCTTCCAGCCATCTTTATAGACAGATCTTGAACCAAAAATGTAGTAATACTGAGTTTTATGTTTTGAGGGCGAATTCGCGTCTTTAAATGAATAAACCAGTGAAGTGCCTTGCAATGTATCCTGTTTTATGCCCCTGATGTATTCCGGCGGATTAATGCCGAGGTATTCTAATGTGGTCGGCAAAATATCAATCACATGCCCGTATTGTGTTCGAATACTGCCCGCATTTTTTATCCCTTTTGGATAATAAACAATTAAGGGGTTGCGGGTGCCGCCTTCGGAATTTGCATCCTCTTTCCAGTATTTAAACGGGGTGTTGGCCGCCTGCGCCCATCCAAGCGGATAATTGGTTTGCTTTGCGTCGGGCGTACCTATTTCGCCTATCTTTTCAAGATTATGTTTTATGTTTTCCTCTTCGCTAACCGGATTTCGAAAGACTGACCTGTCTATATCCCCGTTGAATGTACCTTCTTTGCTGGCCCCATTGTCGCCAATAATTACATATACAAGTGTATTATCAAGCTGTTTGCTTGTTTTTAAATAAGTGATCAGGCGACCAACTTCATTGTCGGCGTAGGTTAGGTAACCAGCATAAACCTCCATAAACCGTGCATATAATTTCCTTTCATCTTCGGGAAGCGATTTCCAGGCTTTAATATCCGGGTTGCGTTCTGGCAAAACAGCATTGGCCGGAATAATACCCAGTTTTTTCTGATTGGCAAAAACCGTTTCGCGGAAAACATCCCAGCCGCCATCAAACTTGCCTTTATATTGGTCGCTCCATTCTTTGGCAACCTGGTGCGGGGCATGTGTGGCACTCGGTGCATAATACAGAAAGAATGGTTTGTCAGGAGCCGCTTTATGCTGACGGGTAAGATAGAAAATTGCTTTGTCGGTAATTTGCGTGTTTAAATTGCGCCCGTCCGGCGTAACATGGGCATTGTCTTCCACCAGGTCAGGCTGGTATTGATCAGTTTGTGATCCCAGGAACCCAAAGAAATGGTCGAATCCCTTACCCAATGGCCAGCGGTCAAACGGACCGGCGTCTGTGGCATCCTCATCAGGGGTTAGCCCATATTTTCCTACGGCAAAAGTATTATACCCATTCTCGCGCAAAATCTCGGCAATGGTGCCTTTGTCCGAGGGTATCCGCCCGTCATAGCCCGGAAAGCCTGCTGACAGGCTCGTGTGCGCAAACCCGCCCATGTGTACATAATGGTGATTCCTGCCGGTTAATAATGCTGCCCGTGTCGGGGCACAAATTGCGCAAGTATGAAAATTGGTATACTTCAGGCCAAGGCTAGCCAATGTATCGAAATTCGGGGTGCGGATTACGCCGCCAAAAGTTGACGATGCGCCAAAACCCACATCATCAAGTATGATCAATAACACGTTGGGTGCGCCCTTGGGCGCTTTTATCGTGGCCGTCCAGGCCTCTTTTGAATCCGCCAGTGTTTTTCCGACAACACCCTGAAAGGGCTGCTGTTGTTGGGTGATATTTTGGGCCGATGCAAAATTTAAAGCAAACAACCCGGCTAGTAGCAAGGTGAATTTGCCGGTTGTATTTTTTGATGGTGTTTTCATTTTTTAAGGTTTAATAACCATGATTTAATTTGATTAAGCAGATAGGGTTATTGCGTTGCTTGCGCAAACGCAGTGTTGGAGTCATGACCATGACCATTCGCGTTGATGGATACTATCTGCGTATCCGCAGCGTCCAACTTAACCATTGGTCCATTGGGGGCTAATTCGCTACCTTCAACATTTGATTTAAATATCGGCCACAATAATTGCGCGTACCATGGGTCTGCTTCGTAGTGCGATATACCGTAGGTTTTGGGATATTGGCGGGAGATAAGGGCTGTGCCGAATATAATGTCCCATAAAAAAAACATGTTACCAAAATTGCCTTTATAATAGCCTACTCCATCGTCGGCTGTAGCAGCATGATGTGCATGGTGGGTTGCCGGTGTTGATATGGTGCGTTCAAGCACCCAGGCAAGTGGATGCAATACTTTATATTTATAAAACGGCTTATCCCATGGGATGCTGGAGTGTGCCAGCGTTGTAATAGTGCTTTTTATTCCCCTTACAACAATCGCCGGAATACCCAATCCTAAATAAACCAATGCAAGGGTTAAATAGATCTGCGAGAAAAACAGCGTGTAGATGGCATTTTGCCTGCTGGCCATTGCCATGCCCATATAAGATGCAGAGTGATGTGTACGGTGGAAGCGCCATAGCCATGGCACCTGGTGATGAAGCCTGTGATACCAGTATTGCGTAAGGTCATCCGCAATAGCAATAATAATGCAGCCCCAAAAGAAGGGTACCCAGGCAAATACATTAGCTAAACCAGGGAGCAAAACGGGTAAAAAGTGAAGGGCGACGTATGCAAAAATCGGCCTTAATACCAGGATTGGCGCGGCAAAGCAGGTAACATCAACCCATCGTTCATTTTTCGGCCATTTTCTTTTATAGAGCCCGAATGAAAATTCAAGCACACCTATAAAAAATATTAAAAATGGAAACCCAAAACTATCCAGGTTATCCACTAATTTTTTAACGAAATCAAATATTGCTTCCATTGTTTATTTGTTATTTGTTTTTTTTATTGATTTAATTTGTTCCTTTTGAACCGGGCTTTTTTCCCACGGACGCTGCCCCGTAAAATAAAAGGTTAAAAACATCAGCAGAATGGGAAGTATGTAAATGAATAGGCTTAACAGCACATTCTTTACGATACTCTGTTTAACTTCTTTTTCAATTTTCATGATGTGGTGCTTTTAGTGGGTTGTGTAATCTGTTGATTCGCCTTGTCATGGTTGGCGAGTAATTTCCGGGTGAGCCACAGGCCCCCAAAAATGATGAGGAAGGGTACTACGGTGACAACGATGCCTACCAGTATTTTTTTCCCGATTAGTGTAACATCTGATAAAGTCATATAAATTTAGTTTTTGTTAGTTTCTGATTTATTTTGAATAGTTCATGACTGATAAGCTTTTTTGCTATGAGCCATGAACTATCAACCATTCGCTAATTAGTATCCGGGGTTTTGTGTAAGCTTTGGATTGAGCTGAATTTCAACCTGCGGTATCGGGAACAAGGTGTTTTTGCTGCTTGCTGCTGCCTTTGCAGGGTATTTATGCAATGCGTCTACCAAATACGTACCGCCCCTCCTTACAAGGTCAAACCAACGCTGCCCCTCCTGTATAAATTCCTTTCGCCGTTCTAAAAAAACGGAATCCCTGAAATCAGCCTGATTTAAGCCGGGGGTAAGACCAGGCACATTGGCCCGGGAGCGAACCTGGTTAATGGCGTTATAGGCTTCAGGTGTAGGAGTTCCATTTATTTCATTTTGAACTTCTGCATACAACAGTAAAATTTCAGAATAGCGGATCACCGGATAATTGATCCCGCTTTGTGCCTGGGTGGTTAACGGGTTTAAACTGTAATCAACAAATTTGTTAAAATAGGGTGCAGCTGACCCCTTGTAATATACAGTTTGACCTGTTGCGGGATTATATTGTGAGCTATAAAAGGTTACAGCCCGGCGTGTATCGGCAGGGCTATACAATTTATAAAGGCTGCTATCTGCCGGAATATCAATTGGCCAGATGCCTGGATTAAAGGAACCGAATTCCTCGCTTAAAAATTGTGTGCTGTTTACCGCGCCAAGATTTGTCTCGAACTGAACGGAAAAAATATGCTCAACACCATTTTTTGTTGCTTTTTGAAAGGCATCCCTGAAATTTGGGAAAAGGGCGTAACCATAACCTCCGTTAATCACATCATTTAATTGAGCCAGCGCATTGGGCCAGTTTTGCTGAGTCACATATACTTTTGCAAGTAATGCATGTGCAGCACCACTGGTTACCCTGCCTTTGTTGGCCCCTGTGTAGGTTTTCGGCAGATTCGTAGCATCTTGCAGATCGGCTATGATCTGGGCATAAACGGCACTTGCCGGCGTTCGGCCAACCAAAAGGTTACTTACATTAATGCTGGTGGGATTATGCAATATCAAAGGAACATCGCCATATAGCCGTACCAGGTTAAAGTATAACAGCGCCCTGATAAACTTTGATTCCCTCACCAAGCGGGCACGCTGCGCTGTATCAAACTGAATGGTTGGAATATTGTCAATAGCAATATTCGCCCTGTTGATCCCGTAATAGTGCTGCTGCCATATTTTTTGTACGCGGCTGTTTGCGGCAACATAAGTTGCTGTTCCCAAAGCGCGGACATCTGGGTTAGTATTACTTGGGCTGTAGATCTGGTTATCACTGCCGTTTTCAACCAATAAATTGAGCTGGCGGCCGTATATTGGGAAATCGCCGGCAGGGTCGCTGTTTAATGTGCTGTAAACCGCATTTACTGCTGCATTCGCATCCGCGGCCGTTTGATAAAATTGCGAAGATACAATAACCGAACTTGGGTCCTCGGTAAGCTTTTTGCACGAGTAAAGCGTACTAAAAAAGGCAATTATTAGTGTTATTGAAAGTATATTTTTCATAATTGTCATTATTAATCTTATTAAAAGGTTACGTTAATGCCTGCCAGGAAGGTCCGTACCGGGGGGTAGGCACCATAGTCAATTCCCTGTTTGGTGTTGTCGTTATCGTAAAAGTTTGCTTCCGGGTCAAGTCCCTTGTATTTGGTTATGGTTAACAGGTTTTCTCCTGAAACATAGATCCTTACTTTTTTGGCCCGAATTTTCGAAAGCGTCCCTATAGGAAATGTATATCCCAGCGAAGCATTTTTTAATTTCAGGTATGAACCATCCTGAATATACCTGTCCGTTACCTGGGGCACAGGTGAGTCGGTTACTCTGGCAACAGTTCCGTTTGGATTGGTTGTGCTCCAGCTATTTAACAAGCTTGCCGAAACGTTTTGGGTTAAAGTCGGCCGCTCTAAACTTTGCTGTAAAAGGTTAAATATTTTATTACCGTAGGAGCCATTAAAGAATACTGAAAGATCAAAGTTTTGGTAAGTGAAGGTATTAGTTATGCTTCCGGTAAACTTGGGCTGCGCGCTGCCCAGGCTGTGTTTGTCACTTGTGGTAATTTTGCCGTCACCGTTATTATCAACGTATTTGGTATCGCCCACCTGTTGCGGTACGCCGGCCAGAAGCGGTGCTCCGTTTGCTAGGTCTTTAGCGGTTAAAAGCCCGTTTGTTGTGTATCCCCAAAATGTACTAACCGGGAGGCCTACCTGTACGATGACCGGAGATACCTGTCCCGTTGGCGCTAATGGAAAATAGCTATTAACACCCGGTCCGAGACTTAAAACTTTGTTCCGGTTTAAACCAAAAACAACGCTTGTTTTCCAGCTGAAAGCATCAGCTTTAATATTATCCGTATTTAATGCAAGTTCAATACCCTTGTTTTGTACGCTGCCTACATTTTCAAGTTCGCTGGCATAACCGGTATATAATGGTAAGGGCACACTAAGCAATAAGTCGGTTGTTTTTTTATAATAGGCGTCAAAAACCAGGTTAACACGACTGTTAAACAAGCCAAGGTCAAAACCCAGGTCATATTGGGTGGTAGTTTCCCATTTTAAATCCGGGTTAGCCAATTGCGAGGGTGCAATACCGGTTACCAGGGTACTGTTAAAGTAATAATTAGTTGGGGCTAATGCCGACAGGGAGCTATATGGGGGCACTTCTGAATTGCCGGTTTGCCCGGCGCTGAGCCTTACTTTTAAGTTATTGATCGTTCCGGCAATGGGTTTAAAGAAATCTTCTTTATCTGCATTCCATGAAAAACCCGCGGACGGGAAAAATCCCCATTTATGATTTGCTCCTAATTTTGAGGAGCCATCTGCACGCCCCGACACGGTTAAATTATACTTGTGTTCGTAAGAATAATTAACCCTTGCCAGGTAAGATTCAAGCGTAGAAGAAGCGCTGCTTGATGATGGCAGGTTGGCGACGCCGGCGTAGGAAAGATTATTAAATTTTAAAAGATCATTCGGAAACTTTTGTGCAGAGGCAACGGATGTGGCATTCTGTGTGTTTTGAATAGTATAACCGGCCAGTAAGTTTAAAAAGTGGGTATTGTTAAAAGCATGGTCATAAGTAAGCGTATTTTCATTCAGCCAGCTTAACTCGTTTCCGGCTCCGACAGAAGCATAGCCACTCGCCGCGTAACCTGTTGAGCTTCCGGCGGGAGAACCCGTGGATGAAGGCGCATAATAATCCTGGGTTGTATTTAATACATCAACACCGCCTGTAACCTTTAGCACAAGGCCGTCAAGAAGTTTATACTCTGCGGCAACATTACCCAATATCCTGGTAAGAATGGTATTATTGGTTGTTGCCGTTATATCTTCCAGGTTATTTGTGGGTGTTGCCAGGTAGGGGTTGGCGGTATTGTAACTGCCGTCGGGATTTTTGATAAGCGCTACAGGCGAAGTAAACAATAAATTAGCATAGGCATTGCTGAAGTTAATGCTGTTGTATGGGCTGCCATAAAGTTTGCTTTCTTTACTTTGGCTGCCGAAAACGTTTGTTGTTACTTTGAAGCGTTCAGATATTTCTTTTTCATAATTAACGCGGGCCGAATATCTTTTAAATCCTGTGTTTAACACGGTTCCATCCTGGTCGAAATAATTTCCGGAGATCAGGTACCTTGACCGTTCATCGCCACCTGAAACAGATAATTCATCATTTAATATCGGGGCATTCCGAAGTGCGGCTTCCTGCCAATTGGAGCCAGCCCCCAGGGCGGATATTTGAGCATCCGAGAAAGTAGGTGCAGCACCATCTGCCGTATTTACATCGTTTACAACGGTGGCCCATTGCGATGCATTGAGCAGATCGAGCGTTTTAGACACCGACTGCACGCCGTAGTAAGAACTAAAATTGACATTACTGGTTCCTTTCTTGCCTTTTTTTGTGGTGATGATTACCACCCCGTTAGCGCCGTGAGAACCATAAATGGCTGTAGCTGATGCGTCTTTTAAAACCTCAATTGACTCGATGTCGCCGGGGTCGATAGTTGAAAGTGCATTAACGCTGGCGCCGTTGGAGCCCACATTGGCGTAATCGTTGTTGTTATAAACAATAAAGCCATCGATAACATACAACGGCGCGTTACCAAACGAAATAGAGTTACCGCCGCGAATACGCACCGTGGCAGTTCCCCCCGGCTGCCCTGAATTCTGCGTAACTGACACGCCCGAAACGCCTCCCTGTAAGATATTATCAAAGGAGGCCTGTGGCTGGGCAATAAGGTTTTTGGGTACAGATGCTATTGAACCCGTTACATCACTTTTCTTTTGGGTGCCATAGCCAACGATGACCACATCGTTCAGCTGGCTTACGTTTTCAGAAAGCTGGATAGTGATCGGGCTGCCATCGGCAACTACTTCTTTGATTTTGTAGCCGATAAAGCTTACAATAAGGGTGTACGGGAATTTTTGTCCGGTAATAAATGAGAATCTCCCCTTTTGGTCAGTTAATACACCATGCGTAGTCCCTTTAATACGCAGTGCCACACCGGGAATGGTTTGTTTTGTAGCGGAATCTATAACCACCCCTTCCAGCCGCGAGTTGATTAGGGGTTTGGAGTCTTCCTGTGCCAGTAGAGTGAAAGGGATAGTTAAAAAAATCAGTATTTGAAGTAACCCGATGGTTACCCTTCTGTTATGGATAAATATTTCCATATATTTAACGGTTTTATGTTAATGATTAATTGTTAGTAAAACTATTTATGATGATCAGTGAGTGATTGCCGTTACTGAGCTGATGCATCGTTGAAATGACCGGCGAGGCTTCCTTGCCGGTTTTTTATTCAGATGATATTGGTTTTTAGTTCATTGCAGATTCGATAAATTTGTAAAACTATGTTAGCGTGTATTTAAAATCCATATTTGTCCCTTTAGTTAATTGACCAAAAAAATAAGCGGGGGATATAAGATGAGTATTCGCCCTGATCAACAGCAAATGCAAGTGGAAGCACAACACATCATACCCACTAAGACAGGTATGCTGTTGTTTGTTGAGTCATTGCAAATTTGTAAAAAAGCGGTCATGGCGTTTATTTAACGCAGCAAATATAATAAATTTATTTAATCCCCACTAAATCGATAGATTATATATTTATTATAAATTATTTCGACAAGGCCCGGATAAGTTGACGGGAAATTTAAAATAAATAACCTTGAATATAAAAGTGTAAAAACGGTGTTTTATAACCGGGGCCGCATTTACCTATAAGGTCAGTGGTGCGATAATCGGGCTGTAGGGCGTTTGGCTGCTTACCCGAAAATATTTCTGATCCCACCCTGTAATTTAACCCGGCCTTTGTTCCGCAGGCCAGGTTGACTGTCACGCCTGTGATTTTTCCTGCCATATCGGTTAAGTGGGCGTTATTAGCTATACTTCCATCAAAGGAAGTTTTTCACATAAACCAAAAAGCCTGCAGATTTGTCCTGAAGGCTTTTTGGGGTTTATTGCAGATATGATAAATCCTTTTTATTTATAACTGCTCTTATGATTAAAGTCAAACAACCTTGAAATTGTAAAACCGATACGGTACTGCCCTTTTCCATAATCAGCCCGGTTATTGCTCAGGTAATTGATCTCTGAAACCGAACGGGCATTGGTAATGTTAAGCGTAAATACGTGCCCGCCTGTTTCGATCTCGAAGCCAAAACCCAGCGGGTCAGCGAACCCGTTGGCCCCCGTTCTGAAGGAAGAAAAGGGATGCGCATAATCAATAATCAGGTTCATATGCCTGGTTACCTTTAGGCGGGCTGCTGCAGCAAGTGAAAAAAAGCCCTCCTGGTTGCCCGCAACTAAAGGGTATGCTGTATTATCCTGGACGAACCCGGGCGAAACCTGTAAGGTAAAATTTGAACCAAACTGTTTGGCAAGGATCAACTGGCCAAAATAGGAGAGCCTGTCGCCAAAACTATTGTATGTGTTGTAGGGCCTTACAGCAACCTGGCCCAAAACGGTTAATGAAACAGGCACACTGTTATCCGTTGTTTGGTGCAGCAGGGCATATTTAAGTTCCATATCCGCTAACCCGCCAAGGGTTGGTTGGGTACTTCTGCCCAAATGGATATTTAAATTATCGGTGATCCCGTATTCAAAGCCGATATAAACATCGGCTACGTCGTCGAGGCCATAAAAAAAGCGGCCGCCGCCATTTTTCCCGGCAAAGTCGCCAAAGCGGTGAATGACCATAAAATTAAGCGTCTTCTTTTTAACGGTTTCCGTGGTTTGCGACAGAATAAGCCTTGTCGACCTGAAGCCAATAACCGGCAAATCCTTTTGATCGCCGCTCATTGAATTTAGCAGGGAGTCGGCCGGGTTGCTGGTTTTTTGGGTATCGGCTTTTTGCGCCATTAAGCCTGTACTTACTATAAGAAAGGCCGCTAACAGGAGGTATTTTTTCATGATTGATGTTTATTTGGTTGAGTTATATTTTGCGTAAATAGCCGAAACGTCTACCTTAATGCTTTCGGCAATGTTGTGAAAAACAATGCTGGGGATGTCGATGTGGTGATCGACGCATTTAACCATAAAAGACGATTCCATGGAAATTACCCCGTTTTTTATGGAGAAAGACCCTGGTATGGTTCTTTTTTGGGTGACCCCATGCACCGTTAAGTCGCCTGTAACAGTTATAGGGAAAGTGCCGTCTTTGGTAATGTCAACGGGTTCCTTAATAGCGCCTTTAAATGTGGCTTTTGGATATTTATCACTCTCCATATAGTCGGAGTTAAAATGATCCTGCATTAAGGATTTTGGAAACTGGAACGTGCGGATTGCTACACTGAAATCCAGTTCACCCGTTGCCGGATTATAAACCGAGGCCCCTGTTTGGCTAACGGCCTTTATGTCTTCGATCGGTGCGCTCGAAAAAAGACCGATTCTGGCGTTTTTGCAGACATAAAGGTCCTGTCCTGCCTGGTTAATGCTCATCCAGGCAAGTAAAATAATACTGATATACTTCATTTTTCTAAGGTGTTGATGACGAATTTAAATTCCAGCTTAGCCCTATGGCCACCCCGGTTGTTTGCAGCCTCACCTGGCTATACCCGATATTTGTAAGCGGGAGTTTTACGTAGGGCTGTATTGTCAATCCAACTTTTTGGTTTAGCTGGCGCTGGTAAGTGGCGTTAAGATTAAGTACTCCGAAAAAATATTTATTGCTATTGGGCACCGTATAATTTGACGGGCCGGTTAGGTATGTATTTGCATAATTAAACTTATAGCTCTCGTGCAGCATGATATAGGACGACAGACCAGTGCCGATAGATATTTTATTTTGATGTTTGTTAAACACCTGGTACCCTACGTTAATGGGTATATCAAGCATCCTGCAATCGGCCGTAACATTTATAGGGTCGGCCTTGAATTGATAGAGCGTATGGTAATTTTCAAAGCCGGTGATGTAGGGTTTTACAGAATAAACTGCGCCCGTAGTTATGGTTAATTTTTTTGATACCTCAGCCGAAAACTGCAAGCCAATATTGGTGCCCATTTTACTTTGCTGGAAAGAGCCCACGCCGTTTATATCAGGCGCGGCCAAAACCGTTAGCGCATATTGCGGCACAAAAGATCGTTGTGTATTTATTCTTTTCATGTTCTTTTTATCTACAGACGTGATGGCTGTCGCATTGCTTTTTTTCGACAAATCGACTAACTGTAAAGGTTGTATAGCTAAGTGCTCGTTTTCGAATTGAGGCATCCGGCTTTTTGAAGCCAGCGTCTCGCCTGACCGGTCAACCAATGTATCTTTAATAGCTGTAACCTGGCCGGTGGTACGGCGGGCGCCATCGGCAGATGTCGTAAATGTCTTATTACCTGCTCTGTTTTTGCCGCGATTTATATTGTCGGCATAATTAACAGGTACGGGTGTTTGGTTGATGGTATGGCCTGCTGGTTGCCGGGCGGGCCCGCCGTTTTTACCGGAATTTCCAATTGGATGATTTATAACAGCCACCGGTTTGCCTGATGAGTTATGTTGATTATTGGCGCCTTTAAAAAACCACCAGCCAAAAAACAGCAGCAATAAGGCGGCAACGCCGCTTAAAACAGGCAGCCAGTAAATAATACCCCGTGGTTTTTTATGCTGATCCAGCATTTTTTCAAAGGAACCCCAGTCCTCCTCCCGGAAACCGGCCTGGTTCACAGGATCCTCCAGTTTCGTTTTGAAAAGATTGTCTAACCCTTCGTTTCTCTCTTTGTTCATTCTCTAATACCTTTATTTATAAATACCCCATTCATGTTTACCGCATTAATAGCTACATAGGTGGTATTGTAATCAACGCCGTTATTGTATTTGGCATTTTGGGCCGATATATCGGCCTCCAATATCATTTGTTTGAGTTTATGCCGGGCTTTATGCAAATTTGATTTTGATGTGCCGGCATTTATGTTCAGCATCTCGCCGATCTCTTCATGCGAATACCCATCAATAGCAAACAGGTTGAATACTGTTCGGTAGGCCTGCGGGAGGCGTTGCACCATCGCTAACAGGTCGTTATAATGCAGGTTTCTGTCAACAAGTTCTCCGTCGGTAACGTGTTCCGCCATATCCAGGTCCTCGGTGTAGGCCATTTTTAAATTTGCCCTGTAAAAGTCAATGGAAACATTTCTCATGATCTTGCCAAGCCAGGCTTTAAATGGACGGGATACATCGTAACTCTCAATATGGGTAAAGACTTTAAAAAAGCCCTGGTTCATTACCTCAGCAGCTTCATCCCTGTTTCCTGCGTAGCGCAGGCAAATACCCATGGAAAATCCATAGAATGCTTTATACAGCATTTTCTGACATTTTCTATCCTGCTTAATACAGCCCCCGATAAGTTTATATAGCTCTTCTTCGCTCATTAAGTTGTATACCTGCTAGCATGTGTAAAAAATTTCCTTATCCACCTACATCACGGTAGCTGGTAATCAAAGGTTGCCTGAATGCTGGCGGTGGCCTGTAATCATTTGATTATCAATAAATTATTTTGTCAATTAAAAATAGCTCAAACTTAACGACGGGGATGATCAACTAATATTTATTTCAACAGGCAACCCTAATGAGTGAGTAAACGGTATATAAACAAACACAGGGTTATCATTATTAATAAAAAAGCATTAGATGGTTCCGGTTTCTATCGTAATAATTACAAAAAATGAGGCTGCTACAATAGCGGTCTGTGTTGAAAAATGCAGGCTGATCTCCGACGACATCGTGGTAATTGATAACGATAGTACCGATGGGACGCCGGATATTGCCGGTGCGTACGGATGCAGGGTTTTTAAAAAAAACTGGGACGGATATGGCGCCAATAAAAATAAAGGCATTGACGCCGCCAAATATGATTGGATTTTGAGCGTTGATGCGGATGAAATGCCTGATGTGGAGTTGGCGATTTCACTGCATCAGTTAAAATTTAACGATCCGGGGATTGTTTATGATATTAAATTCAGGTCGTATTTCGGAAAAAAGGCCATTCGGTTTGGCAGTTGGGGGCGCGACCACCATATCCGTCTTTTCAACCGCACCCGGGTTAGATGGTCGGAAACAATAGTGCATGAAACCCTTGTTATGCCGCAAAACATCAGCGTAAAAAAAATAGTGGGGCATATACACCATTATTCAGTAAAGGATGCCGCCGAGTACGATACAAAGGGCAGCTTTTATGCAAAACTGAGCGCAAAAAAATATTTTAATGCGGGCAAAAAAGCGAGTGCGGTTAAGCTGTATATCTCACCAGTTTTTGGCTTCATCAAAAACTATATTTTTTACCTCGGCTTTCTGGACGGCCACGAAGGCTGGGAAATAGCAAAATCTACTGTAAAAAACACCCGGAGAAAATATCTTTATTTAAGCCAGCTGCAAAACCTGAACGAGAAAAGGCAGGCCGTTAAAGACAGTTACGTTGTAGAATATTGATTGGATTCATTCATTATATTTAAGTAATTTTCCTATAAATGATCATTCTTAATTGATGAATAGCAGGCTATGAAAAAAGGACTGGTCCAAAATCTTTCGGTAAATGCTGGTCAGCTTATTATTAACCAACTTTTAGGTCTCGGCATATTTTATGTCCTTTCGACAGGGCTCGATAAAAACAGCTTCGGGCAAATCAATCTTGTATTAGCCATTCTGCTTTCGGTATTTAATATATTGTCATTTGGTATGGACCAGATGGTGGTTAAAAAAATAGCAGGGGGAAGGGACACATCATCTGTTCTTTCCATTTACCTGGTGCACGTACTTATTTCAGGGTTAATTTTTTATGGATTAATACTTGCCGGGTCTGTTTTTTTTCACAACAGAAATGAGTTATACAGTTTATTATTGCTGATTGGGATTGGTAAACTGATGATTTTCTTTTCAACGCCATTTAAACAGGCTGCAAACGGAATGGAAAGATTCAGGTTGATGGCATATATGTCAGTGATATCTAATCTTGTAAGATGTTCAGGCCTTATCATCCTTGCCATTTTACATCATTTAAGCCTGCATAATGTTATTTTTATATTTATTGGTGGGGATATTATTGAACTCGTGTTTTGTGTTTATTTGTTCAATCATTCTACAAAAATTCCGGTAACGCTCAAATGGGACAGCGCAGGTTATAAAAAACTACTACTTGAATCGTTACCACAAACAGGCGTTGTATTAATTACCTCGGCTCTGGCCAGGTTCGACTGGATCTTTATCGGTTTTATGGTATCGGCTGTAAAATTGGCCGAGTATAGTTTTGCCTATAAGATCTTTGAAATATCAACGTTACCCCTTTTGGCAATAGCCCCGTTGCTTATTCCCCGTTTCACAAAACTGTTTCAATCTGCCGATATCCGGGTTGGTGAGTTGAAGTTTTTGGTAAGAATGGAAATGATACTGGCTGCTTTTACCGGATTGTTGCTGAACCTATGCTGGAGCCCCGTTATTGACAGGATCACATCCGGCAAATACGGGCTGATCAATATAAAAACGATATTCATTTTATCCTTATGCCTTCCTGTGCTCTATTTGAATAATTTTTTATGGACTGTCTATTTCGCACAGGGAAGGTTGAAAATGATCCTCATTTCGTTTATACTTACCTTCCTGGTAAATGTATTAGGAGATATTCTGTTAATCCCTTTTTTTAAAAATGAAGGTGCGGCATTTGCTTTTTTAGCTGCCTGTATTGTTCAATCTGTTTATTATTTAAAACAAGGCACATTTCCCGAACTTAAAAGTGTTTGGCAGCCTTTGATCCCTTGCACCCTATGTGCGCTGGTAAGCGGCTTTTTATCCCGGGCGCTGTTTCCCGATAGTTGGCTCGTGCTGCCTGCGGCGATACTTGTTTATCTTGGGTTACTTTTTGTTTCAACACAACTAAGAATATCAGACGGTAAATCGCTGAGACGGTTATTTAATTGATAAAACAGCCACATTTCATCTGTCACACTGGCAACCCTTTCCATTTTCAGGCCGTAATCTTTATGAGGTATCCACTGGATTATTTTGTTAAGAACGGATGAAGAACGGCATAAATATTTTCAAAAAGCTTTTAAACAACATTGACGGGAAGCTGCTGCTTTTCCTGATACTTTTTTTAAATGTAAAGTTAGCCGTAAAAATACCGGCCATCATCATCATTTATTTGCTGCAATTTAATTTCAGCTTTGGGTTCAGCCTAAAAAACTCAAGACTGCCGCTTTTTTACTTGTTGATTATCGGCGTGGCCTTTATTGGCCTTTTAGCCAACCATCACTTTACTGAACCCGGTTACCTGCCGCTTTTTTTTACCGGTATCTTCTTTTGGGGACTATGCATTTTAGCGGTACACCAGGTAAAGCTGTCGGTTGAAAACAACGATACCGAAGTTATCCACCGCACCATCCTTGTTTTTTTTCTGATCAATGCGTTGATTTCATTTTACAATATCGGGCTTATTATGTGGCAGGCCGGCACGATCAATCCCTATACCTACCAGGGCGAATACCAGAAGTATTTTATTGGTACCGGTGATTACATCCTCGGTTTGACCTTTGATATTTCAACAACAAATGCCGTTTTAAATGCGCTCGGCGTAATTTACTTTCTCGATAGAGAAAAGCCATTAATGGTGCTCACTTGCATGGCCGTTTTGCTTTTAACAGGCAGCAATTTCACCAATATTATACTAATAGCCATACTCGCCTTCCTATTTATCTTCAAGAGCAGTAAAGATCAAAAAAGCATCATTGTTATCTGCCTCATGTTCCTTGTTGTTTTTATGGCGAAAGTTTCGCCGCAAAACAACAAATATACGGGCGATACCATAGCCAATATTATTCATCCTCAAAAACCACTTCCTGCAACGATTGCTAAAATACAGGTTGTCGCTCCCGGGCCGGATGAGATCAAACGGAAAATCGCGCAGCGATATTTAGACAGTTTAAGGCGGGGTTCGAATAAAAGCACTGTACCAACACCAACCCCAAAAGCCATCCTTCCCAAAACGGAGAATGGAAGAATTCTTATTGCAGGCCCCGACATCAATACCCCGCCCTACCAAACACCTACGGATACAACTCCTGAACAAGGGACATTGCTGACATTTATTGATACGCACAAAGCCTACCTTGCGCTTTCATCCGAAAGTGATTTCATCCAGGGGGCGCCAGGCAAGGTCATCAGCCAGTTGCAAACCATAAAGTTTTTAGAGAGACATCCAGTTAAGATAATAGCAGGCGATGGTATAGGAAATTTTTCATCAAAACTTGCTTTTAAAGCCACCGGACTTGGCTTTGCAGGTGGCTGGCCCGAAAAATATAGATATATCAGTAAGGATTTCCTGTTAAACCACCTGGATGTCTACCTCAACTTTTTTAGTAAACGCACCGGCTTTCATTCGTTAACCAATAGCCCATACTCGGTGTATGATCAACTATTAGGCGAGTATGGCTTGCTGGGTATGACAGCATTTCTGATCTTTTACGTTTGGTTTTTCGCCAGGCATTATAAAAGGCTTACTTACGGGATCCCGCTATTAATACTTATGCTGGCGGTGTTTTCCATCGATTACTGGTTTGAGCAATTATCGGTGGTCGTATTTTTCGAATTACTGCTATTCCTCAATATTAAAGAAACCACCAAAATAGTCGGGTATGTACAGGGATGATCCAAAAGTTACGGTTTTAATGCCTGCCTATAACGCCGGTAAATACATTGGTGAAGCCATCGCCTCGGTATTGGAACAATCATTTGCCGATTTTGAGTTGCTGATTGTTAACGATGGATCGACGGATGACACTGCTGAAATTATACAAGCATTTAAAGATCCCCGCATCGTATTAATTCACCAGGAAAATAAGGGTGTTGCTTCGGCGCTTAACACAGGCCTTGCCCGTGCACGGGCGCCTTTTGTTGCAAGGTTTGATGCAGATGATATATGCTATCCCAACAGGTTAAAGGCCCAGTACGATTTTATAACGGCCCATCCCGAATACAGTATTATTGGATCAGCGGCTGATTATGTTGATGCGGCGGGGCATTTTATTTTCACGCACCATCCGCAGGCTCATTTAAATGAAGAGATCCAGGAGTTAAAATATTCAGTATGCCCATTTATACACTCCAGCGTTTTTTACAAAAAGGAAGTGGTTATTGACAATGGGGGATATAATGAGCATGCCCATACCTACGAGGATCATTTTTTATGGGTGAACATTTTGAAGAATGAGAAGGCCTGCAACCTTTCACAAGCGCTGATCGAAGTAAGGCTCAACCCCGAATCTGTTACGATTGATGAAAAGTGGCATTCGCGGAAATTCCTTTCTATAAAATATGAAACGCTGCGAAAACGCAGCATTACCGAAGCGGAAGGCATAGAACTTTTTCAGGTAAGCGGGAAGCGCTATTCACCCAAAATAAAGCAGGGTGCATACTATGCTTTATGCGGAAAAAAATTTCTGCTGAATAATTATCAGCCTGAAAAGGCGCGGACTAATATGGCAAGGGCCATCACTCTGCAGCCTTTTCGCCTGGATAATTACCTGCTGTATACCGTAAGTTATTTTCCTGAAAGGTTCATTAACTGGCTCCATCGAATTCATCGGGATCAAGCATAATATTATTATCATGAAGACAGCATTCATCACCAGATCAACACTATACACCGCCCCGGGCGGCGATACCGTGCAGGTTGAGCAAACCGCCAGGGGACTGGCCGAATTGGGAGTGGATACCGAAATTCTATTATCAAACCAGGCTATTACCTACGGCGATTACGACTTGCTGCATTTTTTTAATATCATTCGCCCTGCTGATATTCTTTATCATAGCAAAAAAGCGAATAAGCCGTTTGTGGTTTCTACCATTTTGGTGAATTATAGCGAATATGATAAAAACCATCGCGAGGGTATAGGTGCCTTGGTCAGATATTTACCCGGCGACGGTATTGAATATATTAAGACGATGGCCCGCTGGGTATTGGGTCGCGATCACCTTGCAAGCCTGGATTATGCGTGGAAAGGCCAGCGGAAAAGTATTATGGAAATATTGGCGAAGACAAGTATGATCCTTCCCAATTCTGAATCGGAATACCGCCGGGTTCAGCAAAAATATCAGAGCAGGGTTAGGTATGCCGTGGTTCCAAATGCCATCGATCCGGCTTTATTCAAAAATAACCCTGAAACAAAAAAAGATAGTCAATTAGTGCTTTGTGTAGCAAGGATTGAAGGAATAAAAAACCAGTTGAACCTGATCAGCGCGTTAAACAATACCCGGTTCCGGTTACTTATCATTGGCGCTCCTGCCCCCAATCAGCCTGATTATTACCGGCAATGCCGGGAGACAGCCGCTGAGAACATCTCTTTTATAGGCCAACTTCCGCAAGAAGATTTAGTACCCTATTACCAAAGCGCCAAAGTGCATGTACTACCAAGTTGGTTTGAAACCACCGGATTAAGCTCAATTGAAGCGGCCGCTATGGGGTGTAACATAGTAATAACCGACAAAGGCGATCCCCGCGAGTATTTTGAAAACGAGGCTTTTTATTGTGACCCATCAAACCCGCAAAGCATACTTGAAGCCGTTGAGCGGGCAAGTGAAGCTCCCAACTGCGAAAAACTACAGCAAAAAATTCTGAATCAATATACCTGGAAACATACCGCAATACAAACATTGAAGGCATACCAATTAACCGCTGCAACATGAAATTAAGAATAGCGATTTTAGGAACAAGGGGCATCCCTAACTATTACGGGGGCTTTGAACATATATCAGAATATGTTTCGGAAGGCCTTGTAAAAAGAGGGTATTCTGTTACCGTTTATAATTCACACAATCACCATTATCAGAAAGATAACTGGAACGGCGTAGAAATACGGCACTGTTTTGATCCGGAATACCTGGTTGGCACGGCGGGGCAGTTTGCCTATGATTTTAACTGCCTGTTGGATGCGCGGAAAAGAAGTTTTGATGTGGTTTTGATAATGGGCTATACCAGTAGTTCGGTTTGGGGGAAGTTTTACCCGCCAAACAGTACTATTATTACCAATATGGATGGCCTTGAATGGAAACGGACCAAATATTCAAAACCGGTGCAGCAATTTTTAAGGTACGCTGAAAAACTTGCTGTAAAGTACAGCCAGTTTTATATTTCGGATTCGCTGATCATCAAATCGTACCTGGGTGAAAAATATAATATTGAGAGCAAATATATTCCTTACGGCGCCGATCTTTTTTCGGAAGAGGAGCGTGAACAGGTAGATAATAGAAAGGCGCTAAAGGAAGACTATTTTTTACTAATGGCGAGGATGGAGCCGGAAAATAATATCGAAACCATTTTAGAAGGCTTTAATAATAGCACCTCCCGGCGGAAATTTAAGGTATTGGGTAGTACCGATAACCGGTTTGGGAAATTCATAACCCACAGGTTTAAGAACGACGAACGGATAGAGTTTAAGGGTTCAATATACGATACCGGTAAAGTAAGGGCCCTGCAAAACAACTCGTACCTGTATTTTCACGGGCATAGTGTTGGCGGAACCAATCCATCCCTGTTAGAAGCGATGGCCAGCGAGGCACTTATTGCGGCACATAATAATCCCTTTAACCAATCGGTTTTGCATTCCGATGCTTTTTATTTTTCCAACGCAAACGACGTGCGTAACCTGGTCGAAACAGTTCAGCGGAAAGAGACCGAAAAAATAATGGTGAACAATAACCTGCAAAAAATAAAATACCAGTTTAACTGGGAGCGGATCATTGACCAGTACGAGGCGTTTATTTTGGAATGCCACAAAAAGACAAACCATGAACAAGTTATTGCTGATTAAGGACAATTTGGCAAATAAGATAAGCTATTACCATGTGATGTTATTTATGGTGAGCTTACCTTTTAATATGTTTTATAGCCACCTTATCCTGGTGAGTTTGTTTATTCATACGCTTATCCACTTAAACAGGAACAACATTAAACCTATTTTTAAATGGAGAATGTTTGTATTGTCGTCGGTATTTATAATAACGGTGTTAAGTACTATTTATACCATTAACCCGAATGAAGGATTTAATGAATGGGGCAGACACATCACCATTTTGCTTTTCCCGCTGTTGTTTTGCCTTAACCCGCTTGATTTAAAAAAATACCGGCAACAATTACTGATGACGTTTGCCCTGGTATGTACCGCAACCATTATTTACCTGTATGCCGATGCGCTGCATACCATAAGACACTATAAGCTGCCTTATTCAAATCTTTTTTCAGCAGCCTTTACCAACCATAATTTTTCGGAACCGATAGATATGCATGCCACTTTTTTTTCAATGCAGATTGCTGTATCATTCATTTATTTACTTTCTGTTTTGATAAAAGAAAAAACGGAGTATAAAAAAGTGTTTTACCTGTTTTGCTTCTTTATTCTTATTGCGGGGATTATCCAGTTGAGTTCGAAGTCGATAGTGATTGCCTCAATCATCCTGGTAACCTTTGCACTGCCCTTTTTTTCACTAAAAGGGATGGCTCGGTGGAAATTTATGATGGGTTCTTTGGTGCTTTCTGTTTTTGTGATTATCGGGATACTAAATTCAGACACTTTTAGGCAACGTTTTGTTAATGAATTAAAAATCGATCTCACCAAATCAAAAGTTGTTGAAACTACCGATAGCCGCCTGGCCAGATGGGGTGTAGTGATGGAATTGGTTAAAAAAGCCCAGGTAACAGGCTATGGCGCTGGTTCCGAGATCGGACTGCTGCAGGATGGTTTCTATAAGCATAAACTATATAGTTCATATTTAAACCGGCTGAACGGGCATAGCCAGTATTTTAGTTTTTTATTAAAATCAGGCATCATTGGCTTGCTGGTATATTTAAGCACATTGGCTTTTGGTTTTAGGATCGCCGTCCGGCAAAAGGATCTGCTTTTCTTCACTTTTATGGCCCTTGTCGCCATTGTTTCTTTTTCAGAGAATTTGCTGGATGTGGATAAAGGAGTCATCTTCTACGCTTTCTTCTTTTCTTTCTTTATTTTCTCAAATGAAGAGCCCGGTAATAAAGATCTCCCGGTTAAAATACATCCTTCTGCCGTAAACCAGGAGTCGGAGATATTAATATTGGAAGGCGATTTTACAACGCCGGTTTAAAACAATAAAGATGCGGTTAAAGGCAACCAATCAGCGGGTTTGGCCGTCATTATTAATATAGGAGTTAAAATATTTTGATGCTAAATAAGAAGAGAAATGCAAAACACTTCGTACCCGTTAATGAATAAGAATATGTCGGAAGTCAAGGAAAATATATTAGCAACGCTGGCATATTTCGACATGTTCAATTATCCTTTAACCAGGGCAGAGGTATATGTATTTCTCAAAAAGAAACACCCCTATGACGAGTTTGAACATGCTTTGAGATGCCTGACCGCCAACAGCGCCATTCACCAGTTCGATCGGTTTTACACTTTAAAAAAAGACCATTACCCGATCATCCGAAGAAACGATGGCAACAAAAAGGCCGCCGAATTGATTAAAGTGGCCGAAAAAGTTGGAAATATATTGATCCGATTCCCGTATGTGCGGGGCATAGCGATTTCGGGGTCATTGTCAAAGAATTTTGCAGATGAATTTTCGGATATTGATCTGTTTATTATCACTGCAAAAAACCGGCTATGGGTAGCGCGCACCATTATGCACTGCTTTAAAAAGCTAACCTACCTGATGAATAAGGAGCACTACTTTTGCATGAATTATTATGTAGATGAGCAGCAACTGGAAATAGCCGAAAAGAACATTTATACAGCCATTGAGATAGGCACCCTGATCCCCTTACAGGGAGACCTGGTATTTGAGCAATTTTATATGGAGAATGCCTGGACCAGGAATTTCCTACCAAACAAAAACATGCGCGTAGCCACAGCAAAACCGGTGAAAACAGCGTTTTTTAAACGCGTGATAGAGTTCCTGCTTTTTAACCGCATTGGCAATGCAATTGATAACATGCTGATGAAAATTACGTCTGGCAGGTGGGCAAAAAAAACCCGGGATAAAATGCAAAATAGCCATGGCTTAATTATGGGAATGGCAACCGGCAAGCATTTTTCAAAACCAGACCCTAAAAACTTCCAGCATAAATTGCTGGCGAAATACGAAAATAAGGTGTTCGATATTTTAAGAGAAAATGAAAATAGTTTGGCACTTTGATAGATATGCAGATGCCTGTCGACCCGTTTTGAGGTTTAGCCTATTTATTTGAGTTTCATTTGGGCAAAATAGGGATGGCCTGGGTTTACAACTAATTTCTGGCGGTAAGGATGGACCAGAACATCCATATCCTCTAAAGGGATCGCACTAAGCAAAGGCTCATTATCTCCAGGCAGCACCATTGCATTTACTGAACAGCGGCGATTTTTAAAACGCACCTCTATTGGTCCTACCACATTATATTCAACAATATGGCCAATTGCTAACTGTCCTTTTCGTTGTTCAAGTACAGGGAGTTCCAGTTGCTCCTGAATGTTTTCATTTATACACATGTAAATGCTACCGAAATCAACCAGCATATTTACCGGCATCCTTTTTATCTCATCTTCGCCAATAAAATTGCGCCTGGCAAGTATCAGTTCTTCGCCATTGATTAGTTCAACTTCAGCATATATCAAGCCCATGGGGTAATTTTTTATGAAGTTACAAAAATATTAAAAGTCTCAACCGCGTTTTGCGCGAAAAAGAGAAATCAAAAGGCTTAATCTATTGCGATTGATAGAGAGATGGGGGACAGGTTATCTCTTTTTGAGCGATATGATATAATAATCACCTATAAATTTCCACGGCCAGCGGGATTTTAATTTGTTTTCTTTAGCTGTTAAAAACCGATATGCAGACGGGTGCCTCTCTGCGAAGCCCTCGATATAAGATGGCGGAACAATAGTGCATAGTCCCTCAATACTTATCAAATCAAACTCACCCTTAAGTCTTTTGATAATATAGGATGGGTTGTAATACCAGCATTTAAAAAGAACGCCTTCTACATGCGCCGACCGGCCATTGCCGCTAAAAAATCGCCTGAATGCCGTGCGAAATTTGCCTTTAGAAATCAACAGCGTTTCCCATAAGCAAAACTTTGGTAAAATTACCAGGGTGATCATCCCGCCCGCTTTTAACAGTTCACTAAAAGAAGCAAGTACTATATCAAGTTCACCGGTACAGTTTAACCCTGCAAAATTGGAGAATATCAAATCAAAAGGGCCTTTATTTTTTAACTGAACCAGATGTGTGAATGAACAAAGTTCGTTGCTCACCTGGTTTTCCATACCAGCCTGCTTTACCTTTTGGGCAAGCTGTTGCTGCATGCCTTTTGAGATATCGGTAGCATGAACTTTATATCCGTTTTGTGCAAAAAACAAAGCGTCTTCACCTGTACCACTGTTTAACTCCAGGATGGAACTTCCCGGGGATAAATATTGTAATACGTGCGCCCGAACCCTTTCCCGTTTGTAACTAATGATGGTGTTACCCGAATAGATTTGATCAAAAACAACAGACTGCCCCGTAAATGCAGCTTCAGCAAGTTGCTCATTTATATTTATGGAGGTCGTCTTCATTTTTGCACCTCCAGTTTCCGTAATCTCAAACCTTCAATAAACGTTGCCGGGGTGTGATATAACACGGATAGTGCTTTCCGAAGACTTTTGGCATTGGTGCGGAAGGGGCTCCGGATCAATTTTACCAAACTGTTTTTTGCCAGGTGCTTATGGTAGTTTTGATGAACGTACCGGTGCAGTTGTTTGTAATAGGATGGCGGAAAGGTATTGTGGAACATCAGCGCCATTTCATCAGAATCCGTCCAGTTGGTTTTTTTCTTCAGATCGGCTTTTACTTTTTCGTAAAAAACAGTTCCGGGTAAAGGATAGGATACAGAGATGCCAATTTCAAACGGCAGCAGTTCATTGATCATATCAATGGTTAGCCCAATGTCTTCCTTCAATTCCCCCGGATAGCCAAACTGGATAAAAAATGATGGTTTGATTCCCAGATGCTTCATCAGCGAAGTGGCCCGGCTGATCTGCTCTACCGTAATGCCTTTGTCCATGGCATCCAGGATTTTTTGCGAGCCACTTTCGGCGCCGATCCACACATTTTCACAACCGGCTTCCGCGAGTGCCTTCACCGTGTCTTCCTCAACAAGCAAATCTGCCCGTGATTGGATCTTGAAGCGGATATTGATCTGCTCCTTTTCCAAAAGCTCAGCCATCACTTTGATCCAACCCGGCTTTAAACCGAAGATATCATCACAAAACCAAATGTGATCAATATTGTACCTATCCTTCAATAACTTGATCTCCTCCACCACATTCTCCGGGCTGCGCGAATTGTAGCGGTTGCCATAAATAGGCTTGGCGCACCAGTTGCATTTAAAGGGGCAGCCGCGGGTGGTGCTCATATTCAGGGAGAAGTACCCGGTATGTTTAAGCCAGGTTTCCCGGTATAATTCCATATCAACCAGGTCCCAGGCAGGCATTGGCGTGCTGTCGAGGTCTTTTAAAACGGGTCTTCCCGGCGTTTTTATTGCCTGGCTATTCTTTATATAAGCCAATCCGTTTATGGCTGAATAATCTTCATTGCCCTTTTCAATATGACCGGCCAGTTCAAGCAAGGTATGTTCGGCTTCGCCGATGATTACAAAATCGGCGCCTTCGTTTAAATATTCGGCAAAATGGTCGGTTGAATCGGAGCTTGAAACAATCACCTTACAACCCTCAGCCCGGGCAATCTTGCACATACTGAAGGCAGCAGAGCGCATATTGGTCAGGCACATTTTGGTGAGGTAATTGAAGCCGTCATCATAGATCACCAAAAAATCAGGACGGTGGGTTGTTAGGGCCTGCGTAATCTCTTCCGGATCGCTGATAAACATCGTGTCAAACAATGATACTGCGTAATCATGCTGCCGCATCAAGGCCGCCGCATACAAAGTACCCAATGGCGGATAGGGCTGCCCCAATTGCCATTGCTTCGGGTCGAAACGTAAAAAGTAAGAATGTGTGAAGAGGATCTTTTTCATACTTTTTAGATCAGGTTAGTTTGGCAAAAGGCGACAGGTTTAACGAACAAACACATTTTACGCAGGTTGGATTGGTATGCATATCCAGCGTTTTTCTGAAATTTATTACCTCTTCGCTGTTTAATATAGTCGCCAGTGAGGAACCCCGGATGTTACCAACCACATCGTGAAAAAAGCACGGTCGCACATTACCGTCCGCTTCAATTACGGTTGACACCCATGGCGCATTGCATTTTTTAAACGGAAAGGGGTTTAAACCATAAAATGCCGCGTAGTAATCATATATCTGCCTGAGTTTTGCAGGCGACTCTGCAATAAAACCGGATTCAAAATCAAACTCATTTGCAATTATTCTATTAATCACCTGTAGTAATTCCGGCAATTCTTTTTCTGAGATCAATATTTCGTGCTGTTTGGGTTCCGTCCATGCCATTTGGCGGTTAAAAGCATGGCTGCTTACATCGGCAGGCAAAAAGCTTACCTGGTTCAGCCCCATACTTTTTGCGGATTGAATGATCGCTTCCCAATTCCTGAAGTTCAGCCGGTGGATCACCGTCCTGGCAGTGATTGGGAAATCAGGATCCAGGTCGTGGAGATATTCCACGCCCTCTTTAAGCTTGTTGAACGCTCCGGGAATATTCCTGATGGCGTCGTGCAGGACTTCGTCACCATCCAGCGAGACGATAAGGTCATCAACCCACTGCAGTATTTCATCCGCATTTTTTTTAATGGTGAGTCCGGTCGTCAACAAGGTTATATTGATATCTGCTGTTTTAAGGATCTCGCATAGCCGGAAGAAATTAGAATTGAGCAACGCCTCGCCGCCCGACATGACAACCTGCTGTGTCCCGAATTTTTTTAATGAACTTAACAGCGATTCAATATCCTGTTCTGTCAGCTGTTTCAGGTTTTTATTATCTTTCCATATATCGCACATCACGCACCGGCAGTTGCATGCGCTGTGCGGCATCAGGATAACAACAGGCAGTGCACTTATCCTGCTGGTTTGCAGGGTACGGAACCTGTTGAATGTTTGATATACTGATTGTGCCGACATCGTAATTAATTCTTTATGGCTATCCAATAAAAAGGCTCCTTTTTACTGATCCGGTTCATTAAACTCCCTGGATTTATGAGCATGGTGCAATTAAACGGAAGAAGATCGGTAGTTGAATGATGAAAATAATGGGCTGCCATTTCCGGAAAGCCCAGGTTTGTATAGTAGTCAATGCACCTGGCCGCTGCGTTTTTTACTTCGGATGGTTCGTAGAAATGGGAATCCACAAGATGTATTTCTCCATGTTCTGTTAAACAATGAAGTGCTTGTTGCAGGACATCCTTTAAGGATGGGAAATATTGTATCGATGCTGCGAATAAAATAATATCAAACTTTTCACCGGGAAATAATTCGGGTGTAAATATGCCCATTAAAAAATCCAGGTTGTCTTTTTTAAAAACCCGTTTTGCCTGGTTAATCTCAGGTTCATTTATATCCAGCCCAATTACTGTTGTGCTGGGGATTGCCGACAGGCGCGAGGATAGCCAGCCATTCCCGCAACCAATTTCAAGGATTTTTAAGGGTCTTTTTTTCTTTTTGAGATAGGCGATCAATCGCATAGATGACCGTTTTCTTATCAGCCATTCATTATAATGGACATGCGATGATTCAACATCGGGAAGGAACATCAACTCCGCATCGGAGACTAACCGCCGCTCCTTTCTCCGGACGCTGATATACAGTTCTTCGAATGTTGAAGTATTGGTTTCATCAAGGATTGTTTCCATATCATCTCCAGCCGTTTTCATAAATAGCAATTAAAATCCCTGGATTTCCGGTTGACGGTATTTCCAAACCTTTTGCAGTAGTTTGATTTCGTAGGGGTAGCTATACACGTTTACTTTGTAACGCATGCCGGCTACCAGTTGTATCGCTTTTCGTTTGATGCTGCTGAGGCGGATATCGGTAACCGTTGGGTAAACGCCATTTAGAACCGTTTCAAAGTTTTGGATCTTTCCTATCATTTCGGGCGTTAACCAGGGCGTAAGCGGGTTTTTCCGCAGGTCGAAATTTTCCCAGGCAGGGCTTATCCAGTCTTCAAGCACTTTCGGGTATTTAAAACCAGCTGCTTCTACCTGCTTAAACAGGGAAGATCCTTCAGTAGGAACCGGGCTATAGGTATACAGCACAATTTCAGTTCGTGGATTTACGGCCTTTACTTTTTTAATGAAATCTATTTCAAAATCTATCTGTGCCTCCACCTGTTTGGCTGTTGGCGCCGGTGTACCTAAAACAAAGGAATACTCGGGAATGATATCAAATTTCTTCAATCGCTCAGCGAATCGGATGATCTGATCACCTGTCTGTGTACCGCCTTTATCCAATTGGTCCAGTATAAGGTTGTTGCCGCTCTCAGCGCCAAAGAATATGATCTTGCAACCTGCCTCCCTTATCAATGCTAATGAGGTATCGCTGAACTTGTCCATGGTGTCAATCCTCGCCATTCCCCACCACGACATTTTTTCGGGTTTTATCAGTTTTGCAAATTCAACCGTCCTTTTTTCAGAAACAAAGAAATTATTATCATGAAATTCAATGGCATCGGCTCCCCACTTGTCCTTGATATATTTAACATCATTATAAACCGTTTGGGCTGATTTCGCCTTCCACCGGGCCTCAAAAATGGGTACTACCGCGCAAAAAGAACAGGTAAACGGGCAGCCAATGCTGGAATGATAGGCCAGTGTTTTTTCGCCCAAAAAGGTTTTACCAAGATATTTTTTAATGTTATAGGTCTCGTTAAGCTTATCGTACGGCAATGGCGGCAAAGGGTCCTGGTCAAAAAGGTCTTCTTTTTGGGTCTTGACAATTTCATTGCCTGCCTTGTAAATCAAATTCCTGATAAACTCATAAGGTTTATTGTTTTCAAGTGCGTCTATTAATGATGGGAAGGCATGATCGCCGGGGCCGTTGATAATAAAATCAACATACCCGGAATCCAGGATAATTTTTGGATGGCTCGAGGGAAAATAGCCCCCCCATATCATAATGGTATGGGGGAACTTTTCCTTTATCGTTTTTGCAAAAGGTATGGATTGCTTTAGTTGGGGGCCCGGCATTACCGTAAACCCAAGGTATTTGTATTCGCCGGTGCTTAAATAAGATTCTATTACATCCAGCGGGTTGGCGTCGCGGTTGCCGTCAACAATCACCCATTCGTATGTACCTTCAACGGAGGCTGCAATACTTAAAATGGAGTTGGGGATACGGTACTTACCGTTTGCGCTTTGGGGATTAAATAATAAAATCTTACTCATTCTATAAATCACAAAATTGATCTGAATTCTTGCTTATGCCCCCAATAGCGGCGGGCTTAAACCCGCCGCTATTTTAAACCCTCAATGGGGGCAATAAACAACAAACCCAATTTAACCATCAAACTATTTTTTCAATGATATGAACTATCACTACTAACAATACGCCCTATAAAAAACTAAGGTTGCCTGTAAAGGGAAATAAAAGTGGCAGAGCAACCTTTGGGGACGATGCTCCGTATTTCTTCGTGTAAGGATTGCATATTTCCAGATCAAAACCATCTTGATAACGTGATAAAAACTGTAAAAAAATATATCAGCAGGCACTTCTTTCCACCACAGGTAACCGAAAGAGCGGTTGTGGAGGCGTATGACCTGTGGGCCGAAAATTATGATTCGCAGCCGGGCAACCTGATGCTAGACCTGGATAAAATGCTGTTTTCGAAGCTGATAGAAGGCGTTGAGTTGAAAGAAAAGGTTGTTGCAGACATAGGCTGTGGTACCGGCAGGCACTGGATCGAAATTTTTAAAAAAGAACCAGCGAGCTTAACAGGGTTTGATGTCTCTCCCGGAATGCTACATAAATTGAAAGAAAAATTTCCGCTTGCGGAAACCTACGCCATTACGGATAATAGTTTTTCAGGCATCAGCGATCACAATTTTGATGTCGTAATATCAACGCTAACCGTTGCACATATCGAAAACCTGAAAGAAGCCCTGGAAGCCTGGTGCCGGATAACTAAGGATGATGGCGACATTATTATAACAGACTTTCATCCCGATACACTGGCTTTTGGCGGTAAAAGAACATTCAAACACGGGAACACACAAATTGCTGTCAGGAATTTCGTGTATACAGTAGATAAAATCAAAGAGATCCTTTTAACAAATGGCTTTAAAGCAGTTAGTGAATTCGAAAGGAAAATTGATGAGTCGGTAAAGCATTATTATACCGAACAAAATGCAACGCTGGTTTACGAAAAATTTAAGGGCTTCCCGGTTATTTATGGGATTCATTTCAGGAGGGAATAATGATCTTAAGCAACTTGAAGGCGGTGGGTATTGACGAGATTGTTGATCTCAGGATTGATGGTGATAAAATAGCGGCGATATCATCAACCCCGATTCTAAATCAAGACCACGCCATGCAGTTAACTTTTGAAAATGCACTCGTTTTTCCCGGACTTATAAATTCGCACGACCACCTTGATTTTAACCTGTTCCCCCAGTTGGGAACCAGGATTTACAATAATTACACCGAATGGGGGCGTGATATCCATCGAACCTATAAAAAAGAAATTGCTGAGGTTTTAAAAGTTCCTGACTTTTTGCGTGCTGAATGGGGCGTTTATAAAAACCTGCTTTGCGGGGTTACTACTGTGGTTAATCACGGTAAAAGGCTGAATATGTTTGATGCCCCCATAACAGTTTTTGGAGATACCCATTGTTTACATTCCATAAAGTTTGAGAAATTGTGGAGGATAAAGCTGAATAATCCATTCAAAACTAAAGTTCCGGTAAATATTCATATTGGTGAAGGGAGCGATTGGCCATCGTTTTTTGAAATTAGTCAATTAGCACAATGGAACCTGCTGAGGAAAAGGCTCATCGGGGTGCACGCAGTAGCTATGAGCGAGGAACAGGCAAAAAAATTTGAAGCGATAGTTTGGTGTCCGCAGTCCAATTATTTTTTGCTCAACAAAACCGCACGGGTTGATCTTTTAAAAAACAACACCAAATTGTTATTTGGTACCGATTCGACGCTGACGAGTGAGTGGGATATGTGGGAGCATCTTCGCTCCGCCCGTGAAGCGAAGCTCATTGCCGACGATGAATTATATCAAACAGTTAATCAAAATGCAGCGAAAACCTGGCAGCTAAACAACGGCGAAATAGCTGTGGGCAAGGATGCAGATATTGTAGTGGCAAAGATAAAAGACCACAAAAAGGGCTTTGATGCGTATTTCGCGATCACGCCGGCTGACCTGTTGCTGGTGATGCATAAAGGGAATATCGGGTTGTTTGATGAAACCATCATGGGCCAGTTAAAAACAATCCGCGTTTCTGAATATAGTAAAATATACATAAACGGTGTTGGCAAATATGTCCGGGGTGATTTGCCGGGTTTAATGGAAAAGATAAAAGTGTATTATCCTGCAGCACGTTTTCCGGTAAATGCAAATAATTAATTCAGCCCATATTACTGATAAATATAACCCGACAAACTAAATGACCTACGTTTTTGTAAGTTTTGCTTATTTACCCGATTTGGACTCGCCGGAAAGGTGGTTTGAAAGAACGGCGGTTTATTCCGGCGTTTTGGAATGCTTAAGTAAGGAAAATACAGTTCATAACGTAATACGGATCAACTACCAGGGAAAATGCGAGCACAATGGCGTTACCACCCACTTTGTTAACTTTGGCAAAAGCAAAGGGTATTTGCCCATTCGGCTAATCAATTTTATAAAAAGCCTGAAGCCCGATGTTTTGTTTGTACAAGGGTTACACCAGCCACTACAGTTGATCTCATCGGGCTTGTTATTAAATAGACGAATCAAAATAATTGTACAACACCATGCCGAAAAACCATTTACAGGGATAAAGAAATATATCCAGATAACAGCAGGAAGATTTGTCAACGCTTATTTGTTTGCAGCTGCGTCGATAGGTGAGGATTGGGTGAGCAGAGGAAACATCGCGTCAGCTCGAAAAATACATGAAGTGATGGAAGTGTCCTCCCGTTTTTATCCTTTGAAGAAGGCCCCTGCGAAATTAAAAACCGGGGCAGAGGGGGCACCCATATTTTTATGGGTTGGCCGCCTGAACGCGAATAAAGACCCATTGAATGTTGTGAAGGCATTTTTAAAATTTACAGAAACAACTCCCGGAGCAAGAATGTATATGATTTATCATACCGAAGAATTGCTGAATGACATAAAAGCACTGATAAAAAATGCCCCTGTAAAAAATGCCATTGTTTTGGCGGGAAAGGTACCGCACGACGATTTGCTTTACTGGTACAACAGTGCTGATTTTTTTATTTCGGGGTCTCACTATGAGGGCAGCGGTACAGCGCTTTGCGAGGCGATTTCATGCGGATGCATCCCGGTGGTTACCGATATATTTGCTTTCAGGATGATAACGGACGATGGAAAATGTGGAATATTATATGAACCCGTGAATGAAGAAGCATTGCTGGCGGCATTGCAACAAACAAAAACCCTGGACTTAGCCGAAAAACGAAACCGGTCCTTAACTTATTTTAAGGAGAACTTGTCATTCGAGGCTATTTCCTCAAAAATTCAGCAAATCGCTGCATCTCTTTAGTAAATTAAATTCGACAAAGAGATCGCTCATACAAACAAGCTGATCACATTTTTTGCGATTTGTTCAATGGGGCACATCAAAACAGGGTCGTGGCCGCGATGGGTGTTTTTTAATATGGTTGATAAAGTCGCGTTCATGGCCTCCTGATCTTTTACCACGTAATGATGCCGGTAATCCTTATTCATTGGTTTACAGAAAGACACAACATGAGCCCCGGCGTATAATGCCTCGGATAAAACAGATCCAAACCCTTCATAAGCCGAAGGGTGTAAAAACAATTTTGATCGTTGCATCAACGCCAAAACTTCCTTTTGTGGCAACTCACCGGTAAACAACAGGTTGTTTTCTAAATTCAGGGAGGCCGCCAATGTCTTTAAATTATCCATTTCAGGGCCTTTACCGCAGATAACGGCTTTTATATTCGGGAAATAACTCTTTAAGAAAGCAATGGCTTCTACAAAAATATCGTACCGTTTCAGGGGGATCAATGAACCGGCGCCTAAAATATCAATGTCTCTTTTTGCAGGCGCAGGCCCAAACATTGAAGTATCAATACCAACCGGGATTATCTGTTGTGCCGAGACCCAATAGTTTTGCCTGATCTCTGTCGCAATAAAATCAGACAGCGCGATAAGCTCGCTGCCATTGGGCTTTACCCATTTGAAGTATTTATTCCCGCTTTTGGCATCCTGCCCTAATACCCAGGCGTAATGGTTGAGCCGGTATCGTTTTGCAAAATAACTGCCAACAAAGGCGCACTCCCCGAACCAAAAACTCAGTATCCCCAAAAGTTTGCTTTTCTTTTTCAGCCTCAGCATTATCCGCCATGCCTTTATCCATACCCACACTCTATTATACCCACCTCTTTCTTTTCCGCCAATAGCATATACTTTTATGCCATGCCAGGTGTATACACTTTCAATAAATGGATATTGAAAACTGATGACGACGATATTCAGTCCGGGGCAGATCTTTTTAAGCGCCCCGGCAAATATTTGCTGGGGAGGAATGCATGCCGTATCCGCCTCATTTTCGGGGAAGCCGGGGCTAAGGATCACCAGGGTTTCAGGCGTACGCTTCATCCATCGAAAATATTTTATTACAAAATGATAAACTGGCTTTGCTGTGGGTGATGAACAGGATCATCTTGCCTTGTTGGGCAAGGCCCTGCAAGCGCATTAATATGGTTCTTTCCGAAAAATCGTCCATTTCACCAAATGGCTCATCCAGGATAAGCAGGTCGAAATCATGGTACAGCGCCCGGGCAAGCATTATTCGTTGCCGCTGACCGCCACTTATATTTTTCCCGTTTTCGCGGATCACTTTTTGCACCCCTTCCGGATATTTCTCCAATAACTGACCAAGGCCGCAGAACTCAATCACTTCTTCGAGTTCGTCTTTTTTAAATCCATCTTGGGCCAGCGTGATATTTTTTAAAATAGTATCATGGATAAAAAATGGCTGTTGCTTTACATAGGAAATGTTGTTGCGGTACATCATTCTGTCCGCAGCGCCTGTTTTTTTATTGTTGATAGTAATGGTTCCGCTATCAGGTTCTAAAAATCCCAATAAAAGGTTGATGATGGTGGTTTTTCCTTTTCCTGATGGCGCCGACATACCTACAAAATCTCCGGGGGTAATATTGAAACTAGTCCCGTTTAAAACATCGTGATGCTGGTATTTAAAATGAACATTTTCAAATTGTATGGAATTGATTGAACCGGGCGAGCCTGCGTTTTTAGCATAGTGCATTTCCCCGGTAGGAGAAGCAAGATCATTCAGCGTAAATTGATAGGTTTTGATTTGGCCGGCGCTATTTAAAATTTTGATAATCCCCGGGATGATCTTATAGGCCGCCGCCATAAAAACGCCCATAGTAAGCAAACTGATTGCAGGTACACTTGCCGACAATTTATTTACGGCTATCAAAATAAAAAAACCCAGCACAGCGAAGGTTTCGATCAGGCGGGAAGGCAGGCTCTGTAAAGTTTGCTGGGTCGCAATATGATCATTCATCTGCTGCTGGTCTTTGTAATAGCGGTCAGTAAAAAAGCGCTGTTTATCATAAATGTTGCTCTCCACATACCCGGATAATGATTCCTGCAAATGCTGGATGGTTAGCTGACTGTTGATTTTAATACTGGCACGAATATGTTTTAGTTTCTTTTTGATCAACCAACCAAGTATAATAACAGGGGGCAGCAATAAAAGGAACAGGGAAAGGAACAAGCCGGGGTGATAAAAAAGGATCGCTGTTATGGTGAACAAAATCAGGATGCTTTGTGAAATGATCTGCTGTACATTGGTTAATATGTAATTACTGAATTCAATAGGCTGCTGGCTTATTTTCCGAAAAAAAACCGATGAATCGGTATTTACAAATTGAGCATAATCGCCCTGTAAATACCGCGATATATTACGTTTCGACAAACGGGAGGCTATGCTGTAAAAAAATGTGTATTCTTTTTTCGACAGCAGGTATCCCAGCCAGTTTTTTAAACTAAACAATATGAAGAAGATGCTTACCAGGAACAAAGGGTTTTTATTACTGATGGATAGCAAATAAATATAGTGGCCCGGTAATTTGCCCGACGCGTAATAATTGACGACTATTAATAAACCACCCAAAAAAACAATATCAAGCAATCCGATCATGCTGTCAAGCACAGCATGCAGAAACATTTTTATCCTCTCTTCGGAGTTTAAAATGCTGAGTACGGATAAAATAAAATGCTTCAAATGCCTGTGAATTGGTGTCAATTTTTAAAGAGCATATTTCACTCTCCGGGTATATCTTATTCATTTTAAGGGATTAACTCCCTGTAAGCGTTACGGTTGTGACCGGGCATAAGTTGCCTCATGTAAAAAAGATTTTAATTGATGTTCCGGCCTGCTATATCTCAACCGGAAACGCAAAATAAGCCAGGTTAACCCTCATCTATAGAATTGATGTTGCGCAGCAACCAAAAGCACAATTTTGCGTATAAAGGCTGATTAACCAGACCCCTATAAAGTATGACATTATACGCTACTAATATTTTTGAGCCCGAAACCAGCTTTTGGACAGAGAAATTTATGAATGCGAAAGACTATTCGTCATTAAAAAAGTTTAATGATACCGTTGTTCTTTACCCCCGTGAAAAAACACTTACTGACCTTTTTGAGGAGCAGGTTTTACGGAACCCACAGGCAATAGCACTGCGCCGTAACAACGAAATAATGAACTATGGGGAACTTAATAAAAAGGCCAATCAGCTTGCCCGTTACCTTATAGCGCACGGCGTACAAAGCGGCGATAATGTGGGGCTTTTGGTGGCCAGAAATTTTAATATGATCATCGGAATGCTGGCGATCCTGAAGGCTGGGGCAGCTTACGTGCCGATCGATCCGGACTATCCCTTGGACAGACAAGGGTACATTCTTAAAAACTCAAAAGTAAACATCGTTATTACTGATTGTGATTATCCCTTATCGGCATTGCTCAGCGAGAGCCAGCAGGTAAAATTAAAAGAGATCAGTCTCGATAACCTTAAAAGTGATAAACCCAAGGTAAATATAGAAAGCACACAGCTTGCATATACCATTTATACCTCTGGCTCGACAGGTATGCCCAAGGGGGTGATGATTGAGCACCATTCGGCGGTTAATTTGGTGTTGTGGGTAAACAGGGAGTTTAAGGTTGGCCCGGATGATTGCCTGCTGTTCGTTACCTCTATGTGTTTCGACTTGTCGGTTTACGATGTTTTCGGGTTGCTGGCGGCAGGCGGATCCATCCTGATCATTGAAAAACAGGAATTAATGGACGTGCCGAAATTAAAGGAATTGATGACTAAACACCGTGTTACTTTTTGGGATTCGGTGCCTTCAACCATCGATTATTTTATCAGCATGCAGGAAACGGTTGAAAGTCCCCGTTTTGAAAATGCATTGCGACTGGTTTTTATGAGCGGCGACTGGATACCGGTGGGCCTGCCCGATAGGATAAAAAAATATTTTCCGGCCACAAAAACGATCAGCCTGGGCGGCGCGACAGAGGGAACTGTATGGAGTAATTTTTACCCGATAGAAAAAACGGAGGCCCATTGGGCCAGCATACCCTACGGGCGGCCTATGAGCAATAATTTTTATTACATATTGGATGAGCAGCTCAACCCGGTTCCGGTTGGCGAAGTTGGGGAGCTTTATATAGGCGGTGTAGGCGTCGCCCGGGGCTATGCCCGGGATAATGAAAAAACCAGCAAAGCTTTTTTAAACGATCCGTTTACTGATCAGCTGGGCGGGAGAATGTATAAAACAGGCGACATGGGCCGCATGATGCCTGATCTGAACATGGAGTTTTTAGGCCGCATTGATGACCAGGTGAAAATCAGGGGATTCAGGATAGAGCTGGGAGAAATTAATTCTTTCCTGCAAAAACACGAAAAGGTTAAAACTGCTGTAGTACTGGCTAAACCCGTAAAAGATCGTGAAAAGGAACTGGTGGCGTACGTGGTAGGAGAAGCAAGCCCTGCCGAGTTAAGGTCCTTCCTGAATAGCCTGTTGCCGGATTATATGGTTCCAGGCAGTTTTGTGAAACTCGATTCAATTCCGTTAACCGGCAATGGCAAAGTAGATAAAAAAGCTTTGTTATTGTACGCGGGCCCTGAAACAGACGAGGTGAGTTTTTTTATTGCACCGCGTACAAATGTTGAAAAGCTTTTGGCGGACATATGGGCGGAAGCGCTTAACCTGACCAGGGTTGGCATCTATGATAATTTTTTTCAAATAGGCGGACATTCGCTCATCGCGGTTAAAGTGATGACAAAAATTGAACAAAAAACAGGAAAGCGTTTACCGCTGGCCACGCTGTTTGAACACCAAACGGTTGAGCGAATGGCTCATTTGATCAGTCGCGATGGCCTTTCAATAACGTGGGATTCGCTGGTGCCAATAAAGCCACACGGGAGCAAAACGCCTTTATATATTGTACACGGAGCGGGACTTAATGTATTGTTGTTTAATGCTGTCGCTATCGGACTTTCGCCCGATCAGCCGGTTTTTGGATTGCAGGCGAAAGGATTAAACGGTATTGATGAGCCATTAACTACCGTGGAAGATATGGCGGCGCATTATGTTAATGCCATAATGCGGCGAAATCCGGAAGGACCATACGCCCTGGCAGGTTTTTCCATGGGTGGGGTTATCGCCTTTGAAATGGCCAGGCAGTTTAGTGCCAAGGGGAAAGAAGTAAAGATGCTGGCATTATTTGATACCTATATCGAAAGCAGCACGTATTATGATCCGGTATTGGTAAAAATCAGTAAAAATGCACGGTTTTGGTTTAAAAGCATGCTGCACTTTTTAAAAGTCACTTCCGGGTTTAAAAATACTGTTGTTGAAAAATCAACCCTGATTAAACGCCGGGTATTGGGCCGGTATTGGTCGCTGAGGTACGGGAAAGAGCACAATAAGCCTGGTTTTTTTGGCTATGCTTATAAAATAGATAAATATAATACCGATGCTCTTAAACGTTACCGGGTTAGTCCACTGGACATTGAGGTGGAGGCATTTAAGGCCGAAACCCGTACGTTTTATACTGAGGACAATGTAAATATGGGGTGGAAGCCTTATGCATTAAAAGGGGTTAATATCCATATCGTCCCGGGCGAACACAATACAATATTCAAGGCGCCCAACGATAAAAAATTCGCGGAAATATTGCAACAATGCCTTGATAGGGTTGTAAAATCCACGGAAACCAAAAATGTAACAGAGGCGCTTACCGTTTAAATGATTTAAGCGTTATGCTTTTTTCATCTTTAAAAGGAGGCATAACCAAAACATAACACAAAATGGGGTTGCGGCTATAATTTAATTATACCGGTGCCCCATAAAACACCAAATACAAAAACGGCCAGTATTATTCCCAAAACAATAAAGCCGGCTGGCCGGTCAAAGTTTAAATTCCAGCCTAATCCGTCTGGCCTCGTAATAAAGACCGGGCCGGTAGCGGTTTTTTGAGCATGTTTTTTGACGACAACCTGTTTCATTTGGCGATATATTTACTTATCAAGATGGCTGATAAATATATCCATTTTACCCTTAATTTTTATTTGGCTTTAAAATCACCCACAATTAAATTTATTGGATAAAACGAACTGTTAAATAGTGGTCTTCAACTGAAAACGAAGCTTGCTTGGCATACCCTTGTATATGCTCTTTTTTATTTGTTAATTGTACTGCCAATTGGGCGGCTTGCAAACCGCCCTGAGAGATTATAAACACCAAAACAAATCATACTTTTTTATTTAATTCTCCGGGAACTGAGCAAGATATTAATGAAGAAAAACCTGTTATTTCTATGTGCTGCCACCGCATTTGCTATGGCCTGTAATAAAAACAAAAGTATTTCGGTAACAACCTACGCAGGCAGCGGAGCAATAGGCGGGGTAAACGGCAAATCCACAGAGGCTTCATTTTCAAATCTGATGGGGTTGGCAATTGACTCTGCCGGCAATATGTATGTTGCCGATTCGCGCAACAACCTGATCCGCAAAATAAGCGCGGAAGGTATAGTAACCACGATTGCAGGTAGCGGAAACCAGGGCTCGGCCGACGGTAAAGGCATCGCAGCATCATTTTTTTTTCCGGCAGCACTTGCCGTTGACGGGCAAGGTATTGTATATGTGGCCGATACGCATAACAGCATGATCCGTAAAATAACTCCGGATGGAAATGTAACTACCCTGGCAGGCAGGCCAGATGCCGAAACAATGGATCACCCGGAGGCGATGGTAAGGTTCGATAATCCTTATGGAATAGCAATAGACAAGGACGGCAATGTTTTTGTTTCCGATTGGGATAAGGACCAGATAAAAAAGGTGAGCCCTGACGGGAAAGTAAGCGTATATGCCGGTACAGGTGAAAGGGGCTTAAAGGATGGGCCGGCTGGTACCGCTTCATTTTATTTGCCCGAAGGGATCGCCCTGGATCAAAAAGGCAATCTGTACGTGGCCGACACTTATAATAACCTGATCAGGAAAATAAGTCCGGGAGGAATGGTTTCAACCCTGGCCGGAAGAATTAAACGAGGCTCAGCAAATGGCAAGGGAGCAGCTGCATCATTCTCTCACCCTGATGGGATAGCTGTCGATAAAAAGGGCAATGTGTATGTCGCTGATGTTGGGAACAACAAGATTCGTAAAATTACGCCCGATGGCATGGTAAGCGATTTTGCCGGTTCGGGTAAGCGGGGTGCAGATAATGGAGTCGCACTTGGCGCCACATTTTACAGGCCGTTCGGTATAACTATTGATAACGCAGGCAATTTATATGTAGCAGATTACCAAAATAATCTTATTCGAAAGGTCGGCAAATGACCGGTTATATGGAACGAGGTTTGAAGTAACACATAATTAATCCGGATAACATTAACTAATAAAGAAATATGATCAAGAAGATTGCGATCCCATTTTTAGTCATACTCATTTGTTTTGGCTGCAAAAAAAAGGAGACGCCAACACCCGTTGTTGTCGTTACCCCGCCGGATACTTCCACAGGGAAGCCCAATAATGAACACATTAATGTACTGACACAGCACAATGATAATTCGCGGGCCGGGTTTAACAGCCATGAAACTGTTTTAACAACGGCAAACGTTAATTCAAAGCAGTTTGGCAGGTTGTTTATTTTACCTGTTGATGATCAAATTTACGCCCAGCCACTGGTTTGCAGTGGTTTGCCGATAGCTTCAGGCACCCATAATGTTGTTTTTATTGCCACCGTAAACAATACAGTATATGCGTACGATGGTACAAAAGGGAATTTATACTGGAAAAAGAATTTTACGGTTTCAGGAATGAGGGTGCCAAATTCAAATGATATGTCGTCATCCTGGTGTACGCCTTATACTGATTTTGCCTCAAATATCGGGATCGTTGGTACGCCTGTGATAGATTCCGTTTCAAAAACCATCTATTTTGTTGCCAGGAGCACAGATGGCCAAAAATTTGTTCAACACCTGCACGCGCTTGACATCACAACCGGCGGCGAAAGGGCGGGCAGCCCTGTATTGATAACAGCAAGCGTTGCAGGCACCGGCGACGGCAATGTTAACGGAACCGTAAACTTTGATCCGCTGCGAAATAACCAGCGCCAGGGATTGGCGCTGGTAAATGGGGCTGTTTATATTTCGTGGTCGTCTCATTGCGACTGGAACCCGTATCATGGATGGATAATAGGCTATAATGCGGCTACATTACAACAACAAATTGTTTACAATGATACCCCCAATGGCGAAAACGGAGGTATTTGGGAAAGTGGCATGGGTATAGCGGCGGATGCGCAGGGAAGTCTTTATATCACCACGGGCAACGGCACCACTGGTAAAGGGAGCTTTTCGAGCACGGGCAATGGCACCAACGATATTGGTGGCGAAGCGCCAACGGATTTAACAAACAGGGCTGAGAGTGCCGTTAAACTCACACCATCGGGCGGAACGCTGCAGGTTAGCAGTTATTTTACCCCGATAAACTATTTGAACCTCAATGCAAACGACCTGGACTATGGGGTTATGGGTACTTTCCTGGTGCCGGGAACGAATTTATATATGACGGGTTGTAAAGATGGGAATTTATACCTTTTGAACAAGGACAATATGGGGGGATATTCTCCTTCCATAAATGCGATTCAACAAACCATCCCTTTGAATGGCAGCATGCATTGCCAGCCGGCATTTTACAAAGGCGGCATCAACCAATATATGTACGTATGGTCAGAAAATGATCAGCTCAGGGCTTTTGCATTTAACGGCGGAACGGGTTTGTTTGCAAAAAACGCTATTGTATCCCAGGATCCGGGGCCGAGTGGCGATTGCGGAGCCGATTTGTCAGTTTCGTCGAACGGCCCAGTTGACGGAACGGGCATTCTCTGGGCTTCTTACGGATTTAACGGTAATGCGGGCAATAGTGTAGTTCCGGGTGTTCTGAGAGCTTTCGATGCCAATGATATAACTAAAGAGCTCTGGAACAGTAACCAAACGCCGGGCGACGGCTTAACATCTTATGCAAAGTTTTGCTCGCCGACAATAGCAAACGGGCGCGTTTATATGCCAACTTTCTCTAACATAGTGGTTGTATATGGATTAAAATGAAATATCAGGATTAATTACCTGATATAAATAAAGTTTGCGATCTTTTTAATAAATACTTTAGAGTAGGAAATTATAATAATAATGATAGATTTTATTTGTTGCCGGCACGGCCAACAGATAAGATTCTTTTCGCTCGTCGATAAATTTGTGCTCTCTGTCCATTCTCTGCAGGAAATTGTAGATTTCAAACTATTTTGGTTTATAGGTTGATTTACATGCGTTTTTTTACGGGATGTCATCCATTAGGCTTTTAGGTTTTCTCGCGAATTATCCAACTATATTTTCATTTTAATAAAATAAATGTTTAAACGCGCAGTTGTTAATTTATGTTAAATGTGTATAGATAAGGGTTTTTGGAAAGGCAATTTCATTTATACTACAGAATGTTCGGGTAATATTGTTGTAAGGCTCCCGTGTAAAACAAAAGGGTTTAAAATTTTCAGCGCTGTATGGATATGGTTATGAATGATCTGTTGGTTTTTAAAAAGAGTTGCAAGCTCATGGGCAACCATTTTGAATTAACGGCCGTTGCTGATGATGAAGACTGGGCTAATAAAAGGATTGATGCCGGAATTGCTGAAATACAAAGGATAGAGCGGTTGTTAACCACTTTTAGTGATGATAGCGAAACTAATCAGGTAAATCAAAACGCGGGAATTATGCCCATCCAGGTAAGCACTGAAACTTTTGACCTGGTTGAGCGCTCCATCAGGATATCGGGGATAACGCAGGGCGCTTTTGATATTACTTACGGATCCATTGATAAACGCTTATGGAACTTCGATAAAAACATGACGTCGTTGCCGGATAAGGCTACTGCAAAAAAAATGGTGAGGCTGATCAACTACCGGAACGTTGTACTTGACAGGGAAAAAAGCACCATATATTTAAAGGAAAAAGGGATGCGGATTGGATTTGGGGGTATTGGTAAAGGATATGCCGCCGAAAGGGCCAGGCAGGTGATGAAAGGCCTTGGCGTAACCAGTGGTGTGGTAAACGCGTCGGGTGACCTTTGCGCCTGGGGGCACCAGCCCAATGGAAGCCCCTGGACCGTCGGCATAGTAAATCCTAATGTATCGAAGGAGATTTTTTCATGGATATCCGTCACCGATATGGCCGTAGCTACTTCGGGTAATTATGAAAAATACGTAATGATTGATGGTAAAAAATATTCGCACACAATTGACCCGCGTACGGGGTTGCCGGTTACTGGCATTAAGAGTGTTACAATCATTACCACGAATGCAGAAATAGCAGATGCAATGGCCACCCCGGTGATGATCATGGGTATTTATACAGGGCTTGATCTGATCAACCAGATGAAAAATATAGAAGCCATCATTATTGACGATGATGACAAAATGTACACATCAAAAAACATACATATAAAATAAAACCCCCGATATAATGAGACAATTGATAAAAATATCGGCCTGCTTACTGCTCGTCATTTCTGCCACATCATGTGTGCATTTAAAGGAATACCAGAAAAGCAGGCTGAATGACTCTGAAATGGCGCTGACCAACAGAAAGGTAGAAAAAAACGAAATGAATTTTCAGTCGTACCGCGAAGCAGCTTCGGGCGCTAATGCCGGGAAAACCGGTGGTGGCTGCGGTTGTAATTAATTATCCGATACCAGTACTATTTAAAATTTATGAAGAAAAAGTTTTTATCCGTTATCGGATTTGCAATATTATGCCGTTTTCAAGTCTATGCGCAGGTTAAGACGGATACTGCTACGCTTCCCAGGCCTGCGTATACCAGCTTATATACGCCGGTTGATCAGGACAGCACTAGTTATAACGCCCGGCAACTTAGGATTGATGAGATCGACCTGGTTTCGAGTTATTACTCCCAAACAGGAGATCGTTCAGCTGTAATGGGTGGGATGCCCGGCCCCAAAGGGACACAAAATGTCACCGACCTGTCAAACGGCCTTAACCTGAACCTGGTTTGGCTAAATCAGGCAAATAATAAAAATACGCTGTCTATAGGTTTGGGATATGACCATCATACATCTGCATCTGCTGGTTATGTTGCATTAAATGGCGGGGCAAAAACAGGCGGGACAAGGTTTTATCCATCGCTCGACTGGACGGTTGAGAATGCAAAAACAGGCGGCACTTTTGGTATAGGCGCTTATTATTCGGGCGAATATAATTACAAATCAAAAGGGATTGATTTTCATTGGTCAACAAAAACGACCGATAAAAGCGGCGAGTTTGGCGTTAAATTGCAAGGGTATTTTGACAATGTAACATTAATTTATCCTTCAGAACTTATCCCGCCTGCCGCCGTTACTCAACCTGGAAATACGGTTTACACCACTGCGAGCGGACAAACTGTTATACTAAGCTCAAGCGGCCAGGTGGTTTCGAATTCAAAAAACAGTTTGCCAACCAGTGCGAGAACCACGTTGACGGCATCTTTCTCTTACTCGCAACAGATCAACTCAAGATTACAGGTGATGTTTTTGGGTGATGTGGTTACCCAAAGCGGGTATTTGGGTTTGCCTTTCCATAGGGTATATTTTACTACCGGCGATACAGCGAAGGTTGAAAAGCTGCCTTCTTCGCGGTTTAAGCTGCCGCTTGGCTTCAGGCTCAATTACTTCCTTGGCGATAATATAATTCTCCGGACGTATTACCGATATTATATGGATAATTGGGGAACGCGTTCAAATACAGCAAGTATAGAAGTGCCGTACAAGGTGACACCATTTTTTTCTATCTCGCCGTTTTACCGGTATTATGATCAAACTGCTTCTAAATATTATGCAGCATACAGAGTGCATAGTGTAACAGATGCTTATTATACCAGTAACGATGAATACTCCAAATTTAACGCAGGCTTTTATGGCGTGGGTTTTAGGATAGCGCCGCCCAATGGCGTATTTGGTATGCATAGCTTCCACGAGATGGAAATAAGGTACGGGCACTATACACAAACTACCAACCTTGCGTCAGACGTTGTTTCGCTAAGTATGGGCTTTAAATAGCCGGTATATTTCGGGCTTGTTAGAGAACTGTTAAATTTTAAGGTGTTGGGTTATATTATTGTAAAATTCATTTTATCTACAAAATGTGTTTGTATATTGCTCATACATAATGGCAGGTAAAACAAAAAAAACAGATTATTTGTTATGAAAATGCTTTCAATTGCTTTTATGATGTTCTTTTCTTCGGCCGTTAGCTGGCTTGGAGATTTTAGTGTCGCTAAGACAGAGGCGGCGCAGGAACATAAATTAATTCTTATTAACTTTTCAGGCTCTGACTGGTGCGGGCCGTGCATACGATTAAGAAAGGAGATCCTCGAGTCGGATGCATTTGTAGCCTATGCTGCAAAAAACCTGGTATTGGTAAGAGCTGATTTCCCCCGGCAGAAAAAGAATCAATTGAGCCCTGAACAGGTAAAATTGAACGACGCCCTTGCTGATAAATACAACCCGGATGGTAAATTCCCCTATACGCTGCTGGTTGATCAAAATGGGAAAGTGCTGTTTTCATGGGAGGGTTACCCTAATGAAAAACCCGAGCAATTTATCGGGCAAATTGAAGATAACCGTGCTCAATAATAATATCATATAAAAGGCCTTTAACCGGCCTTTTATATGTAAATTACAAGAGCCGCGTTGATAACGGGATTATTAAGAGAATATATATATTAACACCCTGAAAATATGATAAACTCATTAAAGATCAATAGTGATCGTATCCTTTTTTATCTATGGCTCGTGCTGATGGGCATTATATTTTTGTTGAGCGGCACGTTGGTGTAAACAAAACCATGGGGCGTTTGATAACTAATGGGCTATTTATGCCCGGTAAATCAATTCTTGAAATTATCGGCTAAACAGCAATTAAAATTCTAAGAGATCAAAAGAACGTTTAGGCAGAGAAGCCTTATTCGTTTAACAAAATACCATGCTTAATGACGCCGTCCGGAATAATACCCTGGACGGCGTCATTTTGTGATAAAAGCTTATTCTTTTCCGCCGTTAATCATATCTGAAACTATTCCCGGGCTTTCCTTTCGTTCGGCTAAAAACACACCGGCCAAATGAACTACAATGAAGGCCAGTATCAGGTACATTGTAAACTGGTGGATCTCTCTGAACGCATGAATCGCTTTTAGTGCGGGTACATCGTCTTCAAACGCAAGGCATAAACCGGTAACCGCCATGGTGATGATCATCAGGTAAAATATAGCATAAACCGTTTTTACCAAAAAATCGTGGCGGGCGGTTTCCCGCTGTTGTTTAACACTTTGGTATTTTGCATAGGCGCTTTTCAGGTTTCGTATAAATTTTTGATCAGCGACCTGGAAAAACTCAAGTAATAGCCTGAAAACAACCAGCCCAACGAGTACATAACCGAAATATGTATGAAGTGTCCAAATCTTGTCGCTCAATTCGTGGGCTACAGAGCGGGCCTGGTCATTGGTAACCGTTGCGCCGGCCTCCTTAAGCGTGTCCTGAATAAAAGCGGCGTTTTTGCGCGTTTTTAGCAGCGTTGAATTTAACAAAACGGTTAACAGCGACCCTGTTATAACCAACGCGTTTAACCAGTGCCACAGACGGAGCCCCGGAGAATTCTTTTTAATTTGTTGCGGATGCACGGGGCTCCGGCGGGTAGGCTCAATTGCTGCCATATGATGTTGATATTTTAAAGTTTATAAAGTTGACGCTGCCAATTTTTAACTGGATAACCCTGAAAGTAAAAAAACGTTTTGTTGCGGATTCATTTAAAATCTCCTGCCCAATATAATTTTAAATATTGACCGGTCTGTACTATTGGTAAAGCCCCGTCCATAACCCGCATTAAACTCCCAGTTTGGGTCGAAATTCAAATCCGTGGCCACAAATAATTGGTGCTGTTGTTCTTGCAATGGGTCGTAGTGAAAAAATGGCCCGGTGCTGCCATAGTATTCCAGCCCCAAAGCAACCACCTTGCTTACATCATAACTGCCTTTAACATTTGGCGAAAATATCAAACCGCGGTTTTGATCAGGGCCTTTAAAGCTCTGGTCCAGCGTTGGATTGATAGCTAAATATAAACCACCCCATTTTTTATCAATGATCGGCCTGATCTCCAACGTGGAGGTATTGGCAGAGTATTGAGCCTTTTGAAAACCAAATTCAACCGACAGACTTAAGCCCACCGGCCATTTCCAGCTTTCGGGTATGGCCACCCTGGGGCGGATGTGCGAGCCAACATAGGCGGTGCGCCCATCATTGCCGATGGTATTAAACAAATAGAACCCGGTTTCAAACCAGGGCAGCCAGCCATGGGTGATCTCAATAGTTTCATGAAAAACATGATTGGTTGGTAAAACGCCGTCAACTGTAGTTTTACTGCCGTCAAATGTATAGTTGCTGTGCAATTCAAGCATCGTATGGCCCGCGTCAACTGTTTCAGCGCCGTAAACCTGAATTTCGTAGTTGTCCTGCGCTTTCAGGTTATAAGCCAGTATAAAAGCTAAAATTGCGGTGATGTAATATTTTCGCATAGGTTTCAGATTGCTGTTGTCCGTATTTTGATTAATCAGTGTATTGCGGACACGATACATTATTGAATTTCCGCATTAACCAAAAGTATACGATTTAAACATTCAAGGCTTATTGTAATCGCAATTTTACCAGTATTGTTATATTAATAGGGGTATCCTTTATTTTTAACTAATTTAATTAGTACATTGCTATAAAAATAAGCGGAAAATCTGAAGCAATACTGAAGTTTAAATTTTATTAAAGGTTTTTTATAATCTCCCGCCAGTATAATCAACCAGTTATTCATTTCTCTTTTTTTATCTTCAGTTTTGCTTCAAAATCATTTTATAGATTTAATAAAAATTTAACATTGAAACTCCTGATTGTTGAAGACGAGCAAACCCTGCGCGACACTATTGAAAAGTACTTTACTGAAGAGGGAAGTATTTGCGAAGTAGCCGAAAATTTAAAAACGGCGCTTAAGAAAATAGCCGTATATGAATACGATTGTATCCTTTTGGATATCGGTTTACCTGATGGGGATGGATTTGCTATCCTGGAATATCTCCGCGCATCTGGTAAAAATGAATGTGTGCTCATTATTTCAGCCCGAAACTCATTGGATGATAAAATAAAGGGCCTCAACATCGGCGCCGATGATTATATTACCAAACCTTTTCACCTGGCCGAATTAAAAGCAAGGCTGATGGCTATCGTTCGCCGGAAAACATTCGGCAGCAACAATATTTTAACGTATAATGAGATCAGTATCGACCTATTGGGAAGAAATGTGATGGTAAATGATAAAGTGACTGTGTTAACCAAGAAAGAATATGATATGTTGCTTTATTTTATTGCCAACAAGGGCAAGGTGATCTCGAAAAATGCGATAGCCGAACATCTTTGGGGCGATGAAATGGATATGCTGGATAGTTTTGATTTTATTTATACCCACATTAAAAACCTCAGAAAAAAACTGATGGAATTAAGCGGGAAGGATTTTTTTGCAACCATTTATGGTATTGGCTACAAATTTGTTTAGTAAATGAAATTAGCTTCCCATTACAACAAAGTAAGTGTTATTATAAGCGTGTCGGTATTACTGGTCTCCGGATTGGTTTATTACCTTATTATCAATCACATTGCCAGGCAGCAGCTTGATGACGGCCTGAGTGAGGAAGTTGCGGAGGTGGTTAATTATGTAGCACAGAATCACAAGTTGCCTAAACCGGTGGAGTTTGATGAGGATCAGACTTCCTTTGCAAAAACAACGCTTACCCATTTTGATACAAGGTTTTTTGATGCACCTTATGCCAACCCCAAAGAAAAGAAAGTAGAAGCCGGCCGCGCCGTATCGGCGTTGATTAATGCGGATGGTGAAAACTATGTGGTTACTATTATCGAATCAAGGGAGGATACCGAATACCTTATCCAGATTATTTCGGCTATTACACTCGCTTTAACAGCTGTTTTACTGGGTATCCTCATCATTACCAACAGGTATGTTTTAAATGGCTTATGGCGGCCGTTTTACCGTATTTTGGATCAGGTTAAATGGTTTAATGTGGCCGATGCCGGCAAAGTGGCAGCTGTTGACACAAAAGTAGATGAGTTTAAAGACCTGGGCGATGCCGTTGCAAAAATGTCGGCAAGGGTTACTTTGGAATACCAGGGCCTAAAGGCTTTTACTGAAAACGCCTCGCACGAGATGATGACCCCATTGGCAGTTATAACGTCAAAGCTGGATATGCTGATACAGGACGAAACGCTGCAGCCCGATCAGTTTGCCCAGATAACGGATATTTATTCAGCCGCCAGCAGGCTCTCCCGTATAAACCAGTCGCTTTTGCTGCTGGTAAAAATCGATAACAATTTACTGCAGGATACCGAAAAGCTGAATGTTGAAAAGGTTATCATGGAGAAAGCGCAGCAGTTCCATGAGATGATTATTAACAAAAATATTCAACTCGACATGGAATTGACCAGCCTGGAAATAAATGCGAGCCGGTATTTAATAGATGTGCTCATTAACAATCTTTTCAGTAATGCGATCAGGCACAATAAGAATTCAGGAAATATAAAAATTGAACTCTCTGGCAACCGCCTTCAGTTTCAAAATACAGGCGATCCAAACCCATTGCAGCAGGACGCTATTTTTGAACGTTTTTATAAGGGGCGCACCTCTGATGGCACCGGGCTGGGCTTAGCCATTATAAAAAACATCTGTGCGCTGTATCACTGCGAAATTAAGTATGCCTTTAAAAAAGGGATGCATTGTTTTTGCATCGACTTTTTTAAGCCAGTTTAAAGGCCTGTTGTTGATTTGACCGTATTATTTACCGCGTTGATAGTTTCTACTACAAATTTTTTACCCTAATCAAACCAATTGGGTACGTTGTCGGCAAGATCTTCAATAATTGACCGCCCGTTTGCACCTTTTTTGGTGATGTAATTGATGCCGTAACCTACTGCGGCCCCAACGATGATATATTTCAATAAATGCATACTTTTACGTTTTTAAAAATAAACGGCAATTTCGGACGATTGTTTTCCAAAAATCCAAAAAGGAAATATGTCAGGGAAATAAGGCCAAATGATAAATTAATGTAAATGAGATATTTAAATAAAAATTATCTTTATTTAAACTTTAAAACAAAATGACCGCTGTTCACTTTACCCTTTCTGCCGCTTGCATAGGTTTGGCAAATATTTTAATAGAATGGTTCATTACCGGGTTTTTATTCCACAAAGCGCAATCGCTCACGCCTGACACATGGAAGAAAGAAAGCAGCGGAAGCTATTTATACAGCATTTTCCTGGCTGTTTTATTTGGCGCGCTGTTTACGCTATTTTATATCAAGATCGGATCCAAATATGTAATCGCCCATAATTTATGGTCGCATATCAAATTAGGGTTGATGTGCTTTGCCGCGTTCAGTTTTGTAACCGAGATCAACAACTTTATTTACATCAACTATCACCGGAAATTTGCTATCGGTAAAATGATTGCTTCGTGCTTGAGCATAGTGGCAGCCGCGCTTATAGCAAGCCACTATTACTGGGTTAAATAAGGATGAAGGAACCCGGCGGCGGCGTATCCACAATATGCAACAACTCATTCAACTCTGAAGCTTTTTCAGCCGAACCGGCATGCTCATAAGCGCTCACCAGGTTGCGCAATACCCTTTTTATGATATCGGTATTGGAACAAGGTTCGTAAAACTGCTTGTCGAATTTCAAATTCAGCTGTTTTAAAAACATATCCACATCCCTCCGGCCAAAAATAAAACCCTTGTTAAACGCATTGATATAGAATAATATTCCTCCTTCAAATTCACTCTGCATGGTTTCATCCATATAAGCAAGGATAAAATGCTGCGGAAGATTAACGCCATATACAGGGATATCTAATTTTTGCGCAATGATGGAATAAATAATGGCCAGCGAGATTTGGTTGCCCTTTTTGGTTTCGAGCACCTGGCTGATATAGCTGTTTTGCGGGTCCTGGTGGTTGGCGGTATTGCCGCTGAAACCGTAAATATTATAAAAAACGTGGTTAATGAGCTTTACCTGTTCGGCCGGGCTGGCCTCGTTCATCATCTGTATCCAAATGTCGCGTTTAATGGCTTCTATCTGGTTAATTACTTTTTGTTCGTCAAGATCAGGATATTGGTAGCGGTTAATGATCAGTATGCCCTGCAAAAGATCAAACGCCCCGCCATGGAACCATAGGCGCAAGTCGTTTTTTACAATGCCGAATTGGATCTCGTGCACCAGGTTGGCTATCCGCTCCTGCTGAATGGGGTCAAAGGCTTCTTCCCATGCCGATTCCAGGTACGCTACGGCTTCGGGGCCAAATGAAAGCAGTTTTTCATGCACGTGTTCAAATATCTCCCTATCCGGATCGTCCAGTAAGCGTATCAGTGATTTTACTTCTGTTGGATTTATCATGCTCTGTACTGCTAAAATACTAAACCTTTTATACTTTTACAACCATGTTAAATTTAAGGTTTGCTAAAGAATACCTGCAGCACCGGTTTAAAGCAAAAACCAGGCATGGCGTACACTCGCCCTTTGTTTACCGCTTGATTGATAAGGTAATTTACGATTTTACGCCTAAAAAAGTATACACAGATGTTGAAAGCCTGAGAAATCAACTTTTAAATGACGAAAGGATAATCACCATTACCGACCTGGGCGCTGGTTCGCTGGTAAATAACAACCGCAAAAAAAAGATTGGCGACATTGCCAAAAATGCTTTAAAACCACCTAAACTGGCGCAACTGCTTTACCGTTTGGCGGCCGACCTGCAACCTGCCAATATTATTGAATTAGGGACCTGTTTGGGTACCACCTCCGTCTACCTGCAAAATGCAAACCCCGCCGCAAAGGTTTATACGCTTGAGGGCTGCCCCGAAACGGCTGCTATCGCCCAAGAAACATTTGTAAAAGCCGGGGTTGCGAATATGGAATTGATCGTTGGAAATTTCGACAATACACTGCCGGGCGTCATCAAACGTCTTGAAAAACTGGACTTTGTTTTTGTTGACGGCAATCACCAAAAAGATGCCACCCTTAAATATTTTGAATGGTGCCTGCCTAAAGTGCATGAAAACACGATGCTAATATTTGATGATATTTACTGGAGCGAAGGCATGAAAGAAGCCTGGAACGAGATTAAAGCGCATCCGCAGGTTACCGTTACCGTTGATCTTTTTTGGATCGGCCTGGTGTTTTTCAAACCAGGGCGGGTGAAGGGGGATTTTTTGGTGCGTGTCTGAACTAAGATGCGTAGGATTTTAGGATTTTTTTATTGGGTGCTTTAATTGATGGGGTTGAAAGAAGAAAAACCTGTCATTGCGAGCGTAACGTGGCAATCGCGAACTTTGCATATCCGCCTGCAAAGTTCGCGATTGCTTCACTCGTACCTCGGTCGCAATGACAACGAAGGGTGATTCTGTGTGATTGATACGTTCAAAAATCCGTAAATCATATTACCTTTGCGCCCATGGCATCCATCAAACCATCAGTACCAAAAGGCACCCGCGATTTCTCGCCCACCGAAATGGTGAGGCGCAATTATATTTTTGATACCATTAAAAGTGTTTTCCGCAAATACGGGTACCAGCAGATAGAAACGCCTTCGATGGAAAACCTGTCGACCTTAACCGGTAAATATGGTGATGAGGGGGATAAGCTGATATTTAAAGTTTTGAACAGCGGTGATTATTGGAGTGATGCTGAAAGCAGGAAACTTAAAGATGGAAGCTTCAATTATAACTCGAAATCACTTTTGCCGGTAATCTCTGAAAAAGCCCTCCGTTACGATTTAACTGTTCCCTTCGCCCGGTACGTTGTACAGCACCAAAACGAGATCACTTTTCCGTTCAAACGTTTCCAGGTGCAGCCGGTTTGGCGCGCCGACAGGCCGCAAAAAGGCCGCTATCGCGAGTTTTATCAATGTGATGCGGATGTGGTGGGTTCTGATTCTTTATTGAATGAGGCTGAGTTTGTGTTGATATATGACGAGGCTTTAAGCACGCTGGGATTAAAAGATTTCACCATAAAAATAAATAACCGCAAAATACTGACTGGCATTGCGGAGATTATTGATAAAGCCGATAACATTATCGACCTTACCGTAGCGATTGATAAACTGGATAAGATCGGACTGGATGGGGTGATCAAAGAATTGATGGAAAGAGGATTTTCAGCAGAGGACATCGAAAAGATAAAACCGGTTATCCTGCTCGAAGGTACCAATGAACAAAAACTGGAAAGCTTGCGCCTGGCTCTTATTAATTCGGATACCGGCCTGAAAGGTTGCGACGAGATTGAAACGGTATTCAACTATATCGCAAACTGCAAACTGCAAACTGCCAACTTAGAGTTAGATATTACCCTTGCCCGTGGCTTAAACTATTATACCGGCGCTATCTTCGAGGTAAAAACCAATGAAGTGGCTATGGGCAGCATCGGCGGCGGCGGCAGGTACGACGACCTTACCGGGATGTTCGGACTGAAAGGCCTTACGGGTGTCGGCATTTCTTTTGGCGCCGACAGGATCTATGATGTGATGGAAGAGTTGAACCTTTTCCCGGCCGAAACGTCTCAAACCACCCAATTGCTCATCTGCTGTTTTGATAAGGACGGCGAAAAATTTGGCTTCCCGATCATCCTGGAATTAAGGAAACAAGGCGTTAGCGCGGAGCTTTACCCTGCCGGGGCCAAGCTTAAAAAACAGCTGGACTATGCCAATGGCAAACATATCCCTTATGTAATCATCATCGGCAGCGAGGAAATTGAGAGCGGCCTCCTCACCTTAAAAAACATGGAAACCGGTGTGCAGGAAAAACGTACCGTTGAGCAAATTATAGAAGGCAAAGGGAAGCTTTAAGATAAATCCTAGCAACTTTCTCTGCGATCTTTGTGCCTCCTTTGCGCACTTTGCGGTTAAAGTTTTACCAGGGCGCGGAGTTTTTAACAGTGAGCACGGAGTCTGTCTTCCCAGTACTCCCGGATCATTCAAAATTAAAACTGCTGCAGGTAACTGATCTTATAGATCAAATGATCCTCGGTTTGGGTTTGTATCACCATATTGTTAACCATGCTGGTAACGCCCCGGTTATAGATCAGGTAAACATACGATAGCGGCAGAAACTCCCACGAAAGGCGCATATTATAATTATCAGCATTGTTTAACGAGTTCCGCTGGTAAATACCGGTTAGTTGAAGGCGCGGGTTTAATGCAAAACGGGCCCGTAAAACATACAGGTTAACATTGGTAGTCGTTTTATCAACCCCAACGCCATTAAAATGATTGCGGCTGTATTCGCCCAAAAATGAAATATAAGGAACGGGCGCAAACTGCAATTTCCAGTCGCCTGAATTTAAACGACCATTAAAATAGGAGCCGGTTTGATAAATAAAATTAAGGTTCAGCATTTTTGAGGGGTCGGTGCTTGCATAAATTGCCTGCATCTGGTAGCTGTAATCACCGGGGCCGATGCTAACGCCTAATGGTTGAAAAACATCGGTTAAATGCTGGCGGATGGGTGTTATTCCCCAGCCCAAAAAGGCGCCACTTTTAAAATTAAGCCACACGGGGTAAAACGGCAGGTCCATCTCCGCGAATTTTCCGGTAGATGCAGTGTAATAAAGTTCGGGAAGAAAGCCTGGTTCTAAAGCCAGGAGCACACTTTTAAAGGGCAGCAGGCTTCCGCGGTAATAATAGTTCATGCCGGGTGTGGTGCCGATGACATCCTTACGGGATACGAAGCCCATTTGAGGGTCGAAGTTTTTGGTGACCACCGATTCCGTCCACCAAATTTTATAATGATTGTTGGAGTTGTAATATTGCATGATTCCCCCAAAGCCTTTTTGTCCGGTATTGGTGGTGGTTGATTGGGTAAGTAAAGTATTTAAGGAATTGGATTCGCCCAGGCGGAAAAAACCATCGACAGTGGTTTCTATATTTGAGCCGCCGGGCCGGTTTTTGACGCTGATAAGCGCCCCTACCCGGTCCTGGCTGCCAAAGTTTTCGGATACCCTGCCCACGAAAAAATTAGTTCCCGGCAAATCGTTTGCTCCCTGTTGGCGGATAGCGATAGCGCCGAAGTTTAATTTGGACGAGCGGTAAACAAAGCGCCCGCCGGCAACAATCGGGATCGGGTTACCTGCTGTATCCAGGCCAATGCTCCGGCTAAAAAATGGCTGATAGTTCATGCTGCCGCCTGATCCGTCGGGCAGCGGGTTTACCTGCATGCCAAATAAAGAAGCATTTTCCAGGAAAAACTGCCGCTTCTCCGGAAAAAACACCGAAAAACGGGTGATGTTATTCACCTGGATATCCGCATCGGCCTGTGCAAAATCTGTATGTGCCGTAAGGTCAAGCACTGAATTTGAATTGATGGCCCATTTCACGTCGCCCCCAACTTTAACGCCGGCGCCATGGGCAGGTTCAGCGGTTCCAAAATTGGAATAATGATCATACGAGGTTAAAAAATAAGGGACAACTTGTATGTTGGTGGCCGGCGGTGGTGGTTGCAGGTTTGTTAAAACGCCCGCGTAATCCATGTGTGTAGCGGAGAATACACGCGGAAAAGGCGATAACGCACTCACCTCATTGGTGTACCTTCTGTTGCGGTAAACATTAAAACCCCAGTTTTGAAGGGAGTCGTTGCTTTTAGGATACCGCAATGTTTTCCATGGAATAGCAATTTCGGCGGTCCATCCGGAATCGGTGCGGTTAGTGCGAACGGCCCAGAGCCCGTTCCAGTCAATATCATAATAAAGGTCGTCGAACGAAAGCAGGTCACGCTGTACGCCATAGGCATTGGTGGCGAAAACCATGGCGTTCCTTTTATCATTAAAAGCATCGATTGACAGATTTACCAGATCGTGCCGGGTATAATCAAAATCCCGTATAAAATCAGTGGCCATAATCGCCCTTTTTCCCAGGGGGTCTTTACAGGTGATGCCGAAATAAAGGTATTTTTGGTTATATAAAACCTTTACCATGGTTGCAAAATTGGGCGCTTTTCCCTGGTAGGGTTCTATCTGGATAAAATCAGGCGAAGCAGGCGCTAAACCCCATTCAGGTTCGCTAAGCAGGCCATCGACTTTTATGCCCGTTGAAATTTTTACCGCTTTAATCGTTTTTCGTACGGAATCGGGTTTAAAAAAATCCGCGTCCTGCGCAAAACTGTACGATGAAATGAACAAAAGCAGGAACGGTAATTTTTTAATCATATAATTGGCAACCAGGAGGCTAAATGTAGAAAAAAAACTTAATTCAGTGAATTATTGGTTGATGGATATGGTATAGCTTTTTTACAAAGAAAAAGCTATATTTTTAACAGATATATAATAAATTTGCTGCTAAAATGTTAAAGTAGCTGGACATTTGTTTGGCTGTCAGCTTAAATTTTAAATACCCGCTATGCTAAAAACCGTTTCCGGGGTTTTCTTCCTGTTGTTATTTGGCTTTATTCTTCCCGCAAAGGCTCAAAATACCGACTCCCTTAAGTCAGACACCAATCAACTCAATAAATATCGCATTGATCCGGGGCATAACGCGCTTCCAAATATATTAAGGCCGATAAAGATACAGCCCAGCCAGATGCCTGTGAATTTGCTTGATTACAAAATAAACTATTGGCATAAGTCTGTAATCTTCGGGCTTAATTTCAGCCAGTCATCATTTACCAATAATTACAGCGCCGGCGGTATAAGTGCCATCGCATTAGGGTCAAATTTTGATTTTAAAACGGAATATAACAAAAAGCCATTTGACTTTGCATCCGAAACAAATTTGGTTTATGGCGTCTCAAAAAACAAAGGACAGGGCTCGCGGAAAACAAACGACCGCATATTTGTCGATAACAAGGTTGCTACCCAATTATCAAAAAAATGGTTCTTTTTTGGATCGCTTACCTTTGAATCGCAATTTTCTGCCGGCTACAATTATAGCAATTATAGCAATCCTGATGGCTCTGTTGCCCAAAAACCATACCTGATATCTGATTTTATGTCACCGGGTTACCTGACCGAATCATTGGGATTTGAATATAAGCCTGTGAAGTATTTCGACCTCAGGCTGGGTACTGGTACGGCCCGGCAAACTTTTGTGCTGGATACTACCATTTACCATAACCAGGCGGGTAATTACGGCGTGCCAATCGACCATAAAGTTTATAACGAACTGGCTGTGCAGGTAGTAGCGCAGCTGGATAAGGATCTTACCAAAAACATTCATATCAATGCGCGGTATGCCATGTTTATACCCTACATTCAGCCCCTGGCTTATACCAGCCATCGCCTGGATGCTACGTTAACTGCAAAGGTAACCCGTCTGATAGCAATGACAGTAAATACCACCATCCTATACGATAAACATTCATCAACGGCGATACAGGGAACAGAGGGGATGGCACTGGGTGTGCTGTACAAATTTCCGTAAAACCCCATTTGCATCATAAGGCATAGCAAAGAAAAACCCGGTCAGCTTTTTTTAACTGACCGGGTTTTTCTTTACTGAGGCTTGATCTTATGCTTTAGCGCGTTCAACGTAAGCGCCGGTGGCAGTATCAACCTTAATCCTGTCGCCGATATTTATAAAAAGAGGCACTTTTATTTCAGCACCTGTTTCAACGGTAGCATTTTTTAATGCACCGCTGCTGGTATCGCCTTTAACGGCGGGTTCGGTATAAGTAACTTCCAATTCGGCGGAACCGGGCACCTGGCCCATAATGGGCTCATCGCTTTCAAAGGCTACGATCACGTTCATTCCTTCTTTCAGGAACTTTACCGCGGGGCCAAATAATGCTTTTGGAATATTGTGCTGATCATAGGTCGTATTATCCATCACCACCAGCGAGGAGCCATCGTCATATAAATATTGGTAATCACTGGTTTCAACACGGGCGATGGTAACTTCTTCATCTGTACGGAAACGATATTCAACCAGTTTCCCGCTTTTAACGTTGCGCATGCGTGCCTGGTAAAATGCGCGCAAATTGCCGGGTGTGCGGTGTAAAAATTCTTCAACCTGTAACAACTCCCCGTTAAACCGGATAAAGTTGCCATTTTTTAATTCGGATGCCTTAGCCATAATGGTAAAATATATAATCGAGGCGCAAAATTAGGCACTTAACGCCAAAGAAACAAGGGGTTAAGGTGAAAGCTGAAAGACCAAAGCTAAAAGCTATAACACCGGCTTTCGTAATCTGATTCAAAAAGCTTTGCGCTTTCTGCTTTGTGCTTTAAGCTTAAATCCGCACATTTGCACATCCACTATTTGCACACCAGGAAAATGAGCGTATCTGTATTGGCCCAAAATCTGCATGGGTCCGAAATTATAAAAATTGCAGGCGAGATAAACGAATTAAAGCGCCAGGGCCAAAACATTGCCAATTTAACGATTGGCGATTTCGACTCTAATATTTACCCTATTCCGGAAGACCTGAAGCTGGGTATTGTTGATGCGTATGACCATCGCCACACCAATTATCCGCCTGCAGACGGTATGCTCAGCCTGCGCGAAAGTGTATCGGCTTTTTTAAAAAGCCGGTTTAATTTTGATTACGCGCCAAACCAGATCCTGATCACGGGCGGATCAAGGCCATTGATCTATTCGATATTTATGGCAATAGTTGATCCGGGCGATAAAGTGGTTTTCCCGGCGCCGTCATGGAACAATAATCATTATTGCGACCTTACCCGGGCCGAAGCAGTGATCATTCAGACTACTCCGGAAAACAATTTTATGCCGACCGCAGCGGAATTGCGCCCGTATATCAAAGGGGCTACCATGCTGGCTTTATGTTCTCCCCTGAACCCAACAGGTACCATGTTCAACAAAAAGGACCTGGAAGAAATTTGTGACCTGGTAATCGAAGAAAACAAAACCCGCCAACCGGGCGAGAAACCGCTGTATATTTTATACGACCAGATCTATTCTCAGCTCACCTTTGGTGAACACCGCCATTATGACCCGGTAAGCCTGCGCCCTGAATTGAAAGAAGTAACTGTTTTTGTTGACGGAGCCTCGAAATGCTTTGCTTCAACAGGCGTACGTGTAGGCTGGGGCTTCGGTCCGGCGCATGTAGTTAACCACATGAAATCTATCGTGGGGCACATGGGCGCATGGGCGCCAAAAGCCGAGCAGGTGGCCATGGCTAGCTTTTTAAAAGATGACGGCGCGGTAAACGCCTACCTGTCCACTTTAAAAATAAACATACAAAAAAGCTTAACCGCGCTTTACGAAGGCTTCCAGAAACTTAAATCCGAAGGACTTAAGGTGGATGCTATTGAGCCAATGGGCGCTATCTACCTTACCCTGAAAATTGATTATACCGGCAAAACAACCCCCGACGGCAAAGTGCTGAAAACGGCTACCGATATCAATTTTTACCTTATCAAGGAAGCAAAGGTCGCCTTTGTTCCTTTCTCGGCATTTGGCACGGGCGAAGATATTAACTGGTTCAGGGCATCAGTGGGGGCAAGCACATTGAGCGAGATCGAACAATTAGCGCCAAGGATCAAAGAAGCTTTGCTGAAGCTTAAATAGCTGCGATTTTCATCGGTTTAATGTTAATGGAATATTGCCTGGTCACAGTCCTTTTTCATTCGTGAAAATTCGTTCCTATTCGTGAAATTCGTGTTAATTCAATTATTTTTTAATCCCAGCCCCGCGTCATTATTCAGTACCCACTTCCCTTCCACAAATTCGGGCAACCGGTAGGGATTATTGCTGGTTAAAAACGGACCGTCAAGGTCGGCCCAATCGCATTGGGGGGCCAGGGCGGCGGCGGCAAGGGTGGCGCAGCTGGTTTCGCTCATGCAGCCGATCATTACTTTTAAATCCAGTTCCCTTGCTCTTAATATCATTTGGTGTGCTTCATGCATCCCTGCTGATTTCATCAGCTTAATGTTAATGCCGTGGTAAACCCCTTTAGCCTTTTCTACATCCGGTAGACGCTGCACAGATTCGTCGCCAATAATAGGTATTGGGCTGCGTTCAGTGAGCCGGGCGTTGCTGTCAGTGTCGGTTTTCAGCATGGGTTGTTCTATCAGCAATACGCCCTGCTCATGCAGCCAGTAGCACATATCCACACTTTGTTCAATATCCGTCCAGCCCTGGTTGGCATCCACAAACAGCGGCAGATCGGTTACCGAGCGGATGGTTTTGATGAGCTCTTTATCACTGTCGCGGCCCAATTTTACTTTGATGATCTTACAATCCGGATTTTCCTTTACTTTTTGTACCATCACTTGGGGTGTATCAATACCGATGGTAAAACTGGTTAAGGGCATTTTTGCCGGGTCGCTGCCTAAGATTTGCCAGCAGGGTTTTTGCTGTAATTTGCCGTTCAGGTCGTGCAGGGCGATATCGATACCGGCTTTTATGGCCGGGTTGCCGGGGGCGATACTATCCAAATAAGCGATTATCGCTCCAAAATCAAAAGGGTATTTAAACCGCCTGGCATCAACCTTTTTTAAAAACGCGCTGGCACTTTCATAACTCTCGCCCATATAAGGTACCATGGAGGCTTCGCCGAAGCCGGTTTGCCCTTCATGCTCTACTTTTAACAGCATTACAGGGGTTGAAGTCCGCGAAAATTTAGCGATGGTAAAAGTGTGCCGCAGCAGCAATTCGAAGGGTTGATAAGTCAGTGTCATGTTAAATTCAAAGCTAAAGAAATTTGGCTAAAGCCCCTACCGTTTTGTTAGTTAACCGCACGATAATCTACCGCGTACCGCATCGTTAATTATAGCCATGAGGCTAGTCTGCCCCGGAGGGGTTACCCATTTGTAGAAATAAAAACAAGGTAATTAATGACGCATGGCGGCTACCCTTATACGATAATGCTTGTTTGCTTTGTTTGCGGAGGGCAGCACCTACGGAGCTGTCGATCTATTATTAATATTTCTACAAACAGGTAGCACCTACGGCGCGTAATAACTTGTGGGTACCCTGTAGCCGAAAAAGGGACGGCATGACGTTTTTTTTGATTTTACCGCGACATAACAAATCATCGGTATATGTATCTTTGCCGCATGCCGGCACAAATTTATAATCCGTTCAGCACTTTCAACTTTAGCAACCGCAACTGTTTTTTAACAGGGGAGGCTTTAACTTCTGCCGAAGAGAAGATCCAGGTTTTTCCGCAATGGCTGATGAGCCGTTACAAACTGGAGGATCAGCCCCTGAAAATGCTTGACGAAAACATGATCACTTACAAGGATCTTAAGGTTCCTTGTAAAGCCGGTGTGAACGAAGCTTTCCTGGAGCCGCTGGAGGCCGAAATTGCAGCAGCATTTGATATTGGTTATGATGCTGTTAAGGCGCTGGATGATTTGAAGTTATTTCAATGGGCGGGCAAAATGTTGTATGGAGTGATCTTTAACGAGATCCAGTCGGGCATTAAACTGCAGCATTCACAAGGCGAAGAATTTAATATTTCGCAGGCCATTATCCATAAATTCACCAACCTGCATTTAATGCTGCAAAGCTTAAATTTACCGGTAATTTTTGATGGCTTTAAATCTTATAGCATTTTTCTATTTAAAGTTGACAATGATATAGAAGAATTCTATTATCGTGATGAGATCAATACGTTAACCTTCTCATTAAGGATAAAAGACTTCGGTTTGATCATCTGTTTGCAGGATAACGGCGCCAATGGTAAGTTCCATAAAGAGACCGTTGAGAAAATTGGCGAGGCCCTTTTGCACCCTATCCAGTTTGAGGAGTTTTGCGGGCGGGTATTTTATTCAGCATACCTGTTTAACCGCCTGCCTGAGTATAATATTTTGCCGGTAGGGGATGACATCTACCTGGAAGCGATGCCCTTGCGCGGTTTGAGCAGCAAGCCTTTGTTTGACGACTGGATGCCAAAAACTTACGGGCAGGTGTTGGAAAGTTTCTGGAAAAACTGGAACTTTTTGCTGTTCGAGATCATCAAAAATCCCGAACAGCCGATGAGTTTTTTATTTAATGCTGACGGCAGCCTGATCAATGGATCAACGATTGGACTTTCTCGCTGACTTGCGTCAAAAAATCATGCGCGGTGTGTGGATGCAGAATGATAGTAAGCAGCAGGCCACTTAATGCGCCAAACATATGTGCGTCGTGGTTAACATTATCCTGTGCGCGTTTTGAAGCGTAATTACAATATACGAGGTACAGCGCCCCGAACACAATTGAATAAATTGGAAAAGGGAACGGAATGATGTACATGGACCCCATAGGATTGTACATGATATAGCTGAATATTACCGCACTAACCGCGCCCGATGCACCAAGGCTATGGTACCAATCGTCGTTCCGGTGTTTATATACTGTAGGCAGATCGCTTAAAATTAGACTGATCGTATAAAGCAAACCAAATTGCCAATGGCCTAAAACCGGTTCAAGTTGAAACGCAAAGAAATAATAGGAAAGCATGTTAAAGAACAGGTGCATCCAGTCATTATGAATAAGACCACTGGTAATAACGGTATAAACCCGGTAGCCTTTTGAAACACTGGCCGGGTGCAGTATCATTTTACTATAAAGGGTTTCATTATAAAAAGCCCATAAAGAAGAGGCTATGGTAATTGCAAATATAAACGAGGCCACTGGCGCAGTCATGATAAGCTGCATTATTCCGGAATCTTCTGCCTGTAATAGGATATGGGTCATTTTAAATCAAGTTTTGTATCAGTAAGCAACCTGCCTACCGGGTAGCGAAGGTATGTTTTTTCGAAATAAGGCGAATTACGGTACACGAAATATAATTGTGCCGAAGCGCTGGCGGCAAGCTTAGGGTCTTTCAATTTCTCATCCTCCAGTTTTTTCTTCAGTTCCGGGTCTTTTTTCAGCAGATCAGCTGCCACATCCTCAAATACATAGTCCGAAAAATATTCCTTCTCGCCCAAAACCGAGTCGAAAAAGTTCCATGCAAAAAATGAATCAACGCCCTGTGGTTCCAATGTTTCTACAATGTAACGGTTAAGCGCCTGGTTGGTATAAACAACGTAATCGCCGGTATAAAATTTCACTTTTACATCCACCGGGTTCAATTTAACGTTGCTGTGCAGGTAATGCCCTTCGTATGGCCGTTGCGGCGTTTTATAATCGCCAATGTAATATAGCTGCAACTCCAGCGTGGTATCATGTGCCAGCTGTTTCATCGCCACATTATTCAGTTTATACAAGTCGATCACTTTGCCCCAGGCCTGCGGAATTACATAGGCCAGCGGTTTATCAATGGTTGCGCTGGTTTTGTAATTGTCAAAATATTTAATGGTTTTGGTATAGGGTTTGGTCCTGTCGTAATACAATCGTGGCAAGCCGCTTACTTCGCTGGTTTTATGGCCTGCGTAAAAGCCTTTAAATACAAGGGTATCATAGTGCTGCTCATCAGGTTCCCAGTTAAGGGCAAAGGTTTGCTGCGCCTTCACCTGTTCATCCGCATCATGTTTTAATTGGCCAATTTGTTTGGCATCACGCTGTACGATATCGATCAGATTCTGCATAAAATCATAGGTGGCATACACCCTTTTATCAAAAGGCTTCAGCATATGCGTTTCGGTAATATAGCTGATGATATTATGCTGGGCGGTATAGCCGGTAGCAAAGCGCGGCGTCTCCAAAAAACTCACAATACCCGAATCCGGGCTTGTTTCTTCACTTTCCACATAGGGCGTCATCTCGTAACCGCTAGTTTTCATTCGTTTGTAGAGTTCCGGCGATAGCGTTTTCGAGGTATATGCGGCCAGTATCGGGTTTTGCTTATCCTTCTGCGTCTCAATCAGGGTCATTACGTACTGGTAATCGGCCCCATCGCTGGTGTGGTTGTCCAAAAAAACTTCCGGGTTCCAGGTGTTCAGTATCTTTTCAAAGGCCAGTGCGTTACGGCTGTCAGCTTTAATAAAATCGCGGTTCAGGTCGAGGTTGCGGTAATTTCCCCTGAAACCGTAGGCTCGGGGGCCGTTCTGGTTGATGCGGCTGAGGCCACGATTGAGGCAGCCGTCAATATTATAAACCGCGATCAAGCAGATCACAACATCCTTCGGCAAGGCATTTTTTTTGAGCAGGTCGCGGGTAAGCATCATGCTGGCATCGATGCCTTCCGGTTCGCCGGGGTGGATGCCGTTGTTGATGAGCAGTACCCGTTTGTTTTGTTTTTTGATGAGGGCCGGATCAAAAACCTTATCGCGCGATAAAACCACCAGCGTTAAGGGTTTGCCAATGTCGGTCATCCCGATATTAAACAAACGCATTTGCGGATACTGGCGGCTTAAATTTTGGTAATAAGCAATAATTTCGCTGTAGGTTGCCGTATAGTTTTTATCCTTGCTTAATTCAAATGGGGTAAGCTGTGCCCTCGCGGAGCAAAAAATAAAACAAATAAAAAGCGCGGTTAGTGTTGATTTCATTGGGTTAGTTTTGACAAAGATATTTGATTAGTGGATTATCCGATGCAGGTTTTATTATTCGTTAGGGTTATTACCGGGAGAATTAATGCGGGGTGTCATGGTGAGCTTGTCGAACCACGACTGTGCAATGGCCTGAACGATGTGCAATAGAGCAATGCATTTACATTCTGTTCTTAGACAATTCGGGTAATAAAGGCCAATCGCCATTAATAATTGCCTCCTTCTTTTCCCGCCGCCAGCCCTTAACCTGTTTTTCAAAAGCAATCGTCTGGTTTACGTCATTAAACGTTTCACAAAAAGCTAACTTTAGCGGCTTTCTTTTGAATGTATAAGCTTTTCGATCGAAGCCATTTTCGTGCTCATATATCCGCCTTTCCAGATTATTTGTGACACCTGTATAGTATGAATTATCGCTGCAAAGCAAAATGTAAACAAAATATTGGTTCATTAATATTCCATTTTAATAAACATTCCCTGGCCTGCCGCACCGTGGTTCGACAAGCTCACCATGACACCCTGCGCGCCGCTTCCAATTACAATGATTATGATCTCCCGATTTCTTCCTGTACCTTTTTGGGCAGGCCATTAAATACCTGTTCGTAGGAGTGGTCAATCATTTCGTGAAGTTGCCGTGTCGTTAATGAGCCATCCATGTGAATGGTATTCCAAAGCTTTTTATTCATGTGGTAGCCCGGCTTTACTTCAGTGTAGCGTTCGCGCAGTTCAACAGCCAGTTCCGGGTCACATTTGGCATTGAACCTGTCGCCCTGGCTGATGCTGGTGAGCAGGAATATTTTTTCGCCAACTTTAAACACAAGTGTATCTTCGCCAAAAGGTAAACCTTCGGTGGCACCGGGCTTTTGCAGGCAATATTCACGAAGTTCTTCTATGTTCACGTTACTAACGGAAATCCCTTATCAATTTATTATAGGATACTACCCTGCCGAAATAATATTTAAAGGTAATATTGAACTGTCGGTACTGATCGATGGCATTGTTTTTAAACTTTGATTGCGGATCGTTATAGCCGTCGAGCCCTTCGCCGAAGGCAAGGGTATGGATGTACCCCACATCAATAGCATAAGAAGGCTCGTTATAATCATCAAAAATCTTAAATTCATAACCAACCCGAAGGGGCACCATTACGTCAACACTACTGTTACTACCGGGAAAAACATAACTGGGCTGATAGATGCTGGTTCGTTGTACCGTATTGGTGTTTGAAATAAACCCGACACCTGAGCCTATATAAAAATCCTTTACGATGGTCAGGAACCAGTCGTTGCTATAGTCGATACCTGCGCCAAGCTGAAAATCGGCATGAAAGATAATGGCTTTATAACTATTGGTGTACTGGCGGCCGTAAGGATCCTGTTTAGGCGATAACCCCCCCCCGGATAACTGGCCTATCTGTATTTCTGCTTCAACCGGAAGGTATGGGTTGTAATTATAAACAATGTTGAGATTAAATGCGGGGTGGCTATATTGTGTAGTGATGTTGGTATAACCCCGTTCCCAGCTGGCGCCGCCCCCAACACCCCATTCCTGGTAATTATACCCACTTTGTGCCTTAACAGCAGTTGCGATAAAAACTACTGCGAAAAATAAAATATATTTTTTCAATGCTAAATGTTGATCAATATTTACAATTTTAGGAGCTTTTTCAAAAGTATAAAATTTACTCAAATAATACTTATATGAATTACAATTCAATAGCGGAATTTACTGTTACATCGCGTTTTTTAAGATATGTAACGGTGGATACGCAATCCGACCCGGCTTCATTTTCGATCCCCTCAACCGAAAAACAAAAAGACCTTGGCCATATTTTGGTAAAAGAGTTAATGGCTATGGGAATTGATGACGCGCACCTTGATGAATTTGGGTATGTTTATGCTACCATCCCCGCAAATACGTCAAAAAGCAATGTGCCGGTCATTTGTTTTTGTTCGCACATGGATACCGCACCTGATTGCAGCGGGACCGGCGTAAAACCTATTGTACATAAAAATTACCAGGGAGCGGATATTGTTTTGCCGGATGACCCATCGGAAATTATCCGGCTGAAGGATCATGCTGATCTGAAAAATCAGCTCGGCAATGACCTGGTCACCGCCAGCGGCACCACCCTGCTGGGCGCCGACAATAAGGCTGGCGTTGCTGAAATTATGGACGCCTGTTACCATTTAATAAATCACCCCGAAATAAAACATGGTAAAATAAGGATCCTGTTTACGCCAGATGAAGAGATCGGCCGCGGCGTCGATAAAGTCGACATTAAAAAACTCGGCGCTTATGCCGGCTATACCATGGACGGCGAAAGCGCAGGGAATATGGAAAACGAAACTTTTTCTGCCGATGGCGCAAAGCTGACCATTAAGGGTGTAAGCACACACCCCGGTTTCGCGAAAGGAAAGATGGAAAGCGCCATCAAAATAGCCGGCGAGATCATCGCGGCGCTGCCCTATGACCTGTCGCCTGAAGGTACCGAAGGAATGCAGGGTTTTGTGCACCCGGTTGCAGTTGAGGGCCATGTTGAAAAAGCAACCATTGAGTTTATTATTCGTGATTTTGAGGATGCGAAGCTGACGGATCATGCCGATACGATCCGTAGCGTTGTCAATCAGGTTTTGCAAAAATACCCCGGCTCATCTTATGAACTGGAGGTAAAGCCGCAGTACCGCAACATGCGGTCGGTGCTTGACCAGCATCCGCAAATTGTTGAATATGGTATGGAGGCTATGAGGCGCGCTGGTTTGCAATCCAAAATGTGCAGCATAAGAGGTGGTACAGATGGTTCGAGGCTTTCGTTTATGGGATTGCCGTGCCCTAATATTTTTGCAGGCGAACACGCTTTCCATAGCCGGCAGGAATGGGTGTCGGTACAGGATATGCAAAAAGCAGTGGAGACCATTTTGCATTTATGCATGATTTGGGAAGAGAGAGGGTGATGTGCGGATATGCAGATGTGCAGATATGCGGATGTGCAGATTGATTTAGAATGTTCGATTTTTCGCTATTGTTTGTTTTCAGTGGAGCTCAAGGGCTTCGCCGTTGAGCTGATTTATAAAAATTGCTACTTCATAATTGAGGGTAGGTGTTAATCTCCGTGGCCTCTACCGTTAAAAAATTTAACCGCAAAGGCCACGGAGATTATCACAGAGAAACACGAAGTTTTACTCAATCGGCTTGCCCTTTGGCGGAGCTGTTTTGCTGCTGTCCTTCGCCGCTTTTATAACCGGCAATTTTGCTGGAAAACTAAGCGTCGTATCTTTCGACATATCGCTGACCGGCAGGCTGGCCGGTACTGTTTTTATGTAGTTATCCTTTGCCGCCTTTATAACCGACTGCTTTGCCGTACTGTCTTTGGCGGTTTTTAATACAGGCAGTTTTCCGAGAGTAGTTTTTAAGGTGCTGTCTTTAGCCGCTTTGTTGCCGGTTGTTTTTTTGTCGGTTGCTTTGCCTTTGGCAGCTTTTGCAGCAGCGGCTTTGGCCTCGGCCTTCTTCTTCTTTTTATTAAATGACGGGATGATCGATTCTTTTGATACAGGCCTGTCTTTTGGCTTCCAGATAAAGCCTTTTAATATTTTATCGTCTTCGGTAAATTTATTAAGCGGGCCGTATTTGTTTTCGGGCTTGGTATAAAAGCCCATATTGGTCACTTTGTTATCCTTAAAATCCGCCCTGATCTTACTGCTTAATGAACGCTGCATACCGCTGATGGTCATTTTTCCGCTGTCGCGGGCAAAATAAATACTTTCGGCATTGCCTTCTATCAGCATGCGGTGCAGTTTATCATCCTTAAAAAAGCCCCGCATCCGTTTGCCGGCCACCTGGTTAAAGTGCACCGAATCGGTTTTTTCAATATTTACAATAAAAGCGTGGGGCCACATGGTCATGTTGTCGAGTTTCTTGTGTTTCATCTGCAAATGGATGGTATCCCCCGAAAGTTGCGAGCCCTGTGTCCACATCATCGGATTAACATAACAGCGGATGGTGGAGTCGCTGTTGCTGTAAAACATCGAATCAGCTTTAGCCTGCAGGTCCGATTTAAACATTTTGAAACTATGGTGTGCTATAATTATCCTGATGCGCGCCGTATCGCTTGGCTCATGCAGCTTTGCCGTTGCGATGGAATCAGCCAGTTGTTTTTTTGCGATACTATCCTGCTCCAGCTGCTTTTTGGTGAGTTTTTTTTTCTTTATGACAATGGGTTTCGGCTTGCCAAAAATTTCGCGTTGCAGGAAGGTTGAGTCTATTTTTAACACAGCACGGGCACCAATTAAAAACTTCGATTCTTTTACTTTTGTTTTTTTCTTTACGGTTGTATCAATCAAATGGGCCAGGCGCTGTTTTTCGAAATAAACCTTCAAATCCTTATAGGTCATTATTTGCGTTTCAATCGTATCGGCCGACATATAGATAGAATCCGTTTTCATCTTAGACGTATCCTTTCCGCTTAGCTTTTTGAGGGGCAGTTTATCCGTAGCTTCGGGTTTGCCCGTATTCTTAGCCAATGGAGTTCCGCCCGGCTTTTTTGCAGGCACTATTTTGGTTTTCGGCGCATTGCTTTTAGCTATCAACTTCTTAACTGTCGAATCCCCTTTTAGCAAGGCAGTAGCCTTATTAACCGTCGCTGGTAGATCTTTTTTTGGCAGTACAGCATTGATCTGCGGCGACAGTTTTTTAAACGCAGAATCGGTTCTTGATAAATTTTCTGCCTGGATGCGTTTGATTAGTTCGTCCTTTTTAATCAGGGCAGAATCAATCAATTTGTTCTTTTGGTCGCTACTCATGATGCCGGTTTTACCAGGTATAGTCTTTTTGATCAGCTGATCCATGGTAATCGCATCCTTTTTTTGCGGCTGTAGCTTTTTTAATGAATCCGCCCTGGCCGCCGAGTCGGCGTTGGTGGTGTCCTTTTGCTCAGTAACCATAATCACATATGGGTCATCCGTAATGATGGTACGTTCGTCGGCCTTAAAATAAGTGCCCAGGTTCCCCCTGATAGTCGTTTTTTGCTCCCTGTCGTTAAAAATTACATGTTTAACCGCCCGTCCGTAGCCTTTCAGCTTGTCATAAAACAAACTGTCGCCCTTTAGCGATTTTGTTCCCGAGTGATAAAAGTTATTTTTTCCGAAGGAGGCTTGTTCATTCACCGTGTTATAATTGCCGTTTTCGGTATACAGGGTATCCTTGTCTTTCTCGTTTTTGGTGCTGTAAATATTGGTTGGCCCGTAAAAATAGGAGATTCGCGTACCTGTATTGTAGCGCATGGTATCTGTTTTTACCAGCGCATCGGGCGTTTTAAGCGATACATCGTACCTGAAATAAGAATCGCGGCTGACTGCGAAATAATATCCGTTTTTACTTAGCAGGACATTGTCTTTATTAACCAGTTTGCCGCCATCGGTGTAGGTGCCGATACGGGTTGCCGTATTATAGTTGAGGTGATTGGTGGTTAAAATAGCATCCTTATCCACCAGGCGCACATTGTCCGTTAATATGGCTACCTTGGTATTGCCGTTGTAATTCAGCTTGTCCGAATAAACATTCAGGGTATCGCCCTGGTTAATATGTACGTTGCCGAATGCATCCACCGCATTATCCTTAGGGTAAAAATAAGCGCTATCTGAACTTAGCGTGGAGAAATCCTGCTTAAAAGTACCCTGGTAAACCTTTATAATATCCTTACCGTTAAGTTTTATGCCTGTGCTGCTTTGGGATTTGATCAGGTTGACAATTGACTTTTTTTGGCCCATAGCAACCCCCGCGGCAAGCAATAAACAAAAACTCAAAACATATTTATTCACGATGGCAAAATTAGTTTTTTGTTGGGGTTTTAAATTAATAATTTTGATGGATGCTGCCGGTTAAACTTTTTACTGATTTTATCGACCTGAATAACCTGTTCGGGCACAGCAGCAAGGTACTGGCAGCTGTGAGCGGGGGTATGGATTCTGTGGTAATGGTTCATTTACTTAAATCGGCAGGTATTAATTTTGGTATTGCCCATTGTAACTTCCGGTTACGGGGCAATGAATCAACCCGTGACCAGGAATTTTGCCGCAGACTTGCCGAAAAGTTGCAGGTTCCGTTCCATACCATCAATTTCGATACTTTAAAGTATGGCGCCGATGAAAAAATATCTACCCAAATGGCCGCCCGCGATCTTCGCTACCGATGGTTTGAAGAAGTAAAGATGCAATCAGGGTACTCAGTTATAGCGCTTGCGCACCATCAAAACGATGCAATTGAAACAATATTGTTAAACCTTATCCGCGGCACCGGCATTGCAGGCATGCATGGCATTTTGCCAAAGAATGGTGCATTGGTTCGGCCATTGTTGTGTTTAAACCGGGACGAGATAAAAAATATCATTGATGAAAACGGGCTGGATTATGTAGAGGACAGCTCAAATGAATCCACCAAATATGCCCGTAATAAGCTCAGGCTTGAAGTGATCCCAAAACTAAAAGAGCTTAATCCGGCCCTGGAACAAACGTTTGAGAAAAACCTGCAGCATTTCCGTGAGCTGGAACAATTGCTGGAGCATACGGTTGCTGAATTAAAACAGCAGCTGTTTGTTTACCAGGATGGGGAGGTATACCTTTTGCTGGATGAGTTAAAAAAATTGGAGCCGCAAAGACTCTTGCTGTTTAACCTTTTACAAGCGTTTGGCGTTAACGAAACTATTGTTGATGACCTCATCGCGTCGCTGGATAAACATCCGGGGCGGTTATTTGAAACGCCCGGTTACCGGCTGGTGCTTGATCGCGGCAAACTGATCATCAGCCACATTGACTGCCCGGCAGGTGGGGAAATATGGATCCGTTTAAACGACCGGGAACTGGAGTACCCGGGGTATAAACTCACCATATTACATGATGACAGCCCGCTCATCATAAAAAACAATCCTTTGGCGGTATCAATTGATACTGATTTACTGATATATCCGTTAACTTTGCGCGCCTGGCGGCATGGAGATCATTTTTACCCGCTCGGCATGCGTGGCAACAAGAAAATAAGTGATTTTTTTATAGGGGAGAAAGTGCCGCTACATAAAAAAAATGAAATACCTTTATTGATCAATGGCAACGGCGAGGTGATATGGGTTGGCGGATACCGGCCCGATGAACGTTATAAAGTAAGTAAGGAAACTAAAAAAGTAACTATATTCGAGTTGGTGAAAATTTGAAAATGAGTTGATTTGAAGATTTAAAAATTCTTTTCTTCAGCATTTGTAACCAAAACCATTTTCAAATTGTCACATCTTTCAAATTATCAAATTAAAAAAATGGGCGATAAACCGGCATTTACCGAAAAACAATACCTGGGTCGTGAGTTTATACCGCTTACCATCCGCCTGGTTTTGGCTATGTTTTGTTTTGCCGCCTACTTTTTTACTGATGAGCGCGAACGGAACGGCGACCTGCTTGTAGTGGTTGGTTTTGCTATTATTATCATTTCTATCATTATGGGGTTTTTACTCCATTTTCGTACCCGTATCTTAAATAAAAGTGTTTTGCTGGATGGTTTATGGACCACCCGCCTGGTAAAGATTGACCTTAACAGCATTATAAAAGCTGAGCAGGGCCAGTACAGCAGGTACCTTTTTAATAACCCGGTATATAACCTGCACTCCAAAGGAACCATCCGCTTTTTTGCCTCCGGTAAAGAAGCCATCTTTTTAACCGACCGCGACGGCCTGGTTTACATCATCGGCTCACATAACGCCAACGAGTTTTTAAGGGCGATCAAGGAGGAAATGAAGAAATAGTTCATTAGTTCACTGGTTTATTGGTATTTGCAGTCGGATAATACGTTGTACTGTGTTTCTCGCTCCAATCATCGGGCAAAAGACCAATAAAGGTCTTCCGGCGGATATTTTACAAACTATCCACTAATGAACAAATGAACCAGTGAACTAATGAACCAAAGAGACGTCACTCCTAACCGGGTAATGATCTGATAGCTTTTTTTCGGTTACGAAATAGTTTTTAATGTCGAATTGCGGGCTGGACATGATATAATCGATCTGAAAGTTGGGGAAACTCCCGTTATAGGTTTGTCCAAACCCGGATCCTTTTTCACGAAAAGCATTTTTCAGGCCTTTTTCCATATAATTTACCGCATACGAGGCGGGAGTATCGTTAAAGTCGCCGGTTATAAGGTATGGATAGGGGCACTGTGCCGCATTCCCCTTTATTTTCATCACCTGGCTGCTCCTTTTTATAAATGCCGTTTTTAATTTACTGCCCAGCCGGCGGGTGGACGAAATATCCGTTTTTCCCTGGTGGGTAATACTGTTGATATATTTGTAGTCTTCGGGATCAAACCGGATAGATTGCAGGTGGACACTGTAAAACCTGAATTGCCGGTCGCCTTTTTTTACATCGATATAGATACAGGCATTTTCGCTTTTTCTGTCAGATAGGGGTATAAATCCATGATCAATAATGGGGAGCTTTGAAAATATAGCTATGCCGATGGCTTCGGTACTGTTGTAAATCACCGGTTCAAAATAATAATAGCCATGCCCTAAAATTTTTGCTATCGAGTCGCGCATATCATATTGCCCATGGGTGCGGCTGTAAAACTCCTGGAAGCCAATGATGTCAGGCTGTTGGTGGTTAATGATACCTAGGATCTCATGCTTGGTTGAAGTATCGTTGGCAGCGCCATACCGTTTAAAATTATGCACATTATAGGTCATTACCCTGATAATAGCTGAATCCGCCGGCGCCCCGTCACCGCTGCTTGCATGAAAACCAATGGTGTTGCTGAGCACCCGCCAGCCGCAAAAGATGCATACTACAGGTAAAAGCCAGTAACGTTTTTTGCGGAGGAACCAATAAACGGCCATAATAACGTTGGCCATTAATAAGAAAGGGTAGGCAAGGCCGAAAAAGGCAAACTCCCAAAATATTTTCGGATCAACAACGGGCGCGAAATAGCTAATTATTAACGCAAGGGATAAAACGATGTTTAAGCATATAATTACTTTATCAATAAAAGCTAAATTGTTTTTATCCTTCATTATTGCTTGCGCGGAATAATATTTCTTTTTCCTGTTTGGTAAGGCTGTCGTAGCCCGAACGTGAAATTTTATCTAATATTAAATCTACTTCCTCCTGCCGCGGCGCCCCTGACGATTTACCTGAGTAGTTTGAAGACACCACTTTCATTTTTGGCCTGGGTTTAAATACTTTGGCGATGCTGGCGATCCAGTCGTTCCCTTTTTGCAGCTGTTTAATATAAATAAAACCGATCAGTGCGCCGCCCAGGTGCGATAATTCGCCCCCGGCATTGGCGCTGGTGATGCCGAAGAAATCAATAACAATAAAAAACAGCACCAGCCATTTTAATTTTACCGGGCCTATCAGGATGAGTGGTATCGTATAGTTGGGCAATTGGGTAGCAGTGGCCACCATAACAGCCATCACGCCGGCCGAGGCCCCCACCAGGGTACTATTGTCGGCAACGTGCAATTGGGTGTAAAAGGGGAGTACATTATAACAAAACACAAACAAAAACGCTCCGGCGAAGCCTCCCATTAAATATAATCCGACAGTCCGTTTTTTGCCCAGGAATTCTTCAAATATTTGGCCGAACCAATACAGCCAAAGCATGTTGAACAGGATATGGAAAATACCGGCATGCATAAACATGTAGGTTAAAGGCGTCCAGAAATGCGTAAGCAGTTTGTGTAAAGAAGCAGGCAGTAAAAGATACTCGGTCGTTAAGTTTTCTAAATTATGCGAGTTAAAAAAAAGTGTTTCAAATATAGAAGGCACATTAACCAGCAAAAACACAATAATATTAATACCAATAAGCAAGTTGAGCTTACTGCCCGAATGGAGCATTTTGAGTTGTATTTCTTTCCAGAGAGTGCTCATGATAGCTAAAATGTACTTAAAGATAACCCTATTTTTTTAAAAAAGTTGTATCGCTACATGCATTTTACAAATTATTAACAGTGCGGGTATTTTTGTGCCCGAAAATTAGAAAAACGCCTACCTGTACCGCCAGATTTTTATCATGATGAAACCCAGCAGCGCACCGCCCAAATGCGCGAAATGGGCTACGTTATCTCCGGCAAACTGGCCAAAACCCGAAATCAACTCGATTATTATATAAATAGGGATAATATATTTAGCTTTAATAGGAACTGGCACAAACAACAGCATTAGCTCGAGGTCCGGGTAAAGCATCGCAAATGCCACCAGGACGCCAAAAATGGCACCCGACGCGCCAACAACGGGGCCAAAATAAATCGCCTTTAACTGATCGGGAACCGAGGGATCGCGTATATCAAATGGTGGCACTGTAAAAGAGCCCGTCATAGCATGAACTTCGTACGCCTGCACAATCATTTGAAAAGCAATGGCGCCTATGCCGCAGATAAAATACAGGTTAAAAAACTTTTTCGGGCCGATGGCATATTCCAGTATGGGGCCAAAAGAAAACAGGGCAAACATATTAAACAGGATGTGTGCCCAGCCTCCGTGGATAAACATGTAGGTGATTATTTGCCATGGCCTGAAAAACGGCGAATTAAAATAAAATACCCCCAGGTTACTTACAATCTTTACATCGTACTGCCCGTTACTTAAAACTATAAAAGGGATAAAACAGATCAGGTTGGCGAGCAACAGGTATTTTACAACCGGCGTTAAATTATCAAATGGGGATTGTCTTTGTGGACTCATAATAATTATGTGGTAAAGCCCGCACCTGCGGGATTATTTTTCAAATCGTTCTGCTAATTCGTTTAATGTAAATGTAGTGATCACCAGTTTGCCGTTCAGTGCCAGGTTGGGCATCTGGCAGGCAAAAAGCTGGTCGATTAATAAATTCATTTCTTCTAATGACATCTTTGTGCCCGCTTTCGTTGCAGCATTGCGCGCAAGCGAACGGGCCAGGCTGTCGCGTTTGTCCAGTTTTAATATCGACTGGTTGTTTTTAAAACCTTCCAGCAATTGCTCCAGGATCTCCGTTTCCGATGTGTTATTCAGCTCTGCCGGAACGCCTTCAACCACCACGGTATTTTTGCCGAACTCGCGGATATCAAAACCCAGCGCACGAATATCGGGTAAAAGTTCCTTTAATAGTTCAAAATCACTGCTATTTAGTGTAACCGACTGCGGGAACAGGCTTTGCTGGCTTACGCCGGTATGGTTCTCCAGTTGTTGCAAAAAACGTTCGTACAGGATGCGCTCATGCGCCGCCTGCTGGTTGATCACCATAAAACCCGATTTTATCTGCGATAAAATATAGCGGTTATGCACCTGGAAAAGCTGTTGTTCGCTCGGTTTATTCAGGTCATGGTCGTCAACGGCAATGGTTTTTTGCCCGTGCATTTCGCTTTGCGCATTCTCTTCTTTCCTGGCGATCTCGTAAAGTGTATCCCAGTTTTGCGGCACCGGAGAGCTGCGGTAATCATTGCTGCTTCTGAAGGCAGGGCTCTCGCGCTCGATCTTTTGCTCTGTAGCAAAAGGATTGTAATCCGGGTTAAAGCTGATGGTTGGCGCCACTATCTCCTCAAAAGGTTTTGGCGTCACCAGGTGTTCAATACTGTTTTCCTGGTCGAAATCAAGGCTTGGGGTGATATTATACCTGCCCAATGAGCGCTTTACCGCCGAGCGGATGATGGCATATATGGTTTGCTCATCCTGGTATTTAATTTCTGTTTTGGTTGGATGAACGTTGATATCAATTTTAGCCGGGTCTATCTCAATAAACAGCACATAAAGCGGGTAGGTATCTTCCGGCAGCAATTCTTTAAAAGCCATCAGTACGGCGTGGTTCAGATAAGCGTCGCGGATAAAACGGTTGTTCACAAAAAAGAACTGTTCTCCCCGGGTTCTTTTGGCGTATTCGGGTTTACCCACAAAACCGCGCAGTTTTATAACATTGGTATCTTCCTCCACCGGCACCAAACGCTCGTTATAATTATTGCCGAATAAGTGAATAATGCGTTGTTTTAAGGTAGCCTGCGGCAGATGATAGATCTCCTGCCCGTCGTGGTGCATGGAGAAAAACACCTGTGGGTTAGCCAGGGCTACCCGCTGAAATTCGTCAATAATGTGCCGCATTTCCACCGGGTTGCTTTTTAAAAAGTTGCGGCGGGCGGGCGTATTGTAAAACAGGTTTTTAACCGAAATGGAGGTACCTGTATTGGCCGAACAGGCCTGCTGGCTGACCACTTCCGATCCTTCAATAAGGATGCAGGTACCCAATTCATCTTCGTGCCGGCGGGTTTTAAGCTCCACCTGGGCAATAGCGGCAATTGAGGCCATGGCCTCGCCCCTGAAACCCATGGTACGGATGGCAAAAAGATCCTCCGCCCTGCGGATCTTTGAAGTGGCGTGGCGCTCAAAGCTCATGCGGGCATCGGTCAGGCTCATACCGCAACCGTTGTCGATCACCTGGATGAGTGATTTTCCGCCCTCTTTCAGGATCAGCTGTATTTTATCAGCCCCTGCGTCGAGCGCATTTTCCACCAGCTCTTTTACCGCCGAGGCGGGCCGCTGCACTACTTCCCCTGCGGCAATTTGGTTGGCAACGGCATCCGGTAAAAGGTGTATGATATCTGGCATGTTGTAAAATTCCCTTCTTGCCCGCTAAAAAAATGTTTGGTCAGCGGTTTTTCAATTCCGGGCGCTAAATTAAATATTTGATGGCATAACTTTGGTATAGGTGCATTTAAACTGCAAGCCGATCATATTGCCTGGAACAAATCACGAAAAATAGCGGGTTCTATCTGCTACCGATGGCGTCGGTACGTAATGCCGCATCGCGGCAACACCTTTGTAGCAAAATATTCAAACGTTGTTCTTGCCGCCTCAGCGGCTACCCCTTTCGCGAAGGGTCGCCGCTGACGCGGCAAGAATCCCCGGTGTTTTTGATGGCTGATAATGATTAGGATTCAGTTAACGTCAATCGTATACACAGCTTTAAACTGAAATTGTTTAGCGCCAGACAAATAAGCATCAATACCACCATCATTATCTTTTATGTTATAGTAATGGGAAAAAGTTATTATCAATTTGTTCATCTGGAAAATATCTGTCTGCACATGATCTTGATATTTTGATAAAGAAAGCTGATACCCTAAACTTTTTACATAATCCAGCAGATTTTTATATTCCTTTCGGTCGTCAGTTGCGTAGGCCGATTCTTCTGTTGCAACGATGTTGTCTAATAATGTCCGGGTTGTAACACTAAACTCTTTATCCGGATGAAAAAAATTATCTATAGCTCGGTGCGCAACGGGTCCGTCGCTGATTTGAGGGGTCCATGCTAAAGCAAATCCAAATTTCCCCCAATAATTATCATTGTCCGCTTGCGATGAGTTGTGATAGATGTCTAATAATTTTTCATAAATAAACTTAGCATTAAGCCGCTGGTCTGTTTGACCTTTCGTAACGTTAATGAAAAGAACTACTGCTATTAAAGTTAGATATTTCTTCATAAAGGATCAATCTGATAATATATCGTTTATCTCGATACGCGAATATGAATAAATTTGAGGGTGTTCTGAACTCAATTTTCGATACGCTTTCCTCTAAAATGACAGAGGCTAAATCCGTAAATGATAAAATGGTTAAATGAGATCGAAGTACAAACCCCCAAACAAAATTAAAATTATTTGCCGCATAACTTTATGCATTTGTTTTTGTATATAGTTTTGTAGCTTACAAACTTTTTACATTTGCCCCATGAAAAGAATTTGGCCCGTACTGTTTTTCCTCGCCGCAGCCTGTAAACACCAGGATTATAATGTTGATCTTATTGTTAAAAACGCAGTGGTTTACACGGTTGACAGTAATTTTACCACGGCCAATGCCTTTGTGGTAAACAACGGAAAGATTATTTCAGTTGGTAATAGTGATACCATCGGAAAAAAATATACCGCTAAAGAAATAGTGGACGCAGGCGGTAAAGCCGTTTACCCGGGTTTTATTGATGCGCATTCGCATTTTTACAGCTATGGGATAAGCTTGCAGGAGGCCCATTTGGAGAACACCAAAAGCTGGCAGGAAGTTGTGGATTCAGTTAACGCTTTTGCCCGGAGGAACCCGGATGGGTGGATCACCGGCCACGGCTGGGACCAAAATAAATGGACGGTAAAACAATTTCCTGATAAGGCAAAACTGGACTCTCTGTTCCCGGTAAGGCCGGTAATATTGAGCCGGATCGATGGGCATGCCATTATGGTAAACCAGGCGGCTTTAAATATTGCAGGCATAAAGCCGGGGCAAACCATTAACGGCGGCAAAATTGAAACCATTAACGGCAAACTTACGGGCTTACTTATAGATAACGCAGAAGGGTTGGTACGAAGGAAAATTCCTTTACCGGGCGATGCTTTGGCGGACTCAGCGTTTTTAGATGCACAGCGGAATTGTTTCGCCGTGGGCCTAACCACCGTGGAGGATTGCGGACTGCCTTATACGATGATCAATACCATTGAACAATTACAGCATAAGGGGGTGCTCAAAATGCGGATGTACGTAATGCTATCGGATAGCCCGGATGATTTTGCGTATTTATTTAAAAGAGGCATTTATAAAACCCCAAGACTTAACGTACGCGCCTTTAAGGTTTATGCAGACGGGGCATTGGGATCTCGCGGAGCCTGTTTACTGCAACCTTACAGCGACCAGAAAAACTGGCGCGGGTTTTTGCTGAGCGATCAGAAACATTTTATGGATGTTGCACAAAAGCTGGCTGCCAAAGGCTTCCAGATGTGTACCCATGCCATTGGCGATTCGGCCAACCGGGTGATGCTGGAAATCTACGCAAGTGTTTTAAAAGGTAAAAACGACCGCCGCTGGCGCATTGAACATGCGCAGGTGTTGGCTTCTGAAGATATAAAGCTTTTTGGCGAGTACAGCATTATTCCGTCGGTACAGCCTACACATGCTACCTCGGATATGTACTGGGCGGTTAACCGCCTGGGTAAAACGCGGCTAAAAACAGCCTATGCCTACAAACAGCTATTGCAGCAAAACGGCTGGCTGCCGTTGGGTACCGATTTCCCTGTTGAAAACATTAACCCGATGTATACGTTTTATGCAGCGGTAGAGCGCAAAGACCTGAAAGGTTTCCCGGCAGGCGGCTTTCAGCCCGAAAATGCCCTTACAAGGGAACAGGCTTTAAGGGGAATGACCATTTGGGCCGCCAAAGCGCAATTTGAAGAAAATGAAAAAGGGAGCATTGAGCCGGGCAAATTTGCCGACTTTGTAATCCTTGATAATGATATAATGAAAACAGATGGCGCAAACCTGCCTAACGTTAAAGTGTTAAAAACCTATGTGAATGGAGAGAAGGTTTATGAGAAGAAGTAACCGTTGGTTTTGTACTTTAATATTTTCAGCATTTGTTTTATTTCATTCGGCTTGTGCGCAAAACCCGCCTTTCAGGGGGCAGGCTTATGTAGATGAGGTGAAGTTGGTGGAGAAATCTACCGTGCTTTTTAACAACGCCTCCTATACTATCCCTATACAAAACCTCGACCAGCAAAAAATAGCCAGCGTACACTTCTCTTATGTTTATGCTGCCGGTTTCGATAGCCTGCTGAATAAATATGATAAAGTGGCGGCGTTTAACGGTAATTTATACACCGGCGCCAAAAGCCTGGATGACCTTTCAGCCGACCTGAAATGGTACAATACCCTGATCGTGCAGCTCAACGAAGCCGATTTGAATAACCCGCAGATCGCCGACTTTATCCGTTACAACCAAAAAACAAAAACGGTAATCATTGCGCTGTTTGGCAATACCAATGCCCTCGTCAAATTAAATAACATGAGCCTGCCGGTGATCTGGTGCCAGCGGATCACGCCGGTTTCGGCTTATTTTGCTGCGGAGGCTGTTTTTGGCGGAGTACCTATTACCCAAAAATTAAGCAGCAACATCTCGTCCGTTTTCCGCAAAGGGATGGGGTTCACCACTGAAAAGATCCGCCTGGAATACAGCGTCCCCGAGGCGGTGGGCATCAAATCAGATAACCTGATCGATATAGATAATATCGCCACAGAAGCCATTATGAACCAGGCCACACCCGGTTGCGTGGTGCTGGTGGCAAAAGATGGCAAAGTGATTTTCAACAAAGCCTACGGTTACCATACCTATGATAAAACCATTCCCGACAAGCTGACCGATATTTTCGACCTGGCTTCCATGACCAAAATCTCAGCCACTACGATGGAGGCCATGCAGTTGTACGACCAGGGCAAACTAAGCATCGATTCTACCGTGGGGCATTACCTGCCGCAGGCCCGAAAAACAAATAAGAATGACCTGCTGGTGAAGGAGGTGCTTGAACACCAGGTCGGCCTGATCCCGGATATTCCTACTATAGAAGCGGTAAAACCAATAGATTACACGGTTGACTCTTCAGCAAATTATCCAACTAAAGTAAACGAGAATTACTATTTACGGAAGGACTACTTTAAAGACGTAATGTGGCCCCTGATGCTGAACTCTCCTTTGCGGACACGCGGACAATATGTTTACAGCGACCTGAGCATGTGCTTTATGCAGCAGATCATCGAAACCATTACCTCGACCCCAGAGAATGTGTATGTACAGCAGCAGTTTTATACCCCGCTAGGGATGCAGACCGCCGGCTATTTACCACTATACCGGTTTAAACCCGAACAGATCCCGCCAACGGAAAATGATCAGGTTTACCGCCATGCCCTGCTGGATGGCTATGTGCATGACCCTACCGCCGCATTAATGGGCGGTGTAGCAGGCCATGCAGGTTTATTTGCCAGCGCCAACGATGTGGCCATCCTTTACCAGATGATGCTGAACCGCGGCACTTACGGAGGGGTAGCATACATCAAACCCGAAACGGTGGACCTGTTTACCAAACAACAATCAGCCATCAGCCGCAGGGGCCTGGGTTTTGACAGGTGGGACCCGGAGGTAAGCAAACATTACCCTTCGCAATACGCCTCGCCCCAAACATACGGGCATACCGGCTTCACCGGCACCTGTGTATGGGTCGACCCGGCTTCGCACCTGGTATATGTGTTTTTATCCAACCGCGTTAACCCCAGCGTAAGCAGCAAACTGGGCAGCCTGAACACCCGGCCAAGGATAATGGATGTGGTTTACCAGGCGATTCAGAAAGGAATTTAGAGGATTTCGGATTTATTAATTCGGATTTGGGAATTGCGATTGCGGAATGATTTAATCTGGCATGTCGGGTTTAGCGCGTTATCAACTTCTTTTTCCTTTGCGATCTTAGTGCCTTCTTTGTGCACTTTGTGGTTAAATTTTTAACCACAAAGTGCACGGAGGATTTCACAAAGTGCACAAAGGCCTGCGGGGGGGAGGAAAATTACTAATTTAAATATAATTCCATTGTCCGAATCAGAATTTACAGAAATAAAGAATTTTCAAGATTGCTCTTTTTTATTCTGTTAATTCTAAAATTCCGTAAATTATGATTCAGACTAGCTCTTCCCGCCCAATTTCACATAATTATGATAGTTTTCAGCTTAAATTCCGTATTTTTGCAACCTCTAAAAATAGAGGTGTAACAGATTGATGTATAAGGAATATAAGCAGTTAAACCTATCGCAGACCGGCAAAGACATCCTTGCCTTCTGGAAGGAGCACGGCATTTTTGAAAAGAGCATCAGCAGTCGCCCGGCAACCAACCCGTACACGTTTTACGAAGGGCCGCCGAGCGCTAATGGCATGCCCGGCATTCACCACGTAATGGCACGTGCCATCAAGGATATTTTTTGCCGTTATAAAACGCTAAAAGGCTACCAGGTAAAACGCAAAGGCGGCTGGGACACTCATGGCCTGCCTATTGAGCTGGCCGTTGAAAAAGCTTTGGGCATCACCAAGGACGATATCGGCAAAAAGATCTCTGTAAAAGACTATAACGATGCCTGCCGCAAGGAGGTAATGCGCTATACCGACGTTTGGAACGACCTGACCGAAAAAATGGGCTACTGGGTGGACCTGGAAGACCCTTACATTACCTATAAAAACGAATACATTGAATCCCTCTGGTGGATTTTAAAGGAATTTTATAACAAAGGCTGGTTATACAAAGGTTATACCGTTCAGCCCTATTCGCCAAAATCGGGCACCGGGCTAAGCTCGCATGAGCTGAACCAGCCGGGAACCTATAAGATGGTGAAGGATACTACCATTACCGCCCAGTTTCATCTTAAAAAAGAGCAGCAGCACCCGCTGATGCCCCAATTGTTTGAGGATGAAAATGAGGATACCGTTATATTAGCCTGGACGACCACCCCATGGACGCTGCCATCAAACTGTGCCCTTGCCGTTGGCGAAAAAATCGACTACGTAAAGCTCCGCACATTTAACCCTTATACTTATGAGCCGGTTAGCGTGGTTTTGGCAAAGGACCTGGTGGCCAAATATTTTAAGGCCGAAGGGCAAGGCGAAAATCATCTGAAAGAATATAAAGCCGGCGATAAAATTATCCCCTGGGAAGTTCGCGGAACTTTTAAAGGGGTTGAATTGCTTGGCCTGCGCTATCACCAGTTGATGCCTTACGTAAGTAACGAGGACCTGGAAAAGAACGCTTTTTTGGTGATCCCGGCTGATTTTGTAACCACCGAAGATGGTACCGGTATCGTACATACCGCCTCTGTTTTTGGCGCGGATGACTTCAGGGCCTGTAAGGAAAATGGCGTACCCTCTGTAATGGTGAAGGATGAAGCAGGCAAGGATGTGCCCCTCGTGGATAAACAGGGCCGCTTTGTGGCCGAGGTGACCGACTATGCCGGCCTGTATGTAAAAGAAGAATATTATACCAAAGAAGAACGCGAAGCGCCCGGCTTTAAGGCGACCGATGTAATGATCGCCATAAAGCTGAAGGAAGAGAACAAAGCGTTCGACGTAAAAAAATACGAACACAGTTACCCCCATTCCTGGCGCTCAGACGAGCCGATTCTATACTATCCGCTGGATAGCTGGTTTATCCGCACCACCGCCGTTAAGGATAAACTGGTTGAACTTAATAAAACCATCAACTGGAAACCGGAGTCAACCGGCACAGGCCGCTTTGGCAACTGGTTGGAAAATTTGGTAGACTGGAACCTTTCGCGTTCCCGCTTTTGGGGAACACCGCTCCCCATCTGGCGCGAAGAGAATGGATTGGAAGAAAAATGTATAGGTTCCATTGCCGACCTGAAAACGGAAATCGAAAAATCAATCGCCGCCGGTTTAATGCCTGCCGGTTTTGTGATTGATGATCTTCACCGTCCCTACGTTGATGATGTGATATTGACCTCATCAACCGGCAAGCCGATGTACCGCGAACCAGACTTAATCGACGTTTGGTTTGACAGCGGCGCCATGCCTTATGCGCAATGGCATTTCCCGTTTGAGAATAAGGAACAATTTGAAAACGCCTACCCGGCTGATTTCATCGCCGAAGGCGTGGACCAAACCCGCGGCTGGTTCTTTACCCTGCATGCGATAGCGGTAATGCTGAGCGAAGCCAGTGACGAGATAAAAGCCGTTAACGGGCGTGTAGGCAATAAGGGCGTTGCCTTTAAAAATGTGATCTCGAATGGCTTGGTGCTGGATAAAAACGGCAACAAAATGTCCAAACGCCTGGGTAACGGGGTTGATCCTTTTGCTACCATAGAGCAGTTTGGCGCAGATGCCGCCCGCTGGTATATGATCAGCAACGCCTCGCCATGGGATAACTTGAAATTTAATACTGAAGGAATAGATGAAGTGCGCCGCAAATTTTTCGGTACGCTGTATAATACCTATAATTTCTTTGCTCTATATGCTAATATAGATGGATTTACATATAGTGAACCAAACATTCAGCCAAAAAAACGTCCAGAAATAGATCGATGGATTATTTCTGTTCTTACTACTTTAACAAAGGATGTCGACAATTTCTATGAATCCTTTGAACCGACGAAAGCTGCAAGGGCTATTCAGGAATTTGTAGACGAGCATTTGAGTAATTGGTATGTGCGTTTGAGTCGTCGCCGTTTTTGGAAGTCCTACAACTCAAATGATAAATTGTCGGCCTATCAGACACTATATACTTGTTTAGTAACCGTTTCCAAGTTGATGTCTCCAATAGCGCCTTTTTTTGCTGAAAGGCTCTATTTGGACTTAAATGAAATTACGCACCTGGAACAATTTGAATCGGTCCATTTATCGGATTTTCCTGTTTCTAACAATATAATGTTTGTAAATAAGTCTCTTGAAAAAAGGATGAAGTCTGCGCAAGATATTTCATCACTTGTCTTATCGCTACGGAAAAAAACCGGTATCAATGTACGCCAGCCACTCGGTAGAATTTTATTGCCGGCGCTTACTAAAGACTTTCCGAAGCAGATAAACATGGTCAAAGATTTAATACTTTCCGAAACTAATGTTAAAGAAATTGAATATATCGAAGATTCATCTGGATTAATTAAGAAAAAAGTAAGGCCAAATTTTAAAGCGCTAGGATCAAAGGTTGGGAAAGATATGAAATCTGTCGTCGAAGTTATTAATAACTTTACTCAAGAAGACATAGCTAAGTTAGAAGCTAATGGGCGATTGGAAATAGAGATTCGAGCGGGAGGAATGGTTAGTGAACTTTTACCTCCGCCACTTATTAATCGTTATTTACTGCTGATTACAGACGTAGAAGTTGTCGCCCAAGATATTCCAGGTTGGCAAGTTGCAAAAATGAACAAACTAACTGTCGCTTTAGATGTTACACTTACCAGCGAATTGAAACAGGAGGGGACTGCGAGGGAGGTGATCAACAGGATACAAAACTTGCGCAAAACCCTTGGTTTTGAAGTAACCGACAGGATCAATGCGAGAATAAAATGCCCGGATAATATATGGGAAGCAGTGAACAATAATTTATCCTATATTTGCGCCGAAATTTTGGCAGATAGCGTACTGCCTGATAATGAATTAAATGAAGGCGAATTGGCCGTTATTGATGGAAACGAAATTTTGATTGCTATTACTAAAAGTTAAATGAAACAAGAAAACGAAAAAACCAGGTACTCCGAATCGGATCTCCAGGAATTTAAGGGTATTTTACTGGAAAAGCTACGCAGCGCCAAAGAAGAACTGAGCGCTTTGGCTACCTCGTTAAGCTCCCCAAATGCTAACGGCACCGACGATACCGCCGGCACCTATAAAACACTGGAAGACGGCTCGGCTACATTGGAAAAAGAACAGATCAACCAGTTAGCTGCACGTCAGAAAAAGTTTATCGAACAGCTGGAAGCTGCCCTGGTACGTATTGAAAACAAAACATACGGTATTTGCCGCGAAACCGGCAAGCTGATTCCAAAGGAGCGTTTGCGCGCGGTGCCGCATACTACGCTGAGCATGGAAGCAAAACTAAGGCAATAAATGAAGGCTGCATACACAAAACCTTTTTTGTTAATTGCCGTCATCATTGTGCTTGACCAGGTTATAAAAACCTGGGTACGTACACATATGCTGCTCGGCGACCAGATCCATTTTATGGGCAGCCGGGGTATGCTCAATTATACCATTAACAACGGCATGGCCTTTGGCTGGGAAATTGGCGGCGAAGGCGGCAAGCTGGTATTAACCATCTTCCGGCTGGTGGCCTGCATCGGTATTGGTTATGGCCTTTACTATCTTATTAAGCACAAATACCACCGCGGGCTCATCACCTGCGTGGCGCTAACCTTTGCCGGCGCATTAGGCAATACTATCGACTGTGTATTTTACGGCGTGCTGTTTCAGCATGGTAAATTATTTGAGGGCCAGGTGGTGGATATGTTTTATTTCCCCATCATCCGCGGCACCTATCCAACCTGGTTCCCGGCATGGCACGGCGAGCCCTTTGAGTTTTTCCAACCCATATTTAACCTGGCCGATGCCGCTATCTCGGTAGGCGTTATCGCTATCCTGGTTTTCCAGAAACGTTATTTTAAACAGGAAGTCCCCGAATTAAGCAGCCCCAACAGCGAAATGGTGGAAGAATAACGGGGTTCATTAGTTCACTGGTTTATTAGGTAATTGGTGGGTTGATGGTCATTAGTTTGGTGTAGAAAAAACGGCTGTCACCCTGAGTACCTCGAATGGTGCTTAACGTTATTAGGTCATTAGTTTGGTGATAAAAAAAAGCGGGTGTCACCCTGAGACACTCGAGGGTGCTTCGCGTCATTAGGTCATTGGTTTGGTGTAGAAAAAAAGCGGGTATCACCCCGCGGCACTCGAAGGGTGCGCGCAAAGGCCCTCGCCGTTTGATTTGGGGGAAGATTCTCGGCGGCGGCGAAATTTTAACCACCTCGGCTTACTTTTACAAAAACGTATAAACATTCAATTGTTCAATAACCAGCTCTCCCATGGTTTTGCAGGCTTTAAAGGCGGGTTCTTTATGGTACTCGGCAAGGTCAGCGGCCAGTTGCTCCACCTTTTTTAGCGGCGAAACCTCATCCTTTTTCATGCAGGTAAGCAGGTCAACCAGGCGGTAACGTACCAGCTTTATCCGGTTATTGATCAGGCTGCGTTCCTCTTCCTGGTATTGGCGCATGGTCTTTTTATCCATGTGTTTCATGCCCAGCATTACCAGGCTATTGTTCTCTTTAAAATAGTGTGGCAGGTAAAACTGCCGGCGGCCTTCGTACGATTGCTGGTCGAAATCGATCGCCCTGATACGGTACTGGCTACCTTCAATATCCGGCGTTATATGTACAACGTAGTTGTACGACCGCATATCGCCAAGCAAACGGATAAAACACCGTTCGTTAAACTTTACAAACTCCTTGCAGATCCTCACCTGGTTAAACTTTGATGTACTCAGCCGGTCTTTAATAAATATGTCGCCTGGAACACCAATAATATGATCTTCGATAATGGTAGTGCCGTCGGTTAAATAGCCAATGCGGTTTGGCGAAAGGATATGCTCCAGCTCCAACCCATATATGCGCGAGGCATCGGCTACTTTCACATAAAAATGGTCATAGTTATCATTCAGTTTATTGATTATGCGAATCCTGAAAGGTTTTGAATTGCCAAAAGAACAGTAGTCGATTCGAGCTATTTTTAGCTGTTCAACCACTTCCATGTAGCCGGAGGCATTCATTACGGCATAAATAGCGGTCAGGGCTGGGAAAAGCTCCTGCATTTCGGCCTCATCATAATATACGGTTTGCCAGAGGGTGTCGTTACCGTTTTTATCCAGCAGGGGAACGCTCATTTGAAACCGCAGCAGATCACTGTATTCCACGCCTAAATTACGGTAACGGTTGTATTTTGCCAGGTAACTTTTCAGCTCGTCTTTAACCGGGTAAAAGAATTTTTTCCGCGAAGGAACGTCCAGCCTTGATTCAGTATATGCCATAGGCGAAAATTAAGCAAATAATATAAGTTATAAGGTGCGGTGCATCACTTTTTGGTTGACCTGAAGCGCCGGGCTGCCGCGTTGCACTTTCCTTACGAACTCAAAAATAATTTTTCCGCCCTCTTTTTTGCCCGCAAAAGAGAGGGCAGATCGAGCGTAGCGATGATCGGGTGAGTCAACCCCTGCGGATATTACCGCCAATGCATGGCGGCGAGTCTACTCACCCCGGCTAAGCTACGCTGGTCGCCCCGCTCTTCTGCAAGCGCAAAAGAGCGGGAAAGCTGATTTTCTCCCTTAAAACAATAGCCCGGCCGCTATTTCGGCACCAGCTTGGGCGCAATCCTTGTAAATACACCCGGCGCAAAGCGCATTACCCAAATGGCGAATCTTTCGCCGCTAAAATTACCTATATAGGCCTCGAAAGCACCGCGTTTGATGGCTTTCATGATCTGAACGGCCGCGCGGTCAGCAGATAGTCCATTTTCAATGTTTTCGGAAGGTTTGCCCAACACATAGGGTGTGTTGGTAACAGCGAAGAGCGAAATATTGGTGCGGATATAGCCGGGCGTGAGGATGGTTACCTTGATATTATCGGCAGCCACTTCGGCCCGCAGGCAATCAAAAAAACCATGCAGGGCATGTTTAGCGGCAGCATAAGCTGACCGCATGGGCGTACCTATTTTCCCCATAACGCTGCTGGTAACTACAAAATGGCCCGCTTTGCGTTCCACGAAATGCGGCAGCAATGCCCGGGTAAGTTCTACATAGCTAAAATAATCCACCTCCATTATGCGGCGGTGTACCTCCATCCCGGTTTCAACCACCAGCCCGCGTTGGGTAATGCCGCCGTTATGCACCATCATATCAATATGCCCGAAACAACTGATCGCATCAGCTACCTTGCCCTCCAGCGAAGCCGCATCAGCCAGATCGAGTTGTAATAGCTGCACTTCCGCAGGGTCGCTACAGGCCTGTTTCACCCGTTCCAGCTCATCCATCCTGCGGCCCGATAAGATCAGCTTTGTGCCGACAGCGGACATTGTATAAGCCAGCGCCTCGCCGATGCCCGAAGATGCCCCGGTTATCCAGGTAACTTTGTTGTTGAAATGGTTACTCATGGGTTTGCGATTTATAGGATTATAACGTGTTTCTCACCCAAACAAATCGCTGCTCAAATACCTGTCACCGCGGTCGCAGCAGATGAAAACGATGGTGCCTTCGGTCAGTTCGGCGGCCAATTTAACGGCCGCCGCCATAGCGCCGCCACTGCTCATACCGGCGAAAATAGCTTCTTCTTTTGCCAGGCGGCGAGACATCAGGGTTGCTTCAGCCTCTGAAATATCCATCACGCGGTCAACCCGTTCAGGTTCAAAAATTTTGGGCAGGTATTCCACCGGCCAGCGGCGGATCCCCGGGATTGAGGAACCTTCAGTAGGCTGGCAGCCTACAATTTGTATAGCAGGGTTTACTTCTTTAAAATAGCGCGAACAGCCCATAATGGTACCGGTTGTACCCATCGAACTTACAAAATGGGTGATCCGCCCTCCTGTATCTTTCCATATCTCCGGGCCGGTGGTATGGTAATGGGCCAGGTAATTATCGGGGTTCGCAAATTGGTTCAGCAGGAAATATTCGCCACTTGCGCTTTTTTCTTCGGCATAATCGCGGCAAAGTTCAATGCCCTCCAGCAGGGTAACCTTCGCGCCGAAGGCCTCCATGGTAAGCGTCCGCTCGCGTGTGGAATTGTTGGGCATTACCAGCTCTATCTCCAGGCCGTACAGGCTGGCGATCATCGCCAGCGCGATACCGGTATTGCCGCTGGTAGCTTCAATAAGCTTGGTGCCGGGTTTAATATCGCCGCGTTCCAGCGCGCTTTTGATCATGTTTTTGGCTGCGCGGTCCTTAACGCTTCCGCCCGGATTATTGCCTTCCAGTTTGCCAAAAATGCGCACATTCGGATTCGGGTTGAGCTTTTTAATCTCAGCCATTGGGGTGTTGCCTATCAGATCAATAATGCCTGCCATGTTTTGTTGTTTTTTACCCACGCTGCCGGCTTTGGCGGCATCTCTTCCTGTTTAAGGAGAGAAAGGTTTTTGTATTTTTAATTAAACTTTTTTTCAAACCCCTCCCCTAAATTTAGGGGAGGCCGGGAGGGGTAAAAGAACGGTCTAAGAATATTCCACCCACTCTTTTAGCGTTCCTTTTACCCTCTCTGTCGATCTTGTCGCCTCCCTAAATATAGGGAGAGAAAGATTAGCTATTAGTCTTAAACTTTATTCTTTTTAAATACGCTGATCTCCGACTTATGGTATACCGTTGAATGTGCCGGAACACTTTTGGTGAGCCAGACATTACCGCCGATAATACTATCGTGCCCGATAACGGTTTCACCGCCTAAAATAGTGGCACCGGCATAAATAACCACGTTATCTTCAACTGTTGGGTGCCTTTTACTAAAGGCCATGTTTTTGGAAACGCTTAATGCACCCAGGGTAACGCCCTGGTATAGCTTCACGTTTTTGCCGATGATACAGCTTTCGCCGATAACGATGCCCGTGCCATGGTCGATATAAAAATATTCACCGATGTGCGCTGCGGGATGAATATCTATCCCTGTTTTTGAGTGTGCCCATTCCGTAAGGATGCGGGGCAGCAGCGGCACCTCGTGTTTGTACAAACTATGCGCCAGCCTGTAAAACGAAATGGCAAAGAAACCCGGATAGGTGCGCACCACTTCAAATTCGCTTTGTGCTGCCGGGTCGCCATTAAAAATTGCCTGGATGTCTGAATTTAATACCTTAAAAAGATCAGGCATTTCTTCAAAAAATAATTTAGCCAGCAATTCATTATCGCAATCGCGGCAGGCCCTGGTAGCATTTAAAATATAGGCGAGCTCATTCTCCAGCCGGATAAATTCGTTTTTTACCTGCTTAAAGTCGATATAGTCCTGTTTGGATTGTTCAGGAAACAATAAACGGATCACCTGCAGGGCCCATGCCGTAATTTCCTTGTTGGAGGGCACGGCATCCACCAGCTGGTGTTTGTTATAAATCTCCCTGTAAAATTGATCGTCCATTTTAAATTCAAGTCTATAATCGGAATGCTAAAAATCAGGTAAAATAATCGTTATAAAAAGACTTTCAAACCCGGGCGTACAAGTTTATATAAAATAATGTTGTTTGTTTGTAAAAAGAAGTGGAATAGTGATTAGAGACTGGAGATTAGAGATCAGGCCGAACTTGCGTCTTTTCCTGATTTCCAATCACCAGTCTCTAATCTCTAACAGAATGTTGATTAGAGGTTGGAGATCAGGTCGAAACTAATGTCTTTTCCTAATCTCTAATTCACTAATCTCTAACATCATGCAACGACGCTCATTTGTGAAAACCTCCTTACTGGTAACCGCTGCCGGGGCGGTAAGCCCAAAATTAAGCAGTGCGGCACAAAAGCAAAAAGGCGGCAGAGAATTTTATGAACTAAGGGTTTACAGCCTGAAGTCGGAGCAGCAGCAAAAGCTGGTGGAGGCCTATTTTACGGAAGCCCTTATCCCCGCATTAAACAGGCTGGGCAGTAAGGCAGTCGGTGTTTTTGCCGAACTAAAGCCCACCGGGCAAACAAAAATTTATGCGCTGATCCCGTATAATTCATGGGACGATTTTATGAACGTGCAGGATAAACTGGCTGCCGATTCCGCTTATTTGCAAGCCGGCGCGCCGTATTTAAACGCCCCCGCTACTGATCCTGCTTATGAAAGGATAGAAAGTTCGTTACTTAAAGCCTTTGCCCACATGCCTAAAATGCAGATGCCCGTACAAAAACCACGTATTTTTGAGTTGCGCCGGTACGAACATGCCAGCGAAAGCGCCGGGATGAAGAAACTGGAAATGTTTAACGATGCCGGCGAAATAAATATTTTTAAACGGCTTGGATTTAACCCTGTATTTTTTGGAGAAACCATTATCGGTGAACTGAGGCCCAACCTCACCTATATGATCACATTTGATGATATGGCTGCGCACGACAGCCATTGGAAAGCTTTTGGAAGTGATCCTGAGTGGAAGAAGATCAGCGCCATTCCTGATTATGCGGATGCGAAGCTGGTTTCGCGCATCACACCCACCTTTTTAGTGCCGTGTGAATGTTCTCAGATTTAATGTATCAAATTGTTTGCATTTTTTGATTGTGTCAATAATACACATATATTTACCGTTACCAATTTATAAATCATGACGACCAGACGATCCTTCCTCAAAACTTCGGCGGTGCTTTCTGCCGGGCTGTTAGTGGCCCCTAAATTATTTGCTTACGATAAAAAATATATCGGGTTGCAGCTGTACACTGTGCGCGACGCCATGGATAAGGACCCGCAGGGAACCCTGGCCAAAGTGGCAAAAGTTGGCTTTAACTCGGTTGAAGCTGCTACATATACCGGAAGCGAAAAGTTTTATGGGATGGACGGCCCTACCTTTGCCAAAGTGCTAAAAGATAATGGCTTGACTTTGATCAGCAGCCATTACCGTTTGGGCGAAGATATCCCGGGAAGCAAAGGCACCCTATTAAACGATTGGCAAAAAGCAGTAGACGATGCGGCTCAAATCGGCCTTAAATATATGATCTGCGCATGGCTTTCTCCTGCCGAAAGGGGCTCGCTGGATCATTACAAGCAAATAGGCGAAGATTTAAACAAAGCAGGTGAGGTTTGCAAAAAAGCGGGCATCCAGCTCTGCTATCACAACCATGATTTTGAGTTTATACAGGAAAATGGAAAATACCCATACGATACGCTGCTCTCAACTACAGATAAGCACCTGGTGAAAATGGAAATGGATTTGTACTGGATGACCAAAGCAAAGCAAGATCCGATTGCGCTGTTTAACGAACACCCCGGCCGTTTCCCGCTGTGGCATTTAAAAGATATGGACAATACGCCTGAGCAAAAATTTACCGAGGTTGGCAATGGTATTATCAACTTTAAAGCCATATTAAAACATGCCAATAAAGCCGGCTTAAAATACTTTTTTGTTGAACAGGATGTTTGCCCCGGCGACCCTATCGACAGCATCACCAAAAGCTATAACTATATTAAAACCAATTTGGTTTAACGATCTCAATTCAATCAACGCGCGCCGGGCTTTCAATTGAAAGCCCGGCTTTTTTATCTGGTGCTTTTAGGCCTGCCTCATTTATTGGCGTTGCAGGGGATCGTGTTTTACGATTTCGGATGTGCCGACAAGTCAAACGGTACCACTACTTTAAAGCTGATATTGCGGCCCATGTTAAAAATACCTGGCTGTACGCCTGCCGGTACAGTGGCATTATCAAAATATTTAAGTCGGCTCATGTTCGATTGATATGTTACATTGGCAAGATTTGTTCCTTCGATAAAGATTTCTACTACTTTCTTTCCGGCGGCGTTTACTAAATCCCCGCCGATGCCTGCGCTCAACAAATTATAACCCGCTGTATAGGTTTCGGTACCATAAGCTGCAAAAAAGCGGTCCTGTGCGTTGTAGTGGTCAAATCCAACAAATGCATAAGCGCTTTTGAAACTACCAAACCCTTTTGCAAAAGTACCGCGCAATTCCGAATGGGTATGAAGCGGTGGTATAAATGGCAGGTATTTTAAGCTGTCAGGCTCGTGTCCGCCGTTGCCAAGATTTGTGCCATATGTAAGGGTTAAAGAGTTTGCAAAATGCAGCCATGGTAATGGGTGAATATCAATGTAAAATTCACCCCCATCAATTCTTGCTTTACTTTGAACATAGCCGAACTTACTATAAATACCGTTAGGGTTTGGCGATCCGTCAGGGTTTACGCGCTGAGGATTTCCGTTGGCATCCAATAATTGCTCCTGGAAAATATAGTTTTGTATATTATTATCAAAAAGCTCCACACTTGCTGAAACATTTGGCAATGTAAGAAATGCTCCAATATCCCCCTGTACGCTAAATTCAGGTTTAAAATCATTGTTCCCTACATGGTAAATCTGTGAGCCCGGATCAGCGCCATTTGCAGACAGTTCGGCTATACTTGGCGCTCTGAAACCGCGCGCGATATTTCCTTTTAACAAAAACGCATCCGAGAAGTTGTAGGTAGCACCAAAGCTTCCTGTTGCGCCTGAAAAAGTTTTACTTAATGCGTTAAACTGTTTATACACATTAGTCCCTGTTGTTGGGTTTTGACCTACAAGTGTTGGGTAGGATGCATTGGTAGTATCAACATAAGCAGCCTGTTCGGTAATCGAGCGGCTGTCATACCTTGCACCGGCTGAAAGGTCTAATTTACCCAAACTCTTCTTAACAATAAAGAAAGGCCCTATATCAAACTGGTGATAAGCAGGAATTGGAAAAACTGTGGCACCGCCGATGGTGTTGTTTTGATATTGCCCGTTAATACCGGCGGTTGTTTCAAAATCATTCCCCATATTAAAATTATACTTAACATCATAAGTATAGGTTGCTAGGTGCAAATTCAGGCCCGGAATATCAATTTCAGTAGGATGTGTGTACTCGCGGCGGTGACTAAACTGATAACCAAGGTTAACTATCAGGTTGCCATTGCCTAAAATAAAGTTACTGTTATCATAAATCCGGTAAAGCTGAACATGCTGATGTAACGGCGTAATATTGTAGGAATTTAGTATCGATTCCGGAACAATAGGACGGTAGGTATCGGCATCTGTGATTTGCCTTGTAAATTGGCGCGTTAACGAATCCCTGCTGCCATCCGGAATTTCCTGGAAGTCATCAAATATGGATGCATTCAGGTAAGAATATCCCCATGATTTATTCAGCCCTATCATTGCCCTTGCATCCCCTTCTTTATAGCCTGTTCCATAAACGCGGCCATCGTGCGGGTCTCGATAATCTTTTGCCTCTTTGCCGGAAATAATTGTTCCCCAAACCAAACCGTTTTGATTCCCGTACAGTCTGAATGAGCCGTTCATCAATCCCTGGTTTGTACCATAAATACCCTGTACCGACCCTAATATTTTACCATCAGGAACCGGTGTTGGCGTAATCAGGTTAACTACACCGCCAATAGCATCTGACCCGTAACTTAAACTGGCAGGGCCTTTAATAACTTCAATACGGTCAATTGAGTTCTGGTCAACTTCAATCCCGTGTTCATCACCCCATTGCTGGCCCTCCTGACGAATGCCATCCTCCGCTGTAACTACCCTGTTATATCCCAGCCCATGAATAAATGGTTTTGAAACATTTGGGCCTGTGGTAACAGCGCTTATGCCCGGCAAATTAGCTATCTCATCAATAACATTACCTGATGCAGACCTTTGATCTATAAAGTTTTTCCCCACGGCAACCATAGGTACAGGGTCGCGCTTTATTTCTGTTGCCTTACTCACACCGGTGATAACTACTTCGCCTGTTTCAATTGACGAAATCTGCAATTGAACATCTAACGAGGTTGTTTTTGTAAAATCAATCCTTTGATTAAAAGTGGCATACCCTATAAATTTAACCTGTAAAAGGTAAACCCCTTTTGGTAATTTATTTATCGTATAATGGCCATTCACATCAGTAATAGTACCTATTCTAAGATCGGGAATAGAGACAGTGGCACCTGCAATTGGTTTGCCGTCGGCTTTGTCTGTTACCGTACCCGTTAAAGTTCCAACGGGTCCGTCTTCAGGTGCAGGTTTCGGTGATGCGATGGAAAATGATGCTGTAAAAAAAAGAATCGCCGATAGAAGTAATAATCGTATGTTGACTTTCATATTATTTAATTGAATCTTATTTGAAAATGAAATTTTATTTGGATTTGCTTAATCCGCCTTACTATTTAAAAAACCTTGTAATAAACAATTAGATACCTGAATAGCGCACGTATCATACAATCATTTAAATAATAGCGGGGGTAAGTTTATTAACTTTTAGTTTTATGTTAAACAGGCAGACAAAGGGGGAGCGCGGCCGCCGCTGAGAATAAGCTGGATGCTTGTGAAACTATATTCGTCGTTTTTAAAAACGTGCTCTGCAACTGTAACGTGACTAAAGTACGCCTGAGTGTTAACTTCCATTGCATTATGGTGCATCACATCGCACAAATAGCATTTTTCCGAAACCGTTTGTTGGGATGAGTTCTTTGAGATATTGTAAGTGCCCCGGGTAATATTGTGCTGGTGGGCATATATCATGCATTGGCCTGCAAGAAAGCAAATCAGCAAAATCCTTGAAAAGATAATATGATATTTATGCGTTTTCAAACCTGTAGCAGCCTTTTTTACAATTTTTAACAAAAGTACTTAATAAAAGTTTCCAAATAATGTCCAAATGTAACAATCTTGTTAAATGCAACAAAGTTTTATTTGGTTCATGGATGATAGTTCATAGATGATAGTTCATGGTTCATAGTAAAAATTGTTTTGTCCCTTGTTTGATGCGTCAATGGGTGGTTTTGTTGCAATAAATTAAAAATTTAGCGTCAGCATTGAATTTCGCAATGAACCATGAAAGATGAACCATCAACTCACCTATCTTTGCCCACATGAAGCCTGCGGAAATTAATTTGAAATGGAGTGCGTTGCAGCAAAGGATAGCTGAGGAGTTTGACAACGAAAAGCCTGATGTAAAAGTAATGCTGTTTTTAATAGGAGTGCAGGAACTTGGCCAGGGGCCAAAAAAATTCAGCAAACGGCAAAAAGAGGAGCTGATGCACATCGCCACCTGCAAATTATTCAGCATGATAGGCTTTTATGAGCTGGAGGGGCTGGATCAGGATGGCTGGCCGCACTGGAAACTGGTAAAAACTATTCCCAATTATACCCTGCTTGAGCAGGAAATGTTGATGAAATCGTTAATAGTTAGTTATTTTGAGGAATTGGATAATTAGTTGATTGGGTTGAATAGGTTTATTAAGTGAGAGGTTGGATTATATCAAATATTAAAATAGATCATTTATGAAGAAATTTTTATCGGCGTTATTATTAACCGTGTTGACTATTTCAACAGTATTCGCCGGCGGGCCGAAGAACCAGTACGTAATGATAAAAACCAGCTATGGCGAATGCATTATCCGCCTCTATAATCAAACGCCCAAACACCGCGACAATTTTATAAAACTGGTAAAACAGGGTTTTTATAACGGAACGCTTTTTCATAGGGTGATTCAAAACTTTATGATCCAGGGCGGCGACCCCGATTCAAAGGATACTACCAAAGCCAAACCAGGAGCTGAATTAGGCAACGGCGATGTGGGTTACACCGTGCCGGCTGAGTTTAGGGACAGCCTGTTCCATAAACGCGGCGTGCTGGCCGCGGCACGAGACGATAACCCTGCAAAAGCATCCAGCGGCTGCCAGTTTTATATTGTTGAAGGCAAGCGCTTTACCGATGTCAAAATGGACAGCCTGGAGAAAACCCCTCGCATGAACGGGCATAAAATACCTGCCTGGCAGCGCGAATACTATAAATCAGTTGGCGGCGCGCCGCACCTCGACCAAAATTATACCGTCTACGGCGAAGTCGTGATCGGCATTGACATGATCGACCGCATCGCCGCCGTAAAAACCGATGGGAATGACAGGCCGGTTACCAACGTACCAATGACGGTTGAATTATTGAGCAAAAAAGAGTGCAATCAATTAGACAATCTTCTTAACCTAAAACAATAAGCCATTCGATTTCGGATTTCCATTTCGGAATTTTTATTTAGTATTGAGCTTTGTAATTCTTAAATCCGACATCGAACATCCGACATCCGAAATGAAAATAATCACCTACAACGTTAACGGCATACGCTCCGCCATGAGCAAAAACTGGATTGATTGGCTGCGTGCTGCTGATGCAGACGTGGTTTGCCTGCAGGAAATAAAGGCAACACCTGATGTTTTAACCGACCTGCACCTGGTGGAGCAACTGGGTTACGAGCATTACTGGTTCCCTGCCGAAAAAAAAGGTTATAGCGGTACCGCCATCCTCACCAAAAAAACGCCAAAACATTTGGAGTACGGCTGCGGTATCAGCGACTACGACCGTGAGGGAAGAAATATAAGAGTTGATTTTGATGAAGTTTCCGTAATGAGCGTGTATTTCCCCTCAGGTTCCAGCGGCGATGACCGGCAGGCCTTTAAATACCGTTTCCTGGATGAATTTGGCAGATACCTGGAGTTGCTGCAATCGCAATGCCCCAAACTGGTGATATCCGGCGATTATAATATCTGCCACCGGCCCATTGATATCCATAACCCAAAATCAAATGCCAACTCATCCGGCTTTTTGCCGGAGGAACGCGAGTGGATGGAGCGATTTATTGAATCGGGCTATATCGATACCTTCAGGCATATGAACAAGGAGCCGCATAATTATACCTGGTGGAGTTTTAGGGCCAACTCAAGGGCTAAAAACTTAGGTTGGCGCATTGATTATAATATGGCAACCTCAGCACTGGAAGCAAACATCAAAAGGGCTGCCATCCTGCCCGAAGCCCGCCACTCCGACCATTGCCCGGTTTTGCTGGAATTGGCATTTTAGAAATTCGCATTCGGCCTTATTTTGGGTGAATTGGCGATCTACATATCGCTATCTTCACATTACAAAGGCGGTTTATTTCAATAAAAGGCACGTTTATACGCCAAAAATAAATGCTCCATGGGGCATTTATGGGGGGAATGTTGGCCTACAACTAAATGGACAGTTGTATAATGGCATTTACAATACTATATATCCACGCCCCGGCATCCCCATGGTTGGCATATTAATTTTCAACCTTATCACCAATTAGAAAATTGATTTTATCTATTAGATATTTGTCACCATCCTTTGTTAAATAATACAATAAATATGTATCCCTATTAAACTTGGTTTTCATTTTTACAATGATTCTATTCCCTGACCTACTTACTAAATCTAATTGAATCGTTGCAAGTTTTTCCAAAATTGATTCCGGTTCTTGGCTATGCACAACAGGGTCATAATCTAAACCGTCTACCGTTCCATCACTTTGTTTAGTTTTTTGAAGCATTGCGTCAATTTCTTTAAAATATTGACGTTTATAATTTATATAATTATCAGAGAAGAAACCTGATGACTTTAAAACAGACAAATACTTTTCCGTCTCCTTCAAATCTATCCTATATGGAGTATTATTTTTATAGTTCGTAGTTACAGGGAATATATGGTGATCTAGATAATCGTACTTGGTCTTATACCATTTAAAAAAGCGCCTCAAAAACAGAAATGAACTATCATTTTGTTGGGATTCTGAAAGTCCTGCGGATACATGGAATTTATCTAAATTCTTAGACTTTATGTTTATCGCATTAATATTCAGTGAAAACATGCTTAGGAAAAAAAATAGTGAGAAGGATGTGATTTTTTTTAACATAAATCTTTTTATTGAAGTTTTACTCCGCGTGGTAGTAGGTAAAACAAGTCTTTCCCAAGCTCCCCCGATTGGTTTTCTTATCCTTTATGCCGCGGTCCCATCACAAACGTAATTTCGCCGCCATTCATAATATCAGAATGTTTGATAAAATAACCGTTTATTGCCAGCCCGTTCAATATGATCTTCTGCACATAAACATTTTTATCGCTTTGATTTTTTACGTTGATGGTAAAGGTTTTGCCGTTCTCCAAATTCAGCACCGCGTGGTAAACTGAGGGGCTGCCCGTAGCATATTGGTCGGAGCCAGGCGCAACCGGGTAAAACCCTAAAGCGCTGAAAATATACCAGGCGCTCATTTGGCCGGTATCGTCATTGCCACCCAAACCATCAGGCGTGTTTTTGTACATCTTTTTCAATATCATGCGGATCTTATCCTGGGTTTTCCAGGGTTTATCGGTCCAGTCGTACATATAGGCGATCTGGTGCGAAGGCTCGTTGCCATGCACATAGTTGCCAATGATGCCGTCTTTGGTAATATCCTCTGTTTCGGCGAAATACTTATCCGGCAGGTTATAACTAAACAGGCTGTCAACATAGGTCACAAACCGTTTATTGCCGCCCATTGCTTTTATCAGCCCCGGCACATCATGCGGCACATACAGCGTATAATTCCAGGCATTCCCCTCGATAAAGCCCATCCCTATCGTGGTAAACGGATCAAATTTGGTTGGTCGGAAAGTGCCGTCTGCCAGTTTAGGGTGCATAAAACCACTCTTCGGGTCGAACACATTCTTCCAGTTTTGCGAGCGTTTGATAAACGTATCGTAATCAGCCGTACGGTTCAGTTTTTTGGCGATCTGGGCGATACACCAGTCGTCATAAGCATATTCCAGTGTAGAGGATACCGAATTGCCATCCTTTTCATCCGGAATATAACCCATATCATTAAAATAACCTATACCCTCATAATCGCGGTGGTTGGCAGTAGTAATAGCCGCATCCAGCGCCCTGTTGGCATCAAAAGGCGCGTTGCCTTTAATAATGGCATCTGCCAGTACCGACACGCTATGGAAACCGCTCATGCACCAGTTCTCGTTGGCCGAATTGCTCCAGATGGGCAACATGTGCTCCGGGCTCTGGTCGAAATGGGTCAGCATACTTTGCACCATATCGGCATTTCTTTTTGTTTCGATAAGGTTAAACAACGGGTGCAATGCCCGGTGTGTATCCCAAAGGCTGAAAGTGGTATAATTGGTAAAGCCATCAGCATGGTGAATATCCTGATCAAGGCCCTTATACCTGCCATCAACATCCATATAAACCGTAGGGTTGATCATGGCGTGGTACATCGAGGTATAAAAATTCTCTTTGTCATCCTTACTGCCGTCTATCACAATTTTATGCAGTTCAGTTTCCCATTGCTGCTGCCCGTCGTTTTTTACTTTGTCAAAATCCCATCCCGGTGCTTCGGCCTGCATGTTATTTAAAGCGCCCTCAATACTCACCGGCGACAGGGCCATTTTTATCTTTATCTTCTCGCCTTCGTTGGTCTTAAAATCAAACCATACCTTAATTTGCCTTCCGGCAACGTCGGGGAAGTTTTTTACCCCGTTAAATTTGCCCCAAAAACCACCGTAAACTTCGCGTTTACTGAAGTTTTTATAGCCCATTTGTGTAAACGGCTTGTTAAACTTCATCGCGAAGTATAGCGTACGGGTGCGCGCCCAGCCATTGGTAATGCGGTAACCCGCAACGGTGCTATCGTTTACCCGGCGCAAATACACCCACAGGTTTTTATCGGGGTAATTGTAAATACCCGCCATCAGGTCTAAAATAATATGCGCGTTATCCGATTTTGGGAAGGTGTATTGATGAAAGCCCACGCGGGTGGTGGTGGTCATTTCGGCGATAATGCCGCTGGCATCCAGCTTTACCTTATAATAATTGGCAGCGCTCACTTCATTCTCATGCGAGAATGCCGAGCGATAGCCGCTTCCCGGTTTATCTGCAGTGCCGGGGTTCAGTTTCAGCGGGCCAACGGTAGGCATCACCAAAAAGTCGCCCAAATCCGAGTGGCCCGTACCGCTAAAGTGGGTGTGACTAAAGCCTACAATCGTTTTATCATCATACTGGTAGCCGGCGCAGTATTTATACACATCCGGATTATAATGACCGTTCAGGTCGTAGCTGGCAGTATCTGTTTCGGGGCTCAGCTGCACCATGCCAAAGGGTACCGTAGCGCCCGGGTATACATGGCCCATGCGCTGCGTGCCAATAATAGGCTTAACATATTGCACTAAATTTTCGGCGGGTTGGGTTTGCGCTGCCGCGATAGAAACAGCGGCGCTTAAAATAGCGGTCAGTATTTTCTTCATTTTTGGTCTTTACTAAGCCTCAAAGATAATCGGATTACCGGATTATTGAATGTTGTAACGGTGGTTTGACAGTTTTTGGTCATTTGCTGCGCGTCATTAGGTCATTGGTTGGATATTTTGTCTGAACTCGAATTTTTGGAATTATCAGAATTTTTAGAATTACGCTTAACAATTCTGTCAATTCATTAATTCGAAAAATTCCGGTTCAGACAATTTACCGTCCGTCCGGTTTTGGATATAGACGGAAGGATAACGGCGCGGACGGCAGCGATAGGGGATGCCTATTAAACACCGGAGCCACATTTTTCAACGTGGCTCCGGAAAAAAGGAAATTGAAGGTAAAACGCCGACAGTCTATTTAACACCAACGCCAGAAGCTATCAAAATCCTTTCCAAAGGGCAAAAATTGGTAAAGGCCGATTGCAGTAAATTGGCGCCAACAAAAATGCCGAGCCACATCCAGTTGATATCGACAAAAACAGCTAAAGCAAAACTTGCTAAAATTAAAGTGCCGGCTACGGCGTGTACAATTCTATTTATCATTGTCTTTTTGTTTAAATGAACTTTTCGACAGGAAGCATAAACGCCCTGATCGGAAAATCGGTTTGATTTGTTTCGTTGTAATTTTTAAACAGTTCCAGGCCGCGCTCCGCATTTTCACCGGCTGTGAAGCTGAAGACGATCAGGCTGTCAAATTTCTCATCGCCCCTGGCAAACCATTCATCCGCAATGTTAAACGTTTGGTTGTTTTTAAATCCCACCAGGTCGGTTGCGCTGAATACATTGATATTTGCCTGTTTAAATAGTTTGTAAACATCATGCCTGCATTCTTTCACGCACATAACTATTAATAGTTTCATATTTTATCGGTTTATTTTTGTTCAGGATATTTTTTTCGCATCATTTTATAGTACAGCAAGGGCACTACCAGCAGGGTTAAAAAGGTTGAGGTGATGGTACCACCCATTAACGAAATGGCCAGCCCCTGGAAGATCGGGTCGAACAAAATAATCACGGCGCCCAGGGCTACTGCACCCGCAGTTAATAATATAGGTGTGGTACGCACCGCGCCCGCTTCAATAATGGATTGCTTTAATGGGATGCCTTCCCGTAAGCGTATATTGATAAAATCTATCAGCAGTACCGAGTTGCGCACCATTACCCCGGCCAGGGCGATGAAGCCGATCATACTGGTGGCGGTAAAATAAGCGCCCAGCATCCAGTGCCCCAGTATAATGCCTACCAGCGATAATGGAATAGCCGCCAGCATTACCAATGGCACCGTAAAGTTCTGGAACCAACCAACGATCAAAATATAGATCATCAGGATAACCACCGCGAAAGCGATACCCAGGTCACGGAATACCTCGAAAGTGATCTGCCACTCGCCATCCCATTTCAGGCTGTAATTGTCTTCCATCACCGGCTGGTGGGTATATTCCTCTTTTAACGAAAAGCTTTTGGGCACTTTAATATCTTTCAAATGATCTGATACATCCGATATCGCATACGAAGGACTTTCCAGGTTCCCAGCCATATCTGCAAGCACATAAACCACTTCCTTTTGGTTTTTGCGGTAGATGCTTTTCTGGCGCACCTGTTTGGTAACGGTTACCAGGTCTTTTATAGGTATAGTATTGCCTTGCATGTTGGCGATCTTCAGATTAAGGATATCATCGAGGCTTGATTTATCGGCATCGCTCAATTGTAGTTTAATAGCGGTTTGTTTATACGATGCAGGTTCCGATAAATTGCCAACCGGCATACCTGCCAGCGCTGCATTTACCGTTGCCGCTACCTGCGCAGTGGCTATGCCGTAACGCATTGCTTTATCTTTATTTACTTCGATATGGTACTCAGGCTGGTCAGCTTCAACCATCCAGTCAACATCCACCACATCAGGGGTTTTATTAAACAGGTCTTTTACCTGTTTGGCAATTTTTATTTGCTGTTGATAATCCGGGCCGTAAATCTCAGCTACAAGGGTTGAAAGCACCGGAGGGCCAGGCGGCACTTCAACAATTTTAACATTGGCATTGTATTTTTTGGCGATAGCCTGTATAGGGCCGCGCATTTGTTTGGCGATGGCATGGCTTTGCAGGCTGCGGTCTTTTTTATCCACCAGGTTCACCTGAATATCGGCCACATTATCGCCGCGGCGCAAATCATAGTGCCTTACCAGTCCGTTAAAGCTGATAGGTGCCGATGTGCCGATGTAAGATTCATAATTCATCACCAGCGGCTGCCGCGAAACATAGTCAGCGATGTCTTTGGTAACTGCCTGGGTTTTCTCCAGCGTAGTACCTGCCGGCATATCCACCACCACCTGGAACTCATTCTTGTTATCAAAAGGCAGCATTTTTACTGCAACCGCTTTGGTATAAAACATAGATAGCGACGCAAACAGGATCACAACGATACTCAAAATAAATGTCCAGCGTTTCCACCGGGTTTCCAGCATAGGTTTAATAAAGGCGCTGTATATTTTATAAATGCCGGTTTGTTCAAGCGAACGCGGTTTCGTTTCTTCATGATCAATACCCTTCTTTTCCTTTTCCCGCAGGAAAATATAGCCCAGGTAAGGTGTAAGGGTTAAAGCAACGATCAGCGATAACATCATGGCAATGGATGCCCCGATTGGCATCGGACTCATGTAAGGCCCCATCATGCCCGAAACAAAAGCCATCGGCAATACCGCCGCTATTACCGTAAATGTTGCCAGGATGGTGGGGTTACCCACTTCGTTAATGGCATAAATAGCGGCCTGCAACGGTGGCAGTTTCTTCATTTTAAAATGCCGGTGCATGTTTTCGGCAATGATGATGGAATCATCCACCACGATACCCGTTATAAACACCAGCGCGAACAGGGTGATACGGTTGAGCGTGTAGTGCATAAAATAATACGCAAACAGGGTAAGTGCAAAGGTTACCGGTACCGATAAAAATACCACCAGCCCGCCGCGCCAGCCCATCGCCAGCATTACAAATACTGTTACTACCACGATAGCAATAAACAGGTGGAACAGGAGCTCGGATACCTTGTCTGATGCGGTTTCGCCGTAGTTGCGGGTCACGGTTAAATGGACATCGTTTGGCAGCAGGTCTTTTTTTAGCAGCTCCACTTTTTTAAGGATCTGTTCAGATAGCTGCATCGCATCCGCCCCTTTCTTCTTGGCGACGGAAAGCGTAACCGCCGGGTAATTAGATTTAAATACCTTACCGTCGTCGGCATCAGCTTTGCCATAACCAAACAACACGTATTGGTTGGGCGATTCGGGGCCCTCCTGTACTTTGGCTATTTGCTTTAAATAAACAGGTTGCTGCTGGTTGGTGCCCACAATCAGGTTGGCCACATCATCCGCATTAGCTAAAAAGTTACCGGTCTCTACCGAAAATGCGGTATCCCTTTGCAGCAATTCGCCGCCCTGCAGCTGCATATTGCCACCCTGGATCATTTTGCTGACCGATAAAAAATCAACATGGTTTTCGGCCATCTTATTTTTATCCAGCAATACCTTTATCTCGGTATTGCGCCCGCCAATAATGCTGATATCCGATACATCATTGATCTTTTTAATTTCGCCCGTCAGCTCCTGCCCAATTTGTTTCAGCTGGTAATCGCTGTATTTATCGCTCCATAGGGTAAGGCCCAAAACGGGCACATCATCAATAGCGCGGGTTTTTATCATGGGCAGGGTAACGCCCTGCGGCATTTTATCCATGTTTTTCATCAGCTCGCTGTAAAGCTTTACCAATGAACGCTCTACATCTTCGCCTACATAAAACTGTACGATGATCATCGCCTGACCCTTCATGGAGGTAGAGTAAACATACTCCACACCTTTTACGTTCGAGATAATCTTTTCCATCGGCGCGGATACTTTCGTTTCCACATCCTTTGGCTCAGCGCCCGGATAGCCAATAAAAATATCGGCCATCGGCACCTGTATCTGCGGCTCTTCCTCCCTCGGAATTAAAAATGTGCTGTACCCGCCTATCAGTAAAAAGGCGATCATCAGCAATATGGTTAATTTCGACTGTAAAAAAGCCTTTGCTATATTTCCTGCAAATCCGTTCTTCATCGCTGTTTATTTAATTTTTACAGGTTCGCCATTAAACAATTTGCCGTCGGCGCTTACTATAAACTGCTCATCAGCGGCAAGGCCGCTCAGCACTTCAACCTTATCGCCGTAAACTTTACCCAGGCGCACCCATCTTAGCATGGCCGTGTTGTTGTTGCCGATGGTGTATAAACCTGTCAGTTCATCCTTATGCTCAATACTGGCAAGCGGCACCATTACCTGGTCGCTGCCGGCGGTTGCTTGTGCCGTTTGTTTTACCGGGATGGCTACATTGGCATACATGCCCGCGTAAAGGCCGGTTTTTTCATCATCGGGGATGGTAACTTTGATGATGTACTGCCCGCCCGTATATGCTGAACTCTGGTTCACCTGTGCTATGGTGCCTTTAATGGTTTTGTTTATAGCTGAAATGCTGATTAATGCCGGACCTCCCTGTTTTACCTGGCCGACGGCGCTTTCCGGAACAGAGGCGCTTACCTGGTAGCTGCCCTTGCGCTCAATAGTTAAAATGGGCATGCCGGGGTTGGCCATACTGCCTGCATCCAATGTTTTTTGGGTGACGATACCTTCAAAAGGCGCGGTTAAACTGGTATAGCTCAGCATCGCAGAGGCTTCGTTACGCATTTGCCTGGCTGATTCGAGGCCTGCTTTGGCGGCGCTAAGTTGCATGGCAATGTTATCCATCTCTTTAGCCGAAGCGCTTTGCTGCTGGTACAGTACGGTAAAGCGGTCGTAATCTTTTTGCGCATTTTTATAGGCGGTTTCGGCCTGTGCTATCTGTGCATCGGCCTGTGCCCGTTTGGCCCTTATATCATCATTGCTGATGGTACCCAGCAGCTGGCCCTTGTTTACATGGTCGCCAATTTTTACATCCAGTTTAGTAATGTAACCCATTACCCGGGTGCTTATTGTTGCCGACTGCGAGGCCTCCACCTGCCCGCTTACATTGATACTTTGCGCCTGGCCCGCCGCAGGAACCGCTACGCTTACCATAATGGCCGGATCGGTATTTACGGCGGTCTCGCTTTTCTGTTTTGATGAACAGGAACTAAGGATTACGATACCAATGCCGGTTAACAATTGTACGGTTCTGTTTAAATTTATTGTATTGCTCATGGTTGAGTAAGTTATTTTGTGGTTGATGTGGTTAATAATTGTATATATGCGCGGGTAAGGTTCAGGCTGAACTGTGCCTGCGCCAGTGCGAATTTTTGCTGCGATAGTTGTGTTTGCGCCATCAGGATGTCGGTGGTGTTTACCAAACCCTGCTGGTAGCGGTTTTGTAATATCCTTAAGGCTTCTGCTGCCTGCTCAATGGCCGCTTTATCCTGCCGGATTTCAAATTGGGCGTCCGACTGGTCGCGGTAAGCTTTGTTCAGTTCAAGCTGGCCCTGGTCTTTTTGCTGGGCCAGTTGTTCGCTTAGTTTATCGCGTTCCAGTTTTTGTGTGGCGATGGTATTTTTGGTTTTATTGCCCTTAAACACATCCCATGATAACTGTACGCCTGCAAAGTAAGCGTTGGCGCCAAAGCCGGTTAAGTTGTTATCGTTATATTGAAAATTACCGAAGGCATTAAGTTTTGGCAGGTAACTCATCCTGCTCGATTTAATCATCAGGTCTGATGCTTCAATAGCTTTTTGCATCGCCATAAAATCGGCGCGGCCGGGGGCTATCTTTTGGGTGGTATCCGCATTGCCGGCAATCTCCTGCGGGGCGTCAATTTTATAGGTTACGCCCGCCTTTTGGCCCATCAGTACACTCAAATAGTCGCTGGCGTTGCGGATGCTGCTTTGTGCCTTTTGCAGGTTGCTATGCACGGTAGTAACCTGCACCTGCGCGTTTAACAGGTCCGATTTCTGGATCAGCCCCTGCTTGTAATGGTTATCCGTAAACCCGTAAACCGATTGCGCCGTATTTGCAGCTTCGGTTAACACAGCCACCGCGTCATAAGCCAGCTGCAATTGCAGGTAAGCCTTTTGCACCTCGAAGATCAAATACTCCTTAGTGCGCTGTGTTTTATACTGGTAAACCTCAGTTTGTTTTTGGGCGCCTTTGCGTAGGTACAGCATATCCAAATTCAATATAGGCTGCTGTACCTCCAGTTTGGCGTTAAAATCGGCCGTGCCGTTGGGGTGGTTCAGTAATTGCGGGTTAAAATCAGCCTGCGTGATAGAACGCTGCTGCAATTTAAACCCGAAGGCGTTCAACGGGTCATTAGTGCCCATGGCAGTGTAGGATACGCCTACCTGCGGCAAAAACACCGCTTCGGTGGTTTTGTAGTTTGATGCGGCGATATTTTCGTCCAGTTTGGCCAGTTGTATGGCATGGTTATTATTTAAGGTAGCCGATATGGCATCAGTTGAGCTTAAGGTTTTAACGCTGTCCTGTGCCGAAACCCTGCCGCCAAACACGCCGGCGATAATAGACCCGGCTATTGCTATCGATATAAAATAAGTTTTGCTGCTCATTAATATTTAATTTGATGCAAAAATACCGGGGCAAAAAATGGCAAATAGTAACATTTGTTACCGTGGAGGGATTTGGCGGGGAAAAGGCCGATGGGGTGATGGTCGATGGTCCATGGCGATGGTGGGTTTAATGGCTGCATTTCCTGCCATGGTCTATGGTCCATTGACTATGGACCAACAAGCCGTCCGTCCGGTTTTGGATATGGGGTGATGCGGATGAATGCGGACGGAAACTCACCCAACCAGCTAATGAGCACCATCGGATTTTCTATATTTTAATTTCTTTTTGATAGCGTATTGGTTTAGACGAAACCGCCCCGATACGAATTTACTTGTCGCAACTCAAAACCGGAAGGACAGGAAAAGAAGTCTATTAGCACTATCCGGTGGCCTAATAATCTAAATACTCAGGTAACCCAGTTTGCGGTAGCTCTCAAATTGCTCTTCTGTAAAAAACTGGTCGCTGGTAGGTTGCTGGGGGAATAAATTATTTTTTTGGTGATATTCCAAAACATCTGTAGTTTCAGTACCTACCAGGCCGGCTTTTATATAGGTAATTTTACCTGACGGATGGCCAGTTTTATCCCCCGGGTAAAATATCGTTCCATCGGTAATCGCATGGGCCGAGTTATAGCCGAGTGCATTTTTGGTACTGATCTGGCTTGTATTGATCACAATCTCGGCCCCAAAGTCAATACGGCACCTCCTGATGGCATTCGCAAGGCCTTCAAAGCTGTTACCGGGGTCTTCTTCCGCGTCTACCAGCATAATATTGCTGCAGCGTCGCCGTACAAGTTCATACAAGCCCATGTTATCAAAATGGCCGCCGTCTGACAGGCAAACAAAGCGGGAATCAATATCAGAGTTGCCGATCAGGTCGCTGATCAGGTATGCTACGCCAGAAGTCGGATCGGAGTATTTATAAGTACTCCTCCTGGGGTTACCCATCCACCAGCCCAGCCTAACGTTAAACATGGTAAGCAAAAAAGCGGTAGCAGGTGCTGAATGATAACCCATATTGGGGCTTACTGCCGCGCCTGAAATCGCCATAGCCGTACCGATCATCGGCCCTTTTTCGTAAGCGTAAACGACGGTTGGCCTGTAGCCGTATTCATAAACCTTATTTTTTGCGTAGGCGGCAGAACGCGTAGGGCTGAAATCGAACCCTGAATACAAGGGCGAGAATATAAATGACTCCGCTTTGCGGTCTTGCCGGTCAAGTTCGGATACTACGGTGGCGTTCAGCGTGGAATTAATGATAGGGTAAGGCCCTATGTAGTCGCCGTCGCCGGTTGTATTGATGAATGTGGATAATTTTATATCGTCATTTTTATCAAAGCCGGTAAAGTTATTGGCTGTTTTGTCGCGGTCGGTCCGTTTTCGCGTAGCGCCCAGGTAGGCCCTCACCAGCCTGTTTCGGTAAAAATGGTGCAGCGAAAACTCATTTACCCCAACACGCCAGCTAAATAAATAGGTGATGGCCGCAAGCGCTATCGTCACCCTGAAATAATCAAACTTTACAGGTATCCACTGTATAAATTGGGGAATCAGGCTACCAATGCCGCGAAACGCGTTTGCACCAATAATTATAAAACCGATCATAAAAATATAAGGCGCCACTCGTACAAAAATATCCTTTACTGCCGCCGTGTTTGAATCGGGTTTGCCCGGGTTTTCTTTTGATTGATAGGCCATTTTTACTGCTGATCCTACAAGGCCGGCCCAGCTAACGCCTAAAACCGTTTTGATATGAAATCCGTCAAGATGCTTGCAAAATAGCTTAAATTCATCAGGCAGCTCACGGGCGCTATAGGTAACCAATATCCACATAAGCATGGTGCGGTGCGTAATGGCGCCCATCCGGCCCCACCACTCGCGGCGCTCATCCGGAAACAATTTCCCCATCAATGCCATACGGATAACTACGCAGGTACTGATACACTCGAGCACCAATGGCGGCCCTAAAATAAACACCCAGTCCTTTTTCAACCTGTCAAATAAGAGCCAAACGCCAGCCAGCATCAGCCAGGCCGCGCCTGCGGCGATAGCCGATGAAAGTATGATTGCTGCATCAACCAACTTTTTTTCGAGTGGTTTTTGTGCGCATACGCGGTATAACCCTATATAAGCGATTGATACCATAGCAACAAAGCCCGTTGCCGCTGCCGGCCACAGCAGGCCCAGCCTGTTTGAAAATACTATCGGGAAAGGTTGAGGATATAGCCAGGAACTAACCACGTAGGTAACTAAAACCGTCCAAATGATCAAAAAAACTATTAACAACCGGTTTCGGCCGAAGCTGAACAGGTTACGCTCGTCATGTGCTGAATCGTAGGTTTTCATACCCGCCCCAACAAACCATACCGCCGGTACAAATATCAGCACGCTCCACTTGGCAACCACTTTCCAGTCGTACGAGTTTGGTATTTTGGTGAAAGTATCCCAGGTAAATGCCAGGTCTGTAACTAATGAGAGGGCAGTGCATAACAGCAGTAAAAGGAGCACCTGGTTGATCAATGTATTTCGCAGCCAGGTGATCCCCATAGTCCATGAATCGGCCGACATTACACTTGCATCCGGGGCAAGGTAATTGCTAAACATGCGCAGCCAGCGGATGGGCCGCACCTCCTCACCCAGCGGATCTGCTGATTTTTTTTCATTCAAACGGTCGGCTACTTTTGATACGGAACCGCTGCGCTTTATCCAGCAGGCAAGCCAGGTGCCAATGTAGCCGCCGCCTGATACCGTTGAAAGGTAATCAAAGCGGGGCAGCTTACCATCTTCGGCCAGTTTTTGTAATACGCCCAGGCTAAACGTTGCCGACCGGATGCCTCCGCCCGATAAGGCAAGGCCATGAAGGTCCATTTTTGCCGCCCGCTTTAACGGGTCCTCTATATTGGGTGCTTGCGGCATATCGGTTACCAGCTTTACTTCAAACGCGCCCGGATCATCTTCCATACGGTCAATCCGGCTCTTGCAAATCTCATTAAGTTCGTCGTTAAAAAGGCTCTCAAAAGGTAAGGGCACTTTTTCCATGTTAAGCTGCTTCAATAAAGCGGCATCATCTTTCAATAATATTTTTGCAAATTCACTGCGTTTAACCTCATTGCCGTCGTAAACCCGTTCCCACCACCTGCTGTAAAGCTTATGGTCAGATTGGTTAAGCAAACCATCGGTTTCTTTTATTTCCCATGTTTGGAAAAGGCGTTGTTCAGCCTGGCTGAGGTCTTTCCCACCCAGCGACAAAATAATCTGAACCGGCATATAATGCATTGCCTGTGCCAGTGTCAGCCGTGCCGATGGGTCGTCAAAAAGGATTTCCCTGACGATATTGCGCCACTGGTACGGCGTACAATATAAGGTGCCGTTTTTAGCCAGGCCCGCCTTTACATTGGCCTTATCCCGCACGGCATCGTGCTTATGGTTAACCTGCAGCCAGTGCAGCAGATCGCTGGCAAGTGCCAGAAAACATCGCTTAAAGGTATCCGTATGTTCAATACCGATGCTGCACCAAAGTACATCCTGGATGCTTTTTGTAACAGATTCAGGGCACACTTTTTCAATAACTAGTATCTTTTGGTTAAGCTGCCACAGGTACAGTTCCTGCGAAGATTTGCGTTCATCTACACTCAGTTCTTTTTTACAGATATTTTGAATAATGCCGATGTTGGCAACAGCCTGGGCGGTAAGGTCGGTTACAATATCCATGGTTTAAGGGATGATGTGAATTAAACATGTTGCACCTGCAACAATTTGGTCTGGTTTTATTTGTTAAAATAAAGTTAGCATATAATTAAATAAAATCAATAGGTGTTTTTACGGTAAATAGTTGGTGGAAAACACGTTACGTGCCGGGTGTTTCCCGTAAAACCGCTGCTGGCAGTTCATGGTTTATAGAAGGCACCATGTTTAATAGTAATACTCAAATCAGCCAGGCCCCTTCGTTCTATTATGCTTCTTGCACAATTGACCGCTGTCATTTTTCATCCCATTCTTTTTATTTACATTTACAAAAACCACAGCTATTGCCATAATGGCATAACAAATAAGCTATTGTAACAACGGTATGTGTTTTGTACTCTAAATTGTAAATTCACAGGAATTAAAATCAAACAGAAAAAAAATCATGAAAGGTTTATTTATAGCAATAGGTGTCGTGGTCGGCATCATTATTATCTGGGGTCTGATATGGCTTTACGGTCAGAGTTTAAACAATGGCATTGTTGCCAAAGATGAGGCTGTAAAGGCAAAATGGGGCGCGGTACAATCGCAATACCAGCGCCGCAGCGACCTGATCCCTAACCTGGTAGCTACCGTTAAAGGGGTTGCCAATTTCGAAAAAAGCACTTTGGTTGAAGTTACCGATGCACGTGCACGCGCAACGTCTATCCAGGTTGACCCAACCAAACTTAACCCCGAAACTATCCAGAAATACCAGGCTGCACAGGGCCAGTTAAGCACCGCTTTGGGCCGTTTGCTGGTAGCATCGGAAAGGTATCCCGACCTGAAAGCCAATCAAAACTTCAGCGACCTTCAGGCGGAACTGGAAGGTACAGAAAACCGCATTTCGGTAGCCCGTATGGATTTTAACGCTGCGGTACAGGATTACAATACCACTATCCGCTCGTTCCCGTACAGTATTGTTGCCGGTTCGCACGGATACACCGTAAAAGGAAGCTTTGCAGCCGAGGCATCTGCACAAAACGCGCCGAAAGTGCAATTTTAATTAGCTTATGATTACACCGATTTATTTGGGATTACACCGATTTTGACTGCCAGGGTATAATGCCGGCATAATCGGTGAAATCAAAAAACAAAAATCGGTGTAATCAAAAAAAACAATAAACTATGGCCGTATTTAACGACGAGGAACAACAACGGATCCGCACTGCGGTAGAGGATGCCGAAAGGCATACTTCAGGGCAGTTGCGCGTTTGTATCGAAAAAACCTGCAGCGAGAACGTGCTCGACCGTGCAGCCAAGTATTTCCACCAGCTGGATATGCATAGAACCAAATTGCGTAACGGCGTGCTTATTTATGTTGCCACTGTCGACCGTAAGTTTGCCATCATTGGCGATGCGGGTATCAACAAAGCAGTGCCTGATAATTTTTGGGACGATACCAAAGACGACATGCTCAAACATTTTAAAGTAGGCGATATTGTTGAAGGCATTGTTACCGGCCTTGAGATAGCGGGCGAACACCTGCAAAAATATTTCCCGCACCATAAGGATGACAGCAACGAATTATCAGACGACATTGCCTTTATGGATGGCGAATAACCTTAAGATCATGTTAAAAAAACTCACCCTATTATTTTCGCTGCTGTTTATCGGGCTAATGGCTTTTGCACAGCAGCTGCCGCCAAAATCAACCACCCTGGTTACCGATTATGTACATGTATTGCAGGATGAGGAAAGGCATATGCTGGAGTATAAGCTGGCTTCGTTCAGTGATACCTCCTCTACCCAGATAGCAATAGTGATCATCAAGTCCGTGGGCCAGTATGACATAGCCGATTACGGGCAAAAGCTGGGCCGTGCCTGGGGTATAGGCCAGAAAGGTAAAAACAACGGTATACTGATATTGGTTGCCTTTGACGACCATAAAGTGACCATACAAACCGGTTACGGCGCCGAAGGGGCGGTGCCCGACATCAGGGCGAACGAGATCATCCATAACGATATGTTGCCCCGCTTTAAACAAAGCGATTATTACGGCGGCTTAAATGCCGGTGTGGACGACCTGATAAAACTGATGAAAGGCGAGTATAAAGCGCCCAAAAAACAGGTTGCTGAAAAGGAACAGGATTACAGCGGCAGTTATGGCATTATTTTCTTTATCGTAATTATTATTGCCATCATCGTACTGCGCGGCAGGGGCGGCGGCGGCGGCCATATCATTGGCGGCAGGGGCGGCGCAAGCCCTTTCTGGTGGTTCCTGGGCGGCACGTTGCTGGGCAGGGGCAGCGGCGGCTGGGGCGGTTTCTCCAACGGCGACGGCGGCTTTGGCGGCGGCGACAGCGGTGGCGGTGGTTTCGGCGGCTTTGGCGGCGGAGATTTCGGCGGCGGTGGCGCTAGTGGCAGTTGGTAGGGGAGAGATCGAAAGTCCGAAAGTCCGAAAAGACCGAAAGTTAGAAAAGACTGGCAGCGGGGAAGACGAAAGAAAGAACGGGATAACATATTTTGATCGGTTAAGCTGGTAAAATCCTATTTTTGCGCTTTAATTTTTTGAATTGGGAAAAGATAAATTAAGGCGTTTTGCCGAAGTAAATACATTCAGTAACGTTTTGCAGCTGGATGCCGGCAAGCCATTTAAGGGCCAATGGAGCACTGCTCATTTTAAAAATAACAACCCGGTAGTGCTTGAACTGGCCTGCGGCAAAGGCGAATACACGGTAAACCTGGCGCGGTTGTTTCCTGAAAAGAATTTTATCGGGATAGATTATAAGGGTAACCGCATCTGGCGCGGCGCTAAAACCGCGCTTGAAGATGGCGTACCCAATGTGGCTTTCCTGCGGATCCAGATAGAAACCATCCTGGATTATTTTGGCGAAGGCGAGGTTGATGAGATCTGGATTACCTTCCCTGATCCGCAGCCACAGGTAAGCCGCGAAAAGAAAAGGCTAACTTCACCGCGTTTCCTGAATAAGTATAAGCCGCTGTTAAAACCAGGCGGGTTTATCAACCTGAAAACAGATAACGACGGCCTGCATGCCTACACCGCTGAAAAAATTACTGAAACCGGCATGATCCTGCATGTCAGAACGGAAGACCTCTATCATTCGGATTTTGCGGATGAGGTACTTTCTATCAAAACCTATTACGAAAAGAAATATTTGAAGCACGATAAGAATATTAACTATCTGAAGTTTTCTTTTAAGTAGGTACTTTTAAATAAAAAACTGTTTGTTCTCTGTGGCCTCTGTGGCTTCTTTGCGAACTCTGCGGTTAATTTTACCGCAAAGAACGCAAAGAGATGCGCAAAGTAGCGCAGAGGTTTTTAAAGCATAGCGCCTATGAAAGATGATAATTTTTTCGAACAGGTTTATGAAGTGGCGCGGCTGATCCCAGCTGGCCGGGTAACTTCGTATGGTGCTATTGCAGCTTACCTGGGCACAAAAGGTTCATCGCGGATGGTGGGTTGGGCCATGCAGGCCTGCGGAAAAGCAATGCCGCCGGTACCGGCGCACAGGGTGGTAAACCGGCAGGGTTTGTTAACGGCCAAATTTCATTTCGGCGGCAACCTGATGCAGCAATTGCTGGAAAGCGAAGGCGTAAAAGTGGTGGATGACCAGGTGCATGACTTTAAAAAACTGTACTGGGACCCGTCAATTGAACTGGCTTTATAAAGTAGCCTCGTTAAACTCGTTACCCATGTAATCCGTTACCAGCCAGGTAAGCAATATTACCGTACCGAAGATAACATAAAAAAGTTTACCGTCGGGGTTGTCACCAAACAGGGTATAAGCCAGCACGATGAGTATAATGCCCACCAACACCTCGATAGTGGCATGTATAGTAACGGGGATAGCTTTAAAAGCCCCCATAGGATAATCCGTCAAAATTGATAAAAGCAAATGAACGGCACCCAGCGCGTATGTAAAAACAGCCAGCGTACCCGTAAACCCAAAAAAGGCAGGCGAACACAGCAACACGATCACCATTAAATAATCAATTATTCCGTGAATTTTAGGGGAGATGAATTTCATAAGCCGTTTCTAAATTAAAACATGGTTAAATTTAAAGAATATAATCTTATTAATCAATCAATTGCAATAATTCCATCCGGTTGCCAAAAGGGTCGATAAACGCGAAACGGCTACGACCCGGTATTTTTGGTTCTTCCAAAATTTCAATATTGTTTTTTTGCAGCAAATACCTTGCCGCTTCCACATCGGCCACCTCAAAAGCGGTATGCCTGATGGAACGAGCCAAAGCAGGCTCTACGCCTATATGTAATTGTATATTGCCGATATCAAACCAGTAACCCGCGTTGCCAAAGATCTTATCGGGCCGTTCAATCAGTTTCAGGCCGATGGTACCGGTATAAAATTGCCGGGCTTCTTCCAGCCGTTCAGGCGGCACACAAATATGGATATGGTCGGCACGGATAAAGTCGATCATTATTCGTCCTCGGCAAAAGTTAAAACGTAGTTATTGTTATCCAGGATAGAGAATTCTGTAGCGCCATAAAAAGTGGTTTCCAAGCCTTTCAGTACCGTTACTTTTTCATGGATCAGCTCAAAAAACTCCCTGATCTTTTTTAGTTTGATATAAAACAACAGCGAGCCGCCGTTTCGCCGGCTGATATTCGGGAGTTCCTTTCCCAAACTTTCAAAGGTCTGGAACATAAAGGTTACGTCGCCGTTGGTCATCATCGCCCAAACTAATTCAGTGCCGGCTTCGGGTACGGTCATTACCAGTTGAAACCCGATAGACATATAAAAGCTGATGGTTTCGTTCATGTCTTCAACAAAAATATTGGGCGAGAGGCTTTCCATGTGGTTAGTTGATTAAGGGTATAAAAATAGTATATTTTATTTCGGAATTCGGATGTTCGATGTCGGATTTTTAATTTCGGGATAAATCGACATCAGGATACTTTTTCTGAACTTTGCACCCGACTAATAAATAAAAAAAATTGCAGCTTTAATTCCGAAATCGAAATTCCGAAATTACATCAATCACTAACTCACTAATTCAACAAATATAATATGTCCCTGATAGAAGATTTTGAATCCTACCGTACCAGAATGAACGACAGGATAATGGAAACCGCCAACACCAATATCAAACGGTTTTTCGCACTGGATACCACCACTTATGCTGATGGCGCGCTGGATGTAAAAACCAAAGAAATGCTGGGCCTGGTAGCTTCGATGGTTTTGCGCTGCGATGATTGCATAAAATACCATTTAGGCAAATGCCACGAGGCAGGTGTGAACCACGACGAAATGAACGAAGTATTTATGATAGCCAATTTGGTGGGAGGGTCGATTGTGATACCGCATTATCGGAGAGCTGTAGAGTACTGGGATGAATTGTGTTCAGTTGGCAGTTAAAAGTTGGCGGTTTGCAGGTATTAATTTTTAATTTAGCATTTTAAGACAACGCTATGCAAACTGCAAACTCAAAACTGCAAACTCCTGAAATAAAACGCTGCTCATGGCCCGGCAATGATGAACTCTATCTCAAATACCACGATAATGAATGGGGCAAAGAGGTACACGATGATAAAAAGCTTTTTGAGTTCCTGGTGCTGGAATCTGCACAGGCTGGCTTAAGCTGGATCACTATTTTGCGCCGGCGCGAGGGCTATCGCAAAGCTTATGCTGATTTCGATGTGGAAAAAGTAGCCGCATTTGATGATGAGGACGTGGAGCGTTTATTGAATAATGTGGGAATCATTCGTAACCGGCTAAAGGTTTTATCATCTATCAACAACGCAAAGCTTTTTATCGAAGTGCAGAAAGAATTTGGCTCGTTTGATAAATACCTGTACAGCTTTATGCCCGAGGGGAAGCCTATTAATAATTTTTCAGGAAGTACGCCCGCAAGCACCCCCATATCCGATGCCATCAGTAAGGATATGAAAAAGCGCGGCTTCAAGTTTTTCGGTACGACGATTTGCTATGCGCATATGCAGGCCACCGGCATGGTTAATGATCATTTGCCTGATTGTAGCTTCAAGTGACACGAATAGCCACGAATGAGTTCGAATTTTCGCGAATGCCTATCTATTGGTTTTAAATAGTAGGGGTAGTATGAATATGGCGAACGGCTCAAAATTTGTATTTTAGACAACCAAAAATTCGATTTTATTCGTGTAATTCGTGTTTAATTTCATTCGTGTATATTCGAAAAAATTAGTGAGCATTCGTGCAATAAAATATTATGAAGAAACTATTTCTCCTGGATGGCATGGCCCTTATTTACCGGGCGCATTTTGCGTTGAGCAAAACTCCGCGTTTTACTTCGGGCGGTTTAAATACTTCGGCGGTGATGGGTTTTACCAATACATTGCTTGAAGTTATCAGAAAAGAAAAACCCACCCACATGGCTGTGGTATTTGATACCGAAGCACCTACCGAGCGTCATATTGATTTTGCAGCCTACAAAGCGCACCGGGAAAGCATGCCCGAAGACCTTTCGGCAGCACTGCCTTATATATTTAAAGTGATCCTTGGGTTTAATATCCCGGTAATAACTTCTGACGGCTACGAAGCTGACGACATTATCGGCACCCTGGCCAAAAAAGCTGAATTGCAGGGATACCAGGTCTATTGCATGACACCAGATAAAGATTTCGCCCAGCTGGTATCGGATAATATTTTTATTTATAAACCCGCACGGATGGGGAATGAAATGGAGGTACTGGGCGTAAAAGAAGTTTTGGAGAAATGGGAGATTGAACGTGTAGAGCAGGTGATAGATATTTTGGGCCTTTGGGGCGATGCGGTGGATAACATCCCCGGCATCCCCGGCATCGGCGAAAAAACAGCTAAATCGTTGATCAAACAATACGGCTCGATGGAGGAGATCATCAGCCATAGTCATGAACTAAAAGGCAAGCAGCGCGAAAATGTAGAGCAGTTTGCCGAGCAGGGCCTGTTATCTAAAAAATTGGCCACCATCAACCTCAATGTTCCTGTCGAACTGGATGAAGAAGGGCTTGCGATGGGCCCGCCGAGCAAAGACCTGCTGGAGCCTTTATTTGCCGAACTGGAATTCAGGACTCTTGGAAAGCGTGTTTTTGGTGATGATTTCAGCATTACCGAAACCCGGGCCGCAGGTTTTCAAACGGATTTGTTTGGCGCCCCGGTTGACGATAGCCGCCCCGTTTTGGCGGTTGATATGCAGGATATTTATGAACCGCCGGTTGCGGCAGATGCCAAAAACATTAATACCGTAGCGCATGAATATCATTTGGCAGATACTCCTGAAAAAAGGAAAGCGCTGATTGAGATCCTCGCGCAGCAAAAAAGCTTTTGCTTTGATACCGAAACCACCGGCACTGATGCAAATGATTGTGAATTGGTAGGATTATCCTTTGCAATAAAACCCGGGGAGGCCTGGTATATACCGGTTCCTGCTGATCAGGAGATAACACAGGGCATTGTAAATGAATTTAAGCCGGTGCTGGAAGATGCGTCTATCGGGAAGATAGGGCAGAACATTAAGTTTGACGTTTTAATACTGAAATGGTACGGCGTTGAAGTGGAAGGCGAGCTGTTTGACACCATGATGGCCCATTACGTGATTGACCCGGATACACGCCATGGTATGGATGTGCTTTCGGAAAATTATTTGAATTACAAACCGGTGTCCATAACTGAACTCATTGGTGCAAAAGGCAAAAACCAGGGCAGCATGCGCGATGTGGAGATCGAAAAAATAAAAGAATACGCTGCCGAGGATGCCGATATCACCCTGCAGCTAAAAACCATTTTCGAGCCCAAATTAAAAGAAGTTGACAGCGAAAAACTGGTTAACGAAATAGAAAACCCACTGATCTACGTGCTGGCCGATATGGAGTACGAAGGCGTTTTGATAGACCACGAAACGCTGAAGGAATTTTCAAAAGAACTGGAAACAGATATTGCCAAATTCGAAAAGATCATCTTTGAAAAAGCGGGTGTACGCTTCAATATCGCATCACCCAAACAGCTGGGCGAGGTATTGTTTGAAAAATTAATGCTTGATCCCAAAGCAAAAAAAACCAAAACCGGCCAATACCAAACCGGTGAAGATGTATTGATGGGGCTTGCCGCCAAAAGCGATATTGTAAGGGATATACTCGATTTCCGTCAGCTGCAAAAGTTAAAATCAACCTATGTAGATGCCTTGCCAACCATGGTAAACCGCAAAACAGGCAGGGTACATACTTCCTATAACCAGGCGGTAGCGGCAACCGGGCGGTTGAGTTCCAATAACCCCAACCTGCAAAACATCCCTATTCGTACCGAACGTGGTCGTGAAGTAAGAAAAGCATTTATCCCGAGGGATAGTGGCCATACCATCGTATCTGCGGATTATTCGCAGATCGAATTGCGTATTATCGCCGAGATCAGCAAGGATGCCAACATGATGGAAGCTTTTGTACAAAACCTGGACATCCACACCGCCACCGCAGCCAATGTATACGGCATCAGTTTGGATGAAGTAACCAGCACCCAGCGCCGTAATGCCAAAGCTGTAAATTTTGGGATTATCTACGGGCAGTCGGCATTTGGTTTATCACAAAGTTTGGGTATCCCGCGCAAGGAAGCCGCCGAAATTATTGATAACTACTTCGCGCAGTACCCTGGCATTAAAAATTACATGGCCGATACCATGAACTTCGCCCGCGAAAATGGCTATGTATGCACGCTGATGGGCCGCCGCAGGTACCTGCGGGATATTAATTCCGCAAACCAAACGGTGCGCGGCTTTGCAGAACGAAATGCCATTAATGCGCCGATACAGGGTTCGGCGGCCGATATGATCAAGATAGCGATGATCAATATTCACCGCGAATTTAAAGCCCGTAACCTGGATGCCCGCATGACCATGCAGGTGCATGATGAGTTGGTGTTTGACGTGCCGCATCATGAGGTGGAAATAGTAAAACCCATCATTATGGAGAATATGAAAAATGCTATTAAAACGACGGTGCCTATAATGGTGGAGATTGGCACGGGGGTAAACTGGCTGGAGGCGCATTGAGGGATTGATTGGGTTGGATTAGGTTGATTGGGTTGAATTTGTAAATAATCCTATGATGCATATACCTTTTTTAAAGGTGATGAGTTATATTTGTAATACAAGGGTTTTGCTACATGAACGATCAGCATAAATATAAAAATGTTATATCTGAAATACCTTCGACCGCTGTTGAGGTGTATAGGATGCTGCCCGAAGGTACGCGCTGTGAGGTTATATTTAATGAACTGATTATGTCGCCATCACCATCCAGAAAACATCAGCTGCTATTAATTAAGTTATCATCATTACTTTTCCAATTTTTAGAGGCCAAACAAACCGGCACGCTGCTCAGTGCGCCTTTTGATGTGTATTTCGATCAGGAGACATCAGTAGTTCAGCCCGATCTTTTCGTCGTATTGAATGAAGACGAGCAAATAATACAAGAAAATGGCGTTTACGGCGTCCCGGCTATTATTATCGAAATTATTTCAACAAACCGTACTTACGATACCAAAAGAAAAAGGGCACTGTACGAAAAAGTGGGTGTCAGAGAATATTTCATGATCGACCCGAAGAACAAAAAAACCACTTTGCTCTCGCTTAACTCAAACGGTGTTTATGAGCAGACTTATGAAGAAACAGGACTTCTGAAATCCGGAATCCTGCTCTTCACTTTCTCCTTTTGAACCTACAGGTCGCCATATTAAAATAAACTAATAAGCACCAAACGATATTTCGTGTCTTTTACCGGCTTATTTTGGCGGACAAACGGTTTTGGAGCTCAAAAGCAGGATAAAATCTATTTTCCAAATTAACATTTCCATAAAAAACACTGTCAAAAGGCACACTTTTCTGAAGATTTTTCAATGAACACCTGCATTAAATCACAATCTCAAAATGAACCGCCCTGCTCACTGAACAATTAATAAAAATAATTTTTTTAAAAAATTATCAGGAAGCATTTGTTTATTTGATGGTTTCTTTGCTTAAATTGAGCCAATAATATTTCTGATGAGAGTTTTTCACCTGAGTGCCGAATGTTATCCTGTTGCCAAGGTTGGCGGTCTTGCCGATGTGGTGGGCGCGTTGCCCAAATACCAAAACCTGCTGGGTATAAAGGCGGCGGTTGTTATGCCATATTACAACCGCAAGTTTGTACAGGAAAATCACTTCGATACCGTTTTCCAGGCCTCAACCCTGCTGGGCACACGCCGTTTGTATTTTGAGATACTAAAAGAAAGAACCGATAAACTGGGTTTTGAATTGTACCTGGTAAAGATCCCCGGTTTAATTGATCGCGAAGAGGTTTACCAATACCCTGATGAAACGGAACAGTTTATCGCCTTCCAGATCGCTTTTCTCGATTGGATCAGCTATTCGCAACAAACGCCAGACCTGATCCATTGCCACGATCACCACTCGGGGCTGGTTCCATTTTTATTACAACATTCAAAACTATATACCAGGATGGCAAATGTGCCAACCATACTTACTATACATAACGGGCAATATCACGGCGCATTCGGTTGGGATAAGTTATCCTACCTGCCCGAAATAGACATTACCAAAACCGGTTTGCTTGACTGGGGCGGAACCATCAACCCCCTGGCTTCTGCGGTAAAATGCTGCTGGCGCTTTACTACCGTATCGCCAAGTTATTTGCAGGAACTTTCCATCAGCTCAAACGGGCTGGAATATTTGTTTTACCTGGAGCGGGCAAAGGGCTCGGGCATTATCAATGGTATTGATACAGAAATATGGGACCCACATAAAGACCCGATGATCCCGCATAAATTCTCGATCAAACAAATAACTAAAGGGAAACAGGCAGATAAAGATGCCCTGTGCCAGAGATTTGATTTTGCACCGGATAAGCCTGTTATCTCATTTATCGGTCGTCTGGTATTCGAAAAAGGTGCCGACATTTTGCCTGCCGCCCTGGAAAGAAGTTTTCATGAGCATCCGGGAAAATTTAACATGCTGATTTTAGGGGCGGGCGAAAAGGCGGTTGAAAATGGCCTGCTTCATTTAAAAACGGCCTACCCCGATCAATGCAATGTTTTTATCGGGTACGACGAAGCATTGGCCCACCTGATCTATGCCGGGTCTGACTTTTTACTGATGCCTTCCCGGGTTGAACCCTGCGGACTTAACCAGTTGTATGCCCTCCGCTACGGAACCTTACCCATGGTAAGAAGCACAGGGGGCCTGAAAGACACCGTTATCGACTTTGGTGATGAAGGCGGCTACGGCATCAGGTATAATAATGCCAGTATCGATGATATTTGCGATGCGATAAGCCGGGCCTTAACGCTGTACGAAAACACCAAACACGTACAACATTTACGAAAAATAATGATGGCACTCGATTTTTCATGGGACCGTTCAGCTAAAGAATATATAAACCTTTATGAAAGCTTAAATCCAATAATATGACCTCAAAAGTAATTTGCATTGTACTTGGCGGTGGCCAGGGAAGCCGGTTATCTCCGTTAACCGCAACACGTTCAAAACCAGCCGTACCTATTGCAGGTAAATACAGGCTGGTGGATATCCCTATTTCAAATTGCCTTAATTCGGGTATTCACCGGATTTACGTATTAACGCAATTTAATTCGGCATCTTTAAATAAGCATATCAAGAACACCTACCATTTCAGCAGCTTCAGCGAGGCATTTGTTGACATACTGGCTGCCGAACAAACACCGTCAAGTGTGGCCTGGTTTCAGGGAACTGCCGACGCGGTGAGGCAAAGTTTGCATCACCTGGCAGTACATGAATTTGAGTATGTACTCATCCTTTCAGGCGACCAGTTATACCAGATGGATTTCGAGGCGATGATTACTGAACATATCGAAAAAAATGCAGAAATCTCTATCGCTACCATCCCGGTTCACGCAAATGATGTGCCCGGTTTTGGCATTTTAAAAACGGATGAAAATAGCATGGTTTCGGCATTTGTTGAAAAGCCGAAAACTAATTTTGAAAGCTGGGCATCAGAAGTTAGCCCGCAAATGGCCGCAGAGGGCAGGGTTTACCTGGCATCAATGGGGATATACCTGTTTAACCGGAAACTCTTGTATGATCTTTTGCAAGGCAATGAACGGACTGATTTTGGTAAAGAGATTATTCCGCAATCCATTTCGGAACACCGCGTATTAAGCTACCAGTACGAGGGCTACTGGACAGACATCGGTACCATTCCTTCATTTTTCGATGCCAACCTTGGCTTGACAGATGATATACCGCAATTTAATTTGTTTGACAAGCACCCTATATACACCCGCGCACGTATGTTGCCGCCGTCAAAAATGTCGGGTACCCATGTGGATAAAGTGATTATCGCCGATGGATGTATCATCAATGCCAGCCATATTACCCGTTCGGTTATCGGCGTTCGTACGCGGCTCGGCTTCGAAACCATTATTGAAAACTGTTATGTGATGGGTAGCGATAATTACCAAACCCTTGAACAGATCCAGGAGTCGCATTTGAGCCAGACACCCTTAATGGGTATTGGCGACAGGTGCCATATCAAAAACGCTATTATCGACAAAAACACTTATATAGGCGATGACGTTCAAATAAATGTTGGTGAAAAGCTGGAGAACGGTGATTACGGCCCGTATGTGGTTCAGGATGGTATCGTAATCGTTAAAAAAAGAGCCGTTATTCCTAACGGAACAGTGATATAAGTTTGCAGGGGGCGGTTTGCAGTTGGCAGTTGATATGCAAACTGCCAACCGTAAACTGCCTACTTTCTTCCCAACTGATCCAGCTTAAACCTAAGCACTTCAATTGATTCCTTTTGCCTGGAGATAATAACGTACATATAACCATTCCATACCATCGTGTGTGGGTAACCATATTGCCCGCCTTTCCAAAGGCCCGCCTGTTTTAATTGATAAGGTTCATCAGCAATGATATATTGTTTGTCAAAATAGTTACCATCGTCGCTTAAAGCCAAAACCAGCGGCGTTCTGTCATAGTGATGAAGTGTATCGGGTATCCCCACATAATAAAACCGTTTGTCTGGCAACCGCCCGAAATGAAACTTGCTGTCGTTATCGGTAAATGGTGTTTCAACCGGTTTTGACCAGTTTGTTCCATTATCACGGCTTTCAGTAAGCCACAGCCGTCCTTTCCAGCCATTACCGGTTACGCGCAACAACATATGCAGCACGTCATCATCTGTTCGAAAAAAGGAGCCTTCGCAAAGCGGCGGTAGCCCCCACCTTTTTGCCGGGGCGTAAAAAGCAGCCGAATTATCCTGTGTATAAAAATCAGATGGATAAAAACTGGTCATCTTCCAGCCTGATAGTCCCCGCGGATCATCGGTGTACGGAAAGCTAAAGTTACCGCTGATGATAAGCCTGCCGCTTTTGATAGCTTCAGGGCCATGGTTAGGTATTATGGGGAGGTGTATGTCAACCGGCTCGCTCCAGTGCTTACCATCGGTAGTGTATTTTGCCCATAGGCGGGTATTTGCACGGTGCTGCTCATATTCGCCATAATAAGCAACTAACGTATCTTTATACTGGTAGAAACCAGCGGCAGTGAGCACATTTAAGGTGTCTGAAGGCCCTTTTGACGGCAGGGCTAAAACCTGTACCGGCGACCAATGTACAAAATCAGTGGATTCCGAATATACCACCCGCTGGCCCGGCGAGTCTTCGCCAATTAAACCATTTGACCATATGGCAATGAGTTTTCCCTTGAAACATATGATTGAAGGATGATGGTTATACCACCAGCTTACCTGCGGTGTATAGATCATGGCCCGGGCAATTTTTAAATGCCGCAGGCCATTTCCATTTTTATAATTATTACTGATAACAACCGGCTGGCTACCGGCCCTTTGTGAAAATAGGATGATCAGAATAAATATAAATACGGGGAGTAAAGCTTTTTTCATTTATATAGCTAAGCTTTCACCTATTGGCAGCAATGTTAAATTGAGGCCTGCTTTTTTAAACTTTTCGCGCACTTCGTTTTTGTCAATTTTTATTACCGGGAACGTGTCGTAATGCATCCCGATGACATTTTTACAGTTAACAAATCCCGCGGCTTTTATGGCATCATCAGCACCCATAGTGTAGTTATCGCCGATGGGTAAAATCGCGTAATCCAGATTTTCATCCGCCAGCAGTTTCATATCAAGGGTAAGGGCAGTATCGCCTGCAAAATAAAGTTTTTTCCCTTCAGAAGAGATCACAAACCCGGCAGGGTTGCCACCATAGGCGCCATCCGGCATCGAACTTGAATGCAGCGCATAAACCATTTTTACCCGTCCGAAATCAAAATTAAAACCACCGCCGAAATTCATACCATGCACTTTGGTGATGCCCTTGTTATTCAGCCAGCCGGCGATATCAGCAATACAAATAACCTGCGCACCGCTGTTTTTCTGGATTTGTTCCAGGTCGGCCATATGGTCGCCATGCCCATGCGAAAGCAAAATATAATCGGGCTTTAAACTGTTGATATCAATTGCAGCCGCCAGGGCATTGTGAGAAATAAAAGGATCAAAAAGTAATTTTTTGCCGCCTGTTTCCACCCCGAAAGAGGAATGGCCATAATAAGTAATTTTCATATAGATAGGGTCTTTTGTTTAAATATCGAATAAAGAACGTTGAATTTTGAAGCAAACTTAATTGTTACCTCAAAATTCGCTATTTGGTACCCAATATTAAAAATCTTTGTGTATCCTGTTTGTAAAGATTTTAAAACATTCCGCCAAGCCCGCCAAACATTTCTTTGGTCATGGCAGCCATCTCGCTCTGGTTCACATTATCGGCCTGTTCCATCGCTTTGTTTATCGCGATGATCAGCAATTCTTCCAATTGCTCTTTGTCGCCTTCATTAAAAAGCGCATCGTCAATTAAAACAGATTGAACCACTTTATTGCCGTTTGCGGTAATGGTAATTTTGCCGCCTTCGGCTACGCCGGTTACGGTAATGGCATCCAGCCTCTTTTTTATTTCGCCCGCTTTTTGCTGGGCCTGCATTAGTTTATCGAACATTTTATTGGTTGATTAAGTTTAATGGGTTGGATTAGGTTGATTGAGTTGTGTATTCAAATTTGCCTGTAATTTTCAAATTTATGATTATTTGAGCTGCTCAACTTATTCAACCACTCACTCAATCAACCCAATCAAATAAATACCAGTGTCATGTCATTAATAAATTGACGTTCAGGCTTTATCAGAACAGCTTAAAAATACCGGGTGGAGGTTACGTAAAATAGTGTAAACCCCATTTTAATGAGTAGGCATATAAATAACTTATTATTAGATATTTACAAAATGTAAACCCTTAAATGTGTAAACCTTTTGTAAACCCTTTTTGTGCTATTTGCGTTCAATGAACTTGTAGATGGACTATTGGTCAATTTATGGTTGACACGACACTAGTCATCACTCGTATCCCCGTTGCCTTTATAAGCGCTCTTTCTCACAATGGGCATTCCTGTAGCGTTAAAAAGATCGTCCAGCTTCAGCAGGCTGCCATTTGAAAGATTGGAAAGCAATACGATGGTGATATCATCCTTTATATCCCGCAAGTAAATATGCCTGAAACCGTGCCACCATCCGGTATGATAGATCACCTGTTTGCCGGGCGCTTCAAAAATCCTCCAGCCATAACCATAACTGAAATGGCCATGCAGCATCGGGTTTCGCGGAACATAGGCCGAGTCCATTGTGGCCTGTTTTAGCAGTCGGCCCTCACGTAAAGCTCTGTCATATAAATACAGATCGCCGACCGTGCTGTAAATGCCTTTATCGCCTACCGGGCCGTCAAGGAAGTTTTGCGCTACCGAATAGCGCCATTGGCCCCTGTCATGCCCTACCACATCAACCGGGATTTTATCATAAACTGCTTTTGAATAAACGGCGGTATGCGCCATCCCGGCAGGTATAAAAATATGTGCTTTAACGAAATCGGCGTAGGGCTGCCCGGTAACCTTTTCAATTATGGAGCCGAGCACCATAAAGTTGGAGTTGTTGTACAAAAAGCGTTTATCGGGCTTGTTAAAAGGGCGCGGTTTATATTGAGCAATCAGGGCCATTTCCTGCGCATTGGTAAGGCCTTTGCGCTGGTCGCGGTGCTCGGAACGGTACAAGTCATCAGTAAAGTAAACGTAGTTCATCATCCCCGAGCGATGTGTAAGCAGCAAACGGATGGTAATACCATCATACGGAAAATCAGGGAAGAATTTTTTTACATCATCATTTAACGAAAGTTTTCCTTGCTCCATCAGCATCAGGATGGCGGTTGACGTAAATGTTTTGGTAATGGATGCCAGTTCAAACTGGGAGTTAATGTTTAGTTCCTTGCGGTGCAGATAGTCGGCCCAGCCAATCGCATTTTCGTAAATGATCTTTCCATGTTTGGCCACCAGCACATTGCCATTAAAACCGCGTGTGCGGTGCAATTGCTGCATTACGGCGTCAATCTTTTTATCTGCATTTTGGGGGTCATAAGCCAGCAGGGCTCTGGTATCCATCGGCGTGGCAGGTTTTTTGGGCGGGGTAGTAGCATCATTACTTGCTTTTGAAGAACAGGATGCCAAAAAGAACAGATAACAGGCAGAAGAAAAAATAGCTCTATACACAAATCTCATAAGTAAAACCTTCACACATTAAACGTTTGCAAAAATTAGAAATTATACCCGCATGTTTAACATAATGTTTTAAATATTTTCAATTTGGTTAACATCTGTTTAAATTTAACCATGAAATCATATCGCTTTTTGTTCGCATTCTTTGTTTTGATAGCTATTGGCAGGGCCGGCATAGCCCAGGATCCGAATGATGCCCAATCACTCATCAAAGAAGCGGTACAATTAAATAAAGATGGAAAATATTCGGAAGCGGTTGACAAATACGGCCTCGCTTTAAAAGTGGAGCCGGAGAATATTTATGCGAATTATGGCATGGCTTTTTCCCTGCTGGCATCAGACAAGGGAAAAGAAGGCATTCCCTATCTGCAGAAAGTCATCAACGCTAATAGTTCGATCACTATTTGGGCCTATGATCTTTTAGGAAGTATTTATGATAAGGAACACGATTCGGCTAAAGCTATTGAAGCCTTTAAGGCCGGCTTGAAGCTCGACCCTAAATACCAGAGCATTTATTATAATTTAGGCCTGGTTTATTTCAGGGACAGAAATTATGCCGAGGCGGAAAAATGTGCCATCGAATCGATGAAACTGGATCCTAAACATGCCAGCAGCCAGCGCATGTATGCCCTGGTATGTTTTCATCAAAATAAAAGGGCCAACGCGCTGCTGGGTTTATGCAGTTTTATCCTGCTCGAACCAAATACCGCCCGCACTACCGAAGCTTATGGCAATATAACACACATTTTACAGGGAGGCATTTTAAGGCCGCCCGCGGGCACACCTATGCTAATGGTTGATGCAAACAGTATCGCCCTTAACAATGCCATCAGCAAAGCTATTGCCGATGCGGATAAAAAGAAATACCCCAGCCCGGCCGACCAATTAGCCGTGCAGTTAACCGGCATTTTTACTGCTATTGGGCAGTTAGCCGATAAACAAAATGCCGATCCTGTTTTCAGGAAATATTTTGCCGATTATTTTTACCAGCTGGCGCAGTCGCCCAATATGCCGGCTTTTGCCCGGATGATCAACCGGGGCAACGCCGAAAGTGCAAAATGGATAACGGAGCATCCGCAGTATATGAATGATTTGTATGGGTGGGTGAAAACGACAGCAAGAGGGTTTTAAAGGAAACTTGCGAAGTTTATAAAACTTCGCAAGTTTTTGGTAGATTCATACATTTATCAAATGATACTATTGTTCGAATGCTTTAGCGCTGAAATATGGGTACCGTTTCTGATTGGACAATGGTATTTGTGACTGTTTGCACAGCTTATTTTATTTGGAGAACATTAGATGAACAAAAGAAAATCAATATAGTATTAATAAATAAAAACAGAAGAGATATACGGCCAGAGTTTAAAATCAAGTTTGAAGACCCTTACTTTAAACTGTACATTTCCAATGCAATAGCTATAAATGTCTTGATTTTTAAAACTAATACGTTTGGTAAAACTATTTATGAGGACCCGGAAATCATTCCCGTATGGCATAAAGAGTATAATAAAATGCAAATTCCTCACGATATATTCTCGATAAGTAACAGGGATTATTCCATTTGGACTATTCATTATAAAGATGAAGATGGAAGGGAATACAAGCAAGAAGTTTCGGGAGGTTCAGATGGGGGTATATACATTGATTTTCCCAAATTAGTAAAAGATGTTGTTTGATTTCCTTGTTATTGTTTGGTCCAATTCCTGCAATAAAACTTAAGAAAATTAGCCCAAAAAGATTGGCCTTCAACCTTTACTTCCCCAACTAAAACCCTAACTTTGCCCCTGCAAAAAATACAAATTCCATGAGTTTCAGAACCGAACACGATACCATGGGCGAGGTACAGGTACCCGCCGACAAATACTGGGGAGCACAAACCGAAAGATCACGCAATAATTTTAAAATTGGCCCGGAAGCCTCGATGCCGAAAGAGATTATCGCTGCTTTTGCCTATCTAAAAAAAGCCGCTGCTTATACAAATACCGATTGCGGCGTATTGCCCGCCGAAAAACGCGACCAGATAGCTCAGGTTTGTGATGAAATATTGGCAGGCGGCCTTGCCGGCGAATTTCCGCTGGTGATCTGGCAAACAGGCTCGGGCACACAATCCAATATGAACGTGAACGAGGTGATTGCTAACCGCGCCCATGTACTGGCCGGCAATAAACTGGGCGAAGGCAAAACCTTTATCCACCCGAATGACGATGTAAACAAATCGCAGTCATCAAACGATACTTACCCGACCGCCATGCACATTGCCGCCTATAAAATGGTGATTGATGTAACGATACCCGGCGTTGAAAAACTGCGCGATACGCTAAAGGCGAAATCTGAAGCTTTTAAAAGCGTTGTAAAGATTGGCCGTACCCACCTGATGGATGCTACGCCGCTTACCCTGGGCCAGGAATTTTCAGGCTACGTTTCCCAACTGGATCATGGTTTAAGAGCGTTAAGAAACACCCTCGACCACCTTTCTGAACTGGCCCTTGGCGGCACCGCCGTTGGTACGGGCATCAACACCCCAAAAGGTTATGATGTTAAGGTAGCCGAATATATCGCTAAATTTACCGCCCTGCCCTTCCGCACTGCTGATAATAAATTTGAAGCACTCGCGGCACATGATGCTATTGTAGAGAGCCACGGCGCATTAAAACAAATTGCGGTCTCGCTGATGAAGATCGCCAATGACATTCGCATGCTGGCTTCTGGTCCGCGTTCAGGAATTGGGGAGATTCATATCCCTGATAACGAGCCGGGATCATCCATCATGCCGGGCAAGGTAAACCCAACCCAAAATGAAGCCGTTACCATGGTGGCAGCACAAGTTATGGGTAATGATGTAACTATTTCTATCGGTGGCTCCAACGGACATTATGAACTTAACGTGTTTAAACCGGTTATGGCTGCTAGCTTTTTACAGTCGGCGCGCCTTATCGGTGATGCCTGCGCCTCGTTTAATGACCACTGTGCCGCGGGCATCGAACCAAATTATGCCGGCATTAAAAAACACCTCGAAAATTCATTGATGCTGGTAACGGCCTTAAACCCACATATCGGTTACGAAAACGCAGCAAAAATTGCCAAAAAAGCGCTGAAAGAAAACCTTTCATTACGCGAAGCGGCAATAGGTTTAGGCCTGCTCACCAATGAGCAGTTTGATGCCTGGGTTCGCCCCGAAGACATGATAGGTAGTTTGAAGTAAAAGCCTCTGTGAAATGCCTCACCCCAAACCCCTCTCCACAGGAGAGGGGCTTAATTAGTCAATTCATGCAAAAACTTTTCAGCTTTCGCCTTTTACCCTTCGTATTTCTGCTTTTAGCTTTCGGCCCCGGCTGTTCGTTTAATCCAAATGTGCAGAAACCCGGCGAAGGTTATTTGCAAGGCGAATGGCGGCAGGATTCTGTAACAAATCAAAAACAATTGATCACCTATTCGTTGTATCATCTTAAATTTAGCTGCGATTCATTTTACATGGAGATCCATTCGTTCAGCAAGATCAACACGGGGGTAGACACCTGTATGAATGTAGGCCACTGGGTTGAATATACCCGGGGGACTTATGTGCAAAGCAATGATACCCTGCATTTAACAGGGCAGTTTTGTAATGCGGATTATTCCATAAAAGATGACAAGGGTTGTTTTCGTTCGGGCGATTATGAAGAGTTTTTTAAGGTGAGCAAACAAACTGATTCACTTTTTACTTTTGCCAGCACTACCAATGTTATCCCCTTAAAGGCGCATTTAATAAAAAGATTATCTTGTCACCCAAAACCCATTTGATATGAGCACTGTCATTTTTTTTAAACGCTTGTTGTTTGTATTTTTAATTACTTATTTGCCACTGCAATCAATGGCATGGGGCGCCCAGGGGCATCGTATTTGCGGACAAATAGCCAGCACCTACCTCACCCCAAAGGCCCGTAAAGCAATTGAAGCGATTTTAGGTAATGAATCTGTAGCGATGGCCAGCAACTGGGCCGACTTTATCAAATCGGATCCTGATTATAATTATTTGTCATCCTGGCATTATATCGATTTTGATAGCGTGTTAACCTACCCCGAAATGATCGGTTATTTAAACCAGGATAACAACGTGGATGCTTATACCAAACTGCAGTTTTTGATAGGCGAACTAAAAAGGCACACCCTGAGCAAAGAAAGCAAACTGCTTGACCTTAGGATGCTGATCCATATCGTGGAGGATTTACACCAGCCTATGCACGTTGCCCATGCTGACGATAAGGGTGGCAATGATTTTAAGGTAAACTGGTTCAGTACTCCAACCAATTTACATTCGATATGGGACTCTCAGCTGATAGATTTTCAGCAGCTTAGTTTTACAGAATATGCGGCGGCTATTAATCACAGTACAATAGCCGAGCGGGCCGCCTGGCAAAAGGACCCTATCAGCAAATGGATCTTCGAATCGAATCAAATAGCTGAAAAGCTATATACTGAAATTAAACCCGGCGACACGCTTAATTATAAATACAATTTCAACCACATCGATCAGTTGAACCAGCGCCTCCTGATGGCCGGCGTAAGGCTTGCCGGGGTGCTGAATCAGATTTTTGGTTAAGAGAATTGTTGGAAGGTTGTAATGTTGGAAAGTTGAAACGTTGCTTCGCCGATGACCAGCGTTTCGACTTTCCAATATTGCAAATCCAAAAAACATTCCAACATTTCAACCTTACAACTTTACAACAACTCTAACAAAATGAAAATCCTGATGGTCTGCCTTGGAAATATTTGCCGTTCGCCGCTGGCGCATGGCATTATGGAGCAAATGGCAAATGAACAAGGACTCAATTGGGAAATAGAATCAGCCGGCACCGGCGATTGGCATGTTGGCGAAGCGCCTGACCGCCGTTCTATCCGTTCCGCTAAGAATCATGGCATCGATATCAGCAACCAGGTTTGCCGCTTGTTCAGGATAAGTGATTTTGATGAGTACGACCACATTTTCGTGATGGACAGAAGCAACCTGAGCGATATATTGGCCAAAGCCCGTAATAAAGAAGATGAAAAAAAGGTAAGGCTTTTATTGGGCGATAAAATTGTCCCTGATCCTTATTATGACGATGCCCAATTTGAGCCGGTATTTGAAATGATCGAGGTGGGTTGCAGGGAAATTATTAAACAATTGACCACAATATAAATTTGGATTTTATAATTATATTTGATTGAGTTGATCTTAACAAATAATTAAATATGGACAGGATAGTTTTAGAGGTTGATGACAGTTCAGCAAAAAAATGGCGTTATGCCTCTCAAGAAAAAAAAAGTCAGTTGAATAATACAATAAACCGCATTCTGAAAAAGCCTTTGATAAAGATGAAGATGATTTTTGGCAATTTCTGGATCGTGTTGGAAAGAAAGCGGAAGAAAATGGCATAACAGAAGAACAATTGAACAAGTTGCTAAATGAAGAATAAGCGCTTTGTTTTTGATACCAACTCTTTAATTAGTGCCCTGATCCTTCCATCATCCGTTAGTCGGCTTTCATTAAAAAAGGCAGATGAAATTGGAGTCATTGTTTTTTCAAAAGAAACTTTGGACGAGTTGAATGAGGTTATAATAAGATCGAAATTCGATAAGTACGTTACCCTTGAAGACCGGCTCGAATACGTTCAGAGACTTGAGGCAAAATAATCAAAATTTCGAGTGCTTTTACCGATTGCAGAGATAAAAAAGACAACAAGTTTTTAAATCTTGCCTACGATAGCAAGGCATCTTTTATCGTAACGGGTGATCAGGACCTGTTAGTTTTAAACCCTTTTTACGAAATCAGGATAATTTCATCAGCCCAATTCCTAAACGACTGTTGAGTTTGATACCTGCTAAAATGGCTGCCCGCTCCCGGCGATTATATACCGCATAGGCTACTGCACTGCTTTTACCAATTTAAAAAAGGCCAGCTCTTCGCCGTCCCTTATGATATTGTCCATTCGCTCCAGCCCGGCTTTTTGTAGCACTTTTTGCGATGCCAGGTTTCCCAGGGTCGTTACACCAACAATTTCCGTTGCATCAGTATGGGTAAGGGCGTACGCGACCATTATTTGTGCCATCTCGCCGGCAATGCCCTTGCCCCAAAAATTCCGGCCCAATACATAGCCCAGTTCTATTTTATTCAATTCGCTATCATACGGCCTTAACAGGCAGATCCCGATAAATTCTTCGTTACCGTTGTTAAACATTCCCCAACGGCCTAAAACCTGGCCCGCAGCATAATCGTGCAGGCCCTCCCTGAATATTCTGCGATTTTCGTCCCTGGTTCTTTTTGGCAAATGCCGGGTTACCTCTTCATCATCAAAAAGCGATAAGTATATCTTTTCCTCTTCGGGGCTGAAGTTGCGGATAACAAAGCGCGGCGTTTGGGCTATAATGTGCATACTTCAAAGTTATACTATTTTGTTTGAACCGGAATTCAACGGCTTTAAGATTAGTCCGAAAGTCCGGAAGTCGGAAAGAAGCTGCAAAGACGTTTCGGCAAAAATAACCTAAGTTATATTAAAGAGAAATCTAATAAAAAAGCTGCATTTTTTTTTCATCATTTGCACCTCTGAAATCGGCACATCCGCACATCAAAAAGATTGACCCAGCGCAACATATAGGCCACTTATTCTTTTTTCCCCGGCTGGTTTCTCGCCTACGCCATAATCAATGCGGATGGCGAGCCCTTTTTGAACATCAAAAAAGTAGCGGACGCCGCCGCCATAGTTAGGTTTTAATTGGGCAAAACTAAAGCTTGTATGAAATACTTCGCCGGTTCCCGCAAATGCAGCCAACCCAAAGCTTTTGTTAATGCGGTACCGAAGCTCTGTTTGCCCTGCCAGGTAATTCCTGTCGCGGAAACGGCCGCCGTAATAGCCGCGCATTATTTCGTCGCTCCCCATTTGGGGCAATAAATAAAACGGCGATCTTGAACCGGTAAGGCTTTGTTCCTGAATATCCGTCCCCAGCACCAGTTTATCACCCAAGGGGAAAAACTCAGAATACTCAATATTAAAAAAACCACCTTCGTACCCATTATTGATAAAGGCCCCGTGCATCAAATTATAATAAGCGTTGATGATAATGCCTTTTGTAGTATAAGTATTGTTGTTGCGGGTATCATAAGTAAAGGTTGGTCCGGCATACCCGGCTGCCCCTCCCCGTTTATCTTCTACGGCAGGGTCGGTATTTAAAACCCCGTACCTATTTTTATCGAACCTGTAATAATATTTAAACCCGCCCAGCACATACCCAAGGTATAAGCCTTTACCGAGGTTAAAATCGCTCTCTAAATTACCTCTGTACCTTTTTTCGTAAACCAGATCCACATTATCCAGGCGGGTATTATTGCCTATACCATAAAAATCAAACGGAAAATTATAATAACTAATGTTTGCCAGGTAATGGACCTTGTTATGAGGGGTCCAGTAATTGGCATTCAAGCTCAGTTTCGCCTGTGCTTTTGTGGTGATGGTTGCGTAACCAAACAAACTGGAAACATTGGTAACATGGTCGCTTGTATCTGTATAAAACGAAACCAGTGCTGCTCCGCCAACTTCAAGGCCGGTTTCAGGAGCTGAGGCCAGGGCCGGCAGCAATACAAAACCTGGCTTGCGGGTGCTATCCTTATTAAAATACATTTTGCGGATAAATTTTGGTAAAAAATTCATCTGGGCATCCGCACAGCGGGCGCTAAAAAGTATTATTAATAAAATAATAATTCGTTTCATAAAAAAGCAGACGCAGCGAAGATAGGCACTTTCGGTCTTTTATCCGCTTAATAAAATGATAATAGCCCATATTTCACCAAAATATCTACTTTTGCAGCAAATTTTTTGATCAAGATCATGAGTAGTACAAAAGGCCCCGTATCGCAGTTTATTGAAAAAAACTACCTGCATTTTAATGCGGCAGCATTAATGGATGCAGCAAAAGGATATGAAACACACCTGCTTGAAGGCGGTAAAATGATGGTGACACTTGCTGGCGCCATGAGCACCGCCGAATTGGGTATATCGCTTGCCGAGATGATCCGCCAGGATAAAATTGCCATCATCTCCTGTACCGGCGCTAACCTCGAAGAGGATATTATGAACCTGGTGGCGCATTCGCATTACAAGCGCGTGCCTAACTACAGGGATCTTAGTCCGCAGGATGAGTGGGACCTGCTTGAAAATCATTATAACCGGGTAACCGATACCTGTATCCCCGAAGAAGAAGCTTTCAGACGGTTGCAAAAGCATATCCATAAACTTTGGAAAGATGCTGATAACAGCGGCGAACGCTATTTTCCGCATGAATTTATGTACAAGATGTTGCTGAGCGGCGACTTGAAGCAATATTATGAGATTGACCCGAAAAACTCATGGATGCTGGCAGCAGCTGAAAAAAATTTACCAATTGTTGTACCGGGATGGGAAGACAGCACCATGGGCAATATCTTTGCTTCGTATGTGATTAAAGGCGAATTAAAGCCAACCACCATGAAAAGCGGCATCGAATACATGGCCTGGCTGGCAGACTGGTATATCAAAAACTCATCCGGCAAAGGCATAGGCTTTTTCCAGATCGGCGGCGGTATAGCGGGCGATTTCCCTATTTGCGTGGTACCGATGCTATACCAGGATATGGAAATGCCCGAAATTCCTTTCTGGAGCTATTTTTGCCAGATTTCCGATTCAACCACCTCCTACGGCTCCTACTCCGGCGCGGTACCCAATGAAAAAATTACATGGGGAAAACTGGATATCCATACACCGAAATTTATTGTAGAATCGGATGCCACCATTGTGGCGCCGTTGATGTTTGCCTGGATATTGGGGCAGTAGATTGATTCCGGAATTCGGATTTTCGATTTCGGATTTGTGAAGAAAATAAAAACGACCCTTTCCCGCTGTGGAAGGGGTTTTTTGCTTTGAATGGGACTAACCGCCATTTTACCCTTCCAACCGATGACTTAATGACCCAATGACGCGAAGCAAATGACCCAATGACCAATGACATTAATAAAATAAGGCGCAAAAAGTAATACCAATTAATATAAAACATAACTTTAAACCACCAATTGTTTATTGATCACCTAAAAACCAGGGCACTATGTTCATTGTTTCCTCATACTCCGTAGCTATTGCATTTTGTATCATTACCATGTTATGCTGGGGCTCGTGGGCCAACACCCAGAAACTTGCTGCCAAAAGCTGGCGCTTTGAACTTTTTTACTGGGACTACGTGATCGGGATCCTGTTTTTTTCCATCCTTTCTGCTTTTACATTAGGAAGTTTTGGCACTCAGGGCCGCAGTTTTTTAGAAGATTTGAAGCAGGCGGATAGCGGCAACATTGCAAGTGCCTTAGTTGGCGGTATCATTTTTAACGCTGCCAATATTCTGTTTTCTGCCGCCATTGCTATTGCCGGTATGGCCGTGGCATTTCCTGTTGCCATAGGCATTGCTTTGGTGTTGGGTGTATTACTCAATTATTTCGCCTTGCAGCAGGGCAACCCGGTTTACTTGTTTGCAGGCGTGGCCTGTATCTGTTTAGCTATCATCCTTAATGCAATGGCTTTCCGCAAAGCGGGCAGCAGCGGCAATAAGGTTTCGTCAAAAGGTATTGTACTCAGTATTGTTGCCGGGGTACTCATGTCCTTCTTTTACCGTTTCATTGCCGGCTCCATGGACCTGCAAAACTTTGCTGCTCCTGCAGCCGGAAAAATGACGCCTTATACTGCCGTCTTTATTTTTTCAGTTGGAATTTTGCTCAGCAACTTTTTATTTAATACCATACTGATGAAAAAGCCATTTTCAGGCCCTCCTGTTAACTATGGCGATTATTTTAAGGGGGATTTTAAAGCCCATCTCACCGGGGTATTGGGTGGCGCCATCTGGGGAATCGGCAATTCATTTAATCTTATCGCCGCAGGCAAGGCAGGCCCTGCTATATCTTACGGGCTTGGGCAGGGCGCTACGCTCATTGCTGCGCTGTGGGGCATACTCATCTGGAAAGAGTTTAAAAACGCACCAAAAGGCACCAACGCCCTATTGGCAAGCATGCTCATCGCGTATGTTATAGGTTTGGGGTTGATCATTGGGGCGAAGTAATAACCTGGTACCCTGCGCCGATCATCCGTCTTTTATTTTTTTATCCCGATATAACGAATAATATCGGCTTTGCCCTGGTGACGGTCTCCTTCATCTATAGTGGTAACAAGGGTCTGAAGCAATACCGTTTCAAGCGGCGCAAAATCCTTTTGAAGCATTTCTTCGGTGTACAGCATAGCAATATCCTTTGGCCCGCCTGAAGTATTGTTTAGTTGTGCCGGGTTAAATACCTCTAATATTAAAATACCGCCGGGTTTTAACCATTTTATTGCATGTTGATGCGCTGCTTTACGGATGTCAGGCGGTAAATGCGCATATATAAATGCGACAGCATCGGCGCTGTTTTCAGGATATGTTATCGTCGCTGCATCACCTGTAATATATTCAATTTGAACTTTTTTTAGCTTAGCCAGTTGCAACGCCTTGGCTTTGCCTTCTTCGCTTCCATCAAAAGCTCTTACGGTCCAACCAGCGGCTGCCGCGTAAACACCATTGCGGCCCTCGCCATCGCAGGGCAGGATAATGGTGCCGGGTTTTAGTTTTCGTAGTTCGTCAGCAAAGAAAACATTTGGCTCTTCTCCGTAAATATATTCTTTCGCGCTATAACGCTCATCCCAAAAGCTTTTCATTGATCATTGTTTTTTTTTAACGGTGTATACTGAGAATAACAGTGCAACTAAGCCGCCGCATCCTTTTCAGCACTAAATTCCGGCACGTACCTGATGCCAGGAGTAAGCCAATGTAAAAGCAATACCTTCGAGTATCTTAAATTAAACGGCGCCAGTATACTTGTCACCGATAGTAATATAGCGATATACAGCCATGGGTTATGGCTTCCGGTTAATATGGAGGTGCCCACCGCTAACGTTACCAATTCGGCCACTATGAAGGCATAGCTTATATACATCGCCGCGTAAAAATAGCCGGGCTCTCTTTCGTAAACGAAACCGCAATGCGGGCAGGTCTTATTGATTTTTTGCCCGATAAGGCTATACATAGGCTTTTCGTAAATATTACCCACACGGCAACGCGGGCATTTCCCCGTAATTACCGCCGGCCACATTGGTAGTCGCTTTATTGGTGGCTTTTCCATTTCTACTATCTTCATACAAAATTATTCATTAGTTCAGCAATCAGCAAACAACCTCAGCGGTGTTTTGCACTGTTTCGGCTGTACAGTTTATCCATAACCTGTACCCGCCCGAAAGATTGTATACATTTTCGAACCCGCTTTGCCTTAATATGCGTTGGGCAAGGTATCCCCTTAAGCCAGCTTCACAATAAATATAAATATTTTTTTGGGTTGATAGCTCATCCAATCTGCCTCGAAGGTCATCAATCGGTATGTGTATGGCTCCGCCGATATTGCCTGCCAGATATTCTTCCGGACTCCTCACATCTATCAGCAGGTCATCTTCGCCGATTTTATCCATTTCGTCCCAGTAAAATAAGTTCAGGCGGCCGTGCAATATATTTTCGGCGACAAAGCCAGCCATGTTCACCGGGTCCTTTGCCGATGAATAGGGCGGAGCATAAGCGTGTTCAAACTCAACGAGTTCTTCAATTGTGCCGTTCCTTTTAATTACCGATGCTAAAATATCCAGGCGCTTGTCTGCACCGTCAAACCCGGCCACCTGTGCGCTTAACAGCCGCCCGTTATCGGGCGAAAAAGCAATCTGGATGGTCATTTGCTGTGCGCCGGGGAAATATCCAGCATGCGAGCCGCTGCTTGTTGTAGATACAATATGTTTTATTCCGGCAGCTTTTAAATGTTTTGATGCTGTGCCGGCGGTGCCAACCGTCATGCCAAAGACCTGTACAATAGCGGTATTGATGGATCCATGATACTGCTGCACATTGCCCATTACGATATTGTTGGCACAAATCCTGCCCTGTTTATTGGCTGGTCCGGCAAGGTATGTAACCATAGACTGACCGGTGATAGGGTTTTTGAATTCAATAGCATCCCCAACTGCGTAAATATCAGGGTCGGATGTTTGCAGGTATTCATTTACGTAAATGCCTCTGCCTTCGCCTATTTTCAACCCGGCGCCAACTGCCAGTTTAGTATCAGGTCGAACGCCTATTGAAAGGATCACGATATCGGCATCCAGTACATCGCCCGACTTTAAGTTCACCACCAGGCCGGCATCTGTTTGCACAAACCCGGTTACTGCGTTGTTCAGGAATAGGTGAACCCCTAAACTGCGGATATGCTGCTGCACGATAGCGGCCAGGGGGAAATCGAGCGGAGCCATTACCTGGTTGCCCATCTCGATGATCGTAACATCAAGGCCTAACCCGTGCAGATTTTCAGCCATCTCAAGTCCGATGAATCCGCCGCCTACCACTACTGCTTTTTTTGCCTTTTTGCGGTAAATATAATTTTTTATATAGTCCGTGTCGGCCACATTCCGTAATGTAAATATGCCCTCATTGCCAATACCGGGCAAAGGGGGTCTTAAAGGCTCGGCGCCGGGCGATAATACCAGTTTATCGTAAGTTTCTTCGTAAACATTACCATTCAACTGGTTCTTTGCGGTAATGGTTTTTTTATCCGGGTTAATTCCGGTTACTTCAGTCATCACCCGCACATCAATGTTAAAACGCTGATTAAAGGATGCAGCTGTTTGTACAAATAATTTATTACGGTCAGTAATCACGTCGCCGATATAGTAAGGCAGGCCGCAATTGGCATAGGAAATGTATTCTCCTTTTTCAAAGATGATGATTTCGGCATGTTCGTCCAGCCTTCTTAACCGGGCAGCAGTGCTTGCTCCGCCTGCTACCGCACCTATAATGATATACTTCATGGTTTGTTAATTACATGCTCAACCAGTGTTAAGCTGATGAAGGCAAAGGTGGGCGAATTGAGGAGTTTAAAATGTGATAAATGTTACATTCGATATAATTTTAATGTCATGTTGTTCAGTTATTAACATGCAATGCTGTGCAAAACGGCTTGCCCGTTTTCGTACCCCAGGCCTGACTGAAAAAACAGAAAAGCCAAACAAAATAAACCCGGTTTAAATGGCCCCCGGGTTGATAAAAGTGATTTATGGGAGAGTAAATTTTTTTTATACTCCTGAGATGCCGCTGCCGTTATTATCCCCGGCTTTCTTTATCACTCAAAAGAGTGATTGGCCCTTACATAAAAAGCTTAAATACGGTGCCTATATCCGATATCGTTTAACCTTCCCGGAAACAGGAGTGCAGCGACTTTTGAATAAAAAGATAATATGTTGAAAGCAAACCTAATCTAACAGGTCGGTACGCTAACAGGGATCAATTCACTCAAAGAGAGGATTGATGATAAAAAGGGATATATGCAATTTCACGTAAAGTAAATACGTCTTTAACATCTGCCAGTAAAAACACTAATCCATCCCTTATGAAAACGCGAGTTGTCTATTCATTTATCTTGTTTTTCACAGCCCTGTTTATACTCCCGGGTTGTAAAAAAAATAATCCCGGCCCCAAGCCAATTATTCCGGTTCTTCCGAAAATTACCGCTATTTCGCCAACGTCCGGCACTGCGGGCACATCGGTTACTATCACCGGGTCGGCATTCGAACTTTCAGCCGCTGCTAATACGGTAAAATTCAATGGCACAGCTGCCGCTGTTAGCTCGGCAACTGCCACTACCCTGATAGTGACAGCACCGGCAGGAGCAAGTACAGGCCCGGTAAGTGTTACCACAACCGGAGGCACGGCTACAGGCCCAACATTCACCTATTTGCTGGCCCCCACGGTTACCTCCATTAGCCCGGCAGCGGGTGTCGCCGGGGTATCGGTTACCATTACAGGTACAAATTTTGATGCCGTCGCCGCTAATAATGTGGTTAAGTTTCATGGCGTTGCAGCCACAGTTACCACAGCTACCACCACTTCATTGGTCGTAACCGCACCGGCTGCAGGCAGCACGGGGGCGGTTACGGTAACCACAACAGGCGGTACGGCAACAGGGCCGGTATTCACCTATTTACTGGCGCCGGCTATCGCAGGCATCAACCCTGCAACTGCAGCTGTTGGAGCTGCCGTTACCATCACAGGTACAAACTTTGATGCAACGGCCGCTAATGATGTGGTTAAATTTAATGGCACCGTTGCAACGGTTACCGGTGCCACCGCTACACAAATAATAGCTACGGTACCAGCCGGCGGCACAAACGGAAATATAACGGTAACTACTCCGGGCGGAACATCTAATGGTATAGCCTTTACTTACCTGGTCGCTACCGGGCCCAACATTTATGTAGTTGGCTCAGATACACGGTCGGGTTTTGGTTACTGGAAAAACTTCACCTTTACTGCTACTACCGATTGTAACGGGGCAGATGCCATGGTTGGCTCAGGTACGGATATTTATTTTGCGGGCCCCTCAACAACACAAACACCTACTTATTGGAAAAATAATACGGCAGTACATGTTTCTTCGCAAACAGGTTTTACTTCTTCTATCGCTGTTTCAGGCACCGATGTATATTGCCTGGGGGTGCTTAACAATGTTTACACCTATTGGAAAAATACAACTTCAACGCCCTTAACAACTACAAGTTTGATCTACCTTACAGGTTCCTATCAGAATAACGAACTGGCGGTTAGTAACGGGGATGTTTACGTAGCCGGCGCACAGTATCTGGGTAACTCAACTATTTTAAAAGCCACGTACTGGAAAAACGGCAGCCCGGTTGATCTTACAGACGGGATCCATTCAGGCAGTGCCAGAGCAACGGCTGTGTATGTGTCGGGCGCAGATGTTTATGTGGCTGGCATAGAGGAGATCCGTGACATCACTACCGGAGGTATCGTCAACGAAGCTCCCCGCCTTTGGAAAAATGGCGTATCAGTGCCTATTTCAACACCCGCAAATAGTTTATTCAACACAGTTACGAGTATTTTGGTGTCGGGTAGCGACGTATATCTTGGCGGCCAGTATAATGGCGCCGGGGCAGTTTGGAAAAACGGATCAATGATCAACACCGCTACCTATTCGCTGGCCGAAGTCGTGTCCTCGATCTTTTTGTACAACAATACGGATCTGTACATAACCGGAGCATCGTCGTCATCGGGAAATAATTGTTATTGGAAGAACGGAAATTTTGTTGAAATGGACCCGGGATGTACCCACCAGAGCGCAAATTGCGCCGCGACTTTCGCCAACCAGGTGGTTTCTATTTATGTTAAATAAAAAGCAAATACTGTTTCCGCAGGGCATCCGCGCGGGTGTCCTACGGAAATATTCGAAAAATCTATTTTAAAGCACTTTTCGCATCACATAATCATTCATCCAGTATTTACCTATCGGGACATCTTCTTCATAAGCTATCACGAACCCCATCTTTTCATAAAAGTCTTTGGCTTTGTTGTAGCGGTTCACATTCAGGTCGAGCGTGTGTTTGCCGGCTTCTTGTGTCTTGTCGATCACTTCTTTGATCAGAATTTTGCCGTACCCTTTGCCCTGGGTTTCGGGCAGGCAATAAAGTTTGTGCAGTTTGAAAATATCCGGGTTTTCATCCCTCGGCGAGTATGCGGCAAAGGCTACCGTTTTGCCCGCTTCAGCTAATAAAAGGTAGGTTTGGGTATCATGTGTAAGTTGTGATGCCAATTTCCTGGTCGAATAAATTTCGTCCAGCATAAATTCTATTTGCTCTTTTTCCAGTATGGGGCCGTAGGTTGCCCACCATGTTATTTCGGCTATGCCGCGGATCGTTTCCACATCATCCGGTATCGCTTTCCTGATCAAGTACATGGCCAAATATATAAATCTGCCGCCATTTTTTAATAATTCTTCGCTTCCTCTGCGAATCGCTCCGTGCCCTCTGGTGCGCCACGAGGCGTGCGTGTATATATAAATTAAATACCTAATGGATGAAAGAGCCATACAACCCAATTAGCCGTTCAGGTTGAAGGAAGCGCGGCACATCAAGAGGAAACAAAGGATGTGAAGCCCGCGCAGACGGTA
>JARLHA010000060.1 GCA_031292485.1 Mucilaginibacter sp.
GAAATTCAGGGACCTTGAGGGTTCGTTTTTCCCGGTTTCACGACCGGTTTTCGTGCACCATTTTTCCGGGTGGGCGGTCCGGGTGGTCGCGCATTCTTTTGGTATCCCATTGATTGTGAAGCGCATGTAGACAGGGATGGGGCCGTTGGTGTAGTTCTTTGGCTTCTTCAAATAGAAGAGCAGACTGTAAATTAATTCCATAAAACAAGCTTAAAATGTGAAACAAATTAAGTTTGCAGCTACCTCAATTACAAGATGTATTTTAATCGAACATGCTGTAATACAATAAGTTACGGAGTTTCCAGTGAGTCATTTGCCCAGCTTTCCCGACTCACCGAATTACTCACTGGAACTATACGATTTGGTGAATAAAATGGGGTTTTGCCGGAAAAAAAGAAAGCTGTAAATCAAGGATTTACAGCTTTTTGAATGATTTGACATCGATTTTTGTAGCCCGTAGGGGAATCGAACCCCTGTTTCAAGAATGAAAATCTTACGTCCTAACCCCTAGACGAACGGGCCTTCTTTTTAAGTCTTGCGGCCCCAGTCTGTCGTCATAAGTCAAAATACGACCCAGGACTTAAAACTAACAACTTCTAACTTCCTTTTTAGGGATTGCAAAGATAAAGCTTTAAAGAGAAAAATAAAATAAAGTTTGAATTTTTTTTGGGAGGTAAGAAAATTGGGGGGGGAGCTGCCAGCATGCAGGTGAGCAGCAAAGTATGAAAGTAGCTTCATTTCGGTTTTTTTTGAGTCTGCAAAGTGCTTTTACACGCGTTTATCTTTCGGGCTTTCCAGGCTTTCGGACGTCCCGACGCTTATCAATTTGACATTCTCCAAACAAAATGGCGTCCCCTGCATTTTATATATCATAATATCGGCTTACCTTTATATTACAAAAACACCTTACCAGTTATATGAAAGCAATATGGAACGACCATGTGATTGCCGAGAGCAACGAAACCATCGTGGTTGAGAATAATCATTATTTCCCTAAAGAAAGCGTTAAAACCGAATACCTGAGGCCCTCACCGGCGCACACCACCTGCATTTGGAAGGGCAAGGCGTCCTACCATTCCCTTGAGGTAGACGGCAAAGAAAACCTGGATGCTGCCTGGTTTTACCCGGACCCCAGCCCTGCCGCAGCACAAATTAAAGATTACATCGCCTTTTGGAAGGGTGTAAAAGTAATTGTTTGATATGAAAAAATACGACGCTATAGTGATCGGATCGGGCCAGGCGGGTGGCCCGCTGGCAAAAAAGCTTGCGCTTGCGGGCAAGAAAACCGCCCTGATTGAAAAGCGCTGGATCGGCGGTACCTGCGTAAACGACGGCTGCACACCTACAAAAACCATGATTGCTTCGGCAAAAATGGCTTATATGGCCGATAACAGCGAGGCGCTCGGCGTTAAAATAAAAGGCTTTTCGGTGGATCTTGCGAAGATCAAAAAGCGGAAAGATGCCATCGTTCACCAGTTCAGGAATGGCAGCCAGAAGGGGTTGGAGGCCACCAAAAACCTTGACGTCATCTTCGGCGAAGCTACCTTTACGGGCGATAAAACTATTTCGGTAAAGCTTAATAGCGGCCGCATAAAGGAATTTAATGCCGATCTGTTTTTTATCAATACAGGCGCAAAAACATTCATTCCGGAGATTGAAGGACTGGCGGATATTGATTATTTAACTTCCACAACCATTCTGGACCTGGACAAAGTACCCGAACATCTGCTGGTTATCGGCGGAAATTATATTGGGCTGGAGTTTGGGCAAATGTTCAGGCGCTTTGGCAGCCGGGTAACCATTATTGAAAAATCTGGCCGGATTGTATCCCGCGAGGATGAAGATGTTTCGGCGGAGCTGACCAAAATATTGCAGGACGAGGATATCACCGTTCACTGCAACGCTACCACATCAAAAATCAAAAAAAAGCCGGGTGATAAAATCATCGCGACGGTATCAATTAACGGCACAGAAAAAAAGATCAAATGTACGCATGTGCTGCTTGCTGTTGGGCGAACACCACAGACAGCAACGTTAAACCTCCCGGCAACAGGTGTGGAGATGGACGATCGCGGCAATATTAAAGTTAACGATAAATTGGAAACCAATATAAAAGGTATTTATGCTTTGGGCGATGTTAAAGGTGGCCCGGCCTTTACGCACATCAGCTATAACGATTATACCATTGTTTACCGTAACCTGGTGAAAAATGAGAACCTCAGCATAAAGGACCGCCCCGTGCCTTATTGTATGTTTACTGATCCGCAACTCGGCTGTATCGGTATTAATGAAACGGAAGCCAAAAAACTTAAACTGAATTATAAAGTAGCAAAACTGCCTATGGCTTATGTTGCCCGTGCCATTGAAACCGGCGATACCCGGGGCTTCATGAAAGCCATTGTGGACCCGGATACCAAACAGATACTGGGCGCCACTATTCTAGGCCCGGAGGGCGGCGAAACCATGACCATTTTACAAATGGCCATGGCTGGAGGCATTACATACGAAGAGATCCGCTACTTTGTATTCGCTCATCCACTTTTTGCCGAATCGTTAAATAACCTTTTTATGGCGATAGAGAGTTAGGGAGCAACTACGAAACTTCGGTTTTTTTAACGCGGAGAACACAAAGAATACACTGAGAACACAGAGAAAAAATAAAAGAAATACAACATAGTGGATAAAATTAAAATACTAACATCGTGCTTTGTGTTCTCTGCGCCTTCTCTGTTTCACTGTGTTAAAAATTTAAACTGATCACTCATTAACAAGCCTGTCATGATTAAGGTTGAAAACCTCAGCAAATACTTCGGTAAGGTTAAAGCCGTACAAGGCATCTCATTCGAAGTGGAGGAGCATGAGAACCTGATATTGCTGGGCACCAGCGGGTGCGGAAAAACCACCACCCTTAAAATGATCAACCGCCTTATTGAGCCAACATCAGGTAAAATTTTTATCGACGGAAAAAATATCCTGGAGCAGCAGCCTGAGGTATTAAGGCGGGGTATCGGCTATGTATTGCAAAACAATGGCCTTTTTCCTCATTATACCGTATCCGAAAATATTGCCATTGTACCGCAACTGCTAAAATGGGATAAAAAACGGATAGAAAAGCGAATTGCCGAACTGCTTGAGAAATTACACCTCTCAAAAAACCATCTCCAGGCTTACCCCAGTGAACTAAGCGGCGGGCAGCAGCAACGCGTGGGGCTTGCAAGGGCTTTGGTGGCCGATCCTCCGGTACTGTTGATGGATGAACCATTTGGTGCGCTGGATAATGTTACCCGCTCAAAAATACAGGCGGAGTTTAAGGCGCTGGATGAGCTGAAAAAAAAAACCATTATTATGGTTACGCACGATGTGCAGGAAGCCTTTGAACTCGGCGACCGCATTTGCCTGATGGGTAAGGGGGAAATTATCCAAAATGGCACTCCTTCCGAGCTATTATTTAAGCCCAAAAACGATTTTGTAAAGGAATTTTTGAAAGAGCAAAGGCTGCTGCTGGAATTTAAAACAATCACGGTTAAATCACTCTGGCATTTACTTTCAAATGAAGAAATAAAAGGGCGGAGGCCTGGGATACTAGTTGACTACAAAGCTGATTTATGGACAGTTTTAGAACGGGCTACATTTTTTAATGCTGAACGCTTAAATATGGCGAATCTGGAAACCAAGGAAATTAAGACGGTGTCTTTTGAAACTTTAATGTCGGCTTTTTATCAATATCAGAAAGGGCATAGCCATGAATGAGCAACAGCAAACCTTATGGGATTTTATGCACCAGCAGTCGGGCAAGCTGGCCGAACAGACCATTCAGCATATTGGGCTTACTTTTATCTCATTATGCATTGCTGTACTCATTGGCTTACCGTTGGGCGTTTTCATCAGCCGCAGGCAACAATTCTCGGGTGCGATACTTGGCGTTGCGGGCGTATTGCAAACTATCCCCAGCATTGCCTTATTGGGTTTTATGATTCCGGTTTTAGGCATAGGGGCCAAACCGGCCATTGCCGCGCTGCTGTTATATGCTTTACTACCCATCATCCGCAATACTTTTACCGGGATAACAGGGGTTGACGCTGCTGTTAAAGAAGCTGCGGTAGCGATGGGGATGAGTAAATGGCAGGTGTTAAAAAAGGTGGAGTTGCCGCTGGCAATGCCTGTGATCTTCGCGGGGATTCGCACAGCTACCGTAATCACCGTAGGCGTAGCCACATTGGCTTCTTACATTGCTGCCGGTGGCCTTGGCGAGTTTATCTTCGGTGGCATCTCGCTCAACAATACCAATATGATCCTGGCGGGTGCCATACCGGCTGCATTATTGGCTATTTTATTTGATTTTTTGCTGTCGCGATTGCAAAAGCTAAATCTTAAAAAACTAAAAACTGCTACTAAAATACTGCCGCTGCTACTTATTTCACTTTCCTCTTTCTATTGGATCCCCTCCGCGTATGGGAGCAAATTAAAAGCGGGCTTCACCCCGGAGTTTATGGGCAGGCGCGATGGCAACCTGGGCCTGCAAAGCAAGTACGGCCTGCATATCCGCACAGTAGTGATCAGCGACGCGGTAATGTACAAGGCCGCCTACCAAAAACAGCTGGACGTGATCAGCGGCTATTCAACCGACGGAAGGCTAAGGGCATACAACCTGGTGACGTTAAAGGATGACAAAGGAATTTTTCCGCCCTACTATGCGGCGCCCATCGTCAGAGAAAATTCACTAAAAAAATTTGCATCATTGGAAAAAATACTAAATTTGTTAGCTGATAAAATAAATGACAGCACCATGACTGCCCTAAACTATCAAACTGATTACCTTCACCAAAGCCCCGAAAAAGTGGCAAAGGATTTCCTGGTTTCGCATAAACTATGGAGGCCTGCACAAAACGGGAACGAAGGAGTGGTTCGAATAGGGTCGAAAATATTTGGCGAACAATATATCCTTGCGAATATGTACAGCATGCTGATAAAAGGATATTCTAATTATGATGTTGCCACAAAAACAGGCTTGGGCGGTACAAAAATATGCTTTGATGCTTTAACGAATGACCAGATCGATCTTTACCCCGAATATACCGGAACAGGGTTGCTGGCCATTTTACAACCGTCCGTCAAGGTAATCGACGCGGTAAGTACGAGCAGCGAAGCGACCTATAATTATGTGAAGGACGGATTTGAGAAAAAATATAATATCAAATGGTTAGCGCCAATAGGCTTTAATAATGCGTATGCCTTGATGATGCGACGGCAGCAGGCTAAAAAATTAAATATTAAAACAATTTCTAACCTGAAACGATATTTGGATAACAGGTAACACCAATGGACATAGCTGAAAAATTAATTTCACCTGATCTGGCAACACGCTATATCGGGGTTCGCAAACGGACAGAGCAGATCTGTAGTCCCCTGGAAACGGAGGACTATGTAGTGCAACCTATTGTTGACGTAAGCCCGCCTAAATGGCACCTCGGGCATACCACCTGGTTTTTTGAAACCTTTATCCTGAAGCCTTATTTTATGGGCTACCAGGAGTGCAATCCGGATTACAATTACGTGTTTAACAGCTATTACGAAACCGTAGGAAACCGGGTGATCCGCACCGACAGGGGTAACCTGAGCCGCCCTACGGTGATAGAGATCTACAAATACCGGGAATATGTAGACGATGCCATGCTCAAATTTTTGCATGAAAGTATTGATGACGACATAAAGGAGTTGCTGACGTTGGGCCTGAACCACGAGGAACAGCACCAGGAGCTTTTATATACCGATATCAAATATATTTTGGGGCATAACCCGCTGTTTCCGGCATATTCGAAAGATTATGTTTCTCCGAAAGTTAATCGGGTTGAAAACGGGAAATTCATCAACATAAAAGAAGGCGTTTATGAGATCGGATTCAACGGCAATGGTTTTTGCTTTGATAATGAACTAAACCGTCATAAAGTTTACCTGCAGGCTTATGAGATCAGCCCCAACCTGGTGACCAATGCTGAATACCTGGAGTTTATGAATGCCGGCGGCTACCACGATTTCAGGCACTGGCATGCCGAAGGTTGGGATTGGGTGAAAAACAACAAAATTGAAGCGCCGATGTACTGGCATTTGATAGATGAAGAGTGGTACCAGTATTCCTACCATGGGCTGGGGCCTTTAAACCCGAAAGAACCGGTTTGCCATATCAGTTATTTCGAGGCTTACGCTTTTGCCGCCTGGAAAGGCTTGAGGCTGCCTACGGAATTTGAGTGGGAAGCTGCCGCTAACCAATTTAGCTTGGGTAAAAGCTGGGAATGGACCGAAAGCAGCTATCTGCCTTACCCCGGTTTTACCAAAGCACCAGGCGCTATTGGCGAATACAATGGCAAGTTTATGGTAAATCAAAAGGTATTGCGTGGCGCATCAGAGGTAACCCCACCGGGACACAGCCGTGCAACTTACAGAAACTTTTTTCAAACAAATTTACGCTGGCAGTTTACAGGGATAAGACTGGCCAAATAAAAACCCGACAAAATACCATCAATGAAAAATATTGAAAACATGCAGGCTGAAATAACCCGGCCTGAAAAAATAAAAAGCAGCCAGTTTTACGCGGATGTGATAACGGGTTTAAGCGCGCAGCCCAAATATTTAAACTCTAAATATTTTTATGATGCGGTTGGCGATAAGCTCTTTCAGGATTTGATGAACTGCGAAGAATATTATCCCACCAATTGCGAACTGGAAATATTCAGCGAAAATACTGCCGGGATTTGCAGCGCCATTATTGGCGGTGGAGATGCTTTTGACCTGATTGAGCTGGGCGCGGGCGATGCCACCAAATCGGCATACCTGTTGGCTTATCTTTTGGAAAACAATGCCGATTTTACCTATCTGCCAATTGACATTTCCGACAATGTAATTTCCTGCCTCAATATCACCCTGCCGGTAACTTTGCCGGGAATTAAAATAAAAGGGTTGAACGGCGAATACTTTGAAATGCTTGAAAAAGCGGCGGCAGTTTCAAATAAACGCAAAGTGGTGATGTTTTTAGGATCAAACATTGGTAATATGCAGCATGATGATGCCGTAGATTTTTGCACGAACATGAGGGCGCACTTATCCAAAGGCGATATGTTGCTGATCGGATTCGACCTGAAAAAAAATCCAAAAACCATATTGGCTGCCTATAATGATAAAGAGGGCATCACCCCAAAGTTTAACCTTAATTTATTGGAACGCATCAACCGGGAGCTGGGCGGTAATTTTGATATCAATAAGTTTGAACATTATCCTACTTATGACCCCGAAAACGGAGCCTGTAAGAGTTACCTGGTAAGCACCTGCGACCAGGAAGTAAACATTGGCCCAGAAACCATAACCTTTGTGAAGGACGAGTATATCTTTATGGAGATCTCTCAAAAGTTTTCTATCGGCCAAACTGATGAAATGGCGAACAGTTCAGGCTTCAAGCCCATCGATCACTTTTTTGATAGCCGGAAATGGTTTACTGACGCCATCTGGATAGCAGAATAAGAGTCAATTTTTAATTCTTAGCTATCGGCATATAATTCAATCGTTGCTGAAAATAGGCGTCCCAGCTGTGCTGCTGTAAGCGATTGGTTGAGTTTTGGGTGTCGGTGTCATAGTTCTGGTTGAGTTTTTTATACTTGGCCTCAATACGGTCAAAGATATTATCAGCCACTCTATGGTAATCAGCCCGGAAAACCGTACGGCCAACAGTTCTTAATAGTTCCTGCTGCTCCATATAGCTGATGTTGTAATGACCTTGTTCATGCTTTAATATTTCTTCAAGCATTTCCCTGGAGTATATCTTCGTCAGGTTCACCCACGAGCGATCGCTGTTCATCACCAGCTTTATATAAAACGTTAAAACATAATAATCCCTTTCAGGCCTGGCAGTATAACTATATTCAATAGTGCAATTAGTGTAAGCAATTGCTCCATCGCCATTGTTACCAGGCGTGCCCTTAAAGTCGTTAACGGTTAACTTCTTATAAGGCTGTGCAAACGCCTGGCTGCAAAAAAACGTGCATACGGCTAAGAGTATTAGCCGTCCGATCCTTAATTTCATCTATATGCGAAGTAAAAATTTTACTTTTTGACTTTGTCAGCATGCATTTGGTTTAATGCCATTAATTCTTTCATGGTATGCTGCATGGCATCGGTTGACCCATCGAGGAAAATAACGTTGCCGGTAGAGTTCTCTGCAAAATGTTTGATGGATTCTGTCCACATGGTGAACAGGATAACCGAGGTATCCATATTGGCTTCTTTCATCTCTTTTGCCGCTACCGACATACCCTTGGCCACTTCCTCGCGGAACAACGCAACACCCTGGCCGCGCAGCTGCGACGCCTGGCGCTCAGCTTCTGCGGATATCTTGATGGCATTGCCTTCGGCTTCTGCCGCTTTTGTTTTGGTAATCAGCAGGGCCTGGCCTTCATTTTCAGCGGCTGCCTTCAGGTTATTAGAGGCAACTACCTGGCTCATTGATTTCATGATCACTTCATCAAAAGTAATGTCATTTAACTGGAGGTCCTGTAAGTGGTAACCCCAGCCTTCAAGCACCACATCCAGTTGCTCTTTTACGTGCTCCACTATATCCCTTCTTAGTATCAATACTTCTGACTGGCGTTTTGTGGCTACAAAGGCCCGGATAGAACCCTCGACCGTGCGGATAAGCGCCTGCATCAGGTTACGGTCGTCAACAAACTTAAAGGCAACGTTTTTGATCGTCTCTTCCTGCTGGTCGAGTACCGAATATAGCAGCATCGCCTTAAAGTAAACATTGGCCTGGTCAAAAGTTACTGCCTGGAACTCAAGCTCGACCGAACGGTTTTGGATAGATATTTTTGAATAGATGCTTTCAATAAATGGCAACTTAAAATTAAGGCCGGGAGTTAAGATCCGGCGATACTTTCCAAAAATGGTAATTACTACGATAGTGCCCTGTTTTACAGACACAAACGACGAAAATAAAACCACCAGGATAATAAAAATAAAAATTAAAGTGCCTATTTCAGGTGTCATAACGAATAGATTTATGGGTATAAATATAATGGTAATTATTGGTGTACTATTTGTTTTGTATAAAAAGCATGAAATAAAAATGCGACCACCATTATGAACTTAAAACGCACCTTCGGCGCTATACTTACAGTGTTAGGAATTATAGGCCTGATTTATACCGGCATAGGAATCATTAACCATAGCGGCAACTATACCACACTTACTGTTGTTGGCGTTATTACCATTATATTCTTTTTCACAGGAATTAGTCTTGTCCGCACCACTAACGATGATGCCAAGTAATTTGTAGTAATGCTAGTATTTTACGCGCGATATTCTCCCATCGTCAGATATACTTAATCCAGGCTGCTCAAAATCGGTGGTGGTTAACATTTTTATACGGCTTGCAGCCTGGTTCAGGCTGTCGGGCGTTAAGCCGTTGTAATGTGATTGTATATTTGATAGTATCCAGCCATTTAAAAACTCTCCCTTTTTATTAAGGTAGACTTTTAACACGGGGGCCATGCCGCAAATACCCGCTACGCTAACGCACCTGTAGGTACAAAAGTTACCGAGGCTATAGGCAATCAGCCTGTTTTTGTAAAGCTCCATAGCCCGGCAAACATGCGGGCCGTTCCCCAATATAATATCTGCGCCCGCGTCAATGGCATTATGCGCAAAGGCATGTACATCTCCGCGGTTTTCGGTAATAAATTTTTCATAGGTACATGGGATATGTTCATAGGCTGTGCCCTCGCCGCCGCCATGAAAAGATACGATCACAATATCGCATTGCTGTTTTAAGTGCTGTATGATCTCTGCCGATTTCTTTAGGTTGAGCAGAGGCAACGTCTGCCCGTTTGGCGCAAAGGCGCAAAATCCATAGGTAATGCCATTTATTTTAAAGATGGCCGAAGGTTTGCTGTTAAGCCCGCCATATTGAATGCCCAGGCTGTCAAGCACTTTCATTGTGCTTTTGCGGCCCCGTTCGTCAAAATCATTACTGTGGTTATTGGCAAGGCTCAGCACGTTAAACCCGGCCTGCTTTAATACGTTCCCATAGTTTACCGGCATCCTGAATAAAAAAGCGGGCTGCAACTGGTGAAGTTTAAAATAGGCCGGTGCGCCGGTATCTAATAAAGTTCCTTCAAGGTTACCGAAGGTGATATCGGCATTGTGCAATTCAACCAAAACATTTTTAAAACTATTTTTGGCGCTGTCGGCTGGTAAAGTCCGGCTGTCTGGGTATGAGGTGCCCAGCATAATATCACCGACAGCGGCTATACAAACAGAATCGGGAATAGCTTTTGGTTTTGGCGCAACAACAATGTGTTTAGTTTTAGGCCGAGAATGCTCAGTTTGCTTGTTCTCCGGTGCGTTTTGGCAGGAAGAAAAATATAAGGCCGTGGTAATTAATAATAATAGGTATCGTTTGCTCATTCCAAAAAAAAATCCTCTCATAAATGAAAGGATTTTTTCTGAAATATAAAATATTTTTAATTCTTGCTGTTATCGTCTTCCTGTTTTTGAAGCTCCGCTTTAAAAGAGTCAAGCATACGGCCTCCCCTGTAAAAATAACGTTTGTAATAAGCATCATCAAGGCTGCTGATCGCAACGCCTCTTGACGAGGCATGTGCAAACCGGTTATTGCCCAAATAGATGCCTACGTGTGAAATACGGCGGCTGTGTATTTTAAAGAAAACCAGGTCGCCTTCCTGGAGGTCGTCTTTCCGCACAGGGCTAACCATACTGAAAATATCCCTTGAGCTGCGCTGAATGTCCATATTGAACACCTGGCTGTATAGTTCTTTGGTAAATGCTGAACAATCAATTCCGCGTCTTGAGCTTCCGCCAAAACGGTAAGGAGTGCCTATCCAATCATAAACAAAATGGAAAAGTTTCATATTTGAAGTAGCAGAAAGCGCAACCCCCATAATTTGGGATAAATAATCTTTCGCTAAACTTTCCTGATCATCTGGATTTTTATTGTCTGCAGGGCTTGGACTCTCTTTTGTTTGTGCCTGGACGGCTAAAACGCTGAAAAATAGTGCAATAACGATAGTAATTTTCTTCATTTAACTTAAATTCTGTTGTTTATTAGGCCAACAAATGTTTATTAAATTGGACACCCTGTCTATTGTTGGGTACAAAACTATTTAAAATTTTGATAATTGCAATAAAAAGGTCATTTTTTTCCACAATTGTAACAAAGTGTTAATTAATTGAGGGTTTGAATAGATCACAACACCCTGTTTTATTTCGGTTTTTTTAATTTCACTGTAAGATTTGTCCACTTTTAACATAATTTAACTCTCTAATGGATCCTATTATTGCCTATTACGCAATAAATGAAAAAATAAGCATAAAACTCGTTAACAAATTCATCGCAGTTTCGATATTTTCAAGGATATAATTAGATTTGCGCTTTACTCGTAAAATTGATCGTTTAATATATTACATGAGTTCAATCGAAATAAATAAAGACACCTACCTGATGTGGTACGAGTCGATGCTTTTAATGCGCAAGTTTGAAGAGAAAGCAGGACAGTTATACGGACAGCAAAAAATCAGAGGCTTTTGCCATTTATACATTGGGCAGGAAGCTGTACTGGCAGGCGCGATGTCTGTCATCAAACCGGAAGACAGTATGATTACCGCTTATCGCGATCATGCACATGCCATTGCCAAAGGCGTTAGCTGCAACGCTATTATGGCCGAACTTTATGGGAAAGCTACCGGCTGCTCCAAAGGTAAAGGTGGTTCTATGCACATGTTCAGCAAAGAACACCACTTTTATGGTGGCCATGGCATTGTTGGCGGACAGATCCCGATGGGTGCCGGTGTGGCATTTGCTGAAAAATATAAAGGCACTGAGTTTGTAAACATCACCTATATGGGTGATGGTGCTGTAAGGCAGGGGGCAATGACAGAAACCTTTAATATGGCTGCTCTGTGGAAACTGCCTGTAATTTTTGTTTGCGAAAACAATGGTTACGCTATGGGCACGTCCGTCGCACGTACTACGGCTGATACTGATATATATAAATTAGGCTTACCCTACGGTATCCCATCTGCTCCGGTTGACGGTATGGACCCGGCCGCCGTACACAAAGCAATGGATGAAGCGGTTCAGCGTGCACGTGCGGGTGAAGGACCTACCTTTTTGGAAATGCGTACTTACCGCTACAAGGGACATTCGATGTCTGACCCGCAAAAATACCGCACCAAAGACGAATTGGAAAGCTACAAAGCCAAGGACCCTATCGAACTGGTAAAACATACCATTATTTCGGAAGGCTATGCAGATGACAAATGGTTTGAAGAGATCGACGCGAAAGTGAAAGCCGAAGTGGAAGAATCCGTTAAGTTTTCGGAAGAATCGCCATGGCCTGAGGCATCGGAATTATATACTGATGTGTATGTTGAAAAAGATTACCCTTTTATAAAGAGCTAATCATTACATTTAAACTGGATTTTAAAAATAACTACTGATACATATAGTATATGGCCGAAGTAATTAAGATGCCGAAAATGAGCGATACCATGACTGAAGGGGTATTAGCAAAATGGCATAAAAAAGTTGGTGACAAGGTTAAATCCGGCGATGTGATGGCCGAGATAGAAACGGATAAAGCCACTATGGATTTTGAATCGTACCAGGACGGAACACTGCTTTATATTGGTGTTGAAGAAGGCAAAGCGGTTCCGGTGGATGCGTTGATAGCGATCATTGGCAAAGAAGGCGAAGATTATAAGGCTTTGCTTGAAGCCCCCCAACCCCCTAAAGGGGGAGCAGAAGAGGCGCCGGCAGCGCCGGCACCAGCCGCCGTTGAAGAGAAGAAACCGGCTGCCCCTGTTGAAGCAAAACCAAAAGTGGATTTGAGCAGTATCCCTGCCGTGGTTATCCGCATGCCCGCCCTTAGCGACACCATGACGGAGGGGGTGATCAATAAATGGAACTTTAAAGTTGGCGATAAAGTAAAATCAGATGACGCACTGGCCGACGTGGAAACCGATAAGGCGACCATGGAAGTAGTTGGTTACGAAGAAGGCACCTTATTATACATAGGCCCTAAAGAGGGTGAAGCTGCACCGGTAAATGGCATTATTGCTATTGTTGGCAAAGCCGGCACCGATATTACGCCTTTGTTGCAGGATAGCGCTGCCCCAGCTGCGCAGGCTGCACCCGAAAGCGCACCCGCTGCTGAGGCTATTGCTGAAGCCGAAAGCGATGGCCCATCTACTGCCGATGACAGCCGCATAAAAGCATCGCCGCTGGCACGTAAAATAGCAAAAGAAAAAGGCATCAACCTTAATGATGTAGAAGGCAGTGCTGAAGGCGGCCGTATTATTAAGAAAGATGTTGAAGAATATGTTCCGGCTGCCAAACCTGCTGCTGCTGCTGCACCTACCGCCGCTGTTCCGGCTGCTGCAAAACCTGCACCGGTTATTGCCAGCTATACAGGCGAAGAAAAATTTACCGAGAAACCGGTTAGCCAGATGCGCAAAGCCATCAGCCGCCGTTTATCTGAAAGCTTGTTTACCGCGCCGCATTTTTATGTCACCATGAGCATTGATATGGACCAGGCTATCGCTGCCCGTACCCGCATCAACGAAGTGGCCCCGGTAAAAATATCATTCAACGATTTTGTATTGAAAGCCTGCGCCGTTGCCTTAAAACAACACCCGGCGATCAACTCCTCATTCCTGGGCGACAAGATCCGCTTTAACGAGCATGTGCACATAGGCGTGGCCGTAGCGGTTGATGAAGGCCTGCTGGTACCGGTGATTAAATATGCCGATGGTAAATCATTAAGCGCTATATCAGTTGAGGTGAAAGAATTTGCAGGCAAAGCCAAAGGTAAAAAACTGCAGCCAAACGAAATGGAAGGTTCAACCTTCACTATATCAAACTTAGGCATGTTTGGGGTTGACGAGTTTACCGCCATCATAAACACACCAAACGCCTGTATTTTGGCCGTTAGCGGCATACAACAAATACCTGTAGTTAAAAATGGCGCGGTAGTGCCGGGCAATGTAATGAAGGTTACCCTAAGCTGCGACCACCGCGTAGTTGACGGCGCTTCTGGTGCTGCCTTCCTGCAAACTTTAAAGTCAATGCTGGAAGAGCCGGTAAGATTGTTAATTTAATTTCGATTTCGGAATTAGAAGAGTTTATAATATTTAAGCGATGGGTTTTAGAGCCTATCGCTTTTTTATTGCCTTTTTTCGCCCCGTATTTGCTTAAGAAATGCAGAAAGTGAATGACAACTGAGCAGAAGAATTGCAAGGGTTTATAACCATGCGGGATAACATAAAAGAAAGTATTGGCGTGCGGTTTAAAATTTATCTTTGTCCAACATATAAATGCCAATTATCGTAAGCTTGAAATGGAAATATCAACACAACTCAGTAACGATTTAACGGAAGTATTACAAGGTAACCCATGGTACGGCCCATCAGTTTATAAGATCATTGAACAGGTATGTTTTGAGGCGGCGTTTGAAAAGCCGCCCGGATCGGCTCATAGTATTGCTGGGATCCTGCTGCATATGATCTCCTGGACAGAGGAAGTGATCGACCGGTTAAACGGTTTGCCATCGCAGGTGCCCTCCAGCGGAGATTGGCCGGATCCGGGAGCGCCCGACGAACAAAAATGGCAGAATTATGTCAGTGACCTGAAACTTGTTAACGTAAATTTGATGGGTATTATCCAACACTTGCCCGAAGAGCAATGGGGCGATGTGGTTAGCGGAACTATTGAAAACGAACCGGGAACGACATTTGAGACGCTTGTAAAAGGTTTGATACAGCATCACATTTATCACTCGGGGCAAGTTTCATTATTACTTAGGATTACACAGATAGGAGAATGATTGCACCGATAATCAGTGTAATCAAAAAAGTAATCGGTGTAATCAACAACACAAAATCGGTGAAATCATAAAAAATGGAATCACAAAAAACAAATAAAAAGACTTTGGTTTTAGGTGCAACGCCTAACGAGGCCCGGTATGCCAACCTTGCCGCCAACCGCCTGGTGCGGAGCGGGCATAGCATTGTAAATGTTGGTATCAGAAAGGGCGAAGTTGCCGGCGTACCCATTGAACAACCTGGAACAATTTATTCAGATATTGATACCATCACTTTATATGTGGGGCCACAGCACCAGGAAACGTTATACGATTATATCTTAAAAACCCATCCCAAAAGGATCATTTTTAACCCCGGAACGGAAAATCCGGAACTCCGGAAACTGGCTAATGAGCAGGGCATTGAAACGGAATATGCCTGTACGCTGGTTTTGCTTTCGATTGGGCAGTATTGAGCAAATAGACTCTCCAAATCTTGCCCAAGGTTTAAGTTAACCAGCAAAAATAACTACGCTCATTGCGAGGAACGAAGCAATCTCTGCAACAGACAATCAGTAAAATGGATTATATGGGTTTCCGGCGTGTGGCTGATAGGTCACCCGGAGATTTTGGTGTCGGATTAGCGCGTGTAGAGATTGCTTCGTTCCTCGCAATGTGCGGGGCGGCAGACTTTTCCTATGCGATATTTATACGGAACTGGTTAATCTTTCACAGATTTCCTTAATAGAAGTGCTTATCGGCTTAAAATCAATGCCGATAGCTTTTTTGATTTTAGAATTGTCGTAATCGCGGGTAATACTGGCAGCCTGTGCCGAAACTTTGTCTATTGCAGGCTCCCCGCCGGTTAGTACAGCTGCTAATGCTGCGCCCCGCCAGGCAAAGCCCATTATCAACGCGTTGGCAGGTATCGTCGGTGGTTTAATACCAAAACCATCTGCTATTTCGGTGGTGAGTTGTTTATAGTTCCGGTTTTCCGCGCTGACTATGTAACGCTCGCCACTTATCTTGGTGTTCATCAGTGCGATCATACTTTGAGCTACATCTTCCACGTCAACAAATCCGCAGCTGCCTGTTGTGTAAAATTTCAGGCCTTTCCTTACGGTTTCAAAAAGTTGTCCGCTGCCTTTAATGCCGGCATTAGCGCCGATAATGATTGAAGGGTTTACGATCACCGCATGCAGACCTTCGGCAATACCGCGCCAAACTTCCATTTCACTCTCCAGCTTGGATATAGCATATCCATCGTCTTCCCTGTCAAGGTCAAGGTTGTGGTTTTCTGTCACCAAATCTCCGGGCTTGCCCAGGCCGATCGCCGCTACAGAGCTTACATGTACCAGCCGGGTCTTTTTCTGCATGCATAAGTTAACCAAATTGGCGGTTCCCGCGATGTTGGTTTTTATCATCGGTTTTTTATCTGCCCGCTTCAGCGACACCCACGCTGCGCAATGATAAACCTGTGTTACATCTTTTAACGCTTCTTCAAGGGCAAAAATATCCAGCAGATCAGCATTCACCCACTCAATAAGGGCTTCAAAAGGAAACAAAATCGCAGGAATTGTAGATGAAGTACGCTTGGTACACCGGAAACGATTACCTTGTTTTGCCAGCTGCAAAGCCAGTTCCGAACCTAAAAACCCAGTCGCCCCGGTAACTAAAACCATTTATGTTGTACACGTTTGTGGAATTGCAAATGTAATGATTTGCAGATGTGCAGATATGCAGATATGCAGATTTTTTGTGCAACTGATAATTGGATCCAGCTTTATTGACAAAGGAAACAACCAAATGTGTATATGTTCAGATTTTTGTCGGCACGGGTATTAAAAAATCTGCACATTTGCACATCTGAAATTTGCACATAGAAATGTCTTTATCTGATTTTTTTACACCAATTGATGCTGAAAAGATTATCCCGAAAAAGGGATATTATACCAGCCAGCTGGGCAGTAAGATCGAATACTACTCGGTAGATTTCCCCGACCTGGAACAAAAAACGGATATAGCCATCATTGGGGTACAGGAAGATCGCAATGCCATCAATAACGCTGGCTGTGCATTAGGGCCTGATTATGTGCGCGAAAAATTTTACCAGTTGAACGAGGGTAATTACAATACCAAAATCGTCGACCTTGGAAATATCAGGCAGGGCGCTGCGGTAACCGATACCTATTTCGCCTTGAAAACGGTGGTAAATGAACTGGTAAAAAAGGATATAATCCCTGTAATTATAGGAGGCGGACAGGACCTCACCTATGCGCAATACCTGGCCTACGAAACACTTGAACAGAAAGTTGATCTGGTGATCATAGATCCGCGCTTTGACCTCGATGAGGACGGCAAAGATATTGATTCCGTAGAAACTACTTCTACGTCGTACCTCAACAAAATATTTTTACACGACCCGAATTACCTTTTCAATTACAGTAACCTGGGCTATCAAACTTATTATACCAGCCAGGACAGTTTGCGGGTGATGGATAAATTATATTTTGATACCCACCGGCTTGGCGAAATAGCCGGAAATGTTGCGGTTGCAGAGCCAATTATCAGGAATGCGAGCATGGTTAGTTTTGATATGGCAGCCATCAGATCATCTGACGCTGCCGGAAATGCCAACGCAAACCCCAATGGGTTTTGGGGAAACGAGGCTTGCCAGCTGGCGCGCTATGCCGGTATTAATGATAAGTTGAGTTCGATAGGTTTTTATGAATTTAACCCGGCTTACGATAATAACGGGCAAACCGCGATGCTGCTGGCCCAGATGATCTGGTATTTTATGGATGGGGTTTACAGCCGGAAAAAGGATTTTCCGCTCAATCCAAAATCACAATACTTAATTTACAAAACCAGTTTAAAGCATGATGAACATGAATTGGTATTTGTTAAAAGCAAAAAAACCGACCGATGGTGGATGCAGGTGCCGTACCCCAGCCGCGGCTCAAAAAATGAGCGGTTTCATTTGGTGCCCTGCAGATATGACGATTACAAGACCGCCGTATCGGGCGAAATGCCCGACCTTTGGTGGCGTACCTTTCAAAAATTAAACTAAAAATCTTATTTAAGCGTTAACACAGCTTAGTTAATATCAAAAAATGAAGAAACTGTTTTTATATATCGTCCTGTTTTTACCTACAGCACTATTTGCTCAGTACCCGCAAGCTTTTGTAATTAAAGGCAAAATAGGTACCCTGAATGCACCTGCGAAAGTTTATTTAGCCTACCAGGTTGGTGCCACCAAGGTGATCGACTCCGCTGTGATCGCCAACGGCGGTTTTACTTTTAGCGGAAATGTATTGAATCCAACCAATGCTTCCATGCTGCTTGACCACAAAGGAACAGGCATTACCAAAGCAGACAGCACTTCGGATGTTTTGAATTTTTATATTGAAAAAGGAAATATAGGTATTACCAGCCCGGATTCAGCCTATAAGGCTGTTGTTACCGGTTCAAAAATAAACGACGACAGTAAAAGGCTCATCGGCCAATTAAAGCCGATAAATGACAGGGCCAATGCATTAAATGCCGAGAAAAGGCACGCTTCGGAAGCACAATTAAATTCAGCTGATTTCCAAAACAAGATGGAGACGAGATTTAAAGAACTGCAGATAGAACAAAAAGCGGTGATTAAGATGTTCATTTTATCCAATTCAAACAGTTATTTAAGTATACTGGCCCTGTATTCGGTGGGCGGCCCTTCGCCTGATCCGGGCGAGCTGGATACTTTGTATAATTCGTTGTCGCCCGAACTAAAAAACATGGAAGCCGCCAAGGTTTTTAAAACACAGCTTGATGCTTTAAGACACACTTCGGTTGGTGTTATAGCGCCTGATTTTACCCAAAACGATATGAACGGGGTGCCCGTAAAATTATCATCTTTCAGGGGAAAATATGTATTGCTTGATTTTTGGGCATCGTGGTGCGGCCCATGCCGCGAAGAAAACCCGAATGTGGTAAAGGCCTACAATAAATATAAAGATAAAAACTTCACCATTTTAAGTGTATCCCTTGATAAACCTGAGGGCAGAAACAGCTGGCTCGCAGCTATTAAAAGTGACGGTTTAAGCTGGACACAGGTATCCGACCTTAAATTTTGGAGCAACGAAGCGGCAACGCTTTATTCGATCACTTCTATCCCCTCAAATTTCCTGATAGACCCCAATGGGAAGATCGTTGCAAAAGACCTTCGCGGGAGCGATCTGGAGAATATGCTGGAGCAGGTATTGGGAAAATGATATATTTTCCCGATAATTAGCCTGGCTTCGGAATAAAATAAAAAACATGAAAAAAATACTATTAATAGCGCTGGCATCAATACCGGCAATTGGATTGGCGCAAGTAAGTAAATACACAATAGACGGCACTTTGGGGGCGTTTAATAAGCCCGCCAAAATATATTTACGCACTTATATTAATGATAAGGAGGCGACCGATTCAGTGATCCTTAAAAACGGCACTTTCCATTTCGGCGGTACCGTTGGGGCAGAACCCGTTAGTGCATACCTGATATTTAGTGAAAAAGGCACCGGCGCCAAGTTTACTGAAAACAATTACAAGGAAATTTATATTGAACAGGGCGCTTTAAAAGTAACCAGCAGCGATTTTATTGCTAACGCAAAAATTGAGGGTTCGAAAGCCAACGCCGACAATGATCGTTACAACGCACTATTAAAACCGACAAACGATGCCTACGCTGCTTTGGCGGCAAAGCGAAAGGCAGCGAAACCAGAGGAACTGCAAACTGAGGCTTTTCAGAAAGAGAGCAGCAGGGCCGAAAAGGCGATCGATGATCAAAGCTCCGAAATCAATAAAAAATTCGTGCAGGATAATCCGGATTCGTATATCAGCTTATCTGCGCTGGAAATGTATGCCTATGGCGCCGATTATGCTGACATTGCGCCCTTGTACAACAGTTTATCAGCCGGGTTAAAACAATCTGATGCCGGTAAGAAATTTGGCGACAGGCTGCCAAAAATTAAAGCCATAGCCCTGGGCGCCACCGCTCCTGAATTTACCGAGGCCGACAGCAGCGGCAATAGGGTTAGTTTGTCTTCATTCAGGGGTAAATATGTATTGGTTGACTTTTGGGCATCGTGGTGTGGCCCCTGCCGCCGTGAAAACCCCAATATTGTAAGGGCATATAATCATTATAAGGATCAAAAATTTACTATTCTCGGTGTATCATTAGATCAGCCAACCGGCAAAAAGAACTGGCTCGCGGCCATAAAAAAAGACGGGCTTAGCTGGACCCAGGTTTCGGACCTGAAAGGCTGGGGCAGCAAGGACGCCGACCTTTATGCGGTTAGAGGGATACCGCAAAACTTTTTGCTTGACCCTGACGGGAAAATCATTGCCAAAACCCTTACAGGCGAAGAACTCGAAGCTAAATTAGCTGAGATTTTTGCAAAGTCCAATACCGGGAAATAGAAGTTTTCTTATTTAAATCCGGAAAGTCAAAAAGTCCGGGAGATGAAGAATTTATCTTCTCTTTCGGACTTTTCTAATTTATCATCATCCTGTAGAAAACTAAAATGTACATTTAACGCATGAAAAGAATTATACTCGGCTTTTTGTTGTTATCGCAGGTAGTTGTTTTTGCACAGCCTGGCAAATATGCGATGAAAGGTAAAATTGGCAGTTTGAATAAACCCGCAACAGTATACTTGTTGTATAATCAAATGATAGCTGATTCTGCAGTTTTAAAAAATGGCGAATTTTCCTTCATTGGTTCAATTGACCAGCCCACTGCTGCGTATCTTACCCTAAATAAGGCTGGCAATGGTTTTACATCTGATAATTACATAAGGTTTTACCTGGAAACAGGAGGTATTATTAACGTGGCAAGCTCGGATACACTGGCAAACGCTAAAATTACCGGGACAAAAAACAACGACGACAATGAAAAGTACGTCGCGATGATGGCGCCCATTGAGCGTCGTGATGGTGCATTGGAAACAATGGATACCAGCGCAACTGAGGCCCAAAAAAGCTCTCCGCAGTTTTTAAAAGAGCTTGAATTACTAAATAAAGACCTTGAAAAGGAAAGAAAAGCCGCCAATAAAAAATTCATTATCGAAAATCCATCTTCCCTGGTAAGCCTGTTTGCTTTAAGTTCATTTGCAAATTACAGCGATTACAATGAAGTATCGATGTTATTCGACAAATTATCCCCATCAGTTAAAAACAGTGCCCGCGGAAAATCTTATGCCCAAACACTCGAAAAAATGCACAATGTAAGTGTAGGTAGCATTGCCCCTGATTTTACTTTACCAGACACGACGAATACCAGGATAAGCCTGTCATCCTTTAAAGGAAAATATTTGTTATTAGATTTTTGGGCTTCGTGGTGCCCTATTTGCCGAGAGTCGGCCCCGGGTGTGTTAAAAGCATATAACAGTTACCATAACAGAGGTTTTAATATCCTGAGTGTATCGCTTGATAAGCCAGGTGACAGGCAAAAGTGGCTGCAGGCGATCCACCACGATGGTTTGCTATGGCCCCAGGTATCGGACCTGAAATTCTGGTATAGCCCTGTCGTAAGTTTATATAAGTTAACGGCCTTGCCACAAAACTTTTTAATCGATCCCAACGGTAAAATTATAGCCAGGGATCTTGACAGCGAGGAATTATCGGCTAAACTTGTTGAAATCTTTGGATCGAAACCGTAGACTAAACATTAATAAAGAAAGAAAGTCCGAAAGATGAAGAATTTGTCTTCACTTTCGGACTTTACTGACTTTCGGACTAATCACAATAAATCAAACCCTATATCCTTACGGAAATACATGCCGTCGTAATAGATCCGCGCGGCGTCGGCAGTAGCTTGTTGCAAAGCGGTAAATAAATTGTCCTGTAAAGTTGAAACCGCTAAAACGCGGCCTCCGGAAGTTTTGATGTTTTCACCGTCTAAATAAGTACCCGCATGGAAAACAGTTGAATCGTGCACGTTTTCAATTCCGGCAATGGTTTTATGTTTTAAATACTCGCCGGGGTAGCCGCCTGCAACCATTACAACGGTTGCGGCTACTTTTGGAGAAATAATCAATTCTTTTTCATCAAGGTTGCCTTCGGCGACGCCAAGCAGCAGGTCGACAAAATCCGACTCTATTCTTAGCATTACACTTTCGGTTTCCGGGTCGCCCATGCGGCAGTTGTACTCAATTACCCAGGGTTCGCCGCCGCAATTCATCAGCCCGATAAAAATAAAGCCTTTGTAGGGGATGTTTTCTTTTTTTAAACCTTCCACAGTTGGGATGATCACCCTGTCTTCCACTTTTTTCATGAAGGCGGCATCAGCAAAAGGTACGGGGCTTACCGAGCCCATTCCACCGGTATTTAAACCTGTATCGCCTTCGCCAATTCTTTTATAATCTTTGGCTTCGGGCAAAATTTTATAGTGCGAACCATCGGTCATCACAAATACCGAAAGCTCAATGCCTGATAAAAACTGTTCAATCACCACGCTTGAGCTGGCATCACCAAATTTGGCTTCAAGAAGCATTTCGTTCAGTTCTTGCCGGGCTTCGTCTACGGAAGCACAGATCAAAACGCCTTTACCTGCAGCAAGGCCATCCGCCTTCAAAACGATGGGCAAGCCTATGGTAGCCAGGTATTCGCAGCCTTCCTGTAAAGTATCTTTAGTGAAGGTTTTGGAGGCAGCAGCAGGGATGTTGTTGCGGACCATAAACTGCTTGGAGAAATCCTTACTTCCTTCCAGTTGGGCGCCTTCGCTTTGCGGGCCGATGACAGGGATGTTTTTCAATAGTTCATCCGCGAGGAAAAAATCATGGATGCCTTTCACGAGCGGCTCTTCGGGGCCAACTAAAACCAGGCCGACCTGGTTTTCCAGCGTTGCTTTCTTTATGCCTTCAAAATCCGTCACCTTAATATCAAGGTTTTTGCCGTATTGGCCGGTACCGGCATTACCGGGCGCTATAAAAAGCTGCGTACATTTTGGGCTTTGAGCAATTTTCCAGGCGAAGGCGCTTTCCCTTCCGCCCGAACCGAGGAGCAGGATGTTCATGGGGCAAAGATATGGAAATGTGCGGATGTGCAAATGTGCAAATGTGCAGATGTTTTGGATGTTAGAATGACAGGCCTGTCCGGTCAGGAAATTTTGATTTTTTCTCTCATTTGCATATCCGCGCATTAATTTTTCATCTGCACATCTGAAATCTGCACATTTGCACATTAAAACCTACCTTTACATAAACATCTACCTATGTCGCGCCGATTAGATAAATATGAAAAGCTGCCGGTATACCAAAAGGCCCAGGAATTATTTGATCTGGCTGAAGTAATTGCCGAAGCGCTTAAAGAAGACGAAATGAAAGAACACCTGGCGGAGCAGATGTTGAGCAATGCCGCAATGGTACAGGCAAAAATTGCCGGGGCCGAAGGCGGTGGACTCTATTCTTTGCGCATGCAAAACGCGGTCTTAATAAAACTGGCTGTACAGGATATGTTTAATGCGGTATCATTTTCGTCAATGGTAGAGATTAATGAAGAAGATTACGTCGACCTGATGCGTGATAAGGTAGAAGAGTTTAGGGAAGTATTTGTTGAATGGATAAGGGGGTTTGATAAAACCTATGATATTCCCGATAATTGGGGCATTCGCTTTGACACGAGTACCCCCGAACAGGAAAAACTGGAAGACCTGATGTTTGACGAGGACCGATTCTTTAGTGATTTTGACGAAGACGAGGAAACCGGCGACGATCCGGAGGACGAGGACTAGTGTCATGTCAATCTAAAATTGACGTTCAGGCTTTATCAGAACAGTTTAAAATACCGGGAGGGGTTTATGCAAAACAGTGTAAACCTCATTTTAATGCGTAAATATATAAATAGCTTATTATTAGATAGTTGCGAAGTGTAAACTTTTAAATGTGTAAACCCTTTGTAAACCCTTTTTATGCTTTTTTGCTTCAGCGAACTTGTAGATTGACGTTTGGTCAATTTATGGTTGACACAACACTAGGCCGTCGGGTTCGCAGCTTGCCGACTGAGGGCCGCATTATTAATATAACCCCTTAAAAATGTGCGGACTGCAAACTGTTAACTGCAAAACTTTTGCAATATTCCCTCCGTATAAAGTCTTTTCGGTTCAAATAAAATTTATTGAAGATGCTTACAGACGAATTGCCGGTTACACCCCTTTACCAGGAAATTACTACTGTCGACAGGCGCACAAACCTTTCGCACGAGGAATTTATCAACGAATATGTAAAAAAATCCCTGCCAGTTGTTTTAACAGATGCCGCAAAAGACTGGAAGGCGATGAAGAAATTCACACCGGCCTGGTTTAAAGAACATTACTCGCACATCAACAAAAATATTAATGGTGTTAACTATAACATGGGCGATTTTATCGACATGATGTTAACCTCAACTGCTGAAAATCCGGCGCCATATCCGTATAATTTTGATGTTAAAAAAGTTTTTCCGGAACTAATGGCAGCCTTTTTGCCCGAGATCATTTACGGTAATATCGACAGGATCAACCATAAACTGATGCCCAAAAAGTTATTACAGGGGACTACTGTTTATGAAATATTTTTGGGTGGAAAGGGTTCAAGCTTCCCTTACCTGCATTTCGACGCTTTGTTTATGCATACACAAATCACCCAGGTATATGGTTCAAAAGTATTTATGATGTACCCGCCTGATCAAACACCCGCCATGTACCCGTTTCCGGACAACCCTAAATTTTCGCAGGTAAATTTCCTCAATCCGGATTATGAAAAATTCCCCCTGTTTAAAAACGCCAAACCAATAGAATTTACGCTGCTTGAAGGTGAAACACTGCTTTTTCCTTCGGGGTGGTGGCATACCACAAAAATAACAGAGCCATGCATCTCCCTGGGGCGTGCACAATTGAACGGCTATAACTGGGATAATTTTATAAAGGACCGTTACGTCAACTGGAAGAAAAAAATATCTATAGCTGCATTACCCGTTTTAGCCTATGGTAAAATAGTGGGCAGTATTATGAATGCGCAGGACAGATGATCACAGATTTTAAGATGATTTTATGATTTCGCAGATTTAAGAAGTCATAATTTAAATACACGATGCCCTTTGGTTAACTGCGAAGGGCATTTTTATTTGGCAACAACGCCCATTCAAAAACTATTCTAAATCCACATTCCACCTTCAATTATCTGTGAAATCTCAATAATCTGTTAAAAATCTGTGATTAAACGTTACCTTTGCCTGTCATATTGGCTCAATTTTGCTATGGCGCAATTGTTGAGTATTATCGCATCATAAAAGAATAACATGCTAAATTTTATAAGTAAACTTTTTGGGAACAAGTCGGAACGGGATGTAAAGGTATTGTGGCCTTTAGCAGACAAAGTGAAGGCCGAATATGCCAAACTGGACGGAATAAGCAATGACGAACTTAGAGACAAAACATTTGGCTTTAAGAAAACTATAAATGACGGGCTGGCCGTAATTGATGCAGAAATTGCTGCGATTAAGGATCAAACAGAGAACACCCCGGATATGGACGTTAGCGAAAAGGTGGGTTTATATACCCAGTTGGATAAACTGGAAAAAGACCGCAACAAAGAGCTGGAGGTTATTTTGATGAATATTCTACCGGAAGCTTTTGCTGTTGTAAAGGAAACTGCCCGCAGGTTTAAAGAAAATAAAACCATCGAAGTTACCGCCTACCAGTTTGACCGTGACCTGGCCGCCCGTAAATCAAATGTGATCATTAAAGGGGACAAAGCCATCCACCATAACACCTGGCTGGCCGCCGGCAACGAAGTAACCTGGGATATGGTTCATTACGATGTGCAGCTGATCGGTGGTATTGTTTTACACCAGGGCAAAATAGCCGAAATGGCGACTGGTGAAGGTAAAACACTGGTAGCCACGCTGCCTGCTTACTTAAACGCGTTGGCGGGGCAAGGCGTACATATTGTAACCGTGAACGATTACCTGGCACGACGGGACTCCGAGTGGATGGGGCCTTTGTACGAATTCCACGGTTTAAGTGTTGATTGTATCGATAAACACGAGCCAAATTCCGAAGAACGCCGCGCCGCTTACCTTGCCGACATCACGTTTGGCACCAATAATGAGTTCGGTTTTGATTACCTGCGTGACAATATGACACGTAGCCCTGAAGAACTGGTTCAACGCAGGTTGCATTTTGCCATGGTTGACGAAGTTGATTCGGTGCTGATAGATGACGCACGGACCCCCCTGATTATTTCGGGACCTATACCACGCGGCGATGAACATGAGTTTTATGAGTTGAAACCACGTATTGAGCGCCTGGTAAATGCACAGAAAAATTATGTGAACGGCGCTTTAAACGAAGCAAAAAAATTAATAGCTGAAGGAAAATCAGGCCCGGATGAAGGTGGGCTGGCATTATTACGTGCTTTCCGCGGCCTCCCAAAGAGCAAAGCCCTGATCAAATACCTGAGTGAAGGCCCTAACCGGCAGTTGCTTTTGAAGTCAGAGAACTATTACATGCAGGACCAGAGCAAGGAAATGCCAAAGGTTGATGCCGAGTTGTTTTTTATTATCGACGAGAAAAACAACCAGGTGGAACTGGCTGAAAAAGGGATCGAACTGATTACCACTTCAGGGGAGGATCCTCATTTCTTTGTAATGCCTGATGTAGGTACCGAAATATCGGAGATCGAAAAATCTGATCTGCCTGCGGAAGAAAAAATAGCGAAGAAGGATGCCCTGATGCGCGATTTTTCGATCAAATCTGAACGCATCCACTCTGTTAACCAGTTGCTGAAAGCATATACCCTGTTTGAAAAGGATACAGAATACATCCTTGACGACGGAAAAGTGAAGATCGTTGACGAGCAAACAGGCCGTGTATTGGATGGCCGCCGTTATTCAGACGGCTTACACCAGGCGATTGAGGCGAAAGAAAATGTAAAAGTTGAAGACGCTACCCAAACCTTTGCCACCATTACCCTGCAAAACTATTTCAGGATGTACCATAAGCTTTGTGGTATGACTGGTACCGCAGTAACAGAGGCCGGCGAGTTTTGGGAGATTTATAAGCTTGACGTGGTTGAAATTCCAACCAATACCCCAACCAGTCGTGAAGACAGGCAGGACCTGGTTTATCGTACCGTGAGGGAAAAATATAATGCGGTTGCTGAAGAGATCAGCAAATTAACAACGGCAGGCAGGCCGGTACTCGTAGGTACAACTTCGGTTGAGATCTCGGAATTATTGAGCCGGATGCTGAAATTACGGGGTATTAAACATAATGTGTTAAATGCCAAAATGCACCAAAAGGAAGCGGATATTGTAGCCGAAGCCGGTCAGGCGGGTACGGTTACTATTGCCACCAACATGGCAGGCCGTGGTACGGATATAAAATTAGGCCCCGGCGTTAAAGAAGCCGGAGGTTTGGCCATAGTAGGTACCGAGCGCCATGAATCACGCCGTGTTGACCGCCAGTTACGAGGCCGTGCGGGCAGGCAGGGCGACCCGGGATCATCGCAGTTCTTTGTATCCCTGGAAGATAACCTGATGCGTTTGTTTGGCTCCGAAAGGATCTCCAACCTGATGGTGAAGATGGGTATCGAAGAGGGCGAAGTGATTCAGCATTCCATGATCTCAAATTCCATTGAGCGTGCGCAGAAAAAAGTTGAGGAAAACAACTTTGGTATCCGTAAACGTTTGTTGGAATATGACGACGTGATGAACTCGCAGCGTACTGTTATTTATTCAAAACGTAAAAACGCGTTATTTGGCGATCGTTTGGATGTGGATATCAGCAACACTGTTTTTGATGTGGTTGAGGATGTGGTGAGCGAATATAAAGAGGCCAACAATCACGAAGGGTTTAATTTGGAAATGATCCGCATTTTTTCGCTGGATTTTGAAATTACCCAGGAAGATTGGGCGGGTATTACCATTGCCAGCTTAACCGATAAGGTGTTTGCAGCGGTTACCGAGTTTTACAAACGCAAGCAGGAAGCAATTGCACAGCAGGCTTACCCGGTTTTAAAAGATGTTTTTGATACCCGGGGCGAATATGTTGAAAATATCATGGTGCCATTTACCGATGGCGTGCATGGCATACAGGTTTCCGTTCCGCTTAAAAAAGCAATTAAAAACCACGGGCTGGAAGTTTTCAAATCATTTGAAAAGAACGTGACCCTTTACCTGATCGACGATGCCTGGAAAGAGCATTTGCGCGAAATGGATGAGTTAAAACAATCTGTACAAAACGCGGTTTACGAACAGAAGGACCCGTTGCTGGTTTACAAGTTCGAAGCGTTTGAGTTGTTCCGCCAGATGCTGGCCAGTGTAAACAAGGAGCTCGTAAGCTTCCTGTTCAGGGGAGGCATCCCGGTGCAGCAGCAGCCTGACGAAGTGCGTGAAGCAAAACCTCAGCCAAAATTGGACCTGAAAAAATTACGCACCTCTAAACCTGAATTGGTAAGTGAAGCAAACGGCGCAGCCATGCAGGATATGCGAGAACTGCAAAAAGCGGCCCCGGTAAGGGTTGAAAATAAAATAGGCAGAAATGATCCTTGTCCTTGCGGCAGCGGTAAGAAATATAAGAATTGCCATGGTGTAGGGCTGGTGTAAGCAGCCTCACCCAACCCTCTCCAAAGGAGAGGGCTTAAAAAAAGCGCAATTCAAGTCCTCTCCTTTGGAGAGGATTTAGGTGAGGCTTGAATATCTCAAAAAAATTAAGGCCATATGAAAAACGCAGCATCTTACATCGCTAAATTAAGCCTGTTAGGTTGCTGCATTTTTTTTGTTCCTTTTTTTTCATCAGCACAAACCCGGGGCAAGGTTGAGGTAGTAAAAGACCCGCTGATCGATACTTTAATTGCCAGGCGGCCGCAGTTAAATAAAACCATAGGCGTTAGCGAAAGCACCGCAAGCGGGTACCGGGTTCAAATTTATTTTGGATCCAACCGGCAATCGGCCTATAACGCACAGGCTAAGTTCATGAGCGATTATCCTGATGTGCCGGCTTATGTGACCTATACCGAACCAAACTTTAAGGTACAGGTTGGCGACTTCCGCACAAGGCTGGAAGCCCAGAAAATGCAAAGCGATTTGCATGGTATGTTCAGCAGCCTGTTTATCATCCCCTCAAAAATAAATCCTCCAAAATCCGACTCGACAAATGATTAAAGAGCAGATCCAACAGCTTTCAAAAGGTATCTTTAATGATGTGGTTGCCAACCGCCGCCACCTGCACTCCCATCCCGAACTTTCTTTTCAGGAGTATGAAACATCGGCCTTTATTGGCCGAAAGCTTGATGAGCTGGGCCTGACATATCAAAAAATGGCGGATAACGGCCTGGTTGCATTGATAAAAGGAGAAAAACCATCTGATAAAGTAATTGCCCTGCGCGCAGATATGGACGCCTTGCCTATTACCGAAGTTAATGAGGTGGCCTACAAATCACAAAACATTGGCGTAATGCATGCCTGCGGCCATGATGCGCATACTTCATCGCTATTGGGCACTGCAAAAATACTGACTGCGCTAAAAAGCCAGTTTGGCGGTACGGTAAAACTGATCTTTCAGCCGGCAGAGGAAAAACTGCCGGGCGGTGCAAGTTTGATGATCAAAGAAGGTGTATTGGAAAACCCAAAACCACAAGCCGTCATCGGGCAGCATGTTATGCCGCTGATTGACGCCGGCAAGGTAGGATTCCGTGCTGGCAAGTATATGGCTTCAACGGATGAAATTTACGTTACTGTGTACGGCAAGGGCGGCCACGGCGCGCAGCCCCAGCAAAATATCGACCCGGTAATTATTACCGCGCACATATTAACGGCATTGCAAACCATAATAAGCCGTTCTGCAGACCCTAAAAGTCCGTCCGTACTATCTTTCGGCAAAGTGATTGCCAATGGCGCTACCAATGTGATCCCCAACGAGGTTTACCTGGAGGGCACTTTTAGAACTATGGACGAAAAATGGCGGAGCGAAGCGCATGTCAAGATGAAAAAAATGGCCGAAGGTATCGCCGAAAGCATGGGCGGCAGCTGCGATTTTAATATTGTGCGCGGCTATCCGTTTTTAATCAACGAAGAAAAGCTGACTGCTTCGGTCCGGGGCTTTGCCGAAGATTACCTGGGCAAAGAAAATGTACTCGACCTGGATATCTGGATGGCTGCCGAAGATTTTGCCTATTACTCACAAGTAGCCGATTCCTGCTTTTACCGTTTGGGTACCCGTAATGAAAGCCGCCGCATTACTTCATCGGTACATACCCCAACCTTTGATATAGACGAAGACGCATTTAAGATCAGCACCGGGCTGATGGCTTATATGGCTATTAAGCAGTTGGGTAATTGAGTGAAAATCAAGGATTTTAGATGATCGAAAACTAAGTTGATTAGCGGATACCGGTTGCAATTGATGATTCAGCGCTCTTATTTTACTGATCGTTGTCATTTTTTGCCACCCTATCGATAGCTAAATTAGCGCCCTCACCCATCAAAGATGAAAAAGCTATACATAATCTTCTCAATCCTCATCCTATTTATTTCTACCACTTACGCCCAGCAGATCAGGCGCTTTAATCCCGATTCCATCCGTACCATCACTATCGATTCGGCGATCAACATCCGTTCGCATCATTTAACCGCGCAGGATTTTATTGATGCCGTGCTGGCAGATACCGGCTTTTACCAGGCTTTCCGCAACATGAAAAAGTATGATTTCATCGCCGAAAACCGGATCTATACCTACAATAAAAAGAACAAGGTAGACGGCCGCATTTACCGTAAGATAAGACACAGCAATGTGAACGGAAAACACCGGATGGATTTTTTGGCGAAACAGGATACCGGCAGCGTATACAAATCAAACGGCAAATACCAGCTGTATACGGTGGAGATGTTCGATTTTATTTTTATGAACGCTTATAATTCCGACTTTGTAAAAGGCCCGGCATTGCCCGGATCGGGCGGTAAAAACGAGTCGTATAAGGATAAGTTAAAAACCCTGATATTTTCACCCGGGCATAAAGTAGGCGGCCTGCCGTTTATCAGCGGTAAAACTCAATTGTTTTCAAAGGATATGCGGGGCTATTATTATTATCAGTTCTCGCGCGGCAAGTATCTTGACTCCATCCCGGTTTATCGGTTCAGGGTAGTGAGAAAACCAAGTGAAGGCGATAATGATGTGGTCGTAAAAGAAATGACCACTATATTCGATACCCGCAACTTCCAGATCCTGGGCCGGTATATCGATATGAAATACAGCAACTGGATCTTTAGCTTTGATGTGCAAATGAATATTGAACTTGCGAAATATAACGGCGAACTATTGCCGGTAAAGATCACCTATCAGGGCAATTGGGACGTGCCATTTCATAAAGTAGAACGGGCCAGTTTTTTAGTGGTGCATAAAAATTTTTCCGTTAGTAAATAATTACACGCTTGCGCTGTGTTTTTGTGTCTTCTCAGTGTTCTTTGTCTTTAATTTCTTTTACCGGAAGTTATTTACATCGCAATATCGCCCTTTAATTTTACCCAAATCACTAACTCTTTTTAAACCAGGGCACAAAAGCGCTGGTTTTTTGCTGGTACTTTTTAAATGCTTCGCCCTTTGTGCGAAGGGATTGCTCCTCTGTTGCAGGGATACCAGTTACTTTTAACAGCAGGTAAAGGATAATCGCCGGGCTGATGATCGCCAGGTAGCCATAGGGGGAACCGAGCGCGAAAACGAAATAGGATACCCACAGCAGCCATTCAAAAAAATAATTGGGATGCCTGGAGTAGCCCCAAAGGCCTGTATCGCAAACTTTACCTTTGTTGCCAGGCTCTTTTTTAAATGCAGCCAGCTGCGCATCTGCGGTAGCTTCGCCAATAACACTGATCAGCCATAAAGCTGCGCCGCCATATTCAAGGATACCAAGCTGCGGCGCAGTATTCAGCGTAATGATAAAGAAAGGGATAGCCAGCAATACATTGGAAATGGCCTGTGCCTGAAAGAAGAAGGCCATTTTAACTTCGGCATTTTTACCCCATTCCTTACGGATCTGCGCGTAGCGCGGTTCTTCCTGGCGCAGGTGTTTCAAAACCCTCACAGCCAAATGGGTACCCAGGCGCCCGCCGGCAATAATCACCATGCCGCAGAGCAGCAGCTTACGGGTTTCAAATCCCGGCGCCAGCAGCAACAGAATGATGGCTATAACAGGGAAATTATACGACCAGAAGATATCAACCACTCCCGCATTTTTTATCCTGTACGACCATAGCCACACCATGCACATAATGATGCAACACGCAAGGAGCGAATAGCCCACCAATGCGTAAATTGAGCTGTTATCCATTTTGTTTGCCAAATAATTCTTTTAATCCTTCATTTTGTTTGAGCCTGAAAAGCTGGATGAGCACATAGGCACAAGAGGCGATGCTGCCCAGGGTTACCAGCAGTATTAACCACACGATCCGCAAAAACACACTGTTTTCCTTATAGCATACCCACAAAAATATCACCGTTACGTTGGCATAAAAATCCCAAAGTGTGGCACGCATCCATGGGAGGGTGGCTAAAAAGTTCCATTGCTCAAACAAATTGCTGTGCATACTGGTGCTGATGACCGTATAGCACATGCTAACAAAGAGGATACTAAAAAGGATTTTTAACACAGTGATCATGGCGTTATGCTTTTCGTAATCTGATGATAGGGAGCCAGTGCATAATAGTGTAAGCCCTGGATTTTAAAAATGACAATCCCTGGAAAATAAAAGTAGCTAAATAAAATGTTCTCTCCCCAAAGCTATTCATTTTAAACATTTTATGGGAAGCATACCTGTGCAGAAAAAATGTCCGGAAAAGAGTGACAGGAACCAGTGGCAGAGGAAGAAGATGATGATCATTGGTTGATTAAGTTGAATGGTTGATTGGGTTGAATAATTAAAAGTCAATCTCCATATTAGTTAAATTTATTTTTGGCGAAGAGAATGATGTTGGTTGATTAAATAAAACTTAATCAACCACTCACTTAATCAACCCAATCAACTATTTAACCCCATGCGCCTTAATAAACGCCAGCGCATCATCCGCGTGTTTTTTGCCCTGCATCATGGCTTCATAGGCAAAAACGATCTTGCCATGAAGATCAACAATGAAGGTTTCCCTGCCGGTCATGAACATTTTGTTTTGTACGCCAAACAGGTGATAAACCTTGTTATCCGGATCGCTTAATAAAGTAAATGGGAGTTTATAATGTTCACTGAATGCTTTATGACTTGCCACTGTGCCGCCGTTGATACCGATAACCCTCGCGCCGGCTTTAGTGAAATCATTGAAACTATCCCTGAATGAGCATGCTTCTTTGGTACAAACCATGCTTTCATCCTTGGGATAAAAATAAATAACCAGGATGTTTTTGCCAAAATGATCAGCACTATTAAAGACTTTTCCGCTCTGGTCGGTCAGTGAAAAAGATGGCATTTGGTCGCCCACAGCAAGCGGGCTTTTTTCTGCCTGGGCACGAACCTTAAAATTTATACATACCAATAACAGGATCATTGTCAAAAAATGTGGCAAAGTGTTTTTCATCATACACAACATACGACAATTTACCCCTTTGCGATTTATGAAATAAAAATATTTCAAACCGTTAGATTCATAATGCCCGGTTAACCAGGGTACTTTTAATGAACAGACCGATTATTATGAAGAAGGGAAAGACAGCGGCGACGGGCGGGATCACAACACCAATGAAGTTTAAAGCTACAATCCACTAATTCTTGTGGAAAATAATTTCCTTAAAATATTTTCCAATGCGACGAAGGAAAATTATATTTAAAAAATATTTTCCACCGCGCTGATGAGAGAAAAAATTATAGAGACTGCGTTACAGCAATTTCTGGAACATGGTATCCGAAAAATGACTTTGCAAAAACTGGTATTGTTACTTGGCATCTCTACAAAAACCATGTATAAATATTTCAGCAATAAGGAACAGCTGCTGGAAGAATGTCTTGGCCTTCATTATAAGGACGCCGATAAAGGGATGAAGGAGATGCTCCGCGAATCACAGAACCCTGTGGCCGCCCTGGCAAGCGTTTATTCAAAAGCGATTGAATTGGATTTTGGGACCACACACCTTTTTTATTATGATCTGAATTATTATTATCCCGAACTACAGGATAAAGTGATGAAAAAGTATGTAAGCGGCGCACTTGAAACGGTAACGTCACTTATTCAGCAGGGAATAAATGAGGGCTATTTTTTGGCTTATTTAAAGGCCCCTATTGTTTTGGAATCACTCACAGTAATGTATACTTCGGTTACCCGGAATAATACTTACAAAGACTTCACCATGAAGCGTGAATTGATCAAACATACCATTGTGATCTATTTAAGGGGAATATGCTCTGATAAAGGATTAGCCATCATAACTCAATTAAAAGGAATGTCTATTTAGGTTAAAATTATGCGCTTTATTTTTACAACCCTGCTGTTAATTTCGGGCCTGCTATCAGCTGGTGCCCAAACTACTGACTCCCTCACCCTTATGCCACGGCCGCAGACGGTTAAATTGCAAACCGGTAAGTTTGTTTTTACAGGCAGGTTCTCTATCCGTATAAGCGGGCCCGGCAGCCCTAAATTTATCGGAGCAGTTAACCGTTTTTACCTGCAAATGGGAAAGCGTACCGGTGTTGTTTTTCCTCAGGAATATATTTCAGGAAAAGAAGAACCGGCGAATGCGCAATTGACGATAAGTTATGAAAAAAGCATAAACCCTGCGATAGGGATGGATGAAAGCTATCATTTAAATGTGTCTCCAGAAAAAATCATGCTGACTGCGCCAACTGATATCGGGGCAGAACGGGGCCTGCAGACACTTTACCAGCTTGTGACTCCCGCCGGCGGCGGCTTTTATTGCCCGGCGGTTGAGGTCAATGATTCACCCCGGCTAAAATGGCGTGGGCTGATGATTGACGTTGCGCGGCACTTTATTCCATTCGAAGTGCTGAAGCGGAATGTGGATGCCATGGCCATAGTGAAGATGAACGTATTGCACCTTCACCTTTCGGACGATGAAGGTTTCAGGGTGGAATCAAAAGTTTATCCGAAACTACAGGAAAATGGCTCAAATGGCTTATTTTATACCCAGGATCAACTTAAAGAACTGGTCAACTATGCACATGACAGAGGTGTCATCATTGTGCCTGAATTTGACCTGCCGGGCCATTGTTCAAGTATTTTAGCGGCCTACCCGTTTTTAGCCAGCTATCCTGCCAACTACAAACCTGCCGGGCGTTTTAACATGGATACGATCAAAAACCTCAGCCTGGGGAAGATCATGCTGCTCATCAATCAAGTCCGTACCCCAACTGTCGACCCAACAAAGGAAACGACCTATGTTTTCTTTGACCGGTTTTTTAAAGAAATGAGCGGCATTTTCCCGGATGCTTACCTGCACGTTGGCGCCGACGAAAATAATGGCGTCGCCTGGAAACAAAACCCGGACATCGCCGCCTTTATGAAATCGAAGGGCATGAAAAACACCGATGCCCTGCAGGCTTATTTTGTTAAACGGATGTACGGCATCGCCCAAAAGTATCATAAAAGACTGATCGGCTGGGAAGAACTGTTCAACCCGGGATTGCCGCAGGATGCCATCGTCCAAAAATGGAAGCCCGCCGCATCAACGGATACCCTTGTAAAGACTATCATCGCGCATAACAACCAAGTGATCGTTTCTGCGGGTTATTACCTTGACATGTATTTCCCGGCTTATATCCATTATCTGACAGATCCGGTTCCGGCTAACCTGGGTACGGCCGGGGCAGACAAGGGTATATTGGGCGGCGAAGCGGCGATGTGGAGCGAACTGGTTGACGGGGGTAACGAAGAGATCCGCGTTTGGCCCCGTACGGCTGCTATTGCTGAAAGATTCTGGTCGGCCGCCGGTGTTCGTGATGCTGATGACATGTACCGCCGTTTATGGGCCATTGATTTTGAACTGAACGACAGGGCAATAGATGAATATGGCAGCTATATCAAAATACTCGGCCGCTGGGTAAATGATAAGGGACTGGATCCGGCCATAACCGTTTGCAATGTTTATACCCAGGTAAAAGGCTACAAGCGTTTAATGGGGAACATGCTGGCCCCGGGAGGCGTTCATCCTACCTTGACTACACCTTTGGTTAGCATTGCTGATGCTGTTCATACCGATTCGGAAACAGGCTGGTATTTCAGGCATTTAGTAGCAACCTATCTTGATAAACATGATGCAACCAGCCTGAAGCAGATCAAATCCCAACTGCAGGAGTGGCAAAGTAATAAGGCAAGGTTTGATGCCTTGGCCGGCAACTCGCCTTACCTGCAGCAGATTGCCGATTTGTCTGACATCCTATCAATTGCAGCTGGTGTTGCTCTGCAGGCAATAAATAACGAGGGCAACAAAGAGGAGCAGCTAAAACAGTTGCAGCAATTGGAAAAGCCGAACCACGAAGTTCAGCTGGCCATCGGCCTATCCCTTGAAGCGCTGGTTACCGGGAAACTAAAGCCTGAACCGGTGGCATATCCGATGTTTTAGGGCAAGAAAGATGGGGCGTATCAAAAGTGGATGGCCTGAAAAGCAAGCGAAATAATATTCGGCCTGATAACCTTTGTGAAATCTTAGTGCTCCATCGCCACTAAGATTTGAAGCGACAAAATATGAGTTTGCTTTATACTTGGGTTCCTCACTTTTAAGGCAGCCTCTTTTTGTTTTTATATGGCATGGTTGCTTCTTATTTGCCTACCAGGGCGGGTAACCCGTAGGTTCGCTGGTTCCTTAAAAACCTGTGCAGGTTAGCCCTGATCATCGTTATAAATTCATAGTCACTCATGCTTGAAGCGGTGTAATAACCCGGTCTGTATCTGAACATGAACGACGTTAGTTTATCATCTTTTAAACCGGTGATCCCGGCTACATATTCCCTGTTAAAGCGGTAGTCGATAACATTCTGCTCATAATCCTGCTGGATAATATCCCTCAATTTCGATGCATTGCGCCCGCTGCGGCTAATAGAGTTCCATAACGCATCAATACTTAAACCGGCACCACCTCCATAAGGAGTGGACAGGTAATCGCCGTAGGCCAGTGAGCCGTAAATTTTTGTGAAGTCATTTTTAGTAGCTTCCAGTTTTTGATCGGGTGTAAGGTTGGTGTTATGTACCGTTACTTCCTTTAACTGGATGGCTAAACGGACCATGTAAACAGCCAGCTGTGCACGGGATTGTACTTTAATGGTATCTGAACGATAATTCTGTTTTGAAAAGACCAGCACATCACCGTCTGCAGCTATGATCTGGTATTCGCCTTTCAGGTTATCATAAATAGCTATGCCGTTTGTGAGATCGTGAATGTTTACCTTTGCAATACGTTCTTTACTTTCCTTATCAAATACAATACCTTCGAGTGGTTTTGGCTGGGCAAAGCCTTTAAGGGTAAAGAGTAACAACAACAGGAATAACCGGGGTTTCATAAATTTATTTAAAAGTAAACTTTCGGCTATTCTCTGCAATATTATTTAACAAAAATTAACAGCCTTATTTCACTACTACCAAAACCTGGCCAATCTTAATACCTGAGCCATCAAGGTTGTTGAGTGATTTAAGGTCATCAACCGATAATCCAAAACGTTTGGAAATATTATATAGTGTATCTCCCTGCTTAACTGTATAGGTTTTGTTACCAGGATTGGCTTGAACGGCCGAATCTTGAACGGCAACCGTGCTGGCGGGATGCTCCGTTAAAAGCGCAGTGCCCTGTGTTTTTATTTCAACCGGCTTGTGGCCAGGATTATCGTATTGCTGCAGGTTGTATTTTTCGATGATACCTATCAAAATAGATGGGTAATTTGGATTGGTGGCATAGCCAGCCTTTTTGAGTCCCCTGCACCAGCCTTTATAGTCGGTTATATCCAGGTCAAATAATGGCTTATAATTCTTCCTTTTTAAAAACAGGGAATGGTCCCTGAAGGATTCTTCGGGGCTGTCATAAACCCTGAACGCGTCGTTTTTATTGTCGTCATCTTTGTAATAAACATTTCCGGTCCAGTTGGGGGTGCTTTTTATGCCGAAATGGTTGTTAGCCACCCTGGCCAGTTCGCCGTTTCCGCTGCCCGATTCAAAAAGGCCCTGGGCCAGCGTTATGCTTGCCGGTATGCTATACGAATTCATTTCCTGTATGGCAATTGCCTTATACCGGGCAATATATTGCAGGGAAGTAAGCGGCGTATAATCTGCCCCATCATTTTGCTGCCTGATATGCCTGTTGTTTTGTTTTGCTGCCCTATTTGAAACTGTAACCCTGTGCGCCGAGCATGAAGTAAAAAACGCAAGCCCGATAAATAAATAAACTGTTTTTCTCATCACTATAAATACCAAACCATTGGCAAGTTGCGTACTGCCAATTTACCCGTAATACGTTGCATTGGTTAATTAGGTTGAGCTGTATAGTCTTTTATTGAATGAAATATCAAAAAACAACCATAAATCAGGCAAAATTCATCCCGGATATCAGGAAAACGGTGATCAGGAAATTGTGTTTTAATTATTTTGAGCCAGTTGGTCCTGGTTGGCTGGTTTCTCATCAAATAAATACAGGTGGTATTTATTGATAATCCCCAGCACGTACTTTGACCACCGGCGATCATGCGCGTACCCATGTTTTTGGATACCATGCGCCCAGCCCTGGTAATCAAAATGGGTGAACTTGTCAGACAGGCCGCTAAACTCCTGGCGTTCCGTCATAATCCGGGCAAAATCCTCGAACGAATCATAAACAGACCCATATTTTTTATATGCGGTATTTACTTTTTTGTTATGCTTGTTGTAATAAACTATCCTGCTGCCGCCTTTTACACCAAACTGGTTGTTTAAATTTTTCGCAAGCGCACTGTTTCCGCAGCCCGACTCGTGCATAGCAACGCCTAATACGATACTTGCGGGGACCCCTGTTTCGTGCATGATGCGGATCGCATCTTCCTTAAATTGATCAATATAGGATTGAGGGGTGTTTTTTTGGGCCGATGCCATTAAAAATGGAACCAGCAGCAATGTAACCAGTAAGAGTTTCTTCATAATTTACTTTTTTCTGATGACCAGTAACCCGTCACGTACAGGAAGGATGAGCTTTTCAACCCTCTCGTCAGCGGCTACCAGGTCATTTAGTTTGCGGATAACTTGTGTATCGGCATCATTTTCTTCGCCATATACCTTTCCTTTCCACAACACATTATCAATTATTATTAATCCCCCGGACCTTACTTTTTCAAATATTAGTTGAAAGTAGGTAAAATTATTCTTTTTATCAGCATCAATAAAGACCAGATCGAACGCTGTATACGGCATTTCGCCTATAATTTGTTCTGCCTGGCCAAAATGCAGCTTTATTTTTTTACCAACATTTGTGGATTCAAAGTGTGAATTAAGCATTTCTTCCAGCTCGCGGTTCACTTCAATGGTATGAATGATACCGTCTTCTACAAGACCCTCCGCCAGGCAAATTGTTGCATACCCGGTAAAAGTTCCTATCTCCAGGATCAGTTTCGGCTGTATTAATTTGCTTAAAAAGCTCAATACCCTGCCCTGGTAATGCCCCGAAAGCATATGGGGCCGCAGCACTTTTAAATAAGTTTCGCGGTTGATGTTTTGCAACGCTTTGGGTTCCTCATCGCAATGATCATCCAGGTATATTTGCAGGTCATGGGGTAATATGTCCATGGCGCAAAGGTAGACCACAGATTTTAATGATTAAAGGATTTCACTGATTTTTTTGGCACCCAATTGATTATCAATGATTTTTATTGCGGCGTTTTTAAGCAAAAGATTAATTTTGGGTGAATTTTCACGCTATCCGGGAATTTAATAGGCTGTTTTTGGGGTGATAATTTCGGTCGGTAAAAGCCCCTCCCCACCTCTTAAACCTAATCAACGTAACCCAACCTAATCAACCCCAAAAATCAATCATACCTATGCCGCTCCAGGTCGTAATCTGACTGTGCTGAAATGATCTTTTTTTGTTTTTCAATTTCTTCTCCGAGGTGATGGTCATACACGCTGTCGGTTACCTGGATATTCCGTTCTTTATCCCTTTCGGCATAATGGATATCGGCGTCATACAATTTTGACACGGCGACATCATAGGGCCCTTTAGGCGACATCAGCTTAACGAACACCGGCAAGCATTCAAACAAGATAAAAAGAAAACTGATAAATGATTCGGCAAGATACGTATCCAGGTCGCGCGTGCCGTTTTCGTTATAGGATAACTGCCCAAGCGCCCAGTTACGGTCCGAAAATCCTGCAACGTTGGAGAGGCTGTCTAATTGGTGGTCGTTAAACAGGCGAACATCATTTACCCCTTCATAGTTTTTCCGGGAGCTTAGGTACTGGTCTATTTTTTCCTGGTTTTCGGTGACGGCTTTCAAGCGGTCCTCTTTCTCCTGCAAAATGGCCTGTTTTTGTTTGGCGTAAGTGCCATAACCGACTATGCCCGATGTTTGGTTACTTTTATCGCCAAAAACCTCCTGGTTAAGCTGGTAGCGTGAGCGGTTGATATCGGTTTCAAGCGAATCTTTCTCCTTTTTCAGGTCGTTGTTTTTGCCCAGTTCCATTGCATATTTTTCGGTATACGTTTTTTGGAGAGTATCAATTTTCCGGTGCTGTCCTTTTAAATAGGCGGTTTTTAATTTCTGGCGAATCTCTTTATCAAATATTTTCAATTCCAATGGCCTTGATATCACGATCCCGATCATGATAGCCAGCAAAATACGCGGCGATGCCTGTAGGATCTGCTGGTTGGTGGTTCCCTGCTTATCAATGCTTGATACAATGTAACGGTCCATATTAAAAATGGCCGTGCCCCATATCAACCCAAAAATAATTGCAAAAACTACTGCCAGAGGATTCCCCGCAAAAACAAAATACATGGCGTAACCGCCTGAAAGTGCTGCAAATAACGCTGTGAAAAATATAGTTGCCCCAATACCTACATATTTATTATGTTCAATAGGGTATTTTTTTAGTGTACCAATATGTGCTCCCGAACAGAACCAAAAAAAACGGGTTACTTTCTTCATTAATAAAATATAACTTTGCCTTTAAAACATATATAAAACGCACTTAGCTAATGTTTGTTACAAAAGGCAGGCCTAAATATTTATAGGTCAGCTACCTTTATAAAAATTTTTATATTTGACCATGAAAGAAATAAGCGTACAGGAACTAAAAGAGAAAAAAGACAAAGGTGAAGATTTTCAATTGATAGATGTAAGGGAAGATTTTGAGTATGAAATGTCAAACCTGGGTGGCACCTTAATACCGCTCGGAGGGATTTTAATTGAGGCTGATAAAATCGACAAAACAAAACCGGTTGTGGTAATGTGCCGCAGCGGAAAACGCAGTACAGCTGCTATTATGCAGCTTGAACAGCAGGGCTACACCAACCTGTATAACCTCAAAGGCGGAATCCTTGCCTGGGCTGATGAGATTGACCCCACCATTAACGTATATTAAGCCATGTGGAAAAAGGCTATACCCAACGTCCTTTATACGGTTGGGATATTTGTGTGCGTTATAAGTGGCTATCAATACGGGATTGAGGGACATAATTATGTGTTTTTAGCGGGTGCTGTTGTATTAATAGGTATATTTGTTTACCTCAAGATAAAGATTCTGAAGGATATCAAAGACACACTCAAAAAACCATAACCCCCTTAAATTTATGCTTATCGCAGTTTTAGGTCTCATTATACTTATAGTAAGTATAGTGATGAAGCGCTCGCCCGAACCAAGCAGCCATTTTGCCGGCATTACCCGCACCGTAGGTATTATCGTCGTAATTTTAGGCCTCGCCGTTTCTTCCGTTAAGATCATTGATCCGGGTAAAGTTGGCGTACAAGTGCTTTTTGGAAAAGTACAGGATAACGTGCTTGAAAGCGGCTTGCATTTTATCGACCCCGTTGTTGACGTTACCACGTTCAGCGTGCAGACAGAAAACTATACCATGAGCGCTAAAGAGAGCGAGGGCGCTGTACAGGGAGACGACGCTATCCGCGTTCTTTCCTCCGACGGTTTGGAAGTAACTATCGACCTTTCGGTTTTATACCGTTTGAATCCATCGAGGGCGCCTTATATTTTGCAAAATATCGGCGTGGATTATGAAAATAAGATCGTTCGGCCGGTAACCCGCACCGCTATACGCGACAATGCTGTGAATTACCAGGCGGTTGACCTGTATTCAACCAAAAGAGAGGAATTTCAGGCGAAGATCAATCAAACCATTACCGCCAGTTTCGCCAAGAACGGGCTTGAAGTACAGCAGATCCTGGTGCGCAACATTTCATTACCCGCATCGGTAAAAGCGAGTATCGAATCAAAGATCAACGCTGAGCAGGATGCACAAAAAATGCAGTTTGTGTTGCAGAAGGAGCGCCAGGAAGCCGACCGTAAACGGGTAGAAGCCCAGGGTATTGCCGATTACCAGAAGATCCTCTCTACCGGTTTAACCAACCAGCAGCTGGAATATCAATCCATACTGGCCCAAAAAGAGATCGCTTTATCGCCCAACACCAAGATCATTATTATGGGTGGCAATAAGGGCAACCCGATCATGCTGAGTGATAAATAAGGGTGTTCCTTCCTGAATAGTAGAAACACCAGTGAACAGGGGTGAACAGCAGGGAACAGTGATTTGTGACTGATAACCAGCGAATTAAGAAAACGCCCTTTAAAAACACAACAAAAAAAGCCATTGAATAAAATCAGTGGCTTTTTTGTAACTATACTGTTTTCCAGCACTCTAACCGTTAAAAACCTATGCAAAAAACATACCTTATCCTTTTCATTTTATTAGTCGGAAGCCGGGTTTCATTTGCCCAACCTATTGCCTCAAAAGATTCAATGGTTTATGTTTGCGGTCCCTGTGGAAGCAGTTGCGACCAGTTGCAGTTTGATAAACCCGGCAAATGCCCGCATTGCGGCATGGAACTGGTGAAAATGCCGCTGAGCGATTTTAAAAAACAACTGGCTTTAAAACCTGTTACCGTTTGTTTTTACCTGCAGGACGGCGTTGAAGTATTGGATTTTGCGGGCCCTATGGAAGTATTCAGCGTGGCGGGCTTTAATTACTTTACGGTTTCAAAAACGTACAAACCTATAAAATCGCAGGGGGTTTTGTATGTAACACCCGACTATTCCATTGCCGATGCTCCGCCCGCAGATATCCTGGTGGTATTGGGCGGCAATACCGCCCCGGCGGTTATTGATTCAACCGTCATCAACTGGATAAAGGCGCAAAAGCCTCAGCTTAAGTATTACCTTTCGGTTTGTACCGGCGCTTTTATTTTAGGCCGAGCCGGAATTTTAGATAATTTAACCGCCACCACTTATCACCTGGCTATTGACGACCTAACAAAGGAATTTCCGAAAACAAAGGTTTTGGCCAATACCCGTTTTGTAGATAACGGCAATGTGATCACCACCGCAGGCATTTCGGCGGGCATCGATGGCGCTTTGCACCTGGTTGAAAAACTTCGTGGCAGGCCATACGCCCAGGGAGTAGCCGCTACAATGGAGTATGATAAATGGGTGCCGGAACAGGGCTTGGTGATCAACGCCGGGGGTAAATAATTATTTGGTAAGCGAAACGGGGTTTTATAAATTCTTAGTTTTAATCGTTATTTTGTGTTACAGAACAGTTCCTGCTACAAAACAAAGCTTTTTTGGGCCGCGCATTTTCATTAAAAAGCATTAAATTTGTTCATATCTGAAAAATTTTATGACAACATTCACCATTGATATTCCTGATAATAATACGGATGAGGTGATCGCCCAATTAAAAAAACTTGGCGTTAAAATAAGGGAGTCGAGCCTTGCCAAATTGGACAAACTAACCAAAGACGATTACGAAAAGCATTTTTCCCATCGGGCAAAGCTTACAAAAAATAATGTCCTTAAATATCTATGACCCTGCATCAAAGAGATATTGTTGAGATTGCATTTTATACAGGGAGAACGCCTCAAACGCATCCGGCCTTAATTGTGTCTGTCGATGAAATATTTTAAACGGAGGGCTTCTTTTATGCTATATTACTTTCAACAAAAAACATATACCCGGAATTTACTTTTGAAATAACTCCGTTGATGATCAATAATCCCCGAAATCAACGAAATGGATTTGCCGTTTGCCACATGATACAACAGTTTTACCCCGAAGACATTGTTACCCGGACGGGGTCATCGCTCAAGGTTGAAACATTTCAAAAAGTTATGAAAAAAGTTCAGGAAGTGGTTTTTGGCATCATTTAAAAGCCCGTTATCTTCAATCATAAATTAAGTATCATGCTATTTTTCCTGTCTTAGACAAAGCAGCAACTGTTAAGGATTTCTTAATAGTTCGATTGAAAGGCGGCAGGGAGTTGCTGCTACAATAGAATATGACAAATAGGTGCGGAATAGGGGTTGGTAATTAAAACAGAATAGGATTGGGTTAAGTTGTTGGTTTTATTTAGCCTGGTGTAACTCGTTCCTGATGGATTCCCAATTTGTAAATGTGGTTTCGCCTTTTTCGTATCGGTCCAATCGCCGGTCCAATTCCTTTTCATGAGTATTAGGCGTTTCAATTTGGGCACGGTCGATGCTGTCCCATATTTTCTCCACCATCAGTATACGATCCTCCACGCTCATGTCCAATATTTCCTTTAATTGTAGCATAACATTTCCTTTTAGCACTGTCGCTAAACAAATATAAAAAATTACCGGCGTTTTTCACATTTGCAGATTGTGCTTTCTCCCTCAAACCCTTACAAAATTAGTTTGCATCTCAACCATCAACCATACAACTTTTTATTAGATAACCGAAGAAACGGCGCACCGGTACATTTTTTTTAAAATGACTGACAACGTGCGCAGACAAAATAATCAGCAATTTAAAAACCGGCAAAATTTACTTAAATTTATCTTGTATACCAGTGGTAATCGGAGGGCCAGGCCCGGTTGCCGGATAGACTTAAATAACCATGAAAACATTATTGATCCCCGTAAATTTTTCAGGATCATCTGAAAATATCATACAATATGCAGCTGATTTTAGCTGCGATACGCATGTGGAACGCATTATTTTGCTGAAAAGTTTTTATGTTTCGGTGTATACGCAATTGCTGCCCGACGCTGATTTTGTACAGCTGAGTGCTGAGGAGATTGACGGGGAACGGCAGGCCGAGCTGGGGAAATTAAAATTACTTGGCCAGCAGCTGCTTAAAAAATGCCTGCCAACCATCAAAATAAAAACAGTGATCAGTGAACTTCCGCTGCTGCGGGCGGTACACCAGGTGCTGGCGGACGAGCAAGCCGATGTGGTAATGATAGGCACCGATAAAGCATTATATGAAAATGATCCCTACATCAGCGAGCAGATCATCGCGATAGCAAAAACAAGCCCTCGCCCGGTGATGATCATCCCCAACCATATCCGTTATAAAAAAATCGAAGAAGCCGTGGTCCCCTGCGATTTTGCAGCTATCTCGCGCCTCAACGCTTTTAAAACCTACCGCGACCCGGCTAAATGGCTGCACCCCAAAATGTTGCTTTTAAATGTGGACGCAAAACAAAAACACCACGAAGATGACCCAAAACTGGCAAGCGGACTGAAAGAATTAATGGACGGCTACGAATACCAGGTTTACTATTCCGAAGATAAAGACACCGTACACGGCATCCTTTATTTTGCCCGCAAACATAACCCGCAGCTCATCATCGCCCTGCCGGGCAAATACAGTTTCTTTTACAATTTAACGCACCGCAGCATCACCAAAGCCCTCACCCTGAATTCAGACAGGCCGGTGTTGATTTTGAAATAATGCGGATGTGCAGATATGCAAATGTGCGGATGTGCAAATGAAGTGCGGCGGTTGGGATATTAATTTTCAATGGATAATTCGGCATTAACAAATTCGACGTCTAACCCATCAATAAATTTCTTTAATCTGCACATCCATCCATCTGCACATCTGCATATCCGCACATTTGCACATCCTCAAGCTGCTTTCGAAATATACTTCACCAAACTCCTTTTAGCCACGGGCAGCAGGGTTTGCTCCAGCGGGAAAGCTATATCGCTCTGCACATAATAAACCGCCGGGTTGGGCAGGTATTTGTTTCTACGGATCAGATCGAGTTTAATAGCCTCGGGAGTTTTGGTAATGCTTTCTTCGTAAGTTTCTAAAAACTGGATATTGATGCCCCGATATTTATCATCCTTATTCTCAAAAATAGTGATCTGGTACTCATAAATGCCATGCGTTTTTTCTTTGCCGTTGCGTAAGGAAAAATAACCATGGTAGGGTAACAGCGGCACGATACCTACGGGATCAATTATCAGGCATTTTTCAACAAAATCATAAATTTCTTTACCGGTTTGTATGGCCGGGTCCATTTTTTGCATGGCATAGGTGATGATGAGTTCTATCTCGCGCATGGAGCTGTCATCATCCACAATTTTTTGATAGGTAAGCTTTACAGCTTCAATATCAGCCAGGGTTAAACGCTGCGGAAAAGCCTGCTGCAGCATGGTTTTATTCTTTTTAAAATACAAAAGATTGTTAAAGTGGAAGATCAGGTCGGTTAGGTTTGGGTACAGCCTGCTTTTATCAAAATGGCGGTTTATTTCCTGTAAATAATCCAGCAGGATATACTTTTTATGCTCAAAATCGATAGATCCCTCAATAAACCAGTTTTTGCTAAGTTCTTTCATTTTTTACATTTCCTTTCAATAGCTTAAATTAAACAAAAAACAGCAATTTTGCAAGATGCCTTTAGGAACCCTTTATTTGATCCCTGTGCCGCTTGCCGATGAGGCCGCCGCCAAATCATTTACCCCATATTTAGTTGATACGATAAACAGCATCAAAGAGTTTATTGTGGAGAATGAAAAAACAGCCCGCAGGTTCCTGAAAGAGGCCGGTTTAAAAACCCCGCAAAGCGAATTACTGATGCACGATTATGGTAAACATAACCGGGCCGACGGAACCGCCGAATTTTTTAAAGGATTGCAGGCCGGTAAAGATGTCGGCCTGATGAGCGAAGCCGGCTGCCCCGGCATTGCCGATCCGGGCGCGGAGATAGTGGAAAAGGCCCACCGCATGGGTATTAAGGTAGTTCCGCTGGTAGGGCCAAGTTCTATTTTGCTGGCGCTGATGGCCTCGGGTTTTAACGGGCAAAGCTTTACTTTCCATGGCTACCTGCCAATCGATAAACTTCTTCGCGCTAAAAAGATAAAAGAGCTGGAAAGTATTGCCGAACGCAATGACCAGACGCAGATTTTTATCGAAACACCTTTTCGCAATAATGCGCTGCTGGAAGAAATATTAAAAACAGCCAGTCCAAAATCCAGGCTGTGTATTGCCTGCGATTTAACTTCGGCCACAGAATTTGTTCAAACCAAAACCATCGCCGACTGGCAAAAGAAAGTGCCCGAACTGCATAAACGCCCGGCTATATTTTTACTTTTCCATAAATGATAAGTGACCTTAAGCGAACAACATACCCCGGTATTGATCGTCGGCGCAGGGCCTTCGGGCCTGATGATGGCCGCGCAATTACTCAGGTATGGTGTTCAACCGGTAATTATTGATAACAAACAGGGCCCGACAGATGAGTCAAAAGCGCTTGCGGTACAGGCCCGGTCGCTGGAAATCTACCGGCAGATGGGGCTTATTGACCGCGTGCTTGAAGGTGGCAAGGCGGCAGAGGGCCTTTCATTTAACCTGGATGGAAAAAAGGCGGCATCCCTTTCGTTCAGCAACGTTGGTGAAGGGCAAACAGCTTTTCCGTTTATCCATCTGTACCAGCAGAGCAAAAACGAAAAGCTGCTGCTCGATTTTTTAACCCATCATGTTTGCCCGATTTACTGGGAAACCAATTTAATTTCGCTTAAACAAACGGAAAAGGGTGTTGAAGTAAGCCTTCAAAATTCCGGCCAAATCCTCAATCTGACTTGCGATTGGCTTATCGGCGCGGATGGCGCCCATAGCAGCGTCCGCAAACAATTGAACATCCCGTTTAGCGGTGATACCTATGCCCACGAGTTTTACCTGGCCGATGTTGAACTCCTGAATGAAGAAATAAACGATGGCTTTGTACACCTTTACCTCGGCAAGCAGGGTTTTTCGGGATTTTTCCCGATGCCGGAGCCTAACCGGTACCGCATCATTGGCAACCTGCCGGGTGTATTGGAAAAAAAGGAAGACCTTAGGATTGAAAATGTATTGCCTTACCTGCAAGATGTCTCAGGTATCCACGCAAACGTCAAATATAATTACTGGTTTACTACCTACCGCCTGCACCACCGCATGGCAGATAAATTCAGGGAGCAGCGATGCTTTTTAATTGGCGATGCCGCGCACATTCACTCTCCGGTAGGCGGCCAGGGCATGAACACCGGTTTGCAGGATGCATATATCCTGGCCTGGAAGCTGGCCGGGGTTGTAAACGGCCGTTTAAAGGAGTCCATCCTCGATAGTTACTCAACCGAACGAATGCCGGTGGCCAAAACATTGTTGAACACCACCGATAAGGTGTTCAACATCGTGATGTCAAACAAGTGGTATACGCGGCTATTTAAAACCTACATGATGCCTTCTGTGCTAAAATTTGTATGGAACAACAAAAGTATCAGGGAAGAACTTTTTAAGCGTGTCTCGCAAATCAACATCAACTACCGCGATAGCGCCATTAACCTGCATATAAGCCAATCCACCAAAATAAAGGCCGGCGACAGGCTGCCTTACCTGAAAGTTTTTGATGAAAAAAAGCAGGAAGAAACCGACCTGCACGAATGGTGCAGCAAGCCCGGCTTTACTTTTATTGTTTTGGGGAAACTGGCCGAAAGCGATCTTTTTACGCTTGCAAAATGGATCACGCAAAATTATCCGGCAACATTAAATTTCTTCTACCTGCCGCCATCTGCAAAAAACCTGCACGTTTTCGAGGCCTTCGAAATAAAGCCTAACCAGGTAAAATCACTCATCATCCGCCCTGACATGCATATCGGCTTTATAAATGATAAGGTGGATATGGTTTTAATGGACAATTATTTGAGGAATGTGGCGGGAGTGGTGTAGTGTAGTCCATGGTCAATAGTCCTTGGACCATGGTAGAAAGCGAAGTCCAGGCGGCTGCTGACGAGGCTCTTAAATTACGAACCATATAAATAACTAATATCCAAAACAGCTATGGACTATGGTCTATCGACCATGGACTTTCCCTACCCGTGTATCGTCTCCGCCTTGCCGTAATTTTGAATTACAATGGCTTCATACTCCAGGTATTGTTTCCATCGCGCGTCAACATCAATATCCCCGGCGTATTTTTTAGCCAGGCGGATAAACATCGCGTAATGGGTAGCCTCGCTGATCATCAGCTCATGATAAAATGCTGACAAGGCTTCATCGTTAATGTTTTCCGACAATACTTTAAATCGCTCGCAACTGCGGGCCTCAATCATTGCGGAGAAAAGTAAACGATCAATCAGCTGCTCTGTCCGCCCGCCGCCGATAATGATGAATTTGCGCAATTCGTTTACGTAATTATCCTTCCGTTCACGACCGAGCACAAACCCCCGTTCCAAAATAATAGCATGAACCCGTTTAAAGTGGTCCATTTCTTCCTGCACAAGCATAGCCATATCCTGTACCAGGTCGGATAGGTTGGGGTTTTGAACAATCAGTGTGATGGCATTGCTTGCGGCTTTTTGTTCGCAAAAGGCATGGTCGGTTAAAAGCTCTTCGATATTGCTTTCCACCACATTCTTCACCCAAAGCGGGTCGGTAGGTAACTGCAGTTTAAGGATGGTTTTTTCGCTCACAGAGGCAAAGATAAATGTTAATCTTCGTCTTTAAATGCGGGATTATTGGAAATCAGGCGGGAATGGTGGTGGATGCTAAGAATTATGATTTGACTATCAGGAACAATATCATAAACAATTCGATAGTTTTTAAATATTAACTCTCTTGTAAGGTCACCGTCTGATTTTTCAAACTTTCGCCCTAATAGAGGACCTGACTTTAACTTTTTAATTGAGATGCGAATTAATTCTACTTCTCTCTTTGCATAGCGGATTGAATCTCTGCTGATATAATTATAGATTTCCTTTAAGTCCTGTAGGGCAATCTTCGAATAAACTATCTTTAGTTCCACCGATCGACCTCTTTATCCAATTCCTCTTCAGTCAAAAATTCCCCATCTTGAACCTGCTTTCTGGCAATTTCAATTTTTTGGAGTAAGATAATCTCTCCAACGATGTCATCGACTGAAAACGTTTCAGGCATATGGTCAACCAATTCTTTAACTTTATCTTTAGTAAGCATATTAAAAGTCATTTTATAAAGTAAATATACGAAAATTAGAAATCAACCACTCACTTAATCAACCCAATCAACTATCTGTAAAGGTGCTTACTCTCAATAAATTCTAAAACTATATCCGGTACAAAATACTGTACATTCTTTTTCTGGGCGATGGATTGGCGGATAAATGTCGCCGAAAGCTCCATCAATGGTGTCATGGTAATAGTTACCGAAGGATGGGTAGCCAGGTCGGTGTTTTCATAACCCGGGCGCGGATAAACATAGATCTGGTAATCGCGGAGGATGAGCTTATAGTTTTTCCATTTGGGTAATGATACCAGGTTATCTGATCCCATAATGAGCGCAAACTCATGCTGCGGGTATTTTTCTTTTAAATGGGTAAGGGTATCAATAGTATAAGATGGTTGCGGTAACCGCAGTTCAACATCGCTTACCTCCAGTTTGGTTGAATTATCGGTAGCCAGCTTGGCCATCTCCAGCCGGTCGTAGGTATTGATCAGGTCATGGTATTTTTTTAGAGGATTTTGAGGGGATACTACCAGCCAAACCTTGTCAAGGGTAGTATAATTGGCCATATAATTTGCGATAATTAAATGCCCTACGTGTATTGGATTAAATGAACCGAATAGAAGACCGATTTTCATTAGTTTGCAGTTTTTAGTTGGCAGTTTGCAGCATGTAATTGGCATTTTCGGTTGACAATATGCAACTGAATTTAAAGCCTTATCCCGCCCCAAACTTTCCGGGGTTGTCAATCATGTATTGAACCAGCCGGCCTATTTCATCCGATAGTCCGTGCAGTTTATTATATACTTCTAAAGAAATGTAATCGCATTCTCTCGCAAATTCCAGCCACCCCTGTGTTTCACTGTTCTCCATATCAACATCAGTCAATTTACTCACAAAATGATTGGGGTATTTTCGTTTGCGGTAAGCCTCAATCGTGCAAATGTTTGTGGAGCGTGAAGATCGGCGAATCTGATCGGTTAAAGAGTAAGTTTCTTCTCGGGGAAATTGCTTGGTGACTATGAATATCTCCATAGCCAGTATAAAGCTTTTTTTATATAAAATCAAATCGCGATAAGTACCCATTTTAAACCGTGCAAACTGCAAACTAGTCTTGACCGATAAAGTTCCTAACCAACTCCTCCGCCTCGCTACATGCCGTTTGAAGATCGTGATTTTTTAGGATAATATCAAATTCCGGCGCATAATTCAATTCTTTTTCTGCTTTTGAAAAACGTTCCTTCAGTTTTTCAGCGCTATCAGTACCCCGGCCGGTTAAACGCTCAATAAGCACTTCCAGCGAGGGCGGCTGCACAAATATGGCAAGCGCCTGCCCGTCGTATTTTCTTTTGAGGTGTAATCCGCCAATTACATCGATATCGAAGATTACCGTTTTTCCTTCGGCCCAGATCCGCTCAATTTCGGTACGCAGGGTGCCGTAAAAAGTGCCTGTATATACTTCTTCAAACTCAACAAATTGTTTTTTGGCAATACGGTGCAAAAACTCCTCCTTGCTGATAAAATAGTAGTCTTTACCATGTTGCTCATCGCCGCGGGGTTTGCGGGTGGTTGCCGATACAGAAAACTCAAGCTGGGGGATTTTACCAAGCAGGTGCTGAACAATGGTTGTTTTACCAGCCCCTGATGGCGCTGAAAATATGATGAGTTTACCTTCCTGGTTCATTATTTTGTTGTAATGTTGAAATGTTGAAAGGTTGTAAAGTTGTTCCGATATCTAAGATAACCTTTCAACATTACAACATTTCAATCTTACAACACATTTAGCAATTGTTCTTTAATTTTTTCCAATTCTTCCTTCATGCCCACTACCAGCTTCTGAATATTGGCATCATTGGCTTTTGAGCCCAGGGTATTTATTTCGCGGCCGATTTCCTGGGAGATGAAGCCCAGTTTTTTGCCGTTGGCATCATCGTTTTTTAAAGTCTCGATAAAATAATCGCAATGGGCCTTCAGGCGGATCTTTTCTTCGGTAATGTCAAGTTTATCAATATAATAAATCAGTTCCTGTTCAAACCGGTTTTGGTCGATGGCTTCGCGCCCAACGGCTTCGGCTAAAAATTGGTTTAACCGTTCCCTGATCACCGGCACGCGCTTGGGTTCTTCGATCTCAATCAGCGTAAGGTTTTTTAAGATGATGCCGATGCGCATTTTGGTGTCCTGTTCCAGAATCTTGCCCTCATCTATCCTGAATTGCTGAAAGGCAGCTAAAGCCTGTTTAAATGTTTTTTCGGCAACTTTCCACTCCTCTTCCGAAACGGTTTCCTCGTCGTATTTAACCACTTCGGGTAAGCCGAGGGCTAATTCCAGTAAATTGTTGGATTGCTCATTAAAATCAAGGCTAACCGCTTTTAATTGCTCGTAATAATGTTTAAGCAACTCTTTATCAATCCCGGCAGCTCTTACCGTAGAGTCGGCCTTTTCAACATTAAAAGCAAGGTTTACTTTCCCGCGTTCAATTTGCTTGCTGCATTCATTGCGCAGCTGAAACTCTTTTTCGGTAAAAGATTTTGGCAGGCGCAACGACAATTCCAGAAATTTACTATTGAGGGATTTTATCTCAACGGTATATTTTGTACTCCCGGAGTCAAAACTGGCAATTCCATAGCCTGTCATGGATTTTATCATGTACAAAGATAGCTTTTTAGTCCGAAAGTCGGGAAAGTTCAAAAGGTCAGGAAGAAAATAGCCGCAGCTTAAAATAAAAATAGCCGGAATTACAGTTTTTATAAAAGTCCCCGAAAGATAACGGCGTGCAAGGCCTTATACGATCTGCCCGGCCCGGTCATGTACATGCAGCTTTTCAATTTCCAGCTGTTGTAATTGGTTTTTTAGTTTCTTTCTTTCAGTTGTGCATTTCGGGTCATAGGCCATATTGGTGATTTCGCCGGGGTCATCAAAAAGATTATACATTTCATATTGATTAGCGTACGAACCCATCGCGTGAAAATAATAATCATATTTCCATTCTTCCGTCCGGATACAGCGCACGCGGTTGGCCGCTTTTACCATCGAAGGCTGGTTATTAAGGCCGGCCTTGGTATCATCATAGGCAAACAGGATGCTGTCCTGTACGGTCGTATTGTTTTCAATTACCGGAACGAGGCTCACGCCGCGTAATCCCGGAGGCGGGTTAGGTACAGCGGCAATCTCAGCAATGGTGGGCATTAAGTCAACCAGCGAAGCGAGCCTAAACGAATTCCTGTGTTGCTGATCCTTAAACAATACGGGGTTTGATATTACCAGCGGAACACGCAGCGCCTCTTCATAACTGACAAACATTTTCTGCCGCAGCCCGCCATGCGCCAAACCCATTTCGCCATGATCCGAAGTCTGTATCACGATGGCGGTATCCGCCAGCTTATTCCCGTTTTCATCGGGCGCATATAGGTCATTGGTGATATAACTGATCTCTGTATCCACTTTTGAAAGCAGGTAGCCATAAAAGTTGATATAATTTAGTTTGTCGTCGTCGGTGGTCAGTGCGCCAAGGCCGGCTGTTTGAACAGCCAGGGCCTGCGCCTGGGCCATGGGTTTTTTATTCCTGAGCAGTTGTTCATCCACACTATTGGGCAGGTCAATTTCTCTGCCCGACCACTCGTAACCATGATACCCGTATAAGCTGGCATTTTGCAGATAGCTCAACACATCATGCGGGTTCACCAGCGATACAATAAGGCAATAGGGCGTATGTTTACCATTCGCACGCTTTACTTTTACTTCTTTCAAATACTTTACGGCTTCGGCCACATACCGGGCATCATGATTGGCGTATCCGCCTCCGAAGTTAAGGGGGTTAGCATCTTCGCCGGAATCAGGCGGAACCCACCCCATAGCGCCATATAAGGCAACGTCCGCCGCCGTAAGGGTGTAATAGGTGGTTGTGCCCTTGCTCAAATGCCACTTGCCGCGGTACTGCACATCATACCCGGCGCCCTGCAGCATATTCATCATATTGGGCAGGGAATTATCAAGCTGTATTTCAGCCGGCGAAAAGGTGCCGAGGGCCGTTAATGTTTGCGAAACGCCATGCTGCGCCGGGTAAGTGCCTGTAAACAATGTAGCCCGGCTGGGCGAACACATACAGGTATTGCAGAATGCGCGGTCGAAACTAAAGCCATTCTTTTTTAAAAACGTAAGGTTCGGCAGGTTTTGCTCCTCCCATCCAATCGGAAAATGTTGTGTGGCGCGTTGCTGATCGGTAATGATAAGGATAATATCAGGTTGCTGGCCAAGCGTTTTCAGGTTTGTTTTAAAGCTCATGGTGATAAGTTAAGGTTAGTAAAACGCAATCCGGGCACGATGAAATAAGGTTACCGGGCTTAACTCAAAGTTAATTACATTCAATTCAAAGTCCAAAAAAAATGGGCGCAAATATGATAAAAAGGCAATGCCCCGTAATTAACATTTTTTCACATTTGCTCTCAAATACTATCTTTAAGTTTGTACCTCAATTTATTAGCATGCGCTTCGCTTGTTTATCCCTGTTTATTTTATGCACATTCGCTTGTTTAAAAGCTGCGGGGCAACAGGCATTGACCATACGTGGCGTAACATCTAAAAAATTAAGCGGCGAAAGAGTTTCGCAGGTGGTGATCCGTGATTTAAGATCGGGGGAGCTGGTGATGAGCGATGAGCTGGGCTGGTTCACCATTAAAGCCGCCGCAGGCGATACCCTGCGGTTTACAAAAGAAGACTTTACCGAACAAAAAATTGTGGTGCTTAACGGCAGCGATATGCCTGTTTATATGCAGCCGGTTATTAAACTGAATACTGTAACCGTACTGGGAGAATCAAAAAAGCAGGAATTAAATGATGTTTTGAAGGATTTTAACCGCAAAGGCGTTTACTATAACGGCGATCCGCCTTTATTGTCTGTTTTATTGAACCCGCTGAACGATCTGCACACATGGTTTGGGAAAGATGCCGCTAATCTGCGTCGGTTTAAAAACTATACAAAGGGTGAATTAGAAGCCTCGGCGGTTGACCGCAGGTACACGGTTAGCCTTGTAAAAAAGGTTACCAATGCGCCCGACAGTACCGTGAAGAAATTTATGGAATATTACCGTCCGTCATACGAAGATATTAAAGTATGGAACGATTACGACCTGATGAAGAAGGTAAAAAGGACCTATGATTATTATGTTCAGAATAAATCAAGACTTGGCCAGCCAAAACCGGTATTTCAAACTACTGATAAATCCTTAGCACCGGTCTCGCTGGATGATGGTGCGATAAAATAAAGATTGAGATATCGGGATTTTTAGATGAAGAATCTCTTCATAGCGATGGGTTTTAAACCCATCGCTATGGATTAAATCCCCAGCGTTTCGCAGGCTTTTTCGGCAGCCAGTTTTTCAGCATTCTTTTTATTGAATTCTTTGCCCTGGCCCATTACTTCACCGTCAATAATAGCCTGTACGGTAAACAATTTAGCATTTTCGCCATCTCCGTTGCTGATTAGGTCAAACGCGATGTCTTTGCTATGGCGCTGGCACCACTCAATCAATTTGCTTTTGAAATTGGTTTCGGTTTGCTCGAGGGTATGAATGTCGATGTGTGATTTGATAATATGGTTAACCAAAAAACTCCTGGTAAAATCGTAACCTTTATCCAGGTAAATTGCGCCTACCAGGGCTTCAAACGCGTCGCCAAGTAATGATCCCTGCCTTGATGAGTTGAGCATCCGGCTATCATACTCAATCAGTTTATCAAAACCAAGTTTGCGGGCCAGTTGGTTAAGGTTAACACGGCTAACTATTTTTGATCGTAATTCAGTTAAAAACCCCTCATCTTCATAAGGGTACAGTTTAAAAAGCACCTCGGCAACTACGCTACCCAAAACTGCATCACCTAAAAATTCAAGTCGTTCATTACTGTTCTTTACGCCCTTTTTTACGTTTTGTGCTACTGATTTATGGCGGAATGCCATCTTGTAAAGCGACAAATTGCCGGGCACAAAGCCCAGCAAGTTTTTTAAAACCTTTACGTATTTTCTATTAGGAGATATGTAGAGTTTGTAGAAACGACTTATAGGCATCCGGTTATTTTATTCTTCGTACTTTTTAAATATCACGGAAGCGTTGTGACCGCCGAAACCGAAACCGTTGCTTTGAGCAATGTTTACAACCCGTTTTTGAGCCTTGTTAAAGGTAAAATTAATTTTAGGATCGAAAGCCGGATCATCAGTAAAGTGATTGATGGTTGGCGGAACGATATCATTTTTTAGTGCCAATATAGCGGCGATTGCTTCAACCGCACCTGCAGCGCCTAATAAGTGCCCTGTCATTGATTTGGTTGAACTGATATTGATCCGGTACACTTCATCACCGTATACATCCTGGATCGCTTTTACTTCCTGCGGATCGCCGATCGGGGTCGACGTACCGTGAACATTCACATAGTCAATGTCGGCAGGGGTAATGCCGGCATCCTGAAGAGCGTGCCTCATAACCAGCGCGGCACCAAGGCCTTCCGGATGTGGTGCAGTCATGTGGTAGGCATCGGCGCTCATGCCGCCGCCAATCATTTCAGCGTAAATTTTCGCGCCACGTGCTTTGGCGTGCTCTAATTCTTCTAAAATAATGGTTCCGGCACCTTCGCCGGCAACAAATCCGTCGCGGTCAAGATCAAATGGCCGCGAAGCGGTAGCGGGATCGTCATTGCGGGTAGAAAGCGCGTGCATAGCATTAAACCCGCCGATACCAGCTTCGTTAATAATCGCTTCAGAGCCACCGCTGATAAACATATTAGCTTTACCCAAACGGATATAGTTAAATGAATCGATAAGCGAATTGTTTGACGAAGCGCAGGCTGAAACCGTTGAAAAGTTGGGGCCGCGTAAACCATACTTGATAGAAATATGCCCGGGGGCGATATCCGCTATCATTTTTGGAATAAAGAAAGGATTGAAACGGGGAGAACCATCACCTCTGGCGAAGTTGGTTACCTCGTCTAAAAATGTTTTTAAACCTCCGATACCCGAACCCCAGATAACACCAATACGGCTGGTATCCAGTGTCGCAAAATCAACCCCTGCGTCTTTTACAGCTTCTTCAGTTGAGAATAAGGCATATTGAACAAAAGGATCAAGTTTCCTGGCATCTTTTCTGCCTAAAAACCCATCCGCGTCAAAGTTTTTTACTTCGCAGGCGAATTTGGTTTTGAACTTTTCAGTATCAAAACTCTTAATTAAGGCAGCGCCACTCACTCCATTGATCAACGATTCCCAGTATTCAGGAACAGTATTGCCAATCGGAGTAAGTGCTCCAAGCCCGGTTACAACAACTCTTTTAAACTCCATTTAATACTATTGGGGAGTTCTTATTTAACGTTCTTTTCAAGGTAAGCAACAGCCTGACCTACAGTACCAATAGTTTCGGCCTGATCATCAGGAATAGCTACGTTAAATTCTTTTTCAAACTCCATGATTAATTCCACGGTGTCCAACGAGTCAGCACCAAGATCATTGGTGAAGCTAGCTTCGGGTGTTACTTCACTTTCGTCAACACCTAATTTTTCTACGATAATAGCTTTTACTCTTGAAGCGATATCAGACATAGTCTTATAATTTAATGATTAATAAAAATTTTGTGCAAAGGAAAAATAAATTCTGATAATTATCAAATCTAAAAACTTTTGTATAATCTGCAACAAAATTTTATTGCAAGAGTTTCGATTTGTATTTTTACCGCCGCAAAAGTAATGATTTTGAACAGGAAATTTTTAAAGTTTGAGATCGATCTTGATTTTGTTTTGATCGCCGTTACCACTTCGTTAAAAGATTACCGCATTTGCTACCTGATTAATAAGCACTTAGCGTTTAATTTTGTTAAAATTAAAGACCTTTCAGTGGACATAAATCATGGTTCAGAGCCTGTTTTATTCTCCTTATACCACTATAATTGGGAAACTACCGAGACTGATTTTTATTTTATGGCTAATAAAGGCTCGGATGGGTACTTAATTCCTGAATTCAGGAAAGCTGATTATTTTTTAATGATAAAAAATTATATTGATGAAAATGACCTTGATAACCTGTTAACAAGCCTTAATAAAATACCAGAAATTGTTGCCGCAGTAAAGATTGATCCGAAAAAAATAAAATCACGCGAAAATCTCTTATTTTAGCGCAAATTTTTGAGGTGTCATCGTTACACTATTTACAGCCGAATAAGCCTGTTTTAACCAGATAAATATGAAATTACAACATAACCGAACTAAGATTGTCGCCACAATGGGGCCTGCATCGGCAAAAAAAGATGTTTTATTAGCCATGATAAGGGCCGGTGTTAATATTTGCCGCCTTAACTTTTCACATGGAAAAGCCCAGGACCATAAGGCCGTAATAGATACCATCCGCGAAATTAACGAACAGTATAAAACTAATGTAGGCATCCTTGCCGATCTGCAGGGCCCGAAGATCCGCATCGGATTGGTGAAAGATGGCGGTATCCACCTGGTTAATGGTACACGTATTAATATTACTACGCACGAGTGCATAGGAAGCGAAGATGGTATATATATTACTTATGAAACCTTTCCGCAGGATGTGCAGCCGGATGAAATTATTTTGCTGGACGACGGAAAGATCCAGATGAGAGTGATTGAAACCAACAGGCAGGATACGGTAGTTTGTGAAGTAGTGCATGGCGGGATTTTAACCAGCCGTAAAGGTGTAAACCTTCCCAATACCAAAGTTTCTATCCCAAGCTTAACCGAAGAAGATCTTGAAAATTTAAAATATGCCCTTGAATGGGATGTGGATTGGATCGGCCTTTCATTTGTACGTACCGGGCAGGATATTTTAGACCTGAAACGGATCATCAGCGAAAGTGGTAAAGCCGCTAAAGTGATCGCCAAGGTTGAAAAACCAGAGGCTATTGATAATATCGATGCTATTATAGCCGCTACAGACGGCGTAATGGTTGCCCGCGGCGACCTGGGCGTTGAAATGCCTTTGGAAGAAGTGCCATTACTGCAAAAGATGATCGCCCGCAAATGCCGCGAGGCATCAAAACCGGTAATTGTTGCTACCCAAATGCTGGAATCAATGATCACCACTCCGCGCCCCACCCGTGCAGAAGTAAATGACGTAGCCAATTCAGTTCTTGACGGTGCCGATGCCGTAATGCTGAGCGGCGAAACCTCCGTTGGGGAGTTCCCGGTGATCGTTATTGAAACAATGGCCAAAATTGTGCGTAATGTTGAAGAATTGGGTTATCCGTTTAATATGGATAAATCAAGCAAAAAAGGACCAACATCTCCCGACTACCTCATTGACGCAGTTTGCGGTTCTGCAGTTTATTTAGCAGAACACACCAATGCTGCCGGTATTGTTTCCATGACCAGCTCGGGTTACACTGCTTTTGAAATTTCAAGCTACAGGCCTAAAGCCGGAACTTATATTTTTACCGCAAACAAACACCTGTTAAATGCTTTAAGCCTGCTTTGGGGCGTAAAAACATTTTATTATGATAAATTAGAGAGCACGGATCAAACCATAAGCGATGTAAATAATATCCTTAAGGACGCTAACCTGGTACAGGCAGGCGACGTAGTGATCAACACCGCCGCTATACCCATCAGGAATCAGGGGAAAACAAATATGCTTAAGGTTGCGATTATAGAATAGTGGGCAGTTTTCAGCATGCAGCTAGCAGTTTAAAAGCTTGCTGCATGCTGTGTTTAAATTATTATTGCAGTTTATAAGACTGCAAACTGCCCACTATAAACTGCAAACTGCTTAAAAAACCCCCGCCTCACATACCTTCAAAAAAAGCTCATCAAGGTTGCCAAAATAATAATCCCAATAAATCCTGACCTTTTTCATAACCATTATTATTTCTGTTTGCGGATATGACTGTGTATAACCTTCATGGTTTAATAGCATCGTGATTAAATAACGTGAAGTTTCCCGATGCAGTTTTTAAATAACGTTATCGAAAAGTATGTATCTATTTTGTTCTGGTGCCTGACTTTTAATTCGCGGATTTTTTGCCCGCTACCGGTCGCGTTCGTAATCCAGGACAACAATGCCTGAGCGTAAGGCGTTTGCGGATTTAAGTTTCAGGGGATGGCGGGTTGTTATGCCATCAAACAAGGGTTTGCCCTGACCAAAAATTACCGGGTTTACAATAAAACGATATTCATCAACCAAATCGGCTTGCGATAAAGTGCTTATTATACCGCTGCTGGCGAATATGACAATGTTTTTCCCGGATTCTTCCTTTAATTTGCTCACTGTCGCCACAAGGTCGTCTTTCACCAGCGAGATATTATCCCATTTTCCCCAGGGAACTTCAGTTAAAGTTTTTGAGAACACAATTTTGGTTGATTTATTCATAAAATCTGCCGCGGGATCGTCAGCAATGGTTTTGGCCGGCCAGTAAGCCGAAAAGAACTCATAAGTAACCCGTCCCATTAACACGGTGTCTGAACGGTCGAAAATAGATTCCATGGGCTCGAACATCTGGCTGTCGAACGTAAAGCCCGAAAGGTCCCTGTTCGGCCCTTCAAAAAAACCGTCGACAGAAATGGTATTGGAGATGATTAGTTTTCGCATAGGTAATGATACTTTATTTAAAGCTATAAAAATTAATAGGTTGGCCGGGACATTGCTCAATAAAAAAATTGCAGACGGAATTTATAGCGTATTTTTTGAAGTAATTTATTGTTGCGCCTCGTTAAATTTTGTTAAAGTCAACCCATTTAACACCTATAACAATAATAATAACAGATAAACTTTTACCTTTAGGATTAGGTTTCTTATTTTCGCAACAAAAGATGGTAAAAGGTTAGTTTGAACGATGGGTTGAAAGATATTCACCAATGACAACTGACCAATGACCAATGACCCAAAAACATGGAAGAGTTCGAAGAAAGCGCATCGGCAAAAAAAACAAAAACGATCTATATATCTACCGTTTTTGGCATTGCCATGGTATTATCAATGGTGGGCTTACTGGGCCTTATTTTGGTTGAAGCCAACAATCTTTCGAACTATGTGAAAGAAAACATCGTGCTGAATGTTTATGTGGACGATGCAGCACATGAATCAGATGTATTGCAGTTGCAAAAGCAAATAGAAGCGAATGCCATGGTTAAACAGGCGCAGTATGTGAGCAAAGAACTTGCTGCCCGTAACCTCCAAAAAGACCTGGGCGAAGATTTTGTAAAGTTTTTAGGCTATAACCCGCTTTCGCAATCAATAGACGTCTATTTAAAGGCCGAATACGCAAATAACAATGATATCGGCAAATTTAAAACCGAATTGTTGAAAAACCCGGTAATCAAAGAAGTGAAATACCAAAAATCGCTGGTCGACCAGATGAACGAAAATATTACCACTATCAGCCTGGTAATTTTGGTTTTTGCGGGGATTTTTGTGGTGCTTTCGGTAGCGCTGATCAATAATACCATCCGCCTGGCCATTTATTCGCAGCGTTTTCTCATCAAATCCATGCAATTGGTGGGCGCAACCAAAGGGTTTATCCGCAAGCCATTTTTGTTGTATGGTATCTGGCATGGGATATTAGGAGCGCTGATCGCTATCCTTATTTTGGTGGGTACGCTTAGCCTGGCCTATAAAGAAATACCCGACCTGGTGATATTACGCAACTACACCGAGTTTGGCCTTATCTTTATCGTTTTAATTGGCCTGGGCATTTTTATCTCCGGATTCAGTACATTTTTGGCAGTTAACAAGTTTTTACGTTTAAAAATATATAATTTATATAGATAATTTCGGATGTTCGATTTCGGATTTTGAAGAGTACTAATTCAACAATTCACTAAATAAAAGATATGGCACAACAACCAATAAAACCACCAACGCCAGTTAAGTTAGCTGGTGCAGCAAAACCGGCGGCAAAAACACCGGATACCAATTCATTGCATTTTATATTTGACAAGGGCAATTACCGGTTGTTGATTATCGCCATAGCGGTAGTGGCGTTTGGGTTTATCCTGATGTCGGGCAATACAGATATTTATAGCACAACCAAAATCGTTATCGCTCCGTTGGTGGTTTTGGGCGGTTTTGCCATAGGTTTTTTCGCGATATTTAAAAAGCCGGGTAATAGTTGATTAAGTTGATTGAGAGAGTGGTTGATTGAGTTGCATGAACTCAATGGCCATGCATCAAATGACCCTTGTACAACTTAATTAACTCAATCCAACACAATCAACTTAATCAACCACTATTCACATGAACATTATCCAGGTTATCGTCCTTGCTATAATTGAAGGATTAACTGAATTTTTGCCAGTTTCTTCAACCGGGCACATGGTTATTACCAGCTCGCTGATGGGTATCAGCAAAGACGAGTTTGTTAAACTTTTTGAGATCGTTATCCAGTTAGGCGCCATACTAGCCGTGGTGGTGCTTTATTTTAAACGGTTTTTCCGTTCGGTTGATTTTTATGTAAAGCTGGTGATCGGCGTAATCCCTGCGGTTATTTTAGGCCTGTTACTTAAAAAGTATATTGATAAGTTACTTGAAAGCCCGCTCGTAGTTGCTTTTGCCTTTGTTATCGGAGGCTTCATCCTGCTCTTTGTGGATGATTGGTTCAACAAACCTCAAATTGATGATGAAAGGGAAATCAAACACATGACCGCTTTCAAGATTGGTATTTTTCAATGTTTGGCAATGATTCCCGGTGTGTCGCGGTCTGCAGCATCCATTGTGGGTGGGATGGCACAAAAGTTGAGCCGAAAGGCCGCGGCCGAATTTTCATTTTTCCTGGCCGTGCCTACCATGTTTGGTGCTACCGTAAAGGACCTTTGGGATTTTCATAAAGCCAATACTTTAACGGCCGGCCAAATGCACGATGATATTAAATACCTTGTTATTGGCAGCGTAATTGCATTTTTTGTAGCCTTATTAGCTATCAAAAGTTTTATCACGTTTTTGGAAAAGAAAGGCTTTAAGCTTTTTGGATATTACCGTATTGTTGCCGGGATAGTGATCATCATCCTGTATTTTACAACCACAGCACTGCATAACGGTTGAGGAACACCGTAGAGACGCAAAATATTGCGTCTCTGATTTTCAGGGTGTGGAGATGCAAAACAGGACGCGCATTTCCAGAGACGCAAAATTTTGCGTCTCTACATAAGATCATAATACCATTCAATATAGCAGCTGGTCGTAAGGATACCTTTCCACATGCAGGGCTTTTACTTCTTCATATAAAAGTGACCTGAATTCCTCTATATTTTCCTTTTTTGTGGCTGATATAAAAATGGCCGGGCTATTGTTTTTGGCCATCCAGCTGTTTTTAAAGTCATGCAGGGTAAGCGGCTCCGCCTGCGCTTCCATTTCGTGCTGAAGCGGCTTAAAGGCATCAATTTTATTGAATACGGTGATGGTCTTTTTATCAATAGCGCCGATATCTTTCAGGGTTTCGCTTACAGTGCGGATCTGGTCCTCAAAATTGGGGTGCGAAATATCCACCACATGCACCAGGATATCCGCTTCGCGTACCTCATCCAGTGTCGACTTAAAACACTCTACCAAATGGTGAGGTAATTTGCGGATAAATCCTACAGTATCCGACAACAGGAAAGGCACGTTTTCGATCACTACTTTCCTTACAGTGGTGTCCAGTGTTGCAAACAGCTTATTCTCTGCAAATACCTCCGATTTGGAGATCATATTCATGATAGTTGATTTGCCCACGTTGGTATAACCCACCAAAGCCACGCGGATTTGCTGGCTGCGATTTTTACGCTGCGTGGCGTTTTGCTTATCAATAAGTTTTAGTTTATCCTTCAGCAGGTCTATCTTATTCAGGATCAAACGGCGGTCAGTCTCGATCTGCGACTCACCGGGTCCGCGCATCCCGATACCACCTTTCTGGCGTTCAAGGTGGGTCCATAAACGGGTAAGGCGGGGCAACAAATATTGTAACTGCGCCAGCTCCACCTGCGATTTTGCCTGTGCCGTTTGCGCCCGGCCCGCAAAAATATCCAGGATCAGGTTATTGCGGTCGAGGATCTTTACCTGCAATTCATTTTCAATATTGCGCAACTGCGAGGGGGTGAGTTCGTCGTCAAAAACCACCATATCAATCTCCTCTGCCGTAACAAAGGCTTTGATGTCCTCCAGCCTGCCCGAGCCGACAAAGGTGGCCCTGTCTGGCCGCGTCAATTTCTGCGTAAAACTTTTTACTGTTTCCGCACCGGCGGTAGCCACCAGAAACTCCAGCTCCTCTAAATACTCTTTCGCTTGCTCATCTGTTTCACCCTGGGTAATCACCCCAACTAAAACAGCACGTTCCTGCTTCACAGCAGTATCATAAAATTTTTGTTTCATTAAGTAAATGATTTAACAATCAGGGTGCAAATTTAATTAAATGGCGGGGAATAGAAGCGTATCTGTCGGTCGGTTTATTTTTAACGCAGAGAACGCAAAGAATTCGCGGAGTACACAGAGAATTTTATTTTCTTTCTGCGCCCTCAGTGTCTCCTTCGTGACCTCTGCGGTTATTTTTTTTGCAATTTATTACTTACTATGCATATCCATATAATCCAAAGTTAAATTACACAATGCCTTTACGCCTAAAGCAAATCCACTTTCATCAATAAAAAAATCGGGCGAGTGGTTAGCAGGGGTAGTTTTTGGGTCGCCCCCTTTTGGCATCCCGCCTAAAAAGAAAAATAAGCCCGGTACTTTTTGCTGGTAAAAACTAAAGTCCTCGGCACCTGTGACAGCCGGACCAATACTTACGTTTGCCGCGCCGGCAGTTTGCTGCAAAGTAGCACCCATTTTAGCGGTCAGTGCCGGGTCGTTATAGGTAACCGGGTAATTATTGCCCATGGTTACTTTTGCAGTTGCGCCCTGCATTTCGGCTGTTTTAGTGGCAATTTCGTTTACTTTGTCCCACAGTAATTTTTTATCCGCATCGGTGAACGACCGCAAGGTGCCGTCCATCTCCACAGAATCCGGGATGATATTACCGCGGTTGCCGCCTTTTATGGCCCCGACAGTAACCACAGCCGGGTTTTCGGTGATGTTTATATTGCGGCTCACGATGGTTTGCAGGTTATTGATGATTTGGGCCGAGATCACTATAGGATCGATACCCATCCAGGGCATAGCACCGTGAGATGATTTGCCCTTTACCACCAAATGGAATCCATTTACGCCTGCCATCTCGCCACCGGGCCGGTAAACAAGCGTGCCGGTTGGGATATAGGAGATAATGTGCTGCCCGAAGATTACATCCACTTTTGGATTTTCAAGCACTCCTTCTTTAACCATTTCCTCGGCGCCGCCAACTTCTCCCGGCGCCAGGCCTTCCTCGGCAGGCTGAAAAATAAATTTTACAGTGCCGTGCAGCTGGCTTTTCATCGAGGTGAGTATTTCGGCAACTGCCATCAGCATCGCCATGTGCGAGTCGTGCCCGCAGGCATGCATCACGCCCACAGGCTGCCCCATATAGGTTGTCTTCGCCATGGATGCGAATGCAACAGGTGTTCGTTCGGTCACGGGCAAGGCATCCATTTCTGAGCGAAGGGCAACCACAGGCCCGGGTTTGCCGCCGCGCAATACGCCTACCACGCCGGTTGTGGCTATTCCAGTCTTTACCTCTAGCCCAAGTGCCCGTAAATGTTTGGCGACGATCTCCGCTGTGCGGAACTCATGGTTGCCCAGTTCCGGGTGTTCATGAAAGTCCCTGCGCCAGGTGATGATTTGGTTTTCCAGGGAATCGGCCTTCCGGACAACTTCTTTTTTTAGCAGGGTAGTTTGTGCAAAAACAGGACATGTTAAAGCACAAAAGAGCAGCAGGCAAAGGGTTTTCATCTCAGTTATTTTTCACTAAGATAAAAAGAAGGCAACGTATCCGGGGCACACCGGTATAAAAAAACGAATATAATAGCGTTTTATGGCCCCTGCGGATTTGGAAAACACTTTTAAAGCGAATACTCCGTATGAGGCTACCCTTCGCGAATGGGTAGAGGCTGTCTCATAAGTGAAATAAAGAAGGGTTATACAAAATTATATTTTGCGCTATAAAAACTCTGCGCCTCTCTGTGTCTTCTTCGCGCCCTCCGTGGTGAAATTTAACCATAGAGGTCACGGAGACAAGAACGCAAAGAGCACAGAGGCAAATATTATTTGGTAAGCTTTTTATAAAACCGACTTTTGAGACAACCTCATTATTTTGTTGTGATTTTTTTTCTACAAACAGGTTGCCCCTAACGGGCACGAATTGAGGGCAAATTTTCCTTAAGGATAAATAGGTTCGGCCTTTAATTAATTAAAAGCGATTTCTTAACCCTTAGAGTGGCTTTTATTCAGCCGTAAACACCTCCAGCGCCTTTTCAATCCGCCTGATGGTTTCCTCTTTTCCGAGCAAGGCGGCAATATCAAACACATGCGGGCCAAATTTGCCACCCACCAGCATCACACGGAAAGGCAGCATTAACTCACCCGGTTTAATGCTTTTTTCTTCGGCATGGGCTTTAAAAGCGGCTTCTAATGTGGCCTCGTCCCATACCCCCGTTTTACCAAATAAGGTGATCAGACTAACGAAGAAATCCGTTTTAACAGCCGTCCATTTAGGTTTAACAGAATTAACATCATATTCTTTAGGTTGTTCAAAAAAGTAGGCCGCCTGCTGGTAAAAATCAGGCAGTAAAACCACGCGGTCCTTTATTTTATCTATTACTTTTAGCAAATATTCATCATCTGAAATCACAACGCCCTTCTCCTCCAAAATTATTTTGACTTTAGGCTCAAGACTCAAGGCTTCTGACTTCTTAATCCATTCCGCATTGAACCATTTGGCTTTTTCAAAATCAAATTTTGCGCCGGCTTTACTAACCCGGCCGATCGAGAATTTTTCAACCAGTTCATTCAGAGAAAACAGTTCCTGGTCGGTGCCATCGTTCCAGCCAAGGGTAGCCAGCAGGTTTAAAAACGCTTCCGGCAAAAAGCCCAATTCGCGGAAGCCAGGGGTTAATTCGCCTGTTTTGGCATCAAACCAGTTCATGGCGTATACCGGGAAACCCAGGCGCGTTCCGTCCCGTTTGCTCAATTTGCCGTGGCCATCGGGTTTCAATATCAGCGGCAAATGCGCCCATTCAGGCATATCGGCTTTCCAGCCCAAATACTCCCAGAGCAATAAATGCACCGGGGCCGATGGCAGCCATTCTTCCCCGCGGAAGGCGTGCGTAATTTTCATCAGGTAATCATCCACTACTACAGCCAGGTGGTAAGTAGGCATCCCGTCGGCTTTTAATAAAACTTTATCATCCACCTGGCTGGTCTCGAAACTTACCTGCCCGCGGATCATATCGGTAAAACTCACCCTTTCATCAGCCGGCATTTTTATGCGGATCACATGTGGGGTATGTGAATCAAGCAGTTCATCCACTTCATGTTCCGTTAACGAAAGCGAATTGCGTAAGCCATCACGGTAAACCTGCCCGTATTGAAAGTTTGGGATCTCTTTACGGTTTTTGTCCAGTTCTTCGGGGGTATCAAAAGCGTAGTAGGCATGACCCTGTCGCACCAGTTTTTCAGCATATTCACGGTAAATGGCTTTGCGTTCGCTTTGTCGGTAGGGCGCATAAGGGCCGCCTGCCACGGGGCTTTCATCCGGCGTTAAGCCGCACCATTTCAAACAATCTAAAATATAATCTTCGGCACCTTCAACATAACGGTTCTGGTCGGTATCTTCAATCCTTAAAATAAAATCGCCCTGATGCTGTTTGGCGAACAGATAATTGAACAACGCGGTGCGCACGCCGCCCAGGTGTAAACCGCCTGTCGGGCTTGGCGCAAACCTTACTCTAACTTTTTTATCGGACATAGTGGGGCAAAGATAGGTTTTTGTGGGGGAGTCCGAAAGTCGGAAAAGTCCGAAAGTCCGAAAGAAAAAGAAATTGTTGGAGGGGTTAAGTAAGTTCCAATTAAACCAGTAATTCCCGCATAGCGATGGGTTTCAAACCCATCGCTATGGGAAAAGCCGGCATGCAGCCCAACCCCAATTTCGGCCTTTCCCAACTTTTTCCGTATTTTGCCCAAAAATATCTTTCGGACTTTCGGACTTTTCCGACTTTCGGACTAAAAAATGAACCCCTACCAACAAAAAAAACGCTGGAAATACTCGCTTCTCACTTTCGCGGTGGTGATTGCAAGTGGTTCGTTGTTCTATACAAGTTACCTGGTTCGCAACATTGCCAAGTCTGAACGTACGCGCGCGCAGGTATGGGCCATGAGCATGAAACAGGTACTGGCATCAGACGATAATGATTTTTTAAGCTATGTTTTTGCTGTACGCGATAGTTCGATAGTGCCTGCAATCGTTACTGATAACAGAGGCGACATCCAACTTTCAAGGGGGTTGGATCCAACTAAAACGTTTATAAAACTGGAGGCAGAAGATAAAACGAAGGGGAAACTGCGAAAGAAATATGATATCGAATATTTCAAATCTGAGCTTGCTACAATGAAAAAGCAGCATACGCCTATTAAATTGACGATTTTAGACACGGAATGGCTGGTTTACTACAAGGATTCGGACCTGCTTACCGAGTTGAAATATTTCCCCTACATACAGCTTTCCGTTATCGCTATATTTTTATTGCTGGCCTATACGGCGTTCAGTTCCTCACGCAAATCAGAGCAGGACCAGGTTTGGGTGGGCCTTGCCAAGGAAACAGCCCACCAATTGGGTACGCCCATATCGTCGTTAATGGCCTGGATCGAGCTGATGAAAGAAAAATTCAACGCTGAAGACGACCCGTTGATCGGCGAAATGGAAAATGACGTAAAGCGCCTGGAGATCGTAGCCGACCGTTTTTCAAAGATCGGCTCAAAGGCGCAATTGGAAGATCATAAAGTGTACGATGTGGTGAAGGATTTTATGGATTACTTTAAAATCCGCGTAAGTAAAAATATAAGTTTCGAATTAACCGGTAACCCGCACCTGCAGGCAGGTATCAATGTGCCCTTATTTGATTGGGTGCTGGAAAACCTGATGAAAAATGCCGTTAACGCAATTGATGGCAAGGGCAATATAAAGGTGGATATCTCTGGCAATAAGATCAAAAAACAAGTATTTATTGACATTTCGGATACCGGCAAGGGAATCCCCCGTTCAAAATTCGATACCGTATTTCAGCCGGGGTACACTACCCGCAAACGCGGCTGGGGCCTCGGACTGAGTTTAACCAAACGCATGGTTGAAAATTACCACGACGGGCAGGTATTTGTGCGCGATTCAGAATTAGGTAAAGGAACAACTTTCAGGATCATCTTAAAAAACACACGACATGATAAAAAGACCACAGCCTGATGAATATTCAGCTTTTGCAGCCCGTTATGTAGACCTGGTGGGCAATGGCCCAATTATAGAGATATTGGAATACCTTCAGCAAATGACCTATAATTTTTTTTTAAGGATTGACCCTGATAAAGCGGCCTATGCCTATGCCGAAGGTAAATGGACAATTAAGCAGGTGGTGGGGCACATCACCGACACCGAAAGGGTGTTTGCTTACCGCGCGCTTGCCTTTTCGCGCGAGGCGGTTGAACTGCCGGGTTTTGACCAGGATGTTTATATGGCAAAATCCACTTTTAATACCCGTTCGCTGGAAGACCTGGCCAATGAATATAATACCGTAAGGGAATCCACTTTATACCTGTTGCGTTCGTTTACCGAAGAGCAAACCACGCAGAAAGGGATTGCCAGCGGCAATCCTGTTTCTGTAAGGGCTTTGGCTTATATGATCGCGGGCCATGAGATGCATCATATTAAGCTATTGAAAGAGCGGTATTTGTAATTGGTTGATTAGGTTGGATTAAGTTGAATGGTTGATTAAGTTAGCAAACAACAACCACTCAACTTTAATTAGTTGATTAGGTTGGATTAAGTTAAATGGTTGATTAGGTTGAAAAAACCAACCACTCACCTAATCAACTTAATCTAACTCAATCAGCTTAAATCCAACTCAATCAACTTTCCCGTCATTCTTATCACTTTCCTTTTTCTCCATTCTATACGAAAGGAATAAACCCGATCCGCCAAATATGGCGATCAAAGCGAAGTAGATAGCTACATTGCCACCGTCGTCCATGTCGCCTATTTTGCTGAACACAGTATGCCCAAGCACATAAGCTAAAAATAAGCCAACACCAGCTCCGATAAATAGTAGTCCCCACCGGAGGGTCTGAAAAGGTGCCGATTGCGGTTTATACCTGCGGGGGTCCATGCCGCGCTCGATCATAGCCATTCTTTCGCGTTTGTATAGGTAAACAATACCAAATATCATTGCAAAAAAACCAGTCGAGATGACGATCCCGGCCATAATCGCAAATTCTGCTGTACGATCCATAATATGTAATTTTTTAAAAGTTAATAAATGTTTTTTGTTTTAAACACCGGTTACCGTGTATTTGCAAGCTATGACGACCTTGTTTTTAAGGAGGTTACACTTTTGGGAAAAAAGTTTGCAGTTAATAGTTTGCAGTTAGCAGGCTTAACTTGCTAATGGGCGCAATTCAGATTGTCGCATTGACGCCAAACGTTTCCTTAAACATAGGAACACCGGGCAATAAAGGTTACAATCGCATCGCTCCTGCTGCAAACTGCCCACTCCAAACTGCAAACTAAATAAGTATATTTACAAACGGTGTAACCTCCGCTAACAAACGCACGTCAGAGAGCTATAACAGATGCAAAGCAAGCTTTCAGATACCGAGTTGATTGAACAGACACTGGCGGGAAACCAGGCGGCTTATGCCGATTTGGTGAAACGGCACCAGCGTTTTGTATTCACGCTGGCTATGCGGTTTGCCAAGAGCAGGGAAGATGCCGAAGAAATTGCACAGGATTGTTTTATTAAAGCCTACCGGTCGCTGGCATCCTTCCAGGGGCAAGCCAAGTTCAGTACCTGGCTTTACAGTATTGTGTATACCACCGCAATGACTTTTTTACGTAAAAAACGAGTGGCTACCGATTCGATAGATGACGAAAATACCTTCATCCAATTGGAAAACCGCCCGTCAGGAAATGATATTAATAATGTAGAAAATAAATCGAGGTCGTTTTACCTTAACCAGGCGATTGGCCAGCTTTTGCCGGATGATGCAGCCATCATAACGATGTTTTATAAAGGGGAGCAATCGCTGGAAGAGATTGCGCAGGCACTGGGGATGGAGGCCAATACCGTAAAGGTAAAATTATTCAGGGCGCGCCAGCGTTTAAAAGAAAAGCTGGAACGCAATTTAAAACACGAAGCTAAAGAACTGATATGAATAGCATAGAGGAAATACTTTGGAACTATATTGATGGCAATTGCACCCCGGAGGAGCAAAACATCATCAAAAGGCTTATTGCGGAGGATGAAGCATACAGGCTGAAATACCAGGAATTATTAAGCCTTGATAAGGAATTTTCGGCAATTGAGCTGGATGAGCCGTCCATGGCTTTTACTTATAATGTGATGGAAGCCATCCGTACCGAAAATGCGATGGTGCCGTTAAAAGCCAGGATAAATAAAAAAATCATTATCGGCATAACCATATTTTTTGCGGTTACCCTTGTGGCTATGTTGGTGATGGTATTTGCAAACGTCAACTGGTCTGCTGTGAGCGCGCCTGTCAATTTGACATACAGTATTAAGATGCCAAGTATCGACCCCGGCAAAACAAAAATTGCAGTAGAAGGCTTTGTGTTTTTTGATGTGATACTGGCTTTATATCTACTGGATGGCTATCTGCGCAAAAAAGCTTCGGCGCGGCAGGCTTAAAATATTGTATGGCAAAACCGACAACGTCTGCTAAAATGTTCAGTTCTCTGACATTTTGGAACATCAAACAAGTTTGGATTTGAACAAACAGTCATTATAAGGAGTATGATTGCTTGTTGGTATAATAATTGTAATATAATGATCTGACTGGCACCCGCCAGTTAATTGTGATAAGGTTTAGGTTGAAAGTCCCCTGCGATAAGCGGGGGGCTTTTATTTTTTATGTGTCATAATAAGTGTATCTTCCATTCAGTTATTGGTTTTGTCATAGTTCAATCTTAACTTAGTTTAAAAAACCTGTTTATGAGAAAGATAAGCTTATTGTTATGTGCCTTGCTTGTTGCATTGGTAACCCTAAATTCCTATGCGCAAACCCCACGCATCCCCGAAGCCAGTTCAACCCAAACTATCATCCAGGATTTCGGCCTGGGCAAAATAACCATTACCTATTCCAGGCCGAATGTAAAGGGCCGGGTAATATTTGGCGGCATCAATCCCTGGGGCCAGGTATGGCGCACGGGCGCCAATTCAGCTACAACCATCAATTTCAGCGAAAATGTGATCATGGAAGGGCATAAAGTTCCGGCAGGCACCTATTCGCTTTTTACTATTCCAAATAAGGATCAATGGACCATTATATTAAACAAAGTGGTAAAACAATGGGGGGCTTATAGCTATAAAGAATCTGAAGATTTTTTACGGTTTACGGAAAAGCCTGTTTACCTGCCCGAAAAACGCGAAACGTTTACCATACAGTTTGCCAATGCAACTACCCAGTCCAACGATCTATACCTGGTTTGGGACCACACTGCCGTGGGTATTCATATGCAAACAGACGATGACGCCAAAATAACCGCCAATATTGATGAATTGATGAAAGGCGACCGCAAACCCTACTATTTTAACGCCATTCAGTATTATTACGAGAACAATAAGGATATGAACAAGGCGCTGGCCTGGGCGCTGGAAGCCGAAAAGGTTGATCCCGGCGCATGGTACCAGCTTTGGGAAGCCCGCATCAGGTTAAAGATGGGCGACAAGGCCGCCGCAATAGCCGCCGCTAAAAAGGGAGTAAGCATGGCACAGGCAAATAAGGACGATGAATATGTACGGCTTAACCAGGCGGTGATTGACCAGGCGTCCCGATGAATTCGGAATTCGGAATTTCGATTTCGGATGTTCGAAAACGATAAAATAATTGCAGCTACCCTCTTTTTTGCTTGCAAAAGAGAGGGTGGTCGGGCGTAGCGACGACCGGGTGAATCCACCCGTAGGACAATGGCGCCATTGCCCGGCTCCCGCTCTCCGGCAAGCCGCAAATAGGGAAAAAGAATTTTTCAAACACGCAAGATTTCGGAATTTCGATTTCAAAATTCAACTATTCGATGTCTGCTTTTCCGGGAGTAGCGGGCTGATGGCCGATGCGATAGCAATCACCAAAAGGCAACCGATCATATTCAACCATAAATAGGCAACCAGTTCGAAGTTACCGAGGACAATGATCAGGAACTCGGTGATGATTGCCGCGATAAAGACGGCATTACCTTTTATTTTTTTCAGGTAAAAAGCCACCACAAACACCCCTAAAATGGTGCCGTAAAGGTAAGAGCCTAATTTATTCACATACTCCAGCAAGTTGCCCACTTTACTTGCATACAGGGCCATACCGATGCAAACCAGTCCCCAGAAAACGGTTGCCAGCCTTGATGCATTAAGGTAGTTTTTATCCGATGCGCCGGGATTCAGGATCCGCCTGTAAATGTCAACCACCGTAGTTGATGCCAGTGAGTTTAATGCACTGGCAGTAGACCCCATCGAAGCAAGGAAAATAATAGCTACCAGCAAACCGATTAATCCTCTGGGCAAATATTGGGTAACAAAAGTAAGAAACACATAATTGGTATCATTCTCGTTAGCTTTGTCGTTGTTCTTTTTCATTACCGCGATGGCCTGTTTGCGTATCGCCAGGGATTGGCCGTCAGCAATTTTTAGGGCATCCTGCGCCTTGCTGATCTGCGCCGGGTCTTTACTGTCAAATGCCTTGATCAGGTCGTCTGCTTTGTTTTTACGTTGTTCAAATACCGCCGTATATCGGCTCTCCAGCTGGTTGTATTGTGCCGCATAATGGCTGGCCTTTACCTGCTTTACCTCGTACCGGTTAAAAAACATTGGCGGGCGGTTAAACTGGTAAAAGGCAAAAACCAAAACCCCGATCAGCAGGATCAAAAACTGCATCGGTATTTTAACCAACCCGTTCATGATGAGGCCCATGCGGCTCTGTCCTACCGAACTGCCGGTTAAATAGCGCCCCACCTGGCTTTGGTCGGTACCGAAATAGGATAATTGCAAAAAGAAACCGCCGATAACGCCGCTCCAGATATTATATTGATTTTTGGGGTCGAATTTCCAGTCGATCACATTCATTTTTCCCAATTTACCGGCCAGTTTCAGGGCATGGCCGAAGCCCACGCCGCCGGGCAGCAGGTGAACCACCATCACTCCCGCGAAGAACATCCCCAAAAAAATAATACTCATTTGCAGCAGCTGGGTGTAGGATACCGCTTTTGTACCGCCGTAAACAGTATAAAAAATCACCAGCCCGCCGATAAAGAGTGTGGTATAAACGGTATTGATGTTCAGGATAGTGGATAAGATAATGGAAGGCGCGTAAATGGTTATACCCGTTGAAAGTCCGCGCTGGATCAAAAATAAAAATGAGGTGAGCGCCCTTGTTTTCAGGTCGAAGCGTTGCTCCAGGTATTCATAAGCCGTATAAACTTTAAGGCGGTGGAATATGGGCACAAAGGTTACGCAGAGCACGATCATGGCCAGCGGCAGGCCGAGATAAAACTGCACAAAGCGCATTCCGTCTGAATAGGCTTGCCCGGGGGCAGAAAGGAAAGTGATGGCGCTGGCTTGCGTAGCCATTACCGAAAGGCCCACATGATACCAGCGCAGGGTGCGCCCGCCCATCAGGTACTGGTCGATGTTTTGGCTTTGGCCGCTTTTCCAAACACCGTATAAAACGATGCCCAGCAGCGTTAAGCCTAAAACTATCCAGTCGGCTAAGCTCATTTATAGCAAATGGTAATGAGCCAGAATAGGATGATCAGCAGAACCAGCCAGCCAATTACAATGGCATAGAATTGGTTCCAGCTGCGGATGAATGATGGCAGCTCCGGATCAGGCGTTTTCACGGCCTTTTACCAAAAGCTGGCGGAAAAAGCCGGCAAAAAGGAAACCAACAATACCTAAAATAACAACCAGTTGCCAGGTTTGATTGATAACCACCCCAATAAACAGGCCGGTTAAGGTGCCAACCAATCTGAATATAGTTTTGTAGTTTTTTTCGTCTTCTTCGTTATGATGATGTGCCATGTTGAAATTATTTGATTGCAAATATATTAATTGAGTTTGAAATTTTTGTGTGTTGATGTTTAAAACAGGTCAGAATGGCTGCGTATTTAATTCGACTTAATAAAGAATCGATAAAAGCCCGAAAATTAAAAAAAGCCAAATTAAAATTAACAGGGCTTTTTTGTAACTTCGGGTATACCTTAACAAAATTGAAAATTTACAATAAAACGTGTTTATTTATTGGCTTTATCCTTGTAGCCGTTCCCAATTGGTATCCGCAGTATCAAAATATTTATAAATATCTTATACAGTTAATTGGAATATTTTTAATGTTATGGGCTTTCAGAAAACCAAGAAATAAAAAATAATCTTGTCGCAACTCATATATAGTTGCCATTTTTATATTTTAGTCAATGCCCGACATGGCTCGTAAATAATTGCCTCATATTAAAACATTCCTTATATTTGAGTATGGACACTATTCAAATTGAAATACTGGACCCCAAGGCACGCAAATTACTTAAGAATCTTGCCGAAATGAACCTTATTTCTATCAGGAAACCATCTGATGACGGTTTTTTGAGCCTTGTGAATAAAATACGGGCTAAAGCAAAAAACAACCCTCCGTCTTTGGATGAAATTACTAAAGAAGTTGAGATCGTAAGAGCAGAAAGGTATGCGAACTCAAAAAAACAGGGTAATCATTGATACCAATCTCTGGATTAGTTTTTTGCTGACAAAAGATTTTTCAACTTTTGACAAGATTGTTGCAGCCAACAAACTAACACTTATCTTTAGTCAGGAGTTGGTTGACGAGTTTGTTGAGGTAACGCAAAGGGATAAATTCAGAAAATATTTCCCTTTGAAGGATGTAGAAAATCTTCTGCTAAAAATTAAAAACAGGGCAATGTTTATCAACGTCACAAGCAATGTTTCCATTTGCAGGGACATTAAAGATAATTTTTTATTAGCCCTTGCCATGGATAGTAATGCTACCCACTTAATAACCGGCGATAAGGACCTCCTTGTACTTGAAAAATTCGTCAACACAAAAATCCTGACGATGGCTGAATACCTAATGTCTCAATGAGGCAGTCTAATTGCTAGTTTACGGCTGATTCTTCGGCTTGCTCAATAAATTCACAAACAGCCTGTACGCTCCCGGAACCCCCGCTGGCAATTGCCTGAAGAAAGCGAGCGAGGTATAAACAAACCTGCCCTGCCCGTAATTGCCGACGATCAGCGCGCCATTATTGGCCGCTTCGCCCGGGTCATTCATTTGCAGCGGGGCTTTATAGTTAGGGTCGATGTCGCCGACAAAGTATAAACCCCGTTCCTGTACCCAGCCGTTAAAGTCATCCTGGGTTATTTTATTCGGATAGTTAAGCAATGGCTCCTGCGGATCCAGAACAGTAATTTTAGCATCTTCATCGGTAACCCTTTTGTTTACGATGCTGAACGGGTACGGGCCAATGTTTTTGGTAGCCAGTCCGTTGTTATTATTATATTGTACTACCAGATTGCCGCCTTTCTTTACATATTCCAGCAGTTTGGGTTGCTCCACCGCCAGGCGCGGGTTTACATTATAGGCCCGCACCCCGGTAATAATGGCATCGTATCCCGACAGGTCGCCATTCAATATTTCATTTTCACTTAAAATGTGCACCTCAAAACCAGCTTGTTTAAGTGCGTCGGGCACCAAATCTCCTGCACCTTGAATATAACCGATCTTTTTGCCAACAATATTTAAATTAAGGTCGATCAGCTTCGCCTCTGCCGGCGGGAACAATGTAATATTCGGGATATGCTCATACTTAATATGCTGGATCCCCATTGAAAACTGTTTGCCGCCTATTTCAACAATGGCCTCCAGTTCTGTTGTTTGAGGGGGATTGCCGGTTGGCGTTACTTCAAAATTCCCTGCCCATTCATCACCTTTATTTTTTCCGGTAAAATCAATTTTCTCGGGACTAACTTTCCATCCTGCCATTGGTTTTATGCTGATGCTGCCGGTAGCTTTGGTAAAGCTTTGCAGTTTGATCTCCACAAACTGTGATTGTTTGGAGTTGAAAATGTAGTTTTTTGCCGTGATATTGGCGGTAACCGGTGGCGTAATCTCCACCGGCTGGTAAATTTCCCCTTTGGCGGGGTCAACATATTTGTAAACCAGCTTTCTGTCCGATATAATTTCATGACCATCAATCTGAAATGCAAATTCAACCACCGGCGCATCCGGGTTTTCCGGATCGCCAATATTGCCGGCATTGCTAACATCATAGCTGCCGTTATGATGGGAGGATTCCAGCCAATAGGGCTGCGATATTTTAGCTGCGATGCAATCATTGCTAAAGGTCTGGACTTCGTTAGCAGGGAGAGCCTTTTCTTTACCGGTAACAGGCAGATCATAGTGGGCCATAGTTTCCATAAAGTCTGAAGTGTTGCCCGCATTATCCGGATGCTGGATGACAGTAAGGCCATCTAACGAAATGTTCAGGCCATAACGGCTGATCACCTGCGACCGTATATTCATCTGGTCGCCCCGGGCATAAGCAGGCTCCGCAGTATAAGCTTCAAACCACAATCCCGCACAGGCCGCTATTAAATTATTCAGTTCTTTGGATTTTTGTGTACGCCAGAATTCATCCGGCACTTTATCTATTTTGTCCGATAGCGCAACCAATGACTTTACTGATTTCTCCGGGTGGTCCATATCAAAATCCTTACGGATCTTTTCAATGGCCGATCCTACCGCTTCACCTCCTTTTACGCGGCCCCAGGTATTGTTCACGCCATCCATCAGGTCGGTTTTTGGGGCATCGCCCAAAATAGTTTTAAAGAACTCAAATGCCTGGCCACGTTGCCTGGCCGAGCCGAAACCCTGTGTTTTATGGTTGGAGCGGCTTTCTGCAGCCATTTCACCGTAGCCTTTGCCTATGATGGGGTTATAAACGCCTACATCGATTTTAAACTGGTCGGGTGCCGTAGTGTTTATTGTTCCGAAACTGAAGGTGTTCCATAGTAATCTTTTGGCTTGCCAGGTTTGTACATATTTCAGCTGTTCAGGAAAGCGGTTAGGGTCAGCTGCGGCGGTAAATGCTTCTTGTGCCAGTATAGCAGATGACGTATGATGCCCGTGGCCGCCTTCGCCGGTAGTGGGGAAGCGACAGATGATTACATCCGGCCTGAATTTACGGATCACCCAAACCACATCGCTTAAAACTTTTTCCTTATCCCAAATTTTTAACGTTTCGCCCGGCCCTTTTGAGAAACCAAAATCGTTGGCGCGGGTAAAAAACTGTTCGGCGCCATCAACTTTGCGGGCAGCCAGCAATTCCTGGGTGCGGATCAAGCCTAACAACTCGCTTTGCTCGTTGCCGATGAGGTTTTGGCCGCCATCGCCGCGCGTCATTGAAAGATAGCCGGTGCGGTAGTGTTTTTCATTAGCCAGATAAGCCAGTAAGCGGGTGTTTTCATCATCGGGGTGTGCTGCCACATAAAGCACACTCCCTAAAACATCCAGCTTTTTAAAATTTTGCTCAATTGAAACCAGGTCGGCAGGGGGCGCGGTTTGCGCGAAGCTGCATTGAGCTGCACATAAAAACGCGATAAAAATTTTGATGCGGTTCATAGCTAACAAATATATTGAAAGATAGATAGCATATTAAAGTGTATCAAGAATTTAACAATGCGGGGAGATTTCGGAAGTCGGATGTTCGATTTCGGATTTATTTGGCATCTATGCGATGATAAATAACCTTCCAACATTGCAACCTTCCAACCTTCCAACTTTCCACCCTCAACCTGTCCAATTTTTGATTGCATGATCGTAATTGAAATAATTGAAAACAATAATTATTCCCCATTTGTTAATCAATCGTTTAATTTTTTTATGATGATTATCAAACACTTAATCTAACTTGACAAAGCAATGACCAAACCAATCAATCGTTTGATTAGTTTTGTGCTTTAAAGCAATGGATAAAGATAAAATTGATAAAAAGGACCATATCCTTGACGTAGCCGAAAGGGTGTTTTCGGACCTCGGCTTCGACGGGGCCTCCACCCGGATGATCTCGGGTGAGGCGGGTGTAAATATGGCAATGCTCAATTACTATTTTGGGTCGAAGGAAGGTCTGTTCCTGGCGGTTTTTGAACGGAAAATTTCTTCATTTCAAACTCTGCTTCAAAATATCGGCAACGATGAAAGCATATCATCGTGGGACAAACTGGAAAAATGCATTGATAATTATGTTGACAGGATGATTGTCAATAATTGCTTTCAGAAACTCATCAACCGCGAAATGTCCATGGGTAAACGCTGGGACCTTACCGATAAGATCACCGAAATATTGATGATCAATGTGATGGAGTTAAAAAAAATATTTGAAGAAGGGATCAAAAACGGCAGCTTCAGGAAAGATATCGATCCCGAACTAATGATAGCGACCATTTTTGGCACCAAAAATTATATCATCAATGCGCCACATATAGCATCTTTAATGCTGGGGCACGATATCCGGGACGAAAAGTTTTTGGAAGAAAAATTCAAACCGAGGTTCAAAACGTACATGAAACAGCTCTTAAAATCTTACTTAATGAACGACAATGATTACAATAAATAAACACACCAACCTAAAATTTTTTAATGCCGCTGCCGCAACGTTTAAACGTTTTATCGCCCCGGCATTTATTTTAACTTTATTTAGCCTTAATGCGGTTAAAGCCCAGGACAGGGTGATCACCCTTGATGAAGCCCTGAAAATGGGCCTGGCAAACAGCAACGTAGTAAAGCTTTCAAAAGCAAAGATCGACCAGGCTATTTCGCAGTATAACCAGGCGAAAGATAACATATTGCCTACCGGAAAAGCCAGTTTTACTTATGACCGCGCCGAGATCCCGGCAAACAAACTGGATTTTGGCCCGACGAGCTTATCGTTGCCCAAAAGCGCTGATGCTTTTCTCGGTATTGCTTCTGTTAACGAAGTAATTTATGGGGGCAACCGCTTAAAATATGCAGAACAGTCGACAGAGCTGTTGGCGCAGATCTCGCGGATTGATGCCGAAAACGATAAGGACGCCGTAGCTTACGATATCATCAACCAATACTACAACCTTTACAAGGTTTTAAAAAGCAAAAAGGTTGTTGAACAAAACCTGGCAACTGTAGATCAGCAAATAAAACAAGCCCAGCGTTTTTTCGACCAGGGTATCGTTACCAAAAATGATGTACTTCGGTTCCAGTTGCAACGCGCAAATATTGAGTTAAACGGCATCGACCTGGAAACCAACAGAAAAATTGTGAACTATAACCTTAATATCCTGCTTGGTTTGCCCGAAGGAACACAATTGGCTATTAACGACATCGCTGATGCCGACAGGCAGGTTGCGCCGGTAACAGCTTATATAGATACTGCTTTGGCTAAGCGCACTGAAGTCAGGTCGCTTGATCTCCGCTCTCAGGTTGCCGAAACAAATGTTAAAAACATAAAGGCCAATGCGCTTCCATCGGTGAATGCATCGGCTGCAGCCTACTATATCGATACACAGATTGATCCTTTTCCGCAAAGCGGAAAATATATTTTACCCCTCACCTTAGGTGTCGGCGTTTCATGGAACTTCTCAACCCTGTGGACCAATAAAAATAAAGTAGCGGAGGCGAAGATCCAGCAGGATGAAGTGTCGCTGAATAAACTTATCACCATGAACAATGTGAGGCGGGAGGTAAACGAGGACTATCAAAACTATGTGATGGCGCTCGATAAGATAAAGCTATTGCAAACATCGATAGAACAGGCAGGGGAAAATAACAAGATCCTCGAATCAAAATACAAAAGCAATATCGCTTCAGCAACTGACAGGGCCGACGCAGAAACATTGCTTTACCAGGCAGAGATTAACCTTGAACTGGCGAAAGCCGACGCAGGACTGGCCTATTATACTTTAATAAAATCAACCGGAAAACTCAACAAGTAAATGTGCAGATGGCAAATGAGCGGATGTGCAGATTAAAAAAATTAAACATTCACCTATTCATTAATTCACTAAATCACTAATTCAACAATTAAAATACCATGGCAAAGGCAAATGACTCAATGGAAAACGAAACTAAAAAGAAACCCAACAAGGTACTCCCGATTATTTTAGGGTTGATACTTGTTGCCGGGATTATTTTCGGGATCAAAGAATATATATACTATGGAAAACACGTCGATACCGATGATGCACAGATCGACGGCGACATCAGCCCTGTTGTTGCAAGGGTAGGTGGCTATGTTGATAGTATCTACTTCCAGGAAAATACACATGTTAATAAGGATCAGGAACTGGTAAAAATTGACGACCAGGATTATAAAATAAAACTTGAACAGGCAGAAGCGGCCAAAACCGGCGCCAGCCAAAATATCAATGTAGGCCAGTCGCAAATTTTTGAAAATGCGGCCAACTCATCAAGCGCAAAAGCAAAGGTTGCATCCGCTTCAGCTCAGCTGGAAAAAGTTACCAAGGACTATGCACGATATGCAAACCTGGTACAGGATGGATCGATCACCAAACAACAATTTGACCAGGCTAAAGCCGATTTGGAAACAGCCCAGGCAAATTACAGGGCAGCGCAGGATCAGTATAAAGCTGCGGTTGAACTTGAAGGTGCAACAAAAAATCAACTGAATGTTACCCACACCGGCGTAACGCAGAAGCAGGTGGACGTTGATTACGCCCAATTGCAATTATCCTACACGCAAATTAAATCACCTGCCAGTGGCATGGTGTCAAAAAAGAATGTGCAGATCGGGCAGTTGGTACAAGCCGGGCAAACACTGTTCTCTATTGTTAACGATAGCAGTATCTATATCACAGCTAACTTTAAAGAAACCCAGTTAGATAAAATACGCTCCGGACAAAAAGTTGAAATTGAGGTGGACGCTTACCCTGAAATGAAATTAAAAGGAGAAGTTTTCAATTTTTCACCGGCAACCGGCGCTGAATTTTCGTTACTGCCTCCTGACAATGCTACCGGTAACTTCGTTAAGGTTGTTCAGCGTGTGCCTGTGAAAATTAAGATCAGCGGCAGCAAAGAAGATATGGACAGGCTTCACCCGGGTATGAGCGTGAATGTTTCTGTGATCGTCGCTGAATAAGCTATAGTTGATAGTTGATAGTTCATGGTTCATGGTTCATAGCTGTTTTTGCTGCTTCCATGAACTATGAACTATGAACTATGAACCCAATTAAATTAACACAACAATAAAAAAATAATGGCTGAAACTGGCTTTAGAAAGTGGATCATTACGATTACGGTTATCGTTGCTTCGTTGCTGGAGCTCATTGATACCACCATCGTAAACGTATCCTTGCCTGTCATCCAGGGTAACCTGGGTGCCACGCTGGAGGATGTTGCCTGGGTGGTTACCGGATACGCCGTTGCGAACGTAATTGTACTCCCCATGTCCGGGTGGCTTGGAAGCCGGTTCGGGCGAAAAAATTATTTCATAACTTCTATTATCGTATTTACCATAGCATCTTTTCTCTGCGGCAATTCAACCAGCCTGGATGAACTGGTGTTATTCAGAATATTACAGGGACTTGCCGGCGGTGGTTTGATATCAACTTCGCAGGCTATATTAATTGAGACCTGGCCACGCGAACAAATAGGAACAGCAACCGCGCTATTTGGTTTGGGAGCCGTTGTAGGGCCTACTGTGGGGCCAACTATCGGTGGGTATATTACCGACCATGCCACCTGGAGATGGATCTTTTATGTAAATATACCTGTTGGCGCTATTGCAGCATTTTGTGCTTACACCTTTGTGAGGGAAACACCAAAAGAAGCAAAAGGAAAGCCGGTTGACTGGTGGGGCATTGCCCTGCTGGCAGTTGCCGTAGGCAGTTTACAAACCATATTGGAAAAAGGTGAATCGGAAGACTGGTTTGCAAAAACCTACATACTTGTGCTTACCATTGCCGCAATTTTAGGCGTGTTCCTGTTTATATGGCGCGAAATGAGTATCGACTACCCGATAGTAAACTTCGGGATTATGCGGCATCGAAGTTTCGCGGTGGGGATGTTTACCTCCTTTGTGCTCGGGTTCGGGTTATATGGCTCGGTCTTTGTGTTCCCGGTATTTTGTCAAAACCTGCTCGGCTTTTCGGCGCAGCAAACGGGCGAGCTTTTATTCCCTGGTGGATTGTGTACGATCATCATGATGCCCTTTATCGGTAAGATGCTTAACAGGGGCATACCGGCGCAATTTATGGCCACAGCCGGCATGTTTTTGTTCTTTGTGTTCACTACAATGCTAAGCAACTCAACCCTTGGTACAGGCGAAAAGGATGTGTTGATCCCCTTACTGATAAGAGGTGTAGGCATGGCCCTGTTGTTTGTTCCGCTAACAACGCTGGCGATAGCCGATTTGAAAGGGCCTGAGTTAGGGCAGGGTACCGGGTTAAACAATATGATGCGCCAGTTAGGCGGTTCATTTGGGATAGCGGTATTGACTACCATCATCCACATCCGCACCGCAAAACACAGAAGTGACCTGTTATCGAACATTAACCCATATAACAACGCGTTCAACGACAGGCTGAATATGTACCAGCATGCCTTTATGGCAAAGGGGAAATCAGTAACAGATGCCCTGCATATGGCTTATATGGCCATTGAAAGCGCGGTAACCCGGCAGTCAATATTGCTTACCTATGATGATGCTTATTGGATTTCAGGCCTGGTGATGTTGTTTTCGATTCCGCTGCTTTATTTGCAGCCATTTAAGAAAGCAGTTAAAATGCCGGTTGACGCCCATTAAAAGCAAAAAGCCGTCCGCCAAAGGCGGGCGGCTTTCCCCAAAAAACTACAATTAAAATTTTATCACCGCCCCGGAATCCTAACTACCTCAAAGAAAATATATTATTTCGCCAGGGTTTATTTAATCTAGGCTATAAATGTAGTGGTTTTTTGAGGATATACGCAAATTTTATTTGCGGTGTTTAATATTATTTATGAATAATAGATGAAATTTTGCCACTCCTTAAATTATTGACTGAAAAAAAGGCTGTTTTTTTCGTTATTCGTTTTTTGCGGAACTGAAATTGCGGACACGATCGCGCAGCGGCGCTAATTGATTGATTTCCCCGGTTATTAATCTTCTTTCATTATTTGATGTAAAAATTTGATGTAAAACCATTTATATTAGGGCTATGAAAACCAAACCTGGCCCAATCTATTTAGCCTGTATTATCTTACTTTCAGGCCTGTTTCTTTTTGTTCGTTGTAAGACTTCTGAGAAAACCGGAAAAGACGAAATCAACAAATTTTTGAATGGATTTAACAACCGCGTAAAAGAGGGAAATACCGATTCGTTATTGGCCTATTTCGATGCCGATAAAAGACTGAAAGTATTAAAACGACTGGTTAACTTGTTGTGCGATAAAAAGAGCCTTAACGGCAAGGAAAAGCCTTTGGCAGGAATCAGTCTTGATGTTGACGCTGCCAGGATCAAAATTATTGATGACGAATGGGTAACAGCAAGCATCCCGGCAACTTTTAGTCATGACCAATTGGATCCCAAAACATCAGTATTGATCCTTAAAATCCATAAATTAGCTCCGCACAAATTGAAGATAGCCCAGGTAGACGCACGACAGTTTTTAACTGACTATATGGTTTATGAGAATTTTGTAAGGAGTAAAACGGTTGATGAAAAGGACATATACAGCACCATAACCCTTGCTTCATTTAAAACCGCGGCGCAATTAAAAGCAAGGTATGATAGTGTCATCTGGTTTGCACACGTTGATCAAAAGACGTTTTTTTATGTGGTAAAAGGACATTGGGACATGGAAAAGGATATCAATCGACCCAAAGATTCCGTTATTATGCCTTATAAGATGGGATTGGTTAGCCCGGACCTGAAAGAGATCATTCCGCCTGATTTTGATTTGATCCACAATATAAGCGGTACATTCCCCGGCCTTATAGAGGTGGAAAAGGATAAGAAAAGAGGTTTTTACGATCTCGACGGCAAAATTGTCATTCCTGTAGTTTATGATCAGGTATTTCCTATTGAGGATGACGCCAATTTAGCGGTACTGAGAAATGGGGCTGATTATTTCTACTTTAAAAAAGACAGGAGCATTTCGGAGAAAGTTAACCTGAAAATGGCCGACATTTTTTCGAAAATTAAAAATATCGCGAATCATTTTGACGTATATAAAAGTGCACTAAATGTTATTACCGAATATAATTCGCGCGAGCAAAACGGCGCCGTTTATGTCCCTCCGACTTATATGTCTGATCTCAATATGATCGAAAGGTCAAAAGATTTTAAAAATCCCTTAAGAAAGCCCGTAGAGGAAAACGGAGAAGAAGAAGACGGACTGCACGAAAGCTATGACATCAGTTTTACAGGCAAAGGCAAGCAACCGGAAAACTGGATGGAAGCGTCATTTTATTCGATTGAAGATTATTTTTTAGGTGGACGTTCAGGTTTTTATGATAAAAAAAATGTAGTAATTGTTGATAAGAAGAAGGACAGGATTTACACACAGGACATTACTACCGATTTTGAGCCCGAGGGCAGCGGGTTGTTAGGCGGAGTATGCGATGTGAATAGTTTTAAGGTACTCAACGATTCCCTGTTCGAGGTAAAAGCAGGGGCTATACTTTCAATCGAACTTTATGATACCACAAAGTATATTTCCGGGGGGCCATTCTATCACTATTTGGCAATTAGAAATAATGAATTGACGGAGTTGCCAAATAACCGGACCTTCGGTTTTACCAAATATGTTAAAATGGACGACTCGTATTTAAATGCCTGCTACAAAATGCTGATCGGCACCGGACGTTTTGATAAAAGAAAAGAAAAAACGATAGATGAAATTACCCCCGAGATGCTCCGTTATATGAAAAATGAGATCTACGCTGATTATCGTTACCAGTTTAAAGATAAAAGATGGATAGAGGTGTTTGCTGATATGGCATCCTATAACAACTACACCGGGCAGGAAAAACCCGGCAATGCGAATGTCGACGATTCGTTAACAACCATTGATAAATACAACATCAATTGGATCAGCCAGAAATTAAAAGGGGTAAAAACCAAACCCAACACCCTTGCCGCCAAATGAAAATTGCTGTAAAGCTATTGTGGTATTTTACCTTCTTTTGGGTGTTGGTATTGTGCGCCGGCACCTTTTTGCAGTATTATGATTTTAAAAACGATTCGCACTTTTTGCAGATAAAAGAGGCTGCTGTAAAAACAGGCTGGTATCTGCCTGCATTTTATTGCCATATCATCGGAAGCAGCATCATATTGATGGCCGGCTTTTTCCAATTCTCCAAAAAGGTTTATAACAATAAGCCACTGCATAAATCGCTGGGTAAGGTTTATGTGTTTGGAGTACTATTCTTCGCCGCCCCGGGCGCTTATATCATGACATTGTTTATTGATCGCGGCAGGTGGGTTTTCTTTTCTTTCCTGCTACAAAACACACTGTGGGTAATATTTACGTTATCGGCCTGGCGGCTGGTAAAAAACAAAAGGATTGACGACCACATCAAAATGATGCGCCGGAGCTATGCACTGGCCTTTGGTGCCGTTACCCTGCGTTTTTATATCTGGGCCTTTACAGTATTTGGTAATGGGGTAGGTTTCGCTAATAACTACATTATTATTTCCTTTTTAAGCTGGGTGCCGAACCTTATTTTGGCTGAATGGATAAATTATTATTACCGGAAAGCGGTTTTTATTGCCGGATAGAAAGATTTTTAAAAGTGAAAAGCATTGTGATTTAGGCAACTAACAATTAAAAAACATGTTTTTTAAAAAACACTTGGCTTAATTAAAAACGAAGCGTATATTTGCCATCCCAAACGGAGAAATCCAACGGGCTAACGGAGTGGTAGTTCAGCTGGTTAGAATACGTGCCTGTCACGCACGGGGTCGCGGGTTCGAGTCCCGTCCATTCCGCTTTTTCAATATCAAAAACAGTAAAAACCCCTCAGATGACATCATCTGAGGGGTTTTTCATTTTCAGGGCATACCAAATTATTCAGCTTTTAGCATATAAAATGCGGGTAATTCGGGAGTCATTTCAAGTCTGCTTACGAACTCCCGAATTAGTTCATAATAAATTGATAAACAGCTTGTTCAATCATTGAACATCTTGATTCCTGGTGATTAATTAATCAAATTTGTTTCACTTTTAATTAATCAAAAGTTATGAGAACTACACTCTCTTTGCTTTTTTCCCTGAGAAAGCCTAAAAATTATCAATCAGGTGAAATGCCAATTTATTTACGCATTACGGTGGATGGCCAGCGCGCCGAACTGGCAGTTAGCCGCAAATGCGATCCTGAAAGGTGGGATGCCGTTAGCGGCAGGGCTATCGGATCAAAAGCAGACTCGAGAACACTAAACGCTTATCTTGATGATATTCAGTTTAAAATCTATGACCTTCAACGCAGAATGTCAGATGCTGATGAAAACATTAAAGCAGAAACCCTAAAAAATCGGTTCATCGGTAAGGTGGAAAAAGCGCGTACATTACTGGCTGTGTTTGAAGATCACAATCAAAAAATGGAGAGCCTTGTTGGGCAAGAATTTGAAAAAAGCACACTGCAACGTTATGAAACCTGCCTGATGCATACCAAGGATTTTATGCAGTTGCAGTACAACATTTCTGATATTCCGGTGACGAGGATAAACTTCGCTTTTCTCAATGATTTCGAATACTACCTTCGAAGCGTTCGTAAGTGCGGTAACAACTCAGCGATTAAGTATATTAAGAACTTGGGCAAGATCGTCCGTATCTGCTTAGGGAACGGCTGGCTGACGGTTAATCCTTACCTTAACTACAAGCCTAAACAAAAGGCTGTGCACCGGGAAGTGTTGACCAAAGAGGAACTGCAACGTCTTACAAAAAAGAAATTCAGCGTTGAGCGGTTAAGTACGGTCAGGGACATGTTTGTGTTCTGTTGTTATACCGGCCTTGCTTATGTAGATGTCCATAAGCTGAAACGCTCGGAACTAGTCAAGGGTATTGATGGCGACTTATGGATCTATACCAGCAGGCAAAAAACAGACACACTTTCAAGGATACCCGTCTTGCCCGTTGCTCTATCTATTATCCATGCCTATGAAGACCATCCGCATTGTGTGGTTAAGGATACCTTGCTCCCTGTGATGAGTAACCAAAAAATGAATGCTTACCTTAAAGAGATAGCAGATCTGTGCAAAATTAAAAAGTCGCTAACCTTTCACATTGCCAGACACACTTTTGCTACGACCGTAACGCTGAATAATGGTGTACCTATTGAAAGCGTTGCCAAGATGATGGGGCATACCAGCATTAAGACTACTCAGATCTATGCTAAGGTGATGGATCATAAAATAAGCGAGGATATGAGCCAATTAAAAAAGAAATTGGCAATCGGTTAAAAGAAGCAAATCAGTTAAGTCGGAATATGTTTTTGATCACCTAATGTTTAACGGTGTATATTTTCATCATTTTTGTATGTTATGATGAAAATATACACCATTTGAAAAGGATAGGGATTGTTTTATAGTAAAGGCATAATTGTTGCTCAAAAACGATAATTAAACAACTTTCAGGCTATTTACCAGGTCATGAAAATAATTTGGTGACCAGATAGCTAAAGCATCCGCATTCCGAATAAATCGCTTAATATCATTGATAACATAGTTCATTTTCACCGTATCGATTTTCTTTGTTAGCAGCTCGCGGAATTCCACTTCCGTAATGGTATCTTTCTTCCAGTCCCCGCTATCTTTTGCACGAATTAAGAAATGATCCAGATTTAAAGGGATACCCTTTCGGATATACCATTCCATATCGTACCAATCCCGCCCTTTCACATTTTCACCCCATTTACGAAAAAGCAAGGCATGCATCTTTCCAGCAAATAAATTTGGCAGGGTCAGACACTTTACATAAAATGAAAAAGGCTTCAACAAAAGTTTGTCTTCCGTTTCAAAACCCAACGGTGGTTCCCGGTCTACCTCTATTTTGATCTTCACATTGGCCACCTGTTCCATGCCGTTCTGAGGAATAATTCCTTCCAAAACAAGTTCCTTCCAGATGGTTTCTGATTTCAGGAAAGCAGAATCGATATTGGTTTGATTTGTTTTTTGCTTTTCCCTTATCGACACATGCATACCCAAGGCTTCGAACTCCTGTATTATGGCATCCTGGTATTTATTTAATGAAAACTCAGGTTCAACCGCTAATAGTGAAAAGTCGAGATCTTCTGAAAATCGATCTAATCCATAAAATATTCTCAAAGCAGTGCCACCGTGGATAAACCAATCGCACTGACCACTCTTCGCCAATCTTCTTTCTTTTCCTAAAAGCATGAACTTAAGCACAAAAGGTGGTCATTTTGAAATTGGCCAAACGGGGTCAATCAGGCGTGGTTTATCCA
>JARLHA010000061.1 GCA_031292485.1 Mucilaginibacter sp.
ATATTGCTTTATGGTCAATTGCATAGCAGCTCCTTTCAACCCGCCGAAGTTGCTATTTGCAGTATTAAGTTTCCATGTACCGGAATAATCCGGTTTTTTTTCGATCAAACGCATTGAGGTCAATAAACAGATGATGATAAACGCACCGAGTCTAACTGTGGTTTTTAATGTGTTCTTTTTCATAATTTAATTGGTTAACTGTTTGTTATTAATTGTTTTGTTGCCGCACTACTAAATATTACTTAAAAATCCGATACGTTCATTCCTGCGACTTTACTCGGCGATGTGTCGAAGCATACCGACTTCGCGGATTAGTCGCCGATCAGCTCCAGAATGCCTTCGTTCCTGATGATCATCATTCCCTGGCGGTCTTCTGTAATCCCTTCCTGCATCTTATAAGTATAGCGGGGCCTCGATCCGTCCATCACCGTCGGCATGTAGCCAAATTTGATATTGTCCCGGCTTTTTAATGCCTCGCCGACTTCGATAATATGGGTGGAAACGATGAACAGACAATCGGTGTATTCGGCAAAGCCTTCTGTTACCGCCAGCGTTCCGTCGTAGGCGTCTTTTACATTCGTGCCCTTGAATAGTTCGTCGAACATCAGCAAAAGCCGTTTGCCGCTGGCGGCAGCCTCCGCGGCCTGTTTTACCCTCACCACCTCAGCGTAAAAATGGCTGTAGCCAAGGTTAATATTGTCCGCTACGTTGATCGAAGAATAAAGTCCTTCCCTAACCGAAAACTCCATACTGGCCGCCGCCACCGGGAACCCGATATGTGCCAGGTAGAAACCGATACCCACGGATTTCATGAAGGTGGATTTGCCGGCCATGTTTGCCCCGGTTAAAAAAAGCACATTGCTTCCTTCTGCCAGCAGCAGGGTGTTACCTATCGCCTTTTCTACGCAGGGGTGGCGAAGATCAGTGGCTGACAGCGCATTTTTTTCGGGTTGCAGCGCCTTTGCAAATACAAAGCCTTTGCTGCTTGCCACCGCGCTGACATTAATATTTACATCAAGCTCATAAATAAAGGATAAAAGATCTTCTACTTTTTTATAAAGACTGCTTTTTATCAGGTGATTATAAAAAATCAGTGTCCTAAGCGACAATGATTTATAAATATCGATACTCCTTAACCTTTCTATCCGCTTATCCGCCAATATTTCTTTTACAGCCTTTATCCTGTTGGAATACGGCCCCGGAATGGGTGGCATTGCCTCTAAAAAGGTGTGGCACCTGTTCATCACCACGATCACGGCCTGCAAACCCTGGATGTTTTTTTTGTACCGCTCATCGCGTGTTAAACTGGAAAGTACTCTTGTTAAAATCGTACCGGTAAATACCGTTATTATATTTTTTCCTGCACCGGAATCAAGATACTCCCTCATCAAATTTACCTGCTGTGCATCAACAGGAAAGCTGAGCTGTTCCTTCTGGAAAAACTGGAAGACGGCCGTACGTTCATTGATTATTTGTGCATCCTCCAGCGGTGTACGAAACATTCTGTCAAGCAACTGTTCGCCGCCCCTTGTCTTTACCTGGTTGAACAGGCTGTAAACCGATCCGCTACGGAATTTTCCCAGCAGGCTAAGTTCATCCAGTGTTTGTTTATCTATACCAAAACTCATAATTGTTACCTCGTTTTTGTCTAATGTTTGGTGAATGATCAGCGCACCGTATCATAGTGCTTTACCTTTTTCTTAAGGCCGTTTTTTAAGATGTCCAGTATTCCCTCATTCCTGATGATGATCATCCCGTGCCGGTCGTCGGTTACGCCTTGTCTCAGGGTATAAGTATACTCAGGGACGGTGCCATTCATAATGGTGGGGAGGTATTGAAATCCGATATTGCTTTTGAGTTTTAGCTGTTCGGCCGCCTCCACGATATGCGAGGAAATAATGAACATGCTGGTTTTCTTTCCGGCAAAAGCATTGGTAACGGCAACCGTGGCTTCATGGGCATCTTTAACATTGGTGCCCCTGAATAGCTCATCAAATACAATAAACAATGATTTTCCATGGCTCAACTCGGTGGCCATTTTTCGCACCCGCAGCACCTCGACATAGAAATGACTGGCCCCGATGCCTAATTTATCGGGTAAATTGATGGTGGTATAAACGCCATCCATGACTGAAAACGCCATTGACCTGGCTGCTACCGGGAAGCCCATGTGCGCTACATACACCGCGGTGCTTACTGCACGCAAAAAGGTGGATTTGCCCGCCATATTGGCCCCGGTTAAAAATATGATATTTTGCCGGGGGCTTATGAAAACCGAGTTACCAACGGGTTTTTTGAGCTCGGGTTGATAAACATCTTCCAGGGCTAATTCACATGAGCCTTTTTCAAGGGCCTGGGGGAAAACAAAGTTTCTTTTAACGGCTACTTTTGCTACAGACAAATACACATCCAGCGTATAAATATGTTTTAACAGCTTTTTGATCTTGTCGTACTCACGTACCCTGAATAAAATATCATAAGCCGTTATGGCTGAATAAGGCAACTTGCCATGGGGCTTTTCCCTGAGCGCCGGTGTAAAGGCGGCATCGCGGAGCAACATGGCAATGCTGTCGCGTTCCGTTTTATAGGCAAATACACTTGCCACGTCCCTGTTTTCTATAAATGTTTTTGCGGTCCACAAAATGTCGATCACGGCGGATACTCCGTTAAGCATCTCTTTTTCGCTGAGCATACTGGTTTGCTGGTTGGTTCCTTTTGATTGCTCCACATTATCCAGTAAATATTTCTCTGCCATATCAAATGAGCTGGCAGAGAATGGGAAGGCCATGTTCATCCGGGCAAAATGTTCAATAATGCTGCTGCGCTGATTGATCGCATCCCTGTCAGACAATGGGTTGCGGAACATATCTTTCAATATGGCTTCGCCGCCCCTTGTATTTGCTGCATTGTAAATATCATAGATCCCGCCGTTATTACGGTTGCCAAAAAGCCCCAGGTCTTCTATCGTTTGTTCGTCAGTACTTAAAAACATAGGTTCTATTTTCTTTTACGTCTGATTAATAATATAGCGGCTAACAGCACCAATGCGCCCGGCAATACCCATACAAAAAATATTCTTTCAAACGCCGCCGTTGGCTCCGTAATGTTGAGTTTGTTATCGTGGTAATAAGGATCATTAATGTATACCGGATATTTTCCGTAGTCCAGCCAGCTATATAGCACGGCTTGGAACGAGTCATACCTCAGATCACTTAAGAAATCTGCATCCCCGCATACGATGATCCGCTGTTGCTTATTGTTCACCGGCCTGGTTAATTGAACCATGGTAGCGAAAGTGGAGTCTTTGATATCTCCCTCCTGCGGGCTAAATACCGGGGGCACAGAGTCAATCACCAACCGCCCTGCCTTAAGCCAGTCTCTTTGTTTAACAGTTGTATACAGCGGGGTAACTTTAAAGGGGCCATTGGCAGCGTAAGCAATAGCTGCCGCCCCCGGCATAATCAGTGACAATGTATCGTCAAAATTTTTCTCTTTTCGCTCTTGTTTTAACTGGTGCAGTCCCCTAATATCTCCCAGATCAAAGGCATCATCAGTGGCATACGGCCTTATCTTGTCGGGTGTTTCGTTTTTGCTGAGCTCAACCAGTGTACCACTCCTTAACTGAACGCCCAGTGGTTTTAATACCGGATTGAGCATAGCCTGCTTGCCCGGTTCGCCAATAATCAGCAAATTACCTCCCTGGTCAATATATTGCTGCACTTTGGCCAGCGTTTTAGGACTCAGTTCGGTTTTAGGGTCGGCAATCACCAGCTCCGAAATATCAGCAGGAATATCATGATTTTCCAATGATAGCGTATCCAGATCAAACCCGTTGTTGACCAATGCGTCGCGGAGGCGTTGGGCTGTAGTAAGGAATTCATATTCCCGCTCGCCGGTTTTATAAATACTGCGCTCCAGGTTGCCTGTAAGGCAGTAAACTTTTGGGTTATCCCCTTTTATAAGCTGTTTTAAGCCTGCAGCTACTTCTGATTGATTAGGCCAAAATTGGGAATCATTAAAAGTACGGAGATGAACTACACGGCCCTTATACTTAACCGACATAAAAAGCCTGCCACGTTCAGCGGCGGGGTTAATTATTTTGTGGATCTCGTCTGGCCCCATAAACATGGATACATCTGTCCCCATCAAGTCAGCCATTATTCCGGCTACTTCCTTTTCTGTTTTGTTTGGATAAGTTTTGTACAAAGAATTATTGTCCAAAGTCCCATCGTAATCATAATAATAAACGTATTTAAACGTAATGTCCGGTTTAAAACGCAGATATGGCTCCCATAGCGCCGCCAGATAAGGATTGCGCCCTTCGGGCAAGCCGGGCGCAGGCACCTCGCCTAATAAGTTGGTATAAAGTGTTACCTCCAGGGGTTCGTTACCCATTTGCTTCAGCATATTTTGAATACGCGGATCAATGGTATTCTCTTTATGGGCTGTTGTATCCCAGTACCCTACGAGGGCAGGGCGCGAGGTAATATAACCGAGCAACAGGGATACCACAATTACGGTGATATACCTCAGGGCTTTCGCCGACCATGGTTTTGACTCCTTTTCGCCTTTAAGTTTAAAAAGCGTAAAGCTCAGGAACATAAAAATAATGAGTAAAAAGTAGAACACGTCTTTGGTAGTGATCAGCCCAAATACCATTCTTGCGGTTCGTCCGGACAAGGATAAAAACCAGGTAAGGTCGCGTATAAAATCATACTTCTGCCATAAGGCACCAATACGGCCGAATAAAAAGAGGAACAGAAAAGTTCCCATAGCCGATACGATCTGGTAAGTGGTAAGGCTCGACATAAACAGACCAATGGCCCCGTAAGCACATATCATCAGGAAAAAAGCCAGCTCGGCCGATAATAACAAGGCAATATCCGCCGATCGGATATTAAACGCTCCCAATACAATAAATATGCCGACTATTGCTACCATTAGCAGGTTATAGATCACTATAGCCAGGTATTTCCCCAAAACTATGGCACGCAGCTTTATAGGCGAGGAATATAATAACTTGATCGTGCCGTTATTCACCTCGCGGCCAATCAGGCCCATCGTAAGCAAGGGAATAAACAGGGTCAAATTTTGCAACACGCTACTAAAAATGCTATCCCCTGCTATGAAAAAGCTCTTTGTAAAAGTAGTGTCAGCTCCAAAGTCTTTAAATCTCGGGTTATTAGCCAAGTGTATATCTTGCCAGCCGGCAACCTGATGAACAATCGACGTATAAAAAATAGCGCACTGCACTAACAAAGCAATAGCCAAAAACCAGGCTACCGGCGAGTAAAAAAGGTTTCGGAGTTCGTTTTTTGCGATTTTGAGTATGATCTTCATTGTTTTAAGTTTATGAGTTAGGTTGGGGAGAGGATAAAGTTTTGAAAATGTCGTCAAGCTGGCCCTTTTCAAGGCTGATCTCGCGAAGCTGCCAATTTTGCTGTACGCCTGCAACTACCAGTCGTTCCGTTATTTCCTCACCGCCTTCAAAATATACCCTGACCTGTTTATCGGTAAGTAATTCCGCTTGGGTAACCCCCTGGATATTTAAGATATCGCCTATTGGCGGCGGGTTTTCCATACGCATCATTAAACTGTTCGACGGCATATAATTGTCAAAAGCATCCATGGTATCAGCAAACACCAGCCTGCCGCCTTCAATCATAATAATCTCTTTACAAAGTATATGTATTTCGGATAAAATGTGAGAGGATAACAGCACGGCATGGTCAAGGGCAATTTCTTTGATCAGTTTCCTCACTTCTATCAGTTGATTGGGGTCAAGCCCGTTGGTTGGCTCGTCCATCACCACCAGTTTTGGTTTATGGATAATGGCCTGCGCTATACCTACGCGCTGGCGGTAACCGCCCGAAAGATTGCGGATGAGCCGGTTGCTGAAATGGGCTATGCCACACCGTTCTTTTACTTCTTCTACCGCACTTTTTATCTTACCGTTTTCAATAAATCGCAATTCGGCGCAATACCTCAGGTATTCATCTACGGTGAGGTCGGTATACAAGGGCGGAATCTGTGGCAAAAAACCGATCTCTTTTTTTGCTGATTCGGCCTGGGTTCTGATATCAAAGCCATTGATATATACGTCCCCCTCGGTGTGGTTCAATACCCCGCAGATAATATTCATGGTGGTCGATTTTCCGGCCCCGTTTGAACCCAGTAAACCCACGATACCATTTTGGACTATTTCCATATTGATATCGCGTATGGCCCAGGTACTGGTATATTTGTGCGAAAGCTGTTCAATTTTTAAGATGCTGTTCATTCTCGTTAATAATTTAAAATGTGTTGTAATTGGCTGGGCTGATGATTTTCTACTTCATAAAACTTACCAGGTGCTTATAAAGGAGCCTTTCATTATTAAAAAAGGATTTAACCTCACACTTAATAAGAAAGCAATATTATTTTGTGTACCGATGACTTGCTCAAAAGCCCCGATACTCATCTATGATAAGTACACGGTTAGCTGCTAAGCCTCCAGATGCGCCTAATAAAGCAATGGTAAAGTTTCGATAGCGGCGGAAATTGGGCGTGCTTGACGATCCATCGTTATTTACCCCATCAACGGTACAACTGCCTAATAGCTCACCGGTTGCTTTATCCCTGAATTCAAACGTATAGCTGCTGATCGCCGAGCCTGCATTAAAATTTTTAAACCTAGTAAGGCTTTTATAGGGCAGATTGCCGGCTTCGGAACCGTTAGCCTGCCCGGCAAGGTTTACCGCTACCGGGGCGCTGCCTTTTGCAATATTTACAAACCGTATGCCCATCGTCGAATCTGAAGGCGGGTGGTAAGCCAAAGTGTCTGTTGTCAATAACTGATCAGGATCCTGGGCTGTGCCCATTAAAAACAACATATGAATAGTGTTTACCGGCAAATTAAGTGCCAGGTTAAAAACAGGTTTGCTGTTGGCGTTGGTATCAGGAATTTGATATAGCCCCAGTTTTTGCCCGCCGCTGTAACCTCGAAAAAACTCAAAGTTTCCATAAAGAATATCATTCATCCCGGAATAATAAATTCCGTTTAAATGATCGCCGTTAAAGTTTGTGAGTAAATAATTATTGCCCGCAACACCATTTACAATAATGAGCGACGATGTGTCGTTTGCTTTTGAGGTTACTTCCTTTTTGCAGGAAGCCAGTGCCAGTGAAAACAGCACTATCAGCAAAAGATTAAAATATATTTTTCGCATGTTTTTTTAATTTTAGTTTATCACCTGTTTTTGTATCGCGCCCTAACCTATTACATCAGGGTAATGGCATTAAAATCATTTATAATAAAACCCCCGATTCTTACTCTAATTAATTAATAATCAGTATTTTGAGATAGAAAATGATCAATCGTTATTTCTGATTGCGGGATGGGGTATAAAAGCTGGTAATCACCGGCCCAGGGTTGCTTTGCCGGAATTACTGAAAGCACACTATGGGCCTGTCCGGTTCTTTTCAGATCAAACCAGCGGTGCCCCCATTCGGCAAAAAACTCCACCCTTCGTTCCTGCGCAACGGCAGCTATCACCTGTTGCTGTGTTAAATTACTATCTAAATTTGGCAGGCCTGCCCGGTTGCGGATGACGTTTAAATCTGCAATAGCAGCAGCGGTCCCTCCGTTTTTCCCATTGGCTTCAGCTTCAGCACGTATTAAATAGGCTTCTGCCAGCCGGAGCACCATGTAATATTGTGGCGGTTGTTGGCTGGCATCAGCATTAGCACTAGAGATGCTGTATTTAAATGAACAGTAAGTCTCGGGTATAGGTGACGTATAATCGGCATTATCCGCACTATCCAACCATTTTACCCTCCGCTGATCTCCCGGCTCAAACGCGGCTAATAGTTGGTCGGTAAGGCAATAACCAGGGGCGCCGTGGTGATCCGTACTACCTGGCCCAAGAACAAATCCTTCTGGTGTTCCATTCTTAAGGGTAGGATCGCTGGTAGTTTGTTTCAGCTGCCAAACGGCTTCTTTGCTGGTTGTTGAGAATACATTCCTCAAGTCGGGCTCTAAGGCAAACATGGAGTTGTTATTGATCACCGCGGTGGCCTGGGTGGCTGCACTGGCATAATCGCCGGTGTACAGGTATGCCCTTGCAAGCAGTAACGTAGCCGCCCATTTATTGGGTATTACTCTTTCACCGTTGCCTGCGGAATAATCTGTCTTCAAGCCGGCCTGGGCCTCCTTCAAGTCGGCTATTATCTGCTGGTAGACCAGTTGCTGCGGCATTCTTGGCAAATTTTCGGTTTTATTAAAATCAACCGTCAGCGCCATAGGTACATCGCCAAAAAAATTGGTGAGGTAGAAATAGGAAAATGCCCTGGTAAATTTCGCTTCGGCGGTCAGTTCAGTCCTTACGCTGCTGTGCAGGGTGGTAGCTGTAGATGCAGCTATGCCTTCAATAACCGAGTTTGATTTGTAAATAATATCGTAGGCTGATGTCCATATAGCCGCCGAACTCGATGAATTTGTTATCGTGAGATGATTCGATCGATATGCGTCGTTGGAAATGGAACCCGGAGAATTAGGAGTTGAATTATAAATGTACAATTCATCGGAAGATTCGGCTCCAAGGGTAGTAGTAAGGCCGGCACTAAATATGGAGCCGGCACTAGCTGGGACACTGCCACCCGACGATCCATTAATCATTACGGTATAAATGCCTGCCATAGCGGAAGTAGCCGTGGCATCTGAACTAAAAAGCTCAGTTGTGGTAAGCGTATTAATCGGCTCGTCAACTGCGATCAGCTTTTTGCACCCCAACTGAACAGTACAGGTAAAAAAGCAGAGAAGAAGACAAGTAGCTTTTGTTTTTATACGATGCATTTTCATTATCATTTTTTTAAAACGTTAAAGTGAGTTGACCATTAAAAGTTTTTGCCTGCGGCTGATTGCCAAAAGGCAATTCGGGATCCAGGCCAGGGTATTTGCTGAGCGTGAATACGTTTTCCATGCTAGCCATTAAACGTATGCTCTGCATCCCGATTTTTTTTGCCAGTTTTTCAGGTAAAGCGTAACTGATCGCCACATTTTGCAAACGCAGATAAGATCCATCGGTATAGGCGCCATCGGATGACGAAAAATAAGCATCGCTCACTTGCCCCCCCGTTGTAAAACGTGGATTCGGACTGATATCGCCTGGTTTTTGCCAGTGGTTGTTAAAAACGGATAAAGGAATATTAGTATTAAATGCGCCCGCAGCACTGGTATAAGGTATCTCCGCCATCATTTTCCGGTAAGAAAATTGAAGATCAAGTACCAGGTTTTTGTAACTAAAATGATTTAACAGCGACGTCTCGAACTTGGGGCTCAAGTCGATGGCGACGGCTCTGTCATCCCCCGGGCCAAAGGGTTCTCCATAACCCACACTTATCTTTCCGTCGCCGTTACGATCTTCATAGGTCCGTTGGCCGGATTGCGGGTCTATGCCCCTGTAATGGAGAAGATAAACAGCATTAAGCGATTTTCCCACTTTTTCAGTTGAATAATAAGCGGTATATTGTATGCCCGGAAATGCCAGCAGCTTATTCTCGTTGTGGCTAAAATTAAAGGATGCTGACCATAAAAAATCTTTGGCATTTACGATCCTTGCAATTAGGCTCATTTCTACGCCGCTGTTTTGCACATTTGCCTGCGAATTACCTTCAACAGTGCCAAAACCGGTAAACAGCGCTGTAGGCAAAGATGCCAGCTGATCATCACTGCGTTTACGGTAAATAGCCGCATGCAGGGTAAACCTGTCATCCAGGAAACCCAGGTCCAGGGCAGCATCGAGGTTTTTATCTGTTTCCCAGCGATAGTCCTGGTTTACCGCGTGTGTGGGCACCAGCGGCTGAGTGCCGTTGTAACTAAACAATGGGGAACCACCCAAACTGCTGGTGGCCCATTGCGAAAGGTATTGATAAGCAACATTGGGATATTGGCCGGTGGTTCCGTAAGAGACTTTAAACTTAACTAAACTTACCCATGATGGAATGGCTTTCTTTAACCATTTTTCTTCCGATGCGATCCAGCTGGCGCCAGCTACCCCGAATGAGCCAAACTGCCTGCCGGGTCCGAAATTTGAAGAACCATCCCTGTTCCCTGAAACTTCAATAATGTACTTGTCTTCCCAATTATAATTAAGGCTTCCATGCAGATCAACATATTTACTCTGCGAGTATTTTTGATAATTACTTACGAAGGTGGCATTATTGAGTGATTTTATAAGCAGGTCGCTGGTATAACCAGCGCTAAAAGTGGTTATTCCGGTTGCCGTAGAACTGTTCAGGTTTGCGCCTATCAATGCCGTTAATTTCCCCCTGCCGATATGACGGTTATAGTCAATCTGGGGTGTAATATTCCAGCCATCGGTTCTGCTATTCCCCCCAAAAACGCTTGCCGTAGGATTATACAGCGGGTTTTGAGCAGCGATAGTAGTGGCAAAGCTATTAGTATTTAAACCGAGATTATATCCCATTGTGACACTTATATTTAGCCCATTGATGATTTGATAGCCAACCCTCAGGCTGCTATTTAAAAGATCTGTACTTTGTACCGACGGGGAAAGTAAGCTTGCGAAAGGCATGGAGTATAAACCCGCCGCATTCCAGGGGGCGTAGTTCAAATTCCCGTTTTTATCAAATATGGGGGGCAGATCAGGCGCAAGCGTTGTAGCGCCCCCCGTAGTTACCTGATTTGCCGATGTATATCCATATTGCGCAGTGAAAAGGAGGGATAATTTTTGATCCAAACTATGGTGATTGAAACTAAAAGCGACCTTCGCCGATTTATTGGTATTTTCATTCGCTAACGGTGAGATATCCTGTCCTGCCACATACGAACCACTCACACGAAATGTAGTCAGCTCACTCCCTCCTGATATGGTTGCTCTTGCAAAGGAACTTTTGGCTGACTTCCATAGTTCTCTTTGCCAATCGGTGTTACGGGTCGTATCCCATAATGCAATGTCGGGTGCGGTAGCGACTGAAGGGCTCAAGCCATCGTTCCTGAGCGCCTCGCGCCGCATCTGCAAATACTGGCTGGTGTTTAACATGTCGTAGTGCCCGATCACCCGGTTGATCATTTGGCCGGCGGTTGCCTCAACCTGTGCTTGTCCTGGTTTTCCTTTTTTAGTGGTGATAATGATAACGCCATTGCCGGCCCGCGAACCATACATGGCTGTTGCGGCTGCGTCTTTAAGCACCGTAATACTTTCAATATCGTTGGGATTAAAGCTGGCAAGAGGGCTTACCCCTCCCGAAATTGAAATACCCGCCTGTTGAAGCCCGAAAGAGCCGCCCTGATAGCTTGAAGACACAATTCCGATATTTGCCTGGATGAGCGGTACGCCATCTATAATGTATAATGGATCGGAGACAGATGTAGGGTCAATAGAATTTCTTCCCCTTATTTCAACCTTTACCGGGGCATTGCTATAACCGCTTGTGGGTGTTATTAACAACCCGGGAACCATTCCTTTCAATGCCAGCAGCGGATTTGATACGGGCTGCCTTTCAATATCTTTAGCATTTATCTGGCTGATCTCGCCCATGGCGAGGCGTTTGGTAGTGGTGCTGTAAGCCTGAACTTCCACTGCATCCAGCTCGTTTTTTGTCTCCTTCAGTTTAATGTTAAATTCTCCTTGTGCTACCGCCACATCCTGGGCGTCATAACCAATAAAACTTACACGGATAGTATCATTGGTGCGCACTTCTCCAAGTGAGAATTCGCCGTTCGCGTTGGTCGTGGTTCCAAGGTGCGTGCGTTTAATAACTACGCTGGCGCCGTTGAGCCCCGTCCCGGCCAGATTGGAAACAAAACCATGCACAGCGACCTGGGCAAACATAGTTTCATTTAATACCGGCGTGCCATCGGCGTTTTTTTTTGCATGTTTATCAACCAGCACAATAATGTTCCCAACGACCATATACGTAACCGGCGTATTTTGAAGGCAGGTAGTTAATGTAGTTTGCAAATCCTTTTTATCAACCTGCACAGATACCTTACCGGCTTTGATTAATATTTCTTTGCTGTAAAAAAATGAAATGCCGGTTTGCTTTTTTATTTGTGCCAATACCGTTTCAAGCGGCACATTTTTCAACGACAGCGTAATCGGTTGTTGCTGTTGCTGCGCAAACAGAGATCCGGTTGTTAGCAGGCAAATTAAAAATAATAAGAGTCTAAAAATTTTCATACGCACCAAGGGTTTTTAGTTTAAATCAATTAGTTCAGTTAAATTAATCAGGTAAAAAACAGACAAATCATCTCCGGGTAAGCTCTATCTGTACTTCAGAATAAAGATCACTTCTTTTCTTTTCCAATACTCCACCCGAAAAGGAAATACCGGCCTGTTGAAGCCCGGTGGAACCTCCCCGGTAGTTTGAAGACGGAACCCCACCAATGTTTGCCTGGATGAGGGGTACACCATCGATAATATATAAGGGATCGGAGACTGATGCAGGGTCAATTGAGTTTCTTCCCCGTATTTCTACTTTTAACGGGGCATTGCTATAACCACTTGCGGGGGTTATCAGCACCCCGGAAGCGATACCTTTCAAAGCGCCATTCGTGTTTGTGATCGTTCCCAGATGAGAGCGTTTAATAATGACACTGGCGCCATTTGGTCTTACGCCCCCGGTTGTATATACAAAACCGTGCGCAATGCCTTTTGAAAAAAAACTGTTATTGAGTTGTATATTACCACTAACGTTCGCGTTTTTTTTGGTGGATAATTCTACTGTATTCCCGAACACGGTAAAGTTAATTGAGGTATTATGAAAGAGCTGTTTTAATACGGTTTGCAGGTCTGCTTTTTCCGCCTGAACGGAGACCTTTCCGGCTATTTTTAATATATCCTTAGTGTAGACAAAGGTAATCCCTGTCTGTTTTTTGATTTGAGATAAAACAGTTTCAAGCGGCACATTTTTCAATGACAGCGTAATGGTTTGCTGTTCCGGCTGCTCCTGCACCCCCAACCTGAAATGCTGTGCAAACAGCGAAACGGTCGTGAGCTGGCAAATTAAAAATAATAAGAGTCTAAAAATTTTCATACGCACCAAGGGTTTTTAGTTTAAATCAATTAGTTCAGTTAAATTAATCAGTAAAAAACAGGCAAGTCATCTCACGGTAAGCTCTATCTGTGCTTCAGAATAAAGATCACTCCATTTCTTTTCCAATAAAAAGTATATCAAATTCCAGTTGTCAGCCAGCCCGCTTAACCAGGTTACATACCACCGAGAATCTCCTTCAGTTTGTTTTGCAGATCCTCGCCGAAAATGTTTTTGGCAACAATTTTTCCTTCCGGATCAATTAACAGATTTTGCGGGATAGCCCGCACTCCATACAACACCGCCGCGTCATTGCTCCAGAATTTCAGGTCGGATACGTGGTTCCATTTAAGGCCATCGGCATGGATGGCATTCAGCCAACTGTCCTTTTTTCCCGGCTGATCCAGAGATACGCTTAATATGGTGAAGTTTTTTTCTTTAAAGTTGTTATAAGCTTTTACCAGATTAGGGTTTTCATTACGGCAAGGGCCGCACCATGATGCCCAAAAATCAAGCAATACGTATTTCCCTTTGAATGATGACAATTTCACCAGCGTTCCGGTAGTGTCCGGTTGGGTAAAATCAGGCGCTACGGCGCCTACCGCAACTGCATTAAGCACATCGAGGCGTTGCTGAAAAGCTACTCCGGCTTTGCTTTCACGAAGGCTTTGGGAAAGTTTCGAAAATTGCGCCTGCAAATAAGTTGCGTCGGGATATGACTCATTATTAATTCTATCCATCAATAACTGGAAGCCGATATAGGCATCCGGATATTCAGCAATAAACTTTTCTATCAGTTCTTTTTCCTGCTGGTCAATGGCTTTCTGTTTGTTTTGCAGATACCCGATAAACTGTGGGGAACTTCTTTTTTCGTTGGGAGCCGAATAATATTCTGTCTGTAAAGCTTTAGAGGCGTCAACAGCGGGTTTCAGCAATACTTTAAAGCGCATGTAATCTTCATTCTCTTTTACGCCACTCATAGTAGCTTTTGACAATGAATCGCCGCCAGATATAACCGTAGTGCCCTGTAGCAAAAAAAGTGTCGTCCTGTCGGGATTAGCCACATTAAGGCTTTGCACACCTCCTCTTTTATGATCTAATGTTAAGGCTGCGATAACAATATCATCTACCTGGCCAGAAAATTCAAACACCCCGTCCTTTATAGCTGTAGAATCGGTTATTGTCTTGTTATTTTCTGTGTAAGACAGAAACACTTTAGCAGGCGCATTAACGGCGCCAATGTTGCCCCTGATGATATATTTTTGCTGGGCAGACAAAAATAAGGGCAAAACAAGTGCCGTAAGAAGGAGTATTCTTTTCATTTTTTAATTTTTAAGCTATAAATACAATCAGGTTAAGAAACCTCGTTTATCGTTTATTCGTGTGCCCCGCTTTAACCGGGTAACGTGTATCAGGGTGTAACGGTTAATTTTTTTCCCTGGATAGTAAAATGAACATTGGCCAATTCCAATACTTTTAACACCTGTGAAAGCCCTGTGTTACGCGGAATTTCACCGTCAAATTTTATATCAGGTAAATCACCCTTATATTCAACCTCTATATCATACCACCGCGAGAGCTTGCGCATGATACTTTCAACGTTATCATCATTAAACTTGAAATAGCCATTTTTCCAGGCGAGGGTTTCTTCAATATTGGCACCGGATACCATTAATTTATTATTTTGCAATACACTTTGTTCACCCGGTTTAAGGATAACCCCGGCTGTTTCCAAAACAGAATGCGTTCCCGGACTGGAGACCCTCACCGCCCCTTCTACCAGGGTTGTTTTTACTGCCGGTTCATCATCATAGGCATTGATATTGAATTTTGTGCCTATATCTTCGATAACCTGCTCTTTAGTAACTACGCGGAATGGCTTGGCGGCATTGTGTACTACCTCAAAATAAACCTGGCCGGTAATCTCTACTTTACGTTCATTCCCTGAAAAAGAAACGGGATATTTAATACTGGATGCAGCATCGAGCATGGCTTTTGTCCCGTCGGGTAATATCACTGTCCACTGTCCGCCCCTGGGTATAGCAATCGTATTATAAGCTAATTGCCCGGTTGTTCCGGTTGGGGCGCTGCCTTCATAACTGACCGTGCCATCATTTGTTTTTTTGATGATGGTGTTACCTTCTTTGGTTATTGTGCCTTGGCTGGCGTCCGTCAGGCTTATCTTTTTACCGTTCGAAAGCGTTATGATCGCCTTATTTCCACCCGGAGCAACGTCATTGTGCATTTGATTTTGTGCGGTTTGAACAGGTGCTGGTTTGTGCAATAAGAAATACCCCCCGATGGAAAGGAATATAACTATGGAGGCTGCCGCAGCGATTCGTGGCCACAAAGGTATCCGCCGGAAGGTTGTATACTCAATAAGCTTTTGCTCAACCTCATCCAGATCTGCGCTTAATACTTCTATAGAAGTATCCAAAGGCTGCGGCTCATAGTTCAGGTACCATGTTTCAACCCAGGCCTTTTCCTGGTCTGAACATAAACCCTGATCATATCGCTTCAATAATTCGATGAGGTCCTGCTTATTCATATCTTATAAAAACCTTAATTCTTCGGCTTTATACAGATATAGACCCTTAGCAGGCCCGGAGGATGCAGATGGCGCTTAAATAAATCTGCAAGTATCTGTAAATCAGATTATAAAAATTTAAAAAATAAGGCAAGCCAGGCTAAAAGCCCCAATTTAACGCGAAGTATTTTCAATGCGTTGCTTATTTGTCTTTTAACAGTGGACTCCTCTATTCCCAATTGAAAAGCGATTTCCTTGTGGCTGAGATTTTGTTTTCTGCTTAATAAAAATACTTCACGCATTTTTTCAGGCAGTTCATTAATTTCCTTTTCAATCAATGCCGCCAGGTTGCTTTGCCTTACCTTATGATCGGTAACGCAGTTCTCTTGATTCACAGACGCCCCCAGTGAATTGATATAGTCAGATTCTACTTGCTGATGGGCAAATGATTTGATGATGCGGTTGCGGACAGATGTATACAGGTATCCTGACAAATGCGTTCTAAGTTCCAGGTCATTGCGCCTGTCCCATAGCGTTGTAAAAAGTTCCTGTATAATATCTTTGGCTTGCTCCCTGTCCCTGATCCTTTTCAATGCATGTAGAAATAACACCCACTTATATCGCTGGTATATTTCTGTAAATGCAGCCCTGTCGCCTGTCTTTAACAAGCCGGTCAATTCATGATCAGAAAGTGAGTTATAAGCCACCATAAATAAAACCCTTCATTTAACACCCGGATTTTCAGCACAATAATAATTATTTTTTTAAAAGATATGATATTTCTGTTAAGCTATTATAAACGTCAGTGTATCTTTGTTATTTTTTTGTTAGCAAATATGGCCAATTCGTCTGATAAATGGCGGTTTATTAAAAATCAATGCACATCTTTAAATTATTGACAATAACATCTACAGACTTGCCTAAAGAAAATAAAAGCATTTATTTTCGCCTTATATGAGTTTTTCGCGAAATATTTAACGATTAAGTCTTTTGGGGTCAAATCAAGAGTTGTGCTTTCCGAACCAGCCGTGGATATTCCGGGGCGATTGTTCAGGCGATTCGATGTGGTTTTGAGCACTGCATTATGTAGAGGATCAGGTGGTATATAATAATCAATAAATTAATGCGGTCAGAGGCTACGCAACGTTTTAGACCAGTGCGGATACTCGTCAGTTTACGGAGGCGATGACCGTCGAGATTTTTTTATAAATTAAGAGGCCATTCTATATGAATGACTTATTTTAATTGGTGATTATTTTTCTGCTTGTTATCTTAAATTTTGTTTGCTTTTCCCTTGAATCGATCGCTTTAGTCATCTTACTTATTTCCGGCTTATATTTCTCCAGCACTGAACCACTGATATTGAATGCTATCGCTCCGATTTCAAATGGGGGAAAAATCATCCCCAATACAGCTTCTGTTGCTGATACTGCCTCATCATGATGAAGTACCTTCAGGGCTTCATCTTTTTCAGGGCCTTCTTTGGCTACACCTGCATTATAGGCGTCAATGATTATTGGAATGGAACCAAACACTGGTTGAGCAATCTCCATTAAACCTTTGTCAACAACTTTTGCTACCTGCGGGTTTTCCGACGCTGCTGTAACGATATCTGCCATAGTAGAAGCCATATCAGACCGATTTTTGGTTGCTTCGCTTATAGGATCATCTTTAGCCCTCGCCCCCCCGGTAGCCCCTCCGATACCCATAGAGCCGGTTGGAAATACCCCGGTGACTCCGGTTTGGGCAGAGGCGCCCGTAACGCCGGTAGCTCCTGTGGAGCCAGTTGCACCGGTAGTTCCTGTTGAACCAGTTGCACCCGTTGTTCCTGTCGCGCCTGTTGAACCCGTTTTCGTCTTCTCCTCTTCTTCCCCGCCATCCAGGTCAATAGACTGTATTGGCTTATTCCCTGCAAACTGATAAGGCGTGTACCAGGGATATTTATTCGTTAAAGGATCAACGCTCAAAAACCTTCCCAGCCTCGGATCATAAATTCTCATCCCATAATCCTGCTGATTCCCATCCCCTTTTGTTTCATTATCATTCTCTTTCCCATTAAAGCCAAACCTGTAAACGCCGCCACTAAAATTCCTGCCGGGCATTTGCATACCAAAGGCATAGTAGTCAGTAGCAGACAATAGATCGGCTGTTATTCCTGAGGTGCCGCCGGGCGCAGAAACGGCTTGTATCTTCCTGTCGGATATCGTTGCAAGCACGTTGCCCAAATGATTGGTAAGCTCATATTGCTTGCTGCCGCGCACCAGACTGTCTTCGGCCAGGGACTGGGGTTGTATATTTTGCCAGTCCACAGCACCTGTCCAGGCCGGGTCATTAGCTGCCATAATTTGGTTTGGCTGCCATAAGCCGAGACGGCCGCTGCCATAAAGCTCCTGTTCCTTCCAGCTAAAGTTACCAGCTTTTGATTCATAAGTACCCATTATGGTACCGCCTGCATCGCGTACATAATAGGTTTCGGTTGGCGTGCTGCTGCCGGTGAATTTTTTATAAACCCTGTTCCCCAATGCATCATAACCAAAATTGAGCTGGCTGCCGGTTTTATCAATTTCTTTTATTTTATTCTGCAGGTTCCATTTTATATCCTGAATGTCCTCTGCGTTATCCTTTGTTAAATTACCTATGGCATCATAGGTATAGTTGTATGGTTGCTGGTTATCTATATCCGTTACAGTGCCATTAACCGGGTTGCCGGTTTCCGGGTAGTTGCCTGCACTTATCTGGTCGGTAACACTTGCCAGCCTGTTTGTCGCAGTGGAAGGTGGTGTTCCCATATAAGGTATCTCATGGTTATTTACATCATAATAATGATAGACCTGTTTATCCATTTCAAGATTGCTCTGCCGCCCCAACCTGTACAAATTAATAATATTGCCGTTGCCGTCATAGTTCAGATCCATTTCATAAGCATTGGTAGGTGAAGGCGTATTGCCGCTGAGTGTAAATGCTTGCTCGTATTTTAAACGGTTTAGCTGGTCGTAAGCATAATTCATACCCAAACCACCCAGCGTTTGCAGGTAGGTATACATGCGGCTGATATTGCCATTGTACAAAGGTTTTACGCTGGTCATGATATTATTCAGGGCTGCCGTGGTATTCTGACTGCCTATTGGTTTATAATCCCCGCTATAATAACTCAGCACGTAACTAAATGCATCGGCAGCCACCGGGTTGTGAAGGCTATGATACCCCTCGCCACCTGCATTATAAGCGGCATTGGTTTCCACGGTAGCAGTTACCTGCTGACCGTTTATTTGTTCGGCAATTGTTTTCGGGTTGTTCAGCGCTATTCCGTCCCGGCCTGCGTCCTGCGTATTATCTTCATCAATACCGTTGACGCCTTTTATCCAGCCCTGCAAAGTATAAATATAGTCAAGGCCCTGTACTTTTAGTTCTCCCAGTTCTGTACGGGCAAGCGGTCCGTGTTTATAGTAAAAATATTCGGCATCACGCTGCCATATGATACCTTTCCGGCTTGTGTATACATTGGTCAGCCGAAGTTCATCGTCATAGTAGTATCTATGCCTGAATTCGTCTTGCATACCAGGCTCATAGCGTACTTCGTTAACCTTACCGCTTACCAGATCGAAGTTGTAAGCAATCACTTTATCACCCAACGGAGTATTTGGATAATCCTGCACCACAACCGGCACATTGCCGCTTACATCATAGGTATAGTGGGTGGCGTGGCGGTATTGGTTTGCAGTTTGCTCATTGTTACCCGCAAAACTCAATATGCTTGCCACCCTGCCCCGAAGGTTTTGCTGCCCGGATGAACCAAATTTATTGTCAACGGCATTACTGAACGGTTCATCGTATTGTGTAAAAGTAATATCCCTTCGTTGCGGGGCACTGTGTAAAAACGTTTTCCAGTTGGCATAATCATCTACATAGCTTTGATTAACAGGAAAATTTTCCAACTCGCCGCCTTCAACAATACGGCCCAGTATATCATAATACGTATAGCTGTAATTATTAGCGGCATGTTGTTTTGCATTCTGCGAAGCGGCTATCCTTCCCAGTTTATCATAAAAGAAAGCTGAATTACCGGCATCGGGAGTTGATTGCCAGGTGAGCTGGTTGAGCGAATTGTATTTATAATTGGTGATAAAAAAATGTGATGGAACGTGGGTGCCCGAATTGGCAATCCGCTTTGCATCTACGTCAGCCACATCTGCCGTGCTTAATAGCCTGGTACCCGCAGGCGGTATGGTACGGGTAAGGTTGCCCGCCTGGTCGTAATAATACAGCGTATAATGAAACTGATCATCGGTGTAGGAATAATTCAACGTTTCTGTTGCCTGCATGCACTTCGCATAATATTTCTGCAAAAGATCGGCGCGCATGCTGTCAACCCAGTGTGTATAACGTTGCCCGGCATTATCATGCGCCATAAGGTATTTAGCGGCCGCGCAGGCATTGTAATTAGTGGTAGTTTTGGGCAGCATCAGCAGACTGTCCGCGCTGCATAATACCGGATCTTTACATTGATTTATGGGCAGGCAATTGCTTACCCCTTTAACCTTCATGGCCTCTTTGGTTTTATTATCCATATAGATAAGCACAAATTTATTAGTTTGTGCACCGCTGTCCTCAAAATAAGGTGTCAAAGAAACAAGCGAAACGCCAGGCGACATCCATTCGCAGTTATCGAAGCTGACCGTACAGGTGGAATTCTTTAATGAGGATGTACTTTGCCCGGTAAAATTCACACTGCAGTCCTTTTCATTGTAGGTATACCTGGTTGCTGTCGCCCCGGCAAACCTGGTGTATAAAGCGCTCCTCCGTTTTTGGTAACCGTATACCCCCTCTTTTGATGCCTTTGGATTTTTCATCCCGTTTAAAAAGCTGAACAGTTCATTGGCAAATGGCGACAACGTGGTGCATGGGGCCGGTTTATCGTTTGCCACTGCTATGTTTTTCAACTCAAGGCTGGCGGTTTTTTGTTTCTTCGCTGCATTGATTGGAGCGGCGGCTTTTACTTTATGGGTTATCACTCGTGCTGACGCATCAGTGTTAGGGAGCGTAACTGCACAGTTTACGGTTACTGAATCAATTAAGTTAGCGGTTAAGGCGGCAAAGATTAAATTATAAGATCCTGCGTTAATTGTATAAGGCGCAGTTGTATAATATCTCCAGGCGGTTGCATTGTCTTTGTATACTCCTAAATCGGTGTACGGGCCTCCCGCTGGTCCAATTAACACTTTCATTGAATCAAGGCCGCTGCTGCTGATCCCTCTGTGTGCAAAGGAAACGACAATATTTTTGGTGCTTGCAGAAGAAAAAGTTTGGTAAAGTTGGCCTGTCACTATAGCAGAGTATCGCCCTGAATAAGCATCCCCGCTCTTCCAGATTTCAATTTTGTGGCTGGATTCCATGGTTTTCCAACATGGCACATCATCCTGGTTTGCAATAATAAGGTTTGCGTTGAGCTGCATACCATGAGCTTGCTCAAAGCTCGAATTGCACAATAATTGGCATGCATCATCCGTTACAGGGGCGGTATCGCATAAAAAGTTACTTGTTATGCCGCCCAGCTGCGATTGTATCGTTGTTGTATTTTGTAACGTCGGGCAGTCATCATACAAGTTAATACCATTCAGGTTGACGGGTGTTTGCGATGTAGTATGGCTAAAGGCATCGTACCGCGAAGTGAATCGTTTTACCTTGCTTTGATACAGTCCGTAAAATACGCCGCATGGCTGGATCGCCGGGCCAATGGGAATAACGCCTTCAGCGGAGTAAGAGGTATAAGACGGCGGGGATGGAATTGTTGAAAAACTAAGACTATAATTGTTTGTGCCGATACAGCCATTAAAACAACCCGCAGATTTTGCATAAGCAAGCCTGCTATAATAAAGATATTTCTCTTTGTAGCTGAGGTAAAGGTCCCTGAGCATCTTCCAGTCATAAGCGTTGGTTCCAAATTGATGATTGGACAGGTAGCCTGCCGGCAATAAACATGGTGGTACAGTTGTCGTGGCAGCAGACCCTCCCTGGTTATTTGTGACATTATTTACAAGGTTTTGCATGGCAGGAGTCGAACTGCAATACGCGGCATGCATCGCCATTTGCAGCAGGTTTTCGCCGTTGGCGCTGCATGTTGTATTCATAAAAGCAAGAAAACTGCTGTAATTTGCACCCGAATTTGGAAAAAACGGATCATTATTCAGCATTTTAATATAGGTGTCGGCAGGTGTGCTTCCGCTGTTTATCAAACCAGCGCTTACCGCATCATTATAGTTATCGGTAGTACGTAATTTAAGGTCGTAGTTTTCCCCGGTATTTTGTATGGTGCACCAATCGAGCATACAATGTTCGGGATGCGATTGCAGCAAGATATCTTCCTGCGTTGTAGTAAGATGCCAGTTATTGATCCGGTTATTTATGTTCAAAGTATCGGCAATGTTTGTAATACTTAGATTCAGGATAGACGCTGCAAGGCTTGCATTCGGTGTAAGGCTATTAGCCGGGTTAAAAATTGACAAAGGATCATTTGAATAATATTTACCGGTTGAATCCACCGAAAATTGCGCGTACTGGCCGCCGGGTTTCAAATCTTCGAGCATCATTTTCCTTGCCTGGTCACAATCATTCAACGGTTTTACACACAAGGTAGCGCATTGTGTAGCATCAGTTGGGTAAGTTGCCTTACAGGAAGCACAGGTTTGGTTGCAATCCGTTGTGTCAACCTTGCTCATTTCCTGGTTCAACAGGGCATTAAACTCGGCCCGGCAGGTATCTTTAAAAACAAGGTTTACATAAGCCTCGGCAGCGTTCTTGTTTACGGCAAGTGTCTTTTCAATAGTATAGCTGCCGGGGCTCAGCGACGTGGTAAACCCTGTAGGGAAGTCGGCCGGCTTAGCTTCAAACTTATCACCTCCACTGAAACAGGTCTTATCAATATTGGGCAGCCGGGTATTTTTTATCAAATCGCCAAACGTACCTGTATAATTAAAAACAGGCAAATTGGTACAGCCATCGTTTGAATGCAGCGAAATAGCGAGGTCGTAAATGCAATCCAGGCAAATTTTTGTATTATCACAGGTAATATATTGAAGTGATTGCCCATTTACCGTATAATTGAATATGTACTGGCCGGTTGCAGGTACCAGGAACTGTTTGTTAACTGTTTTAGAATGACTGAATTCATCGGTATTGTTATCCGCCATCAAATCTACATCTATTTCAACCGCTGTTTGCTGCTCATTATCAAGGGCGAGCAGATTGGCTGGTTTAACACCGGTAAGCGCCGTAGCAATGGTTTTTCCTTCGGGATTTTCGAAGGTTACAGCAGTTTGTCCGTTCGGGTCAACTACCATTTTTTTAAGATAACGCTGGGCATAACCAACTTCAGTGCCAAACATCCTGTCTAACTCCACCTGGTTTGGCGTACCGTAATAAAACTTTGTCTCGTGTCCGCTATCCAACTGAAATTTAAGCCCTGCTCCACCCTGCCGGCTTAGCCTGCCGGTATTATCATCCGTGTATTGCACCCTTGAAAAAGGATAGCCCCCGGCATCAGGAATAAAGGCATTATAACCAAGTTTGTTAGGATTGCCGGGCGAATAGTAAACCCCTGCCCCAAAAGCGCCCGATACAACCTGGCTCAACCGGCCGGTTTGCAAACTACAGGCATTCCTGATGTCAAAATCATTCCAGGAGTAAGGCACGCCTGCTGCGTTTTCATTCAGATGAGGGATATAATCTATTCTATGCGTACCCGTTGGCACCGGCATAATTTGCACACCCACCCTGGCGTTGAAATCGTAAATATTTTCCTGAGCAACTATCTCCTTAATTTTATCCATGCCGGGTATAGCACAGACCGGTATGGCAATTGATCCATTGTCGGTAATGTTTTCGGTAAATAAATTTCTCGCATCGCTAACGCCCGTTACGGTTTGCCGGTTCATATACAACCCATCGGAATACTGAACAACGTCTTTCCGTTTGCCATCTTCGGCATAGGTAGTGGTGAGCTGCCAGTTTATACGGTTTGAGGTATGTGCCTCGCCCGCCGTTATATACTTTTTAGTTGTAAAATTATTGACGGTACCTGTAGCTAAGCCAGGCGACCATGGCCCCGGTATCCTTTTATCCCATAGCGGCCCTCCCCTGCCAACCGGCCTTATCCTGTATAATAAATAACCGCGGTCATAAACTATAGGCAGCCTGTAAAACAATTGCTTTAATACTACCCTTGTCGAATTTTCCCTAAAATCGTACTTTATAGCCGATTGGGGAAGAGGCGTGCCATCGTTATTATAATCATCAGCATACAGCATCTCCAGTTCGTATTCTTCGGCATAGGGTATTGCCGGCCAACTCAAAACGAGTTCGTTGGAAGTATTATCGACACAGGGCACCGAAGAGATAGCGACCGGAAGCGCTAAGTTTGGCTGGGTAAAATGTGTTTGTGTGATTCCGAGGTTTAACTCCACAATCTTTCTCACCGCGGTGTACAGATCCGTTCCTGATGGCGGATTGCCGGTTAAATCAACTGATTCTACTGTGAATTTTGAGTTATAGGCGTTTGAATAGCTGTAAAAGTCTATCCGCCTGCTACCGCCCTGGAGCTTGTTATTAATATGTAATACAACTTCCTGTGAAATAAATGCAGCGCTGCCCATCTGTTGATATTCGAGTTTGCCTTTTACGGTAAGGTCGTATTCAAAATTAACCGGGAGGTCGGTAGATTCATACTGGTACAGCTCCAGCGTATTGGCAAATGAATAAAATTCCTGGCTGGTGTTAACCTGTGCTGCCCAGTTTACATTGCCGGGCATAGCGGCCTGCATTACCGGCTGGTTGGGGTTGTTATTGACGACAAAATTAATCCCGTTAAAGGGGAAATTAATTTTAGGTCCCGTACCCGCAAAAAGGCAGGTACCGCTTAAAGAAAAAAGAATGAAGAGTAGTTTTCTTTTCATTGTTTTTCAGCTATTATTTTTATCCTATAGTCTTTATATTTTGCCGATGGGGTTATACTTACCCCATTTATCGTGATAAAATCACTCAGCATTCCGGCGTCATATGTGCTAATACCTGCCGGGTATTGGTATTCCACTTTAATTATTACGGTTGGATCTGCTGCCTGCCCGGCCTTTTTGAAAGGGCTTACCAAAGGGTGATTGGCTGCCATAAACATTTCGAGGAATTTTATCCGGTGCGCCTTCAAATCCATAACCAGCCTGGCTGAATTTATTCCCGCCGTTCCGCCGGACAGCTCCCAATCGCTCATATCCCTTGCCGCCCCCCTTTTTATAAATGTGCCGAACCCCGCGAAGCCCTGGCTGAATATGGCTCTTAACTGCGGTGTATCTGTTTTTGGGATTTTTGAAACAATCATATACTTACCGGCATGGTTTATTTTAACCATATACCCGCTATCGCTGAATGATTCCAAACCATTAGCTTTATAGTCAATGGCCGTATTATTTTTTATGATGGTACATACAGATGAATCAACTGCATGTACCATGGTTGAATCATTATAATAAAGATATTTTTGAACGAGCGCTATTTGGGGCTGAGTAAAGAACCAGTTGTTGACCCCGTTAAACTCGTTCATAAACAGGTTTTTTTGCGCGGATGTGGCAAAAGGAATCATTATAAGTAAAAGGTTGATCAGTTTTCTCATGGCGCTTTATAAGTTGAACTGCGGGCTTCTTTTGTAGTTAGTACTCCCTGCTCAGTTTCTTTATTTATAGATTGCAGGTTATTTTCACCATCGTAGTTATATTTGGTGAAGTAATTATTCTCATCGCTGGTAAACGTAAGTTTCTGGGTGTTCCGGTCATAAACATAGGTGGTCATTTTTCCATCAGCCGGGTAGATCCTGATATCATCGAAATAAGTATCATTGGTTCCCTTGTTAAATGTCAGGTTAAGGTTTGCGGCATTGGGCGGTACAATAAATTCACCGTATAGCCGCTGCCATCCGTCTATAATATTTCCTGATGTATTAAACGTGGTATTATCAACCATGATGGAAGGGGCAGTAAAGGTATAGGCAAGATCATTCCCTGTTTCCCTGACCCATGCAGATATGATATATTTTTTACCCTTTGTTGGCCTGAATATGCCGGTACAGCAAACAGCCTCAGTAGTATCTTTACTGTTGCGCTGCGAAGCTGTGTTGCAATTGTTTATAATATCCAAAGGCACGGCAACCTGCACATTAGGGATGATCAATTGCCCTGAGAATTTCCCGGTATGCGATTGACCGGATACAACTTTAAAAACCCCATGCCAGTTTATCTGGTCAGGCTGGCAAAGATAAGTACTGTCGCAAATGCTGGAATATGGCAGATAGTTCCAGTCTTCAAAACCATCATACATTATTTCCCGTTGTTTGGCATTGCCTGCTTCTGCAACAATTAGCTTTTGTTTATAGCCCGTAAGCATGGCATTGTACCTGTTCAATGGGTCCCTGGTTTCAAGGGTAAGCCCGTTAACGTCCTTAATGGTCACAGTTTCCACCCACTGCCAATTGACAGGGTTTATTGTCCATTGCCCATTTATATTAGCAGGCGGATTGAAAAAACTGCTGTATGTTTTAAATATGCCGTCTTTCCTCAGGTTGGTTAGGTTATCGGGCATATTGGTACTTCTTGTGCGCCCGGTTAAATACGCCCATGTTTTTAAAGGATACCAGTTACCCAGTTCTCCGGTTGAATAAGGGTTATAAGTAATATTTACCGGCTGTCCGGCCGGGCCTTTCACATCACAATTGCAATATTTTACCCGGTTATCGGCATATTGTTTCATACTGGCATTAATAATACCTGCACTATCTGGGTTAGCTGCAAAATGGATTTTTCCATTAAGTACCGGATAATAATTAGTAACAACTGTCCCTGCTTCCTCGCTGAGCAGGTTCCTTTTACCCGGGCGCAACACTTTGTAAACACCGGCCGTCAATCCTGTCCCTGGTATTTTTGGCTCCGCTGTAATGGTATTAACGCCTTTTGCAGTTACCCATAGGTGGTTGCCGCTGGCATCAGCCAGTTCATCGCCCTCGTTTAACGCATTTAATACATCGGTATTGGTAATGTTTACAGTATTGGATGATATGGAAAGATAGAAATCAGAAGATAAATACCCGGCGCTCAAACCGTCATAGATCCAGTGCGCCGGGTAATGGAACGAATATAAAGAATCATCAAACTCATTGGTGGTCCGCGTAAGCAGGGTATTCCCTGTCTTCTCGTCAAAAAGCAGGTTGTCGGTACTTATCCTTGCGCCGTTTTCGGTAACAGTCTTCCTGACCTGGATGCCTTTTTCATCGATGATCTTATTGAAGGAAACTGAATTAAGCCGGGTACTTTCCGTAGTTGCTTTTGGTAAAGGAACAAACATAACGGCAGGCACGATGGCTAATATGGTAAAATCAAGGTTCATATCAACACCAACCACATCAGTACTATGCTCCGTTGTCCTTGAATCGCAAATGGCAGAGACGCTGACGCCCAGCCGGTCAGAATTATAGATGCTGCCGTCTCTGCGTATGAGTTTAAGCGTTTTGTTCAGCGCATATTCGTATTCCTCGCCCGACACAAGGGTGCCCTGGCTGTTATAATTTTTTGTCGATTTGGCTTTGCCGTGCATATCGTTGCGAACAATGGAAAAGCCCTGCGAAACTGTTATATAATCATGAAATTCGCCTACGCCCAACAAGCTGGACGTTAAACCTTGCAGCAAAGAAGTCTTTTTCTCAAAATTATCCCCGATTTCTGTGTTATCTGTTCTTATCGGATAATCTTTTGCTGTGAAAAACTCATGCACCTGGTAACCAGCACCCGGAACCTGGAGCGTGGTCTTATTCGAGGTCACTTTAACTTTCGAATAGTTAAGGTTTGCCCCGGGGAATAAAGATTCATTATAGGGCAGGTCGACATATAAATTATTATCGGGAGCCAGCTTTATCTGCTCATCATAAAAAGAAGGCTGGTGAAGGGGGTTTTCGTCCCCGCCAATAAATGGCTCGTATTCGGTAACACCGCTGCTTATTACCTGATCCTGGTTGGTTACCGGACTTTTTATTACATCGGTATAATCATAGTCAATGGTATATCTTTTGCTGGCCGGATGAGGGCCGCCATACCCTGATGTCAGCTGGTTCCAGTTATCATCGGTAATAATGGTTTTAACCCTTGATCCGCCAATAATTTTATCCAGGTTTGGGCTGTATAACCTGATGAATGATTTATTTAATGCAACATAATTGGCAAAATTGTTAGTCCTGGCGTAATTATTAAAGCCATGGGTAAATGCTGTGATCTGATCGGAAACCTTGCTCTGAAGGTCATGTGTCTCCAGAAAATCCTCCAGTGTAACAGCATCAGGAAGCGGTTGGCTTTCCGCGGTCCCATAGCACAATCCGGGCCTGTTCATCCGCATAAATTGAAACGCATTCTTCGCTATCGGGTTTATAAATCCCGGGCAATTATTATCCTGTTTATCATTAATACAAACAGGTTTAAGTTCAATAAAGGCATGTAAAGGATCAATTACCCCTACGCTTAATATTTTACAATAACCGCTTACCCACTCCCAGGTGGTTTCCCTTCCGGGGCGTAACTGCACCAATGTTTTATAGTAAAAGTATTGTGGCAGTCCATCGGAAGAGGCCGGTGACATATTATTAAAATACCGGTAAAGTAACTGGTTGTACTGTTCTGTTGTATTTCCCGAAAGAGGCGTCTTTAGGCTAATTTTCAGAAAATTATTTGACGTTGAAGAATTGTATAAATTAGTATGGGAAAGATCGGTTGGCGCCGGGCCGAAACCCTCGACCAGGAACATTTCCATATTGCGCTGGTCCTGGGTATAGGCATAATGATGCGGCTCATATACAGCGCGGATAGCACCGCCACCGGGTAATTGAATTTTTGTGAGGTTCCATGCATAAGCATTCCTGGTCATAGCCGTTTCATCCTGGCTGGAATAGGGAAAATCAGCATTTGAAAGAGAGCCAATGCCGGTACTATTATCTGAGCCGACAATATCAGGATTAGTATTTTTTTGATAATTACCCCAGCGGTTCACGTTGTGCGGGTTATAAGGCGGGTTGACTACGGTCCCCGACGGCATTTCACCGTAAGTAAACTTATAAGGAGATTGCAGCTCCCGCATACTTTTCCCCGAAAACATGGCAACTTCCTTTAACGTTAGCTTACCTTTTGTTGAGGCTGAAGAATTTTTTGTTCCCGGGCAGAGGTCGTAATTCTGCGTAAATTTTATAACCCGGATCGGTACGGCATTACCGCCGTTGAGCACTCTTTCGTTTTTAGAAAACACGGCGATCAAATTTAAGCGGTATAATTTTTTATTATTTATGGCGCCCAGGCCGTCCATCCTGGTGGTATCATAATAAAATTCGGCTACCTCAGTTTTACTTTCTATGGAATGAATGTACCATAGTTCTTTTGTGCCGGTTACATAACTGGCCTTGTTATCGGTCGGGTCACTTAAAAATGCTTTATTATAAATAGCGCTATCTTTATTAAAAGGGGTCCGCCATGTAAAAACACCCGCGTAGGTATAATTAAATTTTACATAGTTGCCCACATCATTAATGGAGGGGCCATTATTATCTACATCAATATAATCCGGGCTTAAGACAGCGGTAAGCAGGTTCGAGGTTACGTAAGCCGGGGTAGATGTCTTTTCATAAAATCCGTCCTTGCCGTTACTACCCCATCCACCTGCTGGAGCGGCGTATTTTACCTGGCCGTTCGCATCAACGGCTTCGCTGCCGTTTAAGGTATAGGAAACTTCTTCCTGGGTAATATTATAGGTTGGCAACCCAAAAACATAGCGCATTCCGTCGATATTGGTGGCCGTAATTTCGGAGATATGGTGAGGCTGCCTGTAACCACCTGCCCGCTGAACGGAAACCTTGTAATTACTGAAATCACAATTAAACTTATTTACGGCGTATTGATAAATCTCTTTATCCACGCCGTTTTTTGCAGCTTCATCCGCGGTAAGATATTGTATATTGATGGTACGGGGGTCCCGGGCAGATTTAATAAGCGGCGAAGGAATTGTCACTTGTGAATTATCAGGATCAAGAAAACTGTTAACCATATCAACAGTTGTGGCACCTGCACTTTGCAGAGCTACTTTTACAGGTTTATCATAATTAAGTTTAGCGTAAAAATCATTTACATCCACATTTACATCCGAAGCATTCTTAAAATAGGCCGGCTGGTAAAGGTTATTTACCACCAGTGGCTTAAAATCAACGTTATTGGTTGTAGACGTTTGCCATTTTCCTGAAGATGATGCAGTTGTGGTAGATGATACATCAGCGCCCACATGGAACGCATCGCCGATACCGGCTTCCAGCCCGATGTTAAGCGCAGTGCTTGCCGAAACCACTTTGTTATCAAAAATTACGCCTATATCGTTCCGGTTAAGCTGGAACGAACCGCTTATGCCCTGGGCATTAACGGAGTAAATATCATTGGTATAAAACGGAATACCAATATTTTTTGACACATCCTTCACGTAGGGCTGGTCCTTTTCCCGGTTAAAATCAAGCAAAACATTGGGCTCTGCTGCAAGCGATTGGTCCGCATACAAAAACCCATAGGCGGGTGTTTTTATGGTATGGGCACTAAGCTCCTGCCTTGTATAATATCCCGTTAACGTTGTATTGGGATGTAAAAAATAAACCTCCCCGCCTACTTTAATGCTGCCGGTATATGAGGTAGTGTTATAAGGGTAGGAAACCCTGGGAATTTCGGCGGATTTAGAAAATGAATAGGCCGCTGAAAAACCTGCAAGGTTCTCCGACATGTTTTTTTCATCTCCTTTTGCCACTTTTACCATTTTCCCTTCATCATTTTTAACCATTTGGGCGGGCTGGTAGTTAATGTTCGAGCTTAGACTCATCGATGCATTAACCGAAGTTTTGAGGCCTTCCCTTGAATTAACAGAAATAACACCGCCAAGGCTGCCATTAGCTGACATAGAATTGCTCTTTGAGGACGAAAGGGAAACACTGGGCTGTGCATATATGTCAACACCATTTTGCGAATTTGCTTTCATTCCTAGCCCAAGGCTGGCGCTTGCAGTCTGGCTGCTGTTGGATACTGAAAAATTCACCCCGAAACTTTGCTCAAGGCCAAAGCCATTGTAATTGTTATAAAATATACCAGTACCCGCATTAAAACCAACAGGGAAACCAATAATTTCAAGGCCCAGGTCGATATTTGTACCCATAGTGATATTTGGCCTGTTATAAATTGTTCGGGTTACCAGGTCGCCTTTAAAATCATCCGGCAAGCCTCTCAAGGTATGGGTAATTGCCCCGATATTCAGATTCCATCCAAGACCAGCTGTCGAAGCCACTTCATCCATCTGCGGGCCCGATTGATAGGAAAGATTTACCGGGTACCCCCCGATCTCGAACAGGGGGATATTATAAGAAAATGTTCCGGTGGACAGGTTGACAAGATCGCTTGCAGTAACCGGTTTAAATTGCATAAATTCCGGCTGACCGGGTCCGCCAGTCTGGGCAAAGGCGCTTATTGCAAAGGCGAGGAAATAAAAAATTACTACAATTCGTTTTTTCATTTGGGTCAATTTCTTTTAAAGCTGATGTAATAGTATTTTTTATAGTCTCCCATGATGAGCTGGCCGGTTTCGCCTTTTAATACAACAGAATTTTGCAGGGGCAAGGCAATCCTGATCAAGCCCTGGTTATTGGTTATGGCAAGTTTTGTCAGCCTGGAAGTCTTATCATTTGACAGGTTCCGGATGGTATAGGAGAGCTGATTTGAACCGGATGAATAATTGTTTTCAATTTGCAGGAACAAGGTATCCTTCACACTAACTACTTCGCCGGCATATTCCGGGCTGATTACGTAATAGTAATGCTGCTCAACAGTTACGGGCTTTTTTTTCTCTGGTTTTTCCTCGTTAACAGGTGGCAGATTGTCTTGTACTATTACCTGCAGCTTACATTGCCGGCATTTCTTTCCTCCGCATATTGGCGTGATATCGATGGTGTAAGTTCCGGGCTGGCCGAAATTGTAATTGAAGGTTTGCCTGGTGCCGTTTACGACAACCGGGCCGCCCTGTACTGACCATGAATAGGAAACTACGCAGGAAGCATCGTTCAGGCCGCAACGATAATTGGGAATGGCGAAACTATAGCTACCCTTTGAAAGCGCAACCGATTCGCCGCATTTCAGCCCCGCAACGACACTGCCATTGGCCCGGATATTCACCAACGGGCTAACCCAGTTACCGCAGTCGCAGGTTGTACAATCTTCAATAACAACGTTGTATACAGCCGGCGGGCATTTGATACCATTGCAATCGGCATTCAATGTAATGGTATAAGTGCCATTAGCCGTTGGGGTAAAGGCGTCAGCTACATCAATTTTGCTGTTGCCGGTTTTAATGGCTACACCATCCTTATCAATCTCCCAGCTTGTTACCGCCTGGCAACTCTGGTTATTTAAGCCGCAATGGTAAGCACTGGTGAAACTAAATAGCTGGCTGCATTTCCAGGGGATGGTGTTTTTAACGCCGTTTTCAAATTTCACGGCATTATTTACAGCCAGCGGACTCCAGGTACCGCAATCACAAGTGGTACAATCTTCAATGGCAATAGTATATACACAGGGCGGGCATTTTATGCCATTGCAATCAGCGTTTAAGGTGAGGGTGTAGGTGCCATTGGCAGTTGGTGTGAAAGTATCGGCAACGTTATTTGCGCCTTCGCCTGTTTTAATCGTAGTACCATCCCTTGCAATTTCCCAGCTGGTGATGGCTTCACAATTCTGGCTACTCGCACCGCACCTGTAAACACTGGCAAAATTGAACGGCTGATTACATTTCCAGGGTATTCTGTTTTTATAACCGCAATCATACTTTACATCACGGTTTACCAGCAGGGGCCCCCAGGTACCGCAATCGCAGGTCTTACAATCTTCAACGGCAATTGTATAAACGCATGGTTCGCATTTTTTTCCGTTGCACGCGGCGGTAAGCGTTAAAGTATAGTTGCCGTTAGCCTGTGCGATAAATTCGCCCGTGATATTTTGGTCCCCCTGGCCTCCGACGATACTGACACCGTCTTTTTTAATTTCCCATCCAGTTACGGCCTGGCAGCTTTTATCCTTTGATGTGCAATTGTATGTACTTAAAAAATTGAAGAGCTGGCCGCATTTCCAGGGTATTACATTTTTACCGCCGCAATCAAATTTCATTGTACGATTGATTGTTATCGGGCTCCAGTTGCCGCAATCGCAGGCACCCGGCGAAGATAAATTGATATTGATGGTACCACCAAACCCAGTACTGCTGACCGCTATTTTCCCTAAACGGCTCAACAGGCCTGGTTTTTTGGGATTAGCTGGTTTTGTTTCGGGCTCAACTGCGGGGCTAAAGGCACCGGCCAGTTGGTCAGCGGGCTTGTTTGTATTGGTTGGTTTGGCACCATCCCCCTGTTGATCAGCGGGTCTCATCCTATTGGCCTCCTTTGTTTCAGGTTCAACGCGGGGATTAATGACACCAGGCTGCTGGTCGCCTGGTCTGTTCAGGTTGGTTTGCTTCGCGTCTCTTACAATACCGGCATTAATTACTCCTTGTTGCTGATCTGTAGGTTTGTCATTTCCCCTTATGGAGAAAGCTTTTGATACTTCTTCGCTTAAAGCAACTATTTTGCCATTTTTATAGCCAAAAAACTGCACGTTTAACTCATAATCTCCTGGAGGCAACCTACAGCCCTTTCCTAAAAATGAGACCGCAGTATTACCGTTCCAAACTTTGTTGACTGTACTAAAATTGGCAGGCGGCGCCGAATTTACGGTATAGGTACCACATACTTTAATACCGTTGTTTTTAATAATCACCAGCATTTTGCTTTCTCTGGCCGCCGGGTCAATTCTACCGCCGACAGATGCTGCAGTGGCCGTGATCGCGAATTGAGATCGCCCCTGCCCCCAATTGGAGATATTCGGTTCGGGGGCGGCTGGTAACAAAATATTAATGCCTGTAATAGGATATGTTTGGCCAATTACCGGAGTTGAACATGAGACCAGCATCATTATAACAAATAGCTTTAAAAATGCTGCTCTATTTTCCATTTGAGGTAATAAAATGAATAGCGGTATGGTGGCAATGACTCCTGTTAATTTACATTCAATTATGCGTATGGGCAAGTTACTATGTGTAATAAGGGGGTATAACTGATTGACTGATAGTAATGAATGAGTATACGGTAACCGGCCTATTGCTGCTGCGCCAGGTACCATGCACGATGGAGTCCCTGCGGAACGAAAAGTATAATTTTATTACCCGGATTTTTTTTGCTTTCAAAGACCGGTGCCATTGAGATGGTAATGGCACTTGCGCCAAAACTGCTGAGCGCTGCTACACGTTTCTTTATCAATTCCATTCCCCGGCTCTTATGGCCATCGGGTGTCTTCAGCGCAATACTGTTCGCTATGCCTATCCCGTTATCGGTAATGGTTATCATTAAGTTACCTTCCTGCTCTTTCAAATCAATATCAACCTTTCCATCTATTGATGATGGCATAATGCCATGCAATAAAGCGTTTTCCAATAATGGCTGCAGAATCATTGTAGGGATCATCCATTCTTCAACGTCCAGGTTTTCATCGATCGATAGTTGATAACTAAAGTGGTTATTAAAGCGCATTTGCTCTAACCGCAGGTATATTTTTATATTTTCCACCTCCTGCTCCAGCGGCACAAAGGATTGCTGGGCTGCCTCAAAGTTTTTTCGGATAAGCGACGCAAAATCACTGAGGTAGCGATTGGCATTTTGCCTGTCCTGCAAATTGATATAATGCTGTATGCTGTTAAGTGCATTAAACATAAAATGCGGGTTCATTAACGAAGTAAATGCCTGCTGCTCCAGCGAGGCTATTTGTACCCCGGCAATTTGCTTCGCCAATTTTGCCTCTTTTCTACTTTTAATTCGGCGGTTTAGCCAATAGATAACCACTAACTGTAAAATGAGCGCCGTGAACAGCCAAAACCAAATAGCTTTCCAAAAAGGTGTGGCGATATCGAACTTAATAGCAAGTATTTTGTTGCTAATGTTCCCGTTAACATCAACAGCCCGTACCTGTATCAGATGGCTGCCGCTGCCGAGTTCAATGGTTAATGTGTTTTCATCAAAGTTGATCCAGTTTTTGTTTTTGTTGAGCGTGTACTGAAGGTTTTTAAAATGCCCGCCTAATTCAATCCCGGCAAACTGCATCTGCAAATTTTGCTGATCGTTTCTCAGATGATAATGTGGAGCTATTATGGTATCCCTCTGATTTATTCTCATCCTGATCAGTTGGACAGGAATATTAAATTCAGGGATTGATACATTAGCTGGTATGATGGAAATCCCTTCGCCGGTGGCAACATAAACAGAATCTTTCTGGTAAAGTATCTCGTTGATAACGTTGTTGTTCAGCCCGTCGTTGACCGTAAGGTTCTGCACGGAGAAGTTTATACTATCATTTATTAAAGTATAGTTAAGCACGCTGATCCCCCCGGCGGTTCCTAACCAAACCTGCCCGGGTTTACCGTTAGTTACACTCCTGGAAGCGTTGTTAATGATACCCTCTGTTTCTGAAATATGGAGCAGCACTTTATCATTCTTCACCACTACCAGGCCGCTGCCCGAGGTCGCCACCCAAAGCAACCCATCCGGCGTGGTACAAAGGGCCGTGACCCGCTCGCTCAATAATGGACTAATTTGGTTGATTGGAATGGTGGAATCCCTGGCATAATTATATTGGTACAATCCGTCTGTTGATCCAAAATATACCATGCCGTCGCCCCCTCTTGCAAGGGCGGTGATCCTTTTTCCGAGGCCCTTTAAAACAGATAGACGCTCTGTTATCGAATTTAGCTTTATGAGCCCATGCGATTGACCAACAATTATGATGCTATCATTGTAAGTGATGGCCGTTTTTGCATAGCTGACTAACGAGTTTAAAAGCGGACGGGTATTGTTTACATAAATACCGGCTTCCGAAAAAGTAAACATTTTGTTTTGCGAAAGGATTATTTTGCGCTGCCTTGCTATAAGGCCTTTTTTGGGAATTGCGTTAACCGAAACATCCTTTCCTTTGGCTGCTATTACCTCGCCATAAAAATTCCCAGCCAGTATTGTGCCGTCCGCTTTGCGGGCAATACTTAAAAAGTTGGTGCCGATGATGCGTGACGGCAATTCAACATCATTAAAGTGCTTTTTTTTATAAACAAGTAATCCCTTATCAATTGTACTGATCCATAAATTCCCATTGCTATCCTTATAAACTGAATTAGGCAGGTAATTACCGCCCACAACAGCCTCCTGCTGCAGATTTTTTTTATTGAAGAGGTAAATTTTACCTGAAATGCCTGAAAAATAAAAATAGTTCGCCGTACATTCGAAATTATTAAAGGGTTCCGGTGTTTCGACTGAATCGATATGGAAACGAATCGGGCGAGTACTGAAATCACTATAAATATAGCACTTGCCTTTTGCATCGTTAAAGTAATACAATTTCCCGTCGCTAAGGCTATAATTAATAATTTCGCTTGGATGCCTTTCCCTTAATGATATACTGTCTGTATACCGGGGCTCTTTCACCTGGTATATAACCATGCGGTATAATTTTGTCTCCCCGCTTATTGAGCCGCCTAATTTCAGCACAGACCCATCTGTGTTTTCTTTTATTAAAAACCCGTCATTTTTTTTACCATTGGGGTAAGCTGTCAGCTTTTTATTCCTGAAAATAAATGATCCTTCTTGGTTCCAAAACATTACTCCGCCTTTCTGCAGCGGGTAACAATACATCAGGCCGGTCCCTTCTTTCACTTTAGCAAGCGTGCTGTCTTCTTTGGCATTAATAAACCGATTTTTTATCTCGTCAAAATAGGCCGGGCTTTGTTTGAAACAATTTACCCATATCCTCCCGTCATTTTCCTTCACAACAGCCAATACCTCGTTATCGGGCAACCCCTCACGGGTAGTGAAAACCTGAAAGTGCTTGCCATCAAACCTGGCAATACCCGCATCGGTAGCAACCCATAAAAAGCCCTTGTTATCCTCAATACAACGATAAACATAGTTGCTGGGTAAGCCATCGTCGACAGTGAATGCCGTGTATTTTTCTGGTTGCGCTTCACAAGCAATAGCCACCACAAGAAAAACCAGAAACAGGCCTGTAAGACGCATGTGTTAAAGATAATGATAAGCGCGCATAGTATAGTTGATCAGGAAGCGCTTATTTGCTAAACATAAGGCTTGCCTTTTTCATTTTTTCAAGAAACATATCCAGTTGCCTGCGGCTGATGCTCCATTGGTTGCCATCGCTCATTTTTACGATACCGCCGTCAATGGTGCTATATTCCTTTATATATTTCAGATTAACAATATACGACTTGTGTATCCTCGCGAATTGATTCTCGTCCAGCAACCCCTCAAAATCCTTCAAAGTTTTACTGATCACCAGCTTATGCATATCTTTCATATGGATAATGGTATAATTACTGTCGGCCTGGAGCGACACTATATCGTCGACTTCAATAAAACTGATGCTCCCTAACTGCGGCAATGCGATTTTTTTCGGTGGGGCATTTTTCGTAATAGTTTGCAACAGGTGCTGCAATAATAGCCTATTCTGTTCATCTGCTACCGGGTTGGCCAGGGCCAGTTTTACTTTCGAAACTGCATTTTGTAGTTCATCAATACTTATCGGCTTTAAAATATAATCAACCGCACTTGCTTTAATAGCCTGCAGAGCGTATTCGTTGTAAGCAGTTATAAAAACAACTTTAAAATTTCTTGTGGCCAGGCTGTTTAAAAATTGAAAGCCGTTTTCGCCGGGCATTGCAATGTCCAGGAAAACCACATCAGCCAAATGCGATCCCAACCACACACGTGCCTCGGCGGCACTTTGCGCCTTACCGGTTACTTCTAATCCTTCACAATCATGATGGATTAAAAATTCCAGGCTGTTCAGGTTATTCATCTCGTCATCAACCAGCAATGCTTTTAACATGCGCAATACATTTAAATTTAAAGTTAAACATTTTAAAGGCTATTTATTGATTGATGTGCAACCGCCGTTAATGATTGCGTGTTGTATCAAAAGGATGAGTAAACGGTAATTGTATTTCGATAATAGGCGCTCTTCTTTGGCAAACAAAGCAAATAGAGAAAAACTCAAATCAACATACTATTCCACAGACAAAGCATTGATTATCATTTCGCATTATTTTGCCATTAGTTGAATACCTTGTTTTCAATATTTATGAGTTCAGATAGAGACAAACAGTCCCTGCTTACCTTTTGTGCCTTAATAGCATACCTGGCAAATGGATTTTTATCCGTCCATTCCAGTTTAACGGCAAGACCAATCATTTTATTTATTCGCGCCATATGTTTAACAACTCCGTTAGCTTTAACGGGGTTGGTTGCCGTAAAATTTGCAAACATTTGCATGCACTTTGAAAAGACAAGAAAGTTAGGGGCAACAAAAAAGGTCTAATTCCTAAGAAAAAGACCTTTTTTAGTGGGAGTTACTGGGTTCGAACCAGTGACCCTCTGCTTGTAAGGCAGATGCTCTGAACCAGCTGAGCTAAACTCCCTTCGTTTTGGGATTGCAAATATAGGTTCTTAGGGTTATTCTTCAAAAATTAATTTGCTTTTTTTTGTAACGGAAGAAAAAACATTATAAAACCACTTATAGATCAACACTTTAATTTACAAAAAAATAAATTATCAATCGGTATGCGATGATTTTTAAGGCCCAATAGACTCTTTATTTCTCAAAAAAGGAATTGAATCAGCTCGTTCATAAAAAACATTTATCTACTTTTACTTATATATATTAAACCTTTAGGGAATATGTCGTCGCCTTTCACGCTAAAAATAAGAATAGTTACCTTATTGACTTTTCACCTGATTTGCTTATGGTTTTCTTCGGCCGACGCGCAAAACGACAAACGGAAGTTCAAAGTAATTGCCTTTTATACAGCAAAGGATGATAAGGCTCATATCAGTTTTGTGCACGAGGCTAATGCCTGGTTTCCCCTGATGGCCGCTAAGTATCATTTTCAATATGACTCCACCAAAAACTGGGACAATATGAACCCCGGGTTTTTATCGCATTACCAGGTGGTTGTTTTTCTGGATACCCGGCCTGACAAGCCCTCACAGCGGGAAGCCTTTCAAAAATACATGGAAAAGGGAGGCGGCTGGATGGGGTTTCATTTTTCGGCATTCGCACTCACGCCGTCGGATTTTAACCAGGACTGGGATTGGTACCATGAAACATTTTTAGGGTCTGGGCAATATGTGAGCAATATCTGGCGGCCATCAGCTGCTATCCTGGATGTGGACAGAAACTTCCCGGCCACCAAACATATGCCAAAGACCTTTAAAACCTCGCCAAACGAATGGTACCGGTGGGAACATGACCTGCGTAAAAATCCGGATATTCAGATTCTATGCTACATCGATTCAGCCAGCTTCCCCCTCGGCACCGGTCCTAAATTAAGTGAAATATGGCATAGCGGCTATTACCCCGTAGTATGGACCAACAAAAAGTATAAAATGATATACTTTAACATGGGGCATAACGACATGGACTACGAACATAAGTATGACAATACCGACAAAACGCTATCCAATACTTTCAGCAGCCCTATGGAGGCAAAACTGGTGGTAGATGCACTTCTGTGGTTAGGCAACAGAAAAAAATGAATAATTGATCAATAATTAATACCCCTCCTTTAAAATTCAACCATGTTTAGACTTAAAAAATATATCTTTTTCGGTTTAATAATTGCCATTTCACCATTTATCGCCAAAGCCCAAAAAAGAGAAACTGACAAAATATATTGGTTGGCTTTGGATAAATATACGCTAGCACTTGACGCAGGCAATCATCCCAATTCCAATATAGGTAATGAGAAAGTGATCTATTTACAAAAATCTGATTACGTTGACAGTATCCCACCTTTGATAAATGGCTATAGCATCGTTTTAATCACTAGCAAAAATCAGAAAACATTATATAAACAACATAATAGAAATCTTATTCATACAATAATGCTTCCCGTTGCTGTTCAAGATAGTATGCTGTATATTACAATTACTCCATATATCGGGCAATTGAAAGGTAACCGGCACTACTTCCTTAGCGTATCTGAAGGAACAACTGTTTACTTTAAATTTGATCCAGGAAAAAAACAATTCTTAACAGACAAAGTTAAAAATTGGGGAATATGATATTCTTATGGAAAGTTAACTCAATCAACCATTCACATAATCAACTTAATCAACCCGACCTAATTATTCAACCAATACGTAAACTTAAATACCAGCATCCTTGTTTTCACGTTGAAGGGCCCGGGCAGGTAATTATCGGTATAAACAATAAAGAAATCCGACGCGGGCCTGTAACGGTATTGCAAACGCGTATTGATGTTGAAGTTTTTCCCCTGCTCGTTATACTGAAAATACCCGGTCATAAAAAATTTATTAGTTAAGGTAACGTCAATCTTTGGGCCGATAAGCCAAAAAGTATTTAACCCCCATGGTTGTGGTAATTTTACTGAGCTTACCGTGGTGCTCCATAAAATATTAACAATCGGTTGAAACCTGTAACCAAAATCTGTTGTAAGACTTATCTTTTGGCCCTTATCATAATAACCGCCGTCATCAAAAGTAAAGTCATAAGTGAATAATTGCTGTGGCTGAGAAAAATAGGATAATTCGGCATTGTTCCAATAACTAACATTGCCTGTCGGCAGCACAGCGCCAACATAATTGGTGGGGTCAAATGGTGCCAGCAGTTTTACAAAATCGTGTTCAACCAGTCCTGTTAAAATACTTCTATCCCGAAAAGTAACCTGGTACGACAAATAAGTCCTGTTATCCGTCGGGTTAAATGCCCCGTCGTAATAACCGGTCAGGTTTATCGTAGGCCCATGACTTAGCACTGATCCGCCCTTAGGCAAAAACAGGTAACCAATGTATGGGTTTAGCTTTATGTAACCGTGCCGCGGAACATAACCTGTTTCAGCATTATAATTAGCGCCCACATCTTCGTATTGTGTGCCGATCAACCAATATTTGTCTGCATACTGTACGTTGCCGGCGTTGGTAAAATCGTGGCCCGTTTTACCGGGCGTGAATGATTTGAGGATCAACTCTTTTCCGGTCCACAAGTTAGCCGCCGAAGCCAGGTTAAATTCAACCCCCGCGTTCGTATTGAACCGCGAATTATTGGGCTGACTTGATGGCGGCACAGCCGGATAATTAAAAGCTTCCTTGTTTACTAAGATAAACCCGATGTTTGATCGTGCCAGTATTTTCCGCTGCAATGCAATTACCGTAAAGTTTTGGGCCGGCATGGTATCATTACTGTTGGTTTGCATGTCCATTACGCCAATACGCCAGTCTTTATCCAGCTTTCCATTGAGCCTGAACCCGCCAATGATATTTGATTGCAAGCCAATCCTGCGCGAGAAAAAAGGCCGGATGGTAGCGTATCCGAAATTATTGAACTGATCGCCGTTCTCTAAAAAAAATTGCCGTGTTTCGGGGTAAAAAAGTTCAAAGCGGCTTAAATTCACTACCTGTTTATCGGCGTCGACCTGCGAAAAATCGGGATTTATGGTTAAGTCGAGATTGAGCGCCGACGAAACTGCTATTTTCGCATCAACGCCCCCTGTTACTTTTGCCGCCAGGTTTTTATTATCAGCATAGTCTTTGCTGAACGACGTAAGCGCATAGGGGATGATCGAGACATTAGAACCGGGATCCGGCGGTGGTTTATCCCATATCAAAGTTCCGGTATATGCCAAAGAAGCCGTAGGGAACTGGCGTGGCACCGGCGCCCAGGCTGATTTTTCCGTGGCTTTTAAATCATTCCGGCTAAAATTGATGCCCCATTCGGTGATCCCTTTTTTATACCTGATGGACTTAAAGGGAATAGCTGCTTCAAAAACATATTTATCAGGATAATCTTTTACGGTTGAAACCCATTTATTTGTCCAGTTTAGGTCAACATTCCCGCCATTGTACATGGTACCATCCCACTCTGCCCCGGCTGCATTGGCGCCGAAAGAATAACCGTTGGTCTGGTCGTTAAATGTATCCATAAAAAAAATGAAGTTGTCATTTTTCTGAAAGCTGAAATCCCGCTTTAAAGACTCCACCATATTAGGCCCGGGTGGACCTTTATAACAAATTGCCAGTACATAAAGATTTTTTTGATCATAAGCCATTTTTACCTCGGTACAAACATTTGCCATTGCAGTATCCATTGGCAAAACCATATAAAAGTTCTGTGCGACGTCTGCATGTTGCCAGGTGTCTTCGTCGGCGACGCCGTCAATTTTTATCGGCGATGTTACTTCGCGGATGTGGTAAACGTACCTGCTGTTTTTCTTTTGGGCCATAAGCTGAATGGCAAAAAAGCAAAAAAACAGCGTAATTATGTGTTTCAAATCAGGGTTATAATTATGGATTAAATTTATTAGAAATTAATTTTTTTTTGCTTGAAAAAGAGCAAAAACAATCGTTTTTTACTCGTTTTAGATGTCATTTGGTATTTTTATCTTCATAACAAGCCATTTTGGTAAAAAATATGCCAATAAAGGCACATTTTGTTGGTAAGTGGTCCATGTTGGTAAGTTTTCGGTACATTTCGGGCCATTTGTTAAAAAAAACTGTTAAAATTTTGTTAAAATATTAGTGTATTTAATACACATGTTATATATTTGTATAATTATTATTATCGTTCTAACCAATTAGTTCTTTATGATAGATAATGAGGTCAGTTACTACAAAAAGAGTGAGCGCCAGCTTTCTCTTTTTTTGTTTTAGGGGTATTTTAAATTCTTTAAAACAACGTTTATCTTATCCTGCAAACTGCCTTTCAGTACGGTGTCGTATTCCCAAACAATCGCGTCAGTCCTCTTTTCGTACATCAACTATTTATACTCCCTTTTTTACAAGCGATTCGCCATCAAATAAAACAGACGACCATTTGAAAAACGCCTTTATACCCAATAGACACGTTATCAGATCAGGCCTTAAACGGGAAAGTGTATAAAAGCAGGCAAAACGCGATCGTTATACCAAATAAGCTGTCGTTCGTACTAATATCCTGATTGTAACCTGCCTGATAATACCGTCATACTTAAACTTTGAGCCGGAGCCTTTTCTTTTCGAGAAAGCCGGTGATAAATATCACAATAAAACATATAGCAAATGAACGGATGATTCCACCTGTTCCTTCGCTTAAAAAATCGGGAAAGTTGAAATCAACGATGGCAAAGATAGCCACCATAAAATACGGTATAAGATAACAGGTAAGGGTACTGGTTCCGGCTGGCTTGATAATTTTAAACCAGTTTGCCTTGCCTTTAACATCAATCAACCAGATAAAAAATTCAAATAAAATGATCCCTATTCCACTGCATATTAAAACCCAGGCCGGGGTGGAATGCACCTTCGAAATACCTTCAGTATAAGGGCGCACTAAAAAACCCAGCGCTATGGCAGCTAAACCCGTTACTGTAAACACTAACCATATACTAATATATTTACCTTTAGTAACGAACTTGTAACATAACAAGGAAAACACAACGCCAAACATCATGAGCGAGCATGAATCGCCATCCTGTACTACTAATAGGTGCCAATGGATCCAATGGCCATGACTGCAAATATTGATTGCCAGGAATATGGCCAGCGCTATGCACATCGCAATAAAATTGCCTTTAAATATCAGAAATACGCCAGCACAAACCAGGTAAGCCCAGCCAATGATACCTAGAATACCCCACCATTCGGGTGTTAAATCTCTTGGCTCAGCGCGTGTTCCTCCTTTGTAAAGAAAAGCCAGCACGATAAGCATAATTACGCCGCCTCCTATAAAGGTATACTTTTTCAGTTTCGGCAAAGTTTCGGGATAATCCAGCCAGATCAGGAAAAACGAGAGTGTTAATAAAAATTCCCAGACGCCCAATGGTAACAATGCTTCTTTGCTGTAATCTTCCATATTTACATGGAAAAAGCCCATTACAATCAGCGCGAATGAACGTAAAGCGATATAAATGGCGATACTGGAAAAAGACTCTCCTTTACTTAACCGTTTGCTTAGCGCAAGCGGAAGCGACAAACCGGCTATAAATAAAAACAAAGGAAAAATGGTATCAGCAAAGTGCATGCCATCAACATTCCCCTTCACATGATCTATCCACTCTGGCACATTGCGCACACCACTGAGGTCGTTTACAAAGATCATAAAAAACATGTTTACTGCCCGTAAAACATCTATGGAGTGTAACCGGCTGGGGTTTTTTATCATGATTAAGAGTTGACTCGGTATAACAGCTTTTAAATATAATAGCTATTTTTTGAAATTTTTGTATTGTTTTTGATATGATTTAAAACAATATACTGCTTTTTAAATTTTTTTAAGCACGAATTGAATGCAGGTGAAGACAAAGTTTTAGTTGAATCATGTAAAATGAGTTGTAAAAATAATCAGTTTACAAGGATTCAAAAAAAATCACATAAATTCCGGGTCAACCTCCTACCCCAGCACTTCCTCCAGCACCTCATGCGACCGGATATTGCCGAATCCCTCAATATGCAGGGTGTAGTAATCCAGTAGCTTTTGTACCAGGTAGCGGCGTTCATCATTTGTGAGTTTTAGCTGCAAAATATTTTCAAATGTAGCCTCAAGCAGCGCCGTAAAGTTTTGTGTATGCGGCGGCGAAAGGTATAAAATAGTGTCCGGCTTATAATGGCTAAAAACTCCATTCTTCAGGTCGAAATAATCGGCATTGCCGGCAAGATACCGATCAGGGTAAAAGCCGAGGTAGCGCGTAAGCCTGGTTAAAAAAAACAGGTGAAAGTTTGATAACCCTTCGGTTTGGTGATCCAGCCATTCAATCGCATTAAAAACAAACTCAAACAAATTTTCATCCGCGGTTTGTTGTTTGACAGCCTTGTATAATACTTCATTTAAAAAGATCGCCAGGCTGCTTTTTATAACATCATAGGGAATAGTTTGCAACTGCGGCGAGTTTTTTAGTTCCTTTATACGCTGTACATTCCCGGTATTTTTATAATACACCACCATATCCAGCAGGTGCAGCGGCTGGAACATATTACGGGCTATTTTTGCCTTTGGCTTTTTTGCGCCGTTTACAATGTAGGATTGCAGGCCAAACTTTTCTGTAAAAACCTGCACAATAATGCTGTTGTCGCCATAATCGGTAGTTTTAAAAACGATGCCGCGTGTTTTATGAAGCATTATCTGATCAGTAATAGCAGCTTGGGTAAAAAAATGATAATGCCGGTAGTTAAAGCAAAAAGCGCTGCAATTACTACAGCCCCGGCGCTCATATCTTTTATATGCCCCGCCTTTTCATTATATCCCGGCGAAACCAGGTCGACTAAGGTCTCGATCATGGTATTAAAGATCTCGCAAACTAAAACCAGCGCGATACAAACTGCTATCCATTGCCATTCGCTCACTGAAATTTGCAGCCAGATCCCCAATAAAACAGCAACCGCTGTAACCCCAAGATGGATTCTGAAATTTAGCTGCGTTTTTGTAGTATATGCTATGCCCTTAAAAGCATACCCAAAACTCCTAAACAGTTTTTTCATTAACAAGTATATAAATATCCGGCAAATTCAATTTTTCAATAAGTATATTTTCAAATTTACACAGTACAAATCTGCACAATTGCTAAACAATGTCACAATATCATTTCCGGAAATACCATGATAAATCTATTTTCGTAGTTTAGCGACCGAAACAACCCGTATTAAATAATGATTTGGAAGAAGATTGCTGATATTATCTTAAAGAACCGACTGCTTATACTGATCCTGATCGCAGTTTCCAGCATTTTTATGGGTTACGAAGCCAGCAAAGTCCGCATCACTTTCAACGGCGGCAAAGTTTTACCGGTGACGGATTCGGCATACATCAGGTACACCGAGTTTAAAAAACTTTTCGGGCAGGACGCCAGCACCATGGTGATCGGCTTTAAATCGCCTGATATATTCAAAAAAGATGTCTTTAACGATTGGTACCAGGCGGGTGAGCACATACAGCACATTAAAGGTATTAAAGCAGTTATTTCGATGGCTAATTTATTTAACCTCGAAAAAGACACCCTTAACCACCGTTTTATTATAAACCCCCTGGTTACTCATACGCTAACCACAGACCGGGCGGTTGACAGCGTTAAAAATCAATTGCTATCCCTGCCTTTTTATAAAGGACTTATTTTAAGCGAAAACAACCAGGCCACGTTGATGGCTATCACTTTTGAGGGCAAAATTTTAAATACGCCGGCCCGGGTGCCAATCATTGATACGATCCTTAAAATTGGCAAAAACTTCGGGCAAAAGCACCAGATCGAAATGCACTACTCCGGGCTGCCGCTTATCCGCACTATTTCAAGCGATTTGATGGAGAATGAGTTCACCCTGTTTTTAGGGCTATCATTATTGATCACTACCATCATTTTCTTCCTTATTTTCCGCTCAAGATACCCGGTTATTTTCCCGGTAATTGTGGTATTGCTGGGGGTAACGTGGGCACTGGGAATCCTTGTTCTGGCGCATTACGAGATCACGATACTTACCGGTTTAATACCTGCCTTAATGGTAATTATCGGCGTACCAAACAGTATTATCATTCTTAACAAATACTACTACGAGTTTAGCCATAATGGCGATAAGTTAAAATCACTGAATATTGTTATTGAAAAAGTAGGGATAACTACTTTTATTGCTAACGTTACAACTGCGATAGGATTTGGCGTATTATATTTTACCAACAGCGAATTATTAACCCAGTTTGGCCTGGTAGCGGCATTAAGCATAATGGCTACTTTTGCCCTGTGTATTGTTTTGATACCTATTATATTCAGTTTTTTACCCGACCCCAAACAAAAACTTACTAAGATTAAAGATCGCAGGGTTATGCAAACCGTGTTAATCAGCCTTGATAAACTGGTACATTCCCATCGTAAAGCAATTTATGCAACTACCCTGGTAATGGTGGCCATTTGTTTTTATGGTATGTTCAGGATCAACGTAAACAGTTACGTGGTTGACGATCTGCCTAAAAAAAGCAATACTTTGAGTGACCTTAAATTTTTCGAATCGAACTTTAAAGGCGTTTTACCACTTGAGGTAAGCATCGATACCAAACGTAAAAACGGGGTAATGAATGATGCCACCATCAGGAAGGTTGAAAAGCTCGAGAACCTGATCTCCTCCTACCCTGAATTCAGCCGTTCTTTATCATTGATACAGGGCCTCAAATTTTCAACGCAAGCATTTTATGGAGGAAGCCCTGCTTATTACCGCCTGCCGCAGGGTTTTGAAGATGGCTTTATCCTGAGTTATGCCAGTCACTCGGGCAAAAAAAATAACGTTTTACGCAATTATCTGGATAGTAACAAGCAGTTTACAAGGGCAAGTTTTGAAATGGTTGACGTGGGGTCAAACCGGATGAATAAGGTAATAGCCAATTTGCAGCCCCGTATCGATTCCATATTCAACCCTAAAAAATACCATGTAGAACTTACCGGGTCGAGCATAATTTTTATAAAGGGGGCTAATTATATGGTAAAAAACCTTTACCAGAGCCTTGCCTTGGCCATTTTATTAATTGCCGGCGTTATGTGGATCTTGTTCAGAGGGTTGAAAATGATCGCTATATCGCTGCTGCCCAATCTTATCCCGCTGATCATAACAGCGGGCATCATGGGCTTTTTTGGCATCCCGTTAAAACCGTCTACTATACTTATTTTTAGCATAGCCATGGGGATCTCATCCGACCAAACCATCTACTTTATTACGCGTTACCGGCAGGAATTACGTTATACCCAAAAGGGTATTTCAAGGATCGTTTCCGATACCATCCGCGAAACCGGGATCAGCATGATCTATGTAGCCATTGTACTATTTTTCGGGTTTGGCATATTTGCCTTTTCAACTTTTGGCAGCGTTAGTGCACTGGGCATTTTACTGTCAGTTACTTTACTGGTTGCGATGATAAGTAACCTTACCCTTCTCCCTGCATTTCTGCTAAGTTTGGAACACCGGGAAAAGAAGAAAGTAAAAGGTTGATTCAGATGATCTGGTGTCGTGTCAACCATAAATTGACCTGGCGTCAATCTGCAAGTTCATTGAACGCAAAAAAGCACAAAAAGGGTTTACAAAAGGTTTACACTTTTCAGGGTTCACATTTTATAAATATCTGATAATAAGTCATTTATATGGTTATTCATTAAAACAGGGTTTACACTATTTTACATAACATCCTCCGGGTATTTTTAAGCTGTTCTGATAAAGCCTGAACGGCAATTTATTAATGACATGACACTAGTGATTGGGTTGATTATTTAAAAACATGGATTTAAAACTTAACAATAAAGTAGCCATCGTATTAGCTGCCTCAAAAGGACTGGGCAAAGCCATTGCCACTGCATTGTCTGCCGAAGGAGTAAAAATAATCATCGGGTCGCGCGATGCGGAAGAATTAGCACGAACTGCGAAAGAAATATCCGCCATAACGGGCAGGGAGGTAACCGCCATAGCAGTTGATGTTGGCGATAGTGCCCGTGTTACCGATTTTATTGAAAAAGTAGCGGCGGCCTATGGGAAAATAGATATCCTGGTAAACAACAGTGGCGGGCCGCCATTTGATAGATTTGAAAATTTTGATGATGAAGCCTGGCAGCAGGCTTTTAACCTTACCCTGCTAAGCTTTGCCCGCACCAGTCGGCTGGTGTTACCTCATATGCAAAAAACAGGCAGCGGCCGCATCATCAATATTATCAGCGGTTCGGTAAAATCAGTGCTGGCAAATTCAGTATTATCAACAAGTATGCGGATGGGCGTTGTTGGGATGGCCAAATTAATGGCCGATGAATTGGGGCCGTATAATATTACGGTAAACAATGTAGCCCCCGGGATGATCCTTACCGACCGGCTGAAACATACGCTGCCAAAAGACGCAGACCCCGAACTCGCCTTAAAGGAAAGAGCCAAAAATATCCCGCTCGGCCGCATAGGTAAACCTGAAGAACTGGCCGCGCTGGTAACCTTTTTGGCTTCAGAACAGGCGGCTTATATCAGCGGTACCACCATACAGGTTGATGGAGGCGCAAACAGATCAATTTTGTAACCTCTTACAACAATTTCGGGTTCAATTCTGAATCTATCAATTCACCAACTGGCTTACCCATAAGCCATTTGTGGTGGTCATTTTTTTGCCAATTGTTTTTATAGGGCGTAATCCTTGCACCATCGGCCACATAAATAATAGTCATCACTTCGCGCATTTTGCTGGAGTTATTGCCGTTGGCGTGATGTATGGTAAAGCCTCTGTGCCAGGTGGCATCACCGGCATTCATGGTTTTTGCCCTGCTGATCGGAAAATGATGATCTTTTACATAATTGTCAAAAGCATCATCCGATTCATCGGAAATCTCGTAATTAAATATAGATCCTTCTTTGTACGAACCGGAAGCAAATGTCAGCATCCCCATCTCGATATCAATATCAACCAGCGGCATCCACATGGTAATGGTATTATTGGTATCAATAGGCCAGTAGTATTGATCCTGGTGCCATGGCGTAGGGCCGCCACCTGCCTCTTTAAACAGGGCCTGGTCGTGATAAAGCCTCACATTCTCCACCCCCATTAAATCGGCAGCAATTTTCGCCATACGTTTGCCCAGCACAAATTTTTTCGCGTCTTCATCGTTTCGCCATAAATTCATGATCTGCAAAAAAGCCTTGCCGTAAGTGTCACGATCCTGCAGTTTGCGTGTTTCGGTATTGTACTTTTCAGCTGCGCCAACTATTACAGGACGATAGCCTGCAATTTCCTCTTTACTCAAAACTTGTTTAACCAGGGTGTGGCCTTTTTCCTGAAACTCCCGGATGTTTTCTACCGGTAATTCTTTAAAATCATCCAATAATGGCAAATCGGCAGGCTGTTTATTCATTTTGCTTTTCGTTATACCCAAAGTAAGTTACACTTTGAAATAAAAAAAATAAGGAAAATGGTATAATTATGGATTATTTTATCCTTAAATTTACGATAACAAATTTAATTTGTTAAAATAAACCATGATCAAGGCTTCTTTTGAGATCATACAACCTGCCAATGGCCAGTCATTTTTATTCAGAAAATTTGACAGGTCGGCATTTGAAGCGCCTTATCATTTTCACCCTGAGTACGAACTTACCTATATTACAGAAGGCGCCGGCAAGCGTTATGTTGGAAGTCATATGGGCGATTTTGTTGCGGGCGACCTGGTATTACTTGGCCCTAACCTGCCGCATTGCTGGAAACTCGAACAAGGAGATCAGTCGCCGGCGGGAGCTATAGTGATACAATTCGATGGCGCTTTTTTGGGCAATGATTTTTTTGATAAAAACGAGTTACAACATATCAAAAGGCTTTTTCAAAAAAGCGGCAGCGGCATCTGTTTTAAATCAGTAACCCAAACTGCGGTTGATAAAAACCTGCAAGTACTGAGTAAAGAAAAAAACAACTTCAGGATGCTGATTGGGCTGCTGGAAATTTTACAAAAACTGGCATCAACCAATGATTATGTTTTGCTGGACCAAAACATGGTAATTGCTGAACGCACGCTGGCCGAACAGGAACGAATAAACCCGGTTTACGCCTACCTGGTTGAAAATTTCAGGAACCAGGTTTCGTTGGACACCGCCGCAGGCATTGCCAACATGACCACGAATGCCTTTTGTAAATATTTTAAGAAAATCACCCGTAAAACCTTTATGGAAACCATTATTGAGTACCGCCTCAATTATGCTATCCAGCAACTGGTGCAAACCGATAAGCCTATATCGGAGATTTCTTTTGAAAGCGGATTTGGCGATGTATCACATTTTTACAAAACATTCAAACAAAAAATGCATATCAGCCCGCTAAATTATCGCAAAAAGTTTTTGCAAAGTTTGGAGGATGAGGCCATAATTGGGGTTGCGTAGGATATTTTGAACCTTAAATAAGTTGTATCGGGTATCGAGTGCAAATTAGTCAATCCCAATCACCTCAATTCCAAAAGCAGGCATTGTTATTCCAATATCTTTATTTACCAGGGCGGGTTTACTATCCCCGTATAACACTTTAAATGTAGTGGCTTTGAAAGCGACCGCAACCGAAACCGTTTCAGGTTTATCCGAAAGGTTTACTGCCACAACAATTTTTTTATTCCCTGCATATCGCATAAAAGTAAAAACATCATCTTTATTGTTTTTAAGGGTTTTGTAAGCGCCTTTTGATATTACCGGGTTCGTTTTCCGGATCGCTATCATTTTGCGATAAAAATTCCATAGCGAGTTAGGATCGTCTTGTTGTTCTTCAAGTGAAACACCATCGTTAGGTACATCATTATTAAAAGTATTGCGCCAGGGTCCCTTTACCTTGTACCAATAGGCCATTCCTTTTCCCTGGTCGCTTTTGTACCACTCAAAAGCCGAACGGTTGGGGATATCATTAGCATCAGTTGGGCCGAGTGCTGCATTGGTACCGCTCATGCCTAATTCCTGCCCGTAATAGATGGATGGCACACCACCCAGCAACAGGTTTAATGCAGCCCCGATCTTTAAGTGCCCGACATCGCCTTTTACGCCATAACTAAATCGTGGGGTATCGTGGTTCTCAATAAATACAACCTGCTGTTTATTTGCCGGGGTAAGCATAAAAGTTGAATCGGCAGCCGCTGCGATCTGGTCTTTTTTAAAAGTCCTGATAGCAAACGCTAACCGAAAAGCGAATACACGATCTACACCGCCATTGGCAAAATAATCCTGCCCTATCGCCCCCCAATTGGCCTGTTCAGCTATTATTTTCAACTTCGGATTAACTTTCCGTAATCTGCCTGATAAAGGCCGCCAAAACCGGGCAAACAAATCAGGAAGTTTATTGTCCAGGTTATCCATCATATGGTCAAGGCGGAAACCATCCACACCGTCATCAAATTTTCCATCACCATTAGGGTCCTCCCAAAACTTAAACAGCTGGTAGTTATATTCAAATACTTTGGGGCTGTACAAATTCACGGTTGTTATTTTGCGGTAAACACTATCGTATCCTAACAGGCCCTTCAGGTTATATATAATGCCTGAGGGGGCCGTGTGGGCTTTATCATCATATAAAATATAATCGCTATATGGCGATTTGAGATTGTTTACACCATCTTTCCACCAGGTGTGGTCTTCAGTAATGTACTGGGTTTCCATGTCCATGTAAAACTTCATCCCGCGCCGGTGCAGCTCTTTTATCAGTAATAGATAATCGTGCATTGAACCGTAGGCAGGATCGATCTTTTTGAAATCCGATGCAAAATAATTATGATAAAATACCGATTCGTATAATGGCGTAAGCAAAATTGCGGTCACCCCAAGGCGCTGCAGGTAATCCAGTTTCAGGCGGATTCCGTTCAGGTCGCCCTGCATATCTCCATTACTGTCGTAAAAACTACGCTGAAATATATGATAAATAATCTCCTCTTGTTTATGATCAGGTGTTTTAGCCTTAGATGTTATTTTTGCAATTACCGTTGAAAAACTAAGCGACAGAAACAAAAACACAAATAACGTGGTCGTTGGCCTCATAAAGTGGGGTTGATTTATAAACCAAAGTAACTTAACCGTTCAGGATAAAAAAATGTTAATCTTAATTTAAATATGGCGCATTTTATCTCACGGTAAACATGATTTAAATTATACAGATAAAGGTAAATTTATTGGGTGAAGTTAATATACCCCAATATTTTGCCAATATTTCCGTGATAAAAATTGATAGGAATTTGTTACTTCGCAGGATTTTTGTTTTGCACTTATACGTTTCAAAACAATTCGGCGTATGACCATAAGAAAGAACGTTATTTCATTGACTTTTAAGACCCTATTCCACCCATTCAGAAACACCTACACTCAAGACGGCCAAACGCCTGAATATTCCGTTTACCTATGTTTTTTGGGATTAACTGACCGGGTGGTTCCGTTCAAACCAAACCAAATCACAAAATAGAAAAAAGATATCATAAATATTTACAGGATCAGTAGCAGCCGGAAAACCTTTGTTGAATTTCTATAGGGCAAAGCGGGAAAGAGAACGTGTTAGAAAAATTAATTATGCCATCATTTAAAACTTTAGAAATATCCAACCCCAACTTCGAAAATAATAACTTACGGTTTATAACAGTAAAAACACCCAATCTCAAGGGGCGTGGCGATATCTGTGTTTATGTTCCACCCGGAGCAAGTACTGTTGAAACTTTACCAATAGTTATATTGCTGCACGGTGTACATGGCAGTGCCTGGAGTTGGGCCTACTGCGCGGGAATACATTTAAAGGCTAATGAGATGATCAAAAACGGAGAACTGCCGCCCATGATTATTGCCATGCCCTCAGACGGGCTTTGGGGCGACGGGTCGGCATTTTTACCTTTAAATGGTTACAATTTTGAAAAGTGGATAGCAGAGGATGTACCGGAGGCTTTGCGTGAATGTATTAACGGTGCAAAGATGAGTTCGCCGCTTTTTATTTCCGGATTATCAATGGGTGGTTTTGGGGCTCTACGGATTGGGGCAAAATACGGCAGGCAATTCAGGGCTATATCAGGCCATTCGTCTATTACAAGCTTACCCCAGATAAAGTTCTTCGCCGGGGAGCCGTTAAAAAGCTATGCCCAGGATGACACAATTGACGAAGATATATTTGAAACTTTTTTACATTACCGGGAGCAACTCCCGCCGCTGCGTTTTGATTGCGGCACAGATGACCTGTTAATTAATTATAACCGGATCCTCCACAAAAAGATGGAAAAAGAAGGAATGCCCCATCATTTTGAAGAAAACGCCGGAGGGCACGAATGGACCTACTGGTCAAAACACATCATATCGTCGTTGAAATTTTTTGCCGCAAACCTGTAATTATTTCGGCGCCAAAAGGATGAGCATAATAATTCGTCTTTAAACCTCGTTACAGCTTATGGAATATGTGGTATAATCATTATAATGATCATTAAAGCCAATAATATAGAAAGCAACACTAAAGTAGTCACATACTTCTTAGTTTTGATTTTTTTATTCCGTTTGTCCATGTCAATTTCAGCTTTAATCTCTCTTACGTTCTGAATTGGCAATTCATTACAACGGCGTTAATGTTTTTTTAACAATATTTTGGCCGAAGCGCCAAACCTGAAATTTGAACGATAATTAATTTAACCAGAAAAAAATTATCATAAAATCGTCACTTTTTTTTCTTTTATAAAACTTATAGGGGCTTTTATGCGTTATGTATCCTATAAATGCGTCCCGCATTTATAATTGTGATAAGGTTTAGGTTGAAAGCCCCCAAGCAGCGAGTGTAAGGGGGCTTTTATTTGATTAAAGGTTAGAGACTGGAGATTAGAGATTAGTTTTGAGATCTGAATAACCCGAAGTAATTCTAACTGCCAGCACCGCAATTTTCCAACATCTGATCACTAATCTCCAATCACTAATCTCTATCTTAGTCCCATCCATGATCGAACTAAAAAAAAAATTGTATAACCATTGCCTTGCGTATGTGCAGAACCGGCTGGATGCAGCACAACTGGCTATAAATGAAGCGCAAAAAGCCTCAAACGATGACACCAAAAGCAGTGCCGGCGATAAGTACGAAACCGGCAGAGAAATGGCGCAACAGGAGGCCAACCGTAACATGGGCCAGCTAAACGAAGCCAATAAATTAAAGATTGCTTTGAACAGGATAAGCCCAAACCATGTTTCTGAAACTGTAGATACCGGAAGCCTGGTACTCACTGATAAAGCTAATTTTTATATAGCGATAAGTGCGGGTACCCTTAAAATTAACAACGTGGAATATTTCGCAGTTTCGCCTTTTTCACCTATTGGAACAAAGCTTAAGGGATTAAAAGCGGGTGATGAATTTAATTTAAATGAAAAAAATTACCTGGTAACACAGGTTTTTTAAACATTTTTTAAAACATTTATCAGTAATTTGCATTTTGTAACATTAATCATCAAATATCTATTACTATATTTGATGATAATAAAAGCATGCAGGCAAAAAGGACTTGCACTTATAAATTAAATTTTAATGAACATATTCGCAGGAAGCCTTCCCTTTTCATTAGAGGAAGCCGATTTAAGAGAGCTTTTCGAAGCTTATGGTGAAGTAAGCACCGTAAAATTAATTAATGACCGTGAAACGGGAAGAAGCAAAGGCTTTGGCTTTGTTGAGATGCCTGATGACGAAAGCGCTCAAAAAGCGATCTCCGAACTAAACGGCTTCAGTGTTAAAGGAAGAACAATTGCTGTAAGCCAGGCTGAAGAAAAGAAGCCAGGTGGTGACCGCAGAGGCGGTGGCGGCTATGGCGGTGGAAACCGTGGTGGCGGTGGCGGCTACGGCGGCGGTGGTAACCGCGGCGGTGGTGGCGGTGGCTACTCAAGAGACAACAATCGTGGCGGCGGAAGCCGTTACTAATTTATAGCGATATTAAAACAGGCCTTATCAACGGGATAAGGCCTGTTTTCTAATATTTCACTTGCAGGGTAGAAACACTATTTGCCCTGATTTTTTATTTATATAACTTCCGGCATTTACAGCATTAGTATTTCACGGATGATCCGTCCCTTATTTCATCCGATGCCTGCTTTACCACTTGGTCGCCGTTTGAAAGATTGCCGTAAATCTCTATGAAGTCTCCCGACTGAAAGCCTTTTTTAACGTCTACCCATTGGGCATGATGATTTACTACTTTTATCACAAAAACCTTTTCAGTTGAAGTAACCACCGCGGTTTTGGGAACAATAAGAGAACTGTCGCGACTGGGCAGGGGAACGTTTACATCCGCATACATGTGCGGCAAAAGTTTTTTATCGGTATTGTATACATCCATCTCCAGCCTTTCAGAACGCAGTTTTTCATCCAACGCACCGGCAAGCCGTTTAATTTGTGCAGTAAACTTCCGGTTCGGCAAAGCCTGTACAGTAAAGGTTACGTAGTTTTTGTCAGTTAATCCGCCGGTAAAGTTTTCAGGCACCGATATTACCAATCGCATCCTGTTCTCGTCCTGTAAAACCAACAAAGGGTCTGTTCCTTTTCCTCCCGGGCCAACATAGGCTCCGGTATTAACATTTCGTGCCGAGATTACCCCATCAAACGGCGCATGTATTTCGAGATAATTCATATTGGCGGCTACTTCTTTGTAGGATGATTTTGCAGCCTCAACATTTGCAAGATCAGAATTCTTTTTTGCTTCGGCCTGTTCCAGATCGTTCTGTGAAACTGTTCCGGGGATTTTACTGGTATTGTACAGCCTGTCATAAGTGGCCTTGCTGGCATAATAAACCGCCTCCATTTGCTGAATATGCGATTGTGCCTGCGCCAACTGTGAATTGATTTCCGGCGCTTCAAGCGTTACCAGCAATTGCCCCTGGTGAACCTGCGAACCTATATCAACCCAAAGCTTTTTAACATAGCTGTTAACTTTGGCGTACAGGTCAACCTCCTGGTACGGCACCAGTTCGCCAGGTACCGCAATGCCGCCTTCCAGCTTGCCTTTTTTAACCTGCGCCAGGACGACAGTTGGGCTGTCAATAGCGTTTTCTTCTTTTATAGTTTGCTCCTGCTCTTGCTTCTCTTTTTTATCAGAGCCACATGAGTTTAACAATGTGGCGCCAAGTGCCAAAAGCGTAAAAGCGCTAAAGATTTTATTTTTCGTGATTTTCATTGTGATGCAAAGGGACATAAAATTTACTTTCTTTATCTTCAGGATCTAAGGAAACAGAATCAGTGGTTGCATTACCCTGTACCCAGGCAAAAATTAACGGTAATATCATTAATGCCGCAAACGTTGAGGCAAACAACCCACCTATTACCGCACGACCCAGCGGAGAGGTTTGATCGCCCCCCTCGCCAATACCCGATGCCATAGGGATCATGCCAACTATCATTGCCAAACTTGTCATTAATATCGGCCTTAAACGTAAAGCAACCGCTTCGCGTGCCGATTTAAGCGCATCGCCGTTATGTTTTCGCAATTCTTCGGCATTGGTAATCAGCAACACAGCGTTTGATATGGATACACCAACCGACATGATCATCCCCATATACGACTGGAGGTTCAATGTCGCACCTGTTATTTTTACCAGCAACAGCGATCCGAATAAAACGGCGGGTACCGTTGAAAGTACGACAAACGACATTTTAAACGATTGGAAATTTGCTGCCAGCATCAGGAAGATGACAATAACGGCAACCAGCAGACCCGTTTGTAAGCTGTCAAGCGTATCAGTAAGCGTTTGGGTTAAGCCGCGCGTACTGATCGATAAACCACGTGGTAATTTGCCTAATGATTTAATTGCCTTCTGTACTTCGGTTGTTGCCGTACCAAGGTCGATTTTATACAAATTAGCCGTAACCGTAAGTATTGGCATTGCCCCTATATCGTCATTTTCTCCGTCAGTAGTACCAAGGCTTATATTGGCGACATCACTTAAAACAGGCCGCGGTTTATCGCTCATAATCGGAATTTCGCGTACATCATTTAAACTGGCCATCTGATACTCTGGAATTTCAACCTGTACAGCATAACCTAACCCTACTTTAGGATCAAGCCATACATTTTTTTCGGTATACCGTGAAGATGAAGTGGACGCTACCAGCGAACGGGAAATATCATTGATGCTTGCGCCCAATTCAGCAGCCCGAACCCGGTCAATATTGATATTTATGGAAGGATATTTGAAAGATTGCCCAATTTGCACATCACGTAAATAACTTATTTGTTTTATCCTATCCAAAACTTTGGTGGCCCATTGAATATTCTGTGGTTTATTTTTACTTGCAATCACCACCTCAATAGGGGTTGGCGAGCCCTGGCTCAATATTTTATCGGTTAACTCAATAGGCTCAAATGACAATTTTACCGAAGGCATCTCCTTTTTCATCTCAACCCGAAAGCGTTCTTTCAAATCATCCAGATCTACTTTATAACTATCCACTAATTTCACCTGCATAACTGACTCATGGGAGCCTGCCATGAATAAATAAATCGGACTGGTTGAAAATAATCCGGGGTGTGTCCCTACAAATGCTGAAGTTATCTCAATATTTTGTTTACCAACAAGTTTTTCAAGTATTTTTCGGGCTTGAATAGTAATCAATTCCGTTCGCTCTAACCGGATCCCGTCGGGTGCACGCAGTCTCACCTGAAACGTACCGGAATTTACTTTCGGCAACACATCGCGGCCAATGTTATTAAACATCAAAAAAGCGGCACCTAACGCTGTTATTGCATAAAATAAAACAAAAAACTTGCGATTAGGCATCATCCAGTCAATAAAGGCAAGGTAACGAAGCCTGAATTTATCAAACCGGGTAAGTTTTTTTCCGGGAGCGCCCATTGCATTTTTTATGGCCAGTTCTTTTTGTTCCCATGGAGTCCCTTCGTCCTCTAAAGCAAAGCCGTCAGCATGGCTTTTATCTTCATGTTCATTTTTCATTACCCAGTTAGCCATTACAGGTACAAAAGTTTGGGCTAACAGGTAAGAGGTGATCATGGAAAAACCAATTGCCAATGACAAAGGCAGAAACAACGCCCCCGGTATCCCTGTCATGGTAAAGGCCGGCGCAAACACCGCGAGGATACAAAACAGGATGAGCAATTTTGGGAAAGCAATTTCCTTACAGGCATCCCAGATAGCCAGTGCTTTTGGTTTCCCCATATCAAAATGCTGATGAATATTTTCAATGGTCACCGTCGATTCATCAACCAGAATACCAATTGCGAGTGAAAGCCCGCTCAGCGTCATGATATTTATAGTTTGATGAAAAAGGTAAAGAAAAAATATCCCAGATATAATACATGTCGGTATGGTTAAAATCACAATTAAAGCCCCGCGGCGGTCGCCCAGGAACAGCAGCACCATTAATCCCGTTAATACCGCGCCGATGGCGCCTTCTTCAGCTAAGCTTTTAACGGCGTTGATCACGTATACTGACTGATCAAATACATAGGAGAGTTTCACATCTTCGGGCAATAATGCCTGGAAACGCGGAATGGCTTTTTTCAGGTTTTGCACCACTTCCCATGTAGAAGCATCAGCTGATTTGGTAATGGGCAGGTACACTGACCGTTTGCCATTTATAAGCGCATAGCTGCTGGTAATATCAGCACCATCTTCAACGGTTGCTACGTCACGCAGGAACACCGTTTGCACCCCATTTTTATACAACGGGATATCGCCGAAATCTTTTATTTGCTTTACTGACGTATTTGAGGGAGCCAGGTAATTATAGTCACCTATGCGAATGTTCCCGGCCGGCGAATTTTGGTTATTATCGCGTAATGCTGCTACGATCTGATCGGCTGTTAAATTATGCGCCCGGAGCAATTCGGGGTTAATCTTTATAACCACAGTACGAACGTTACCGCCAAAAGGCGCGGGCGCGACCAGCCCCGGAATTGTTGTAAACTGCGACCGGATATAAACGTTTGACATATCCAGCAACTCGTTATTGCTGCGCCTGGCGCTTGAAAGCACCAACTGCCCTACGGGTAATGTGGACGCATCGAAACGCAAAATAAAAGGCGGTTGTGATCCGGGGGGGAAACCAGCCTGGGCCCTGTTGGTATAGCCGGTAACCTCCGCCGCGGCCTGTGCCATATTGGTACCTTCGTAAAAAGTTAGTTTAATGAGGGTTAAACCACTGATATTGCGGGTTTCAATACTCTTGACGCCAGAAACAAATAAGAGCAGGTTTACATATTGTTTACCAAAATAAGCTTCCATTTGGTCGGGGGTGTAACCGCCATACGGGTGAGAAACATAAATAACCGGCAGGTTAAGATCAGGGAAAATATCAATCTTTATGCTTCTGACTGCATTTATACCAAAGAAAAACAATCCGGCTACAATAACCAAAATGGTTATTGGCCTTTGCAACGCACCCTTAATCAGCCCCATTATTTATAATTTGTGTTAAAAGTTATTAATAAATACTCCAAAATCGCCGGTTGCGGCGGCTTTATATAATAATGCCTGCCAAACATTGTTTTTGACGATATAATTATCCACTTCGGCGCGGTTAAGCACATAAAGTGCCTGTGTAAAATCAACTATATTGGCCAGCCCGTTTTGGTATAACGCATATTTTTGCCGGTAGGCATCCGTAGCGGCCCTCACTTCTTCAGGCGATTCGCGAAAATTTTTCATAGCGTTGTTTATCCTGGTTTCAGCCAAAACCTGCTGATCGCTTAATTGCTGGCTTACCAGGTTGTATTCGTCCTGGTATTGCGCTGAAGTATATTTTTGCGATTTAACCTGGTAATGCACCCTCAATGGATTAGTAATATTCCAGATCAAACCTACACCAAACAGGTAATTAAACCGTGTCGGATCGGCCCCGGCACCGTAACTGCTGCTGTAAGCGCCCGGATTTGAACCATAATCTGAACTAAATCCTGACCCTCTACCCTGGTATACGCCGAACAATGTAAATGTAGGATAACTGAAAGTATTTAAATATTTCGCCACTTCGTCGCTTACATTGATGCGGTTTTGATAAAACCTTAACAAGGGGTGATCAGCAAGGTTAATCTGTGCCTGCAGACCTGCACTGGCGGGCGGTTTGGTTACAAAGGTGCTGTCTAAATTAAAACTTTGGGGCGGAATACCCAGGTATTGTGCAAGCTGGTTGCTTTGCTCCTCTTCAGTTTCCTTTGCATTGGTAAGCGCTATCCTGGCGTTTGAAACTTCGGCATTGGCCTGAGACGAATCAACACCCGGGTTTAAACCATTCTTTACCCGGGCAACTACCACCTTTTGTAAATCAACTGCCCTGTTAAGGTTGTCTTGCTGGGCTTTGCTAAGCTGTTGGGCAGCCAGCAAATTTAAGTACGTGCTGGCTACGCGTACCTCGTGCTGAAATTGCTCCTGCACCAAATCAGTTTCGTTAAGGCTAACTGTTGATTTTTGAACTTTAACTTTTTCAACGGCCTTTCCGAAAGAGAAAAAGTCCCAGCTTACGTTACTGAGGTAAAGAGAGCCAAAAGCGGCGTTCCAATTCTGCGTATTTGTTATCGGGCCTGACGAAGCTACGTTAAATCCCTTATATCCGTATAATGGACCGAATTGTGAATTCACCGTTCCGTAATCCTGCTGGGCAGAAATATTAACATCCGGCAATTGTTCTGTTTTGGTTTCAGTGAGGTATGCCCGTGAAGCGTTTAACTGATTAGTTTTTGCTTTAATTGAACCATAATTTGCGAGAGCTATTTGTTCAGCTTCTTTTAAGCCCAAAACCTTTTGCTGGCTTTGCGCTTTAAAAAAAGTGAGGGTTAACAAAACTATTATGAAAAACTTAATATTCCTTTTTAACATACGTTGTAGTTCTGAGTTGGCAAAATTAAAACTTGCTGGTGTATTAATGACACAATCAAAAGTATTATAACTGTTACTTAATAAAAAGGTATTAAGCCGATTTATTAATAATATAACAAACTGACAAAAAGACAAGGTTAAAAACAAACTCATTATCAACAAATTATAGAAAAAACCAAATAAACATACCACATTAATTATAAAATTATATATTGGCACAGTATTGAAAAAAATGATTTAGTAATGAGATTAAGGCTTTTGATTTTACTTGTTTTTTCTTGCTGTTACCTGCAACTATTTTCTCAGCCTGCTCAAAGACCGTTTCCTCAACACACTAAGTATTTTGAAGAAACTATAAAACCCAGCCATATTACCCAAGCCCAACTTGACAATTCCGTGCGGAATTTTTATACCCAATGGAAAAAACATTATATAAAAACACTCCCGGGCAAGGCGGAAAGTTATGTTTGGTTTGAAGAAAAAGGCAAAAAACAATGCGTATCCGAAGGGCAGGGATACGGGATGGTCATTACAGCACTAATGGCTGGTTTTGACCCATCTGCAAAAATTACCTACGATAATTTGTACCGCTATTGCAGAGCGTACCCTGATAAAAGGAGTAAATACCTGATGGCCTGGGCGCAATACACCAATGGCAAAAGCGCTGACGGAACTTCTGCCACTGATGGCGATATGGATATTGCCTACTCACTGTTGCTTGCCGATAAACAATGGGGTAGCAATGGGGCGATTAATTACCTGAAGGCAGCAAAACAAATGATTGCTGAAATTATGAAACTGGACATCAATCATCAAACATGGTCGATATTATTGTGCGATGGGATAGAATCAGAAAGCAGGGATTATTTTGATACGCGGTCTTCGGATTTTATGCCTTCACATTTCAAAGCCTTTGCACGGGTTACCCATGATAAAAGATGGATAAAGGTGATTGAGGCCAATTACAGGCTATTTTTAAACCTGCAAAATAAATACAGCGCCGAGGCCGGTCTTTTACCCGATTTTATCGTTGACATCAATAAAACACCCAAGCCGGCACCTCCTCACTTCCTGGAATCGCCTTATGATGGTAATTATAATTACAATGCCTGCCGCGACCCCTGGCGTATTGGCCTGGATTACCTTTTAACCGGAGATGTGCGTTCAAAAAAAATAGTGGCCAAAATAAACCAGTGGATAAGGCAAACAACCAATAACGACACTTATAACCTGTCGGCGGGTTATACGCTGGCCGGTAATGATATTAAAGCCAGAAATTTTGAAGCGCTTAGTTTTATCGCCCCTTTTGCCGTTTCCGCTTCTGTCGACTCAAAAAACCAGTTATGGTTAAACAAGGTTTGGAATTATATGACCGCTTTTAAATTGAAGGATTTTGACTATTATGATAACACCATCAAACTGATGGATATGATCATTGTTTCGGGGAATTATTGGGTGACTAATTAATGAAATAAAAAGTAACCAAATTGGTTACTTTTCGTATATTTGGCTAATGAAAAAATGAAATGAACATATATAACCGAAGTTCGTTAGTTTTATTTTACGAGAAGCATCCAGACTGCAAAGAGACTTTAGAAAAATGGTACCACGACGTTAAATCAAAAAAATGGAAAAAGCCAGGTGATGTCACTAAAGATTTCAATACTGCAAGGACTATAAAAAACAACAGAGCGATTTTTGGTATTAATCGCAATGATTACAGACTAATTGCTGAAATTAATTACCAAAAAGAATGGTTGTTTATAAAGTTTTTAGGAACACATGCTGAATATGATACGGTTGATGCGACGACAATAGACTTGTTTAAACCCAAAAAGAAATAGTTAATCTTAAATTACGCTTAGTCATGCAACTCAAAATAATTAAAACAAAAAAAGATTATATGAAATCGCTGGAAAGATTTGAAGAAATTTTCCAGGCAAAAGCTGGAACGGCTGAAAGTGATGAAGCAGATGTAATTTCCCTTTTGATAAAAGAATATGAAGATAAATATTTTGTTATTGAGGCCCCCAGTCCTATTGATGCCATAAAATACAGAATGGAACAACAAGGTTTGACGAACAAAGACTTAGCTCAAATTCTTGGTTTCAAGAGTCGGGTAAGTGATATTTTCAAAAAAAACAGGAAATTAAATCTGGGAATGGTTCGCAAACTTTATAACGAACTTCATATTCCATTGGAGACGTTAGTTAAGGAATATTAATAACTGGAGTATTTAACATCTTTTTCGCCACTTCCTCCCCGCTCGTTAATGCCGCTTCCACGGTTCCCATTGCGGCACCCTCATATAGATATTCACCTGCAAAAAACAAAGTATTATCAACAGGCTGCTTCAATATTTCGCGAAAGGTTGAAGCATTAACCGTATCATAAGCGTAAGCCCCCCGGGTAAATGGATCCTTCGTCCAGTTCACAATACGGGACGCGACCAGCTTGCTTTTCAGTTCTTCCATATCCCTTTTAAATATATTGCACAGCGATTGCAGGGATTGCTTTAAAATTTCCTCATCCGGAACATCTTTCTTAGCCGCAGCTGGCGGGCCACCTAACCAGCCTGTAATTACAGTACTTGGCTCCGGTGCTTGTGTCCACCAGGTGGGGATCTCTTCGTCGGATAGTAAGAAACTCATATTTTCCAGGCTCTTACCAGCCTGTGCTTGCGTTTGCTTATCTATCCAAAAAGGCTCATCAAATTCAAGCAGTATCTTAATGATGGCGCCAAAGCCCATTTGGTTGATAGCTGCCATCTGTTCAGAGATCGGCGGAATAAAAGTTATTGCACCAAGTTGATCTTTACAGGCCTGTAAAACACCCAATGGTAAAGCGACAAGCAATTGGCCGGCTTCATAAACGGTCCCGATATAGGTAATTGCTGCTACGTGGCCGGGCTGCCATTGAACCTCAGTAACTATTGAATTAAAAATAATACTCCCGCTGGCATTTTTTATTTCGTTTTCCAAATAATCAACCAGCTTTCCGTAACCGCCATTAACCCGGTACTGTGCTTCTTCGTCATCATTCAACCATTCATTTCGCAGCGCAAAAGTGCTTGCCTTATCCGGGTCGGCTGAATCATATCCTGCTGCAAACTGGCGCACAGACTGCTTTAGTTCATTAAACTCATCACCGGCAAATTCTTTATCCAGAAATTGATTAATGCTAATGTCTTTATCTATGGTTTTGAGTTTTTGCATCAACAGGTCCCATCCTTCAACGCCCTCATCATTATCAAATTTCCCATTTTTATAATGCACCATTTCGCCTGAAGCGGGATTAAATGCAATACCCGCCTTCTTTAAAAGCCTCAGTGTTACCGGTAAATCACCATGGATAAATTCGGCGCCCAGTTCTGTGTTTTTGGAAAAAGATTTCTCGTTAATGGTATGGATGCGGCCGCCGCAACGGTCGCGGGCTTCAAGCAATATTACTTTTCTGCCCGCTTTCGTCAGCTTATAGGCTGCCATTAACCCTGTAGCGCCAGCGCCAATAATTAAAATGTCAGCCTTATTCATAACGCAGATAAAAATAGCAAAATGAAATTTTTTAATCCCAGCCTATTTGAATAGCTTATTGATTTCGGCATAGGAGATGGCATTACCTGCGAAATTAAAGGTTCCATGCTGGAAAATCTCTTTTGCGCCGTTAATAAAGGCGCTATAAGCAGCCCGCGCAAGCGATGAACCAAGACTAACACGTTTAACCCCCAGGTCCTCCAACTGGTTCAATGATAAATCGCAATTATTTAACCCCATAACAATACTAACAGGTCGCGGGGCCACCGCTTTGACTACCAACGCAATTTCATGCGGCGTTTTTATACCGGGTGCGAAAAGAACATCAGCTCCCGCATCGGCAAATGCCTCCAGGCGTTTAATGGTGTCTTTAAGATCCGGCCTGCCATAGATCAAATTTTCGGCCCTGGCTGTAAGCATGAACGGGAAAGGAAGGCTTTTTGCAGCTTTTACAGCGGCTTTAACCCGCTCTACCGAAAGATCAAAAGGCAGGATAGGATATTCCGGGCGACCCGTGGTATCCTCAATAGAGCCACCTGCCAGACCCGCCCGGGCGGCAAGCAAAATAGTTTCTGCACAAACTTCCGGATCAATACCGTAGCCATTTTCAAGATCGGCTGAAACAGGGATATTTGTTGCAGAAACGATGCTCCGGGCATTTCCCAACGCCTCCTGCAGGGTAACAGAACCTTCTCCGTCTGCTTTCGCCAATGAGAAAGCAAGCCCGGCACTTGTTGTGGCCAGCGCTTCAAACCCGATACTTTGCAGCATTTTTGCCGAACCTGCATCCCAGGGATTCGGGACTACAAAAATGCCCGAGCGCTCATGCAGGCTTTTGAACGATTGTGCTTTTGCCAATTGCGAACTATCCGGCTGAAAATCCATGATGACTATTTAGTATTGAAAGATTAATTGATTAACGAAAATTCAAAATTAAAAAAATGCCTATATTCAATTTCTGTCAAATTTCGAATTCTTCCATGCTGTGAGCATAACATCGCCGCTCGCGTCGTCGGGGTATACCATTAAAACAGTAAAATATTTATTATCGAACAACTTTATATAAACCAGCATATGCACAAGTACTTTATTATTACCCGCTACTTCCATTTGAAAATATTGAAACGCCAAACCATTAATAGTTTTCGTTGAATGCAATGTATCTATCTTAAATGTCGAAGCGACCTGGTTTTTTAGGCTTGTATAAAATTCATTTTCAATTTGATAACAGGACGCCAGAAAGTCGCCGTACATCTTTTTGCTAAAAGTGTGTTTATTTACTTCGAAGTAACCATATTGGCCGTATTTGAAAGAGCAAATCTGTTGCGCCCTGTCATCAATTTCGGTATTCAAGCCTTTTCCAACCATCTCTGTGCCATGCTTTTGCTGTGCCGCAAAAGCCGCAGCGCTTTGTTTAATAAAACCATCCGGTATTATCATCTTCCACTTAAACTCATCGTTGTAGAAAACATTTTTCGGAAGTGTGTCGAGTTGTGATAGTGTTACCTGCCCTTTGCAAAGCGGGGAAAAGATGATGACGAGGATAACCGTGATAATGGATTTAGTCATATTGGTTTTTCTGTCTAGTAAATCTAAATAAAAAAGCAGAAAACAGTGCGTCAAATTTTGATAACGCAATTTTAAAACAGCAGGGATGTCGTTTGATTTTATAAACAAGGCCTAATTTAAACTTCGGCGGAATTCGCTTGGTGTTTTACCCTCTATCCGCTTAAACAATTTAAAAAAGTAGCTTAAGTTATTAATGCCCACCGCGTAACAGGCTTCGCTGATGGATACATTCTGGTCGCGCAACATGGTGGAGGCCATTTTTATGCGTTCATGCAAAATAAAATCCACCGGGCTGATCCCAAATTCACGTTTAAAACACCTGAAAAACGTGGGCTTGCTCATACAGCAAAGGTTGCTGAGCGTATCTATGGTAATTTCTTCGCTGATATGCGCCTTTATATATTGTACCGCAGCTGCAAAACGGTTGGTAGCCGTGTAATTGTTATAACTATCGAGGATCAGTTTGCGGGCCTGTGTTTGCATCAGGCGGATGAGCAGTTCTTTCAGGGTAAAATCAACTAATACGTCCTTCCCGGCAATATTTTCGGTACTGATATTGATCAGCCGGTTAACCGCCGAAGTAATTTCCATAGAATTTTGCAGGTGGAAACAGGAGATATCAATATTCCAGCTATCCTGCTTTTCGGTTTTGGGATATTTCTCGTTGAGCAGGTTCAGGGTATCCTTGAGCATAGTTGCCTCAACCGCCAAAGCGATGCATTGCGTTGGGTTCAGGATATTAGCTTCAGGGAAGTCAATAATCATTTCCTCTTTATCCGGTACAATTACCGATTCGCCGGGCAAATAATCAAAATGCTCGGAACCAAAAAGATGCATCACTTTTTTCCCGCGCAACATAGTGGTGAGCACCATATCATCAAAAACCAGTTTTACTTTTTCTGATTGCTGACGGGTTTCAAAAACGTTCAGCTCACAATGCTGCATGGTATAAACCGACCTGTTTTCCACAAGGGTCTTCAGGTCCTTTTCGGCCTGCAGGGGCACTAACTGAGGTTTAAACTTCTGCTGCATAAAAAATTAGATGCGGATCTGAAATACTGCTGTAATTAAAAGCAGCTAATTGGTTAAAATAAAGATAGCGAGTTATATTTATAAATAACGTTTCTAAATTATTAATATTTTAATGCATAAACCTGATACAATAGTGCATAATAGTTACCTGCCTGTACACCTAATTTTATAATCACCAATTTATAACTAAACTAAATTATTTATGGAAACACTTTTGGAAACCGAAAGGCTGGTTGCGCGCCCTTCGTTTAAAGATCATTATGATAACTTTATTGGCGGCGAATGGAAATCGCCGGTAAAAGGCGAGTACTTTGACAGTATTTCGCCCATTGACGGGCAGGCATTTACTAAAGTTCCCCGCTCTGGCAAGGAAGACATTGAGTTGGCCCTGGATGCTGCACATAAAGCCTTTGCCACCTGGTCGAATTCATCGCCCACAGAAAGAAGCAACGTTTTGTTGAAAATTGCGCAGGTTATGGAGGACAATCTTAACTACTTGGCTGCAATTGAAACTATCGACAATGGTAAACCTATCCGTGAAACAATGGCCGCCGACCTGCCGCTGGCTATTGACCACTTCAGGTATTATGCAGGGGTGATAAGGGCAGAAGAGAGCACTGTGAGCGAACTTGATGCAAATACCGTCTCTCTTAATATCAACGAGCCGCTCGGCGTCGTAGGGCAGATCATCCCATGGAACTTTCCATTGCTTATGGCCGCCTGGAAAATGGCTCCGGCTATTGCAGCAGGTTGCACCGTGGTAATGAAACCCGCTGAACAAACACCGGTGGGCATATTGATACTGATGGATTTGGTTAAAGATGTGATCCCTGCCGGTGTGGTGAACATCGTTACAGGCTTTGGCCTGGAAGCGGGCAAACCCCTGGCAAGTTCGCCAAGGGTAGCGAAAGTTGCCTTTACGGGCGAAACTACAACAGGCAGGCTGATCATGCAATACGCATCAGAAAACCTTAACCCGGTTACGATGGAACTGGGCGGCAAATCGCCCAACATATTTATGCCAAGCATAATGGATGCCGATGACGAGTTTTTTGACAAATGTTTGGAAGGATCGGCTATGTTTGCCCTAAACCAGGGTGAGGTTTGCACATGTCCTTCGCGTATGCTGGTGCATGAATCTATTTACGACCGTTTTATCGAACGGGTAATTGAACGTGTGGAAAAGATAAAAATGGGTAACCCGCTCAACCCTGAAACCATGATGGGTGCACAGGCCTCGCAGGACCAGTATGAAAAAATTCTTTCCTATATCGAAATAGGCAAAGAAGAAGGCGCAGAAGTTTTAACCGGTGGCGGTGCAAAATATCTTGACGGCGCCGGGCTTAGCGAAGGTTATTACATCCAGCCCACATTGCTCAAGGGTCATAACAAAATGCGGGTTTTCCAGGAAGAAATTTTTGGCCCGGTTGTTTGTGTTACTACCTTTAAAACAACTGAAGAAGCTATTGAGATCGCCAATGATTCCCTTTATGGGCTTGGTGCAGGTTTGTGGACAAGAGATGCACACGAGTTGTATCAAATTCCACGCGCAATACAGGCCGGCCGTGTTTGGGTAAATTGCTACCACGCCTATCCTGCACATGCACCATTTGGCGGGTATAAAAAATCAGGTTTTGGTCGCGAAACGCATAAAATGATGCTGAACCATTACCGCCAGAATAAAAATATGCTTATTTCTTACGACAAGAAAAAGTTAGGATTCTTTTAATGACGATTGATTTATCGGGCATTACAGTTTATGCTGTGATGCCCTTTTTTATTTGTAATGATGGAAAGCACAGCAAGAATAGCAGCAACGCCTGAAGCAATTGTATTGATTGAACGGTTACGCAAAGACCATGGCGACCTGATGTTTCACCAGAGCGGCGGTTGTTGCGACGGTTCGCAGCCGATGTGTTTTGAGAAAGGCGAATTCAGGGTTGGCGAAAGCGATGTTTATTTGGGTGACGTGGCCGGCTGTGGATTTTTTATGAACCGTGACCAGTTTGAATACTGGCAGCATACCCACCTAACGCTTGACGTTACCAAAGGCCGGGGCTCAAGTTTTTCGCTTGAAATACCTCTCGGATTGCGGTTTATGATCCGGTCGAGGCTTTTTAGTGATGAGGAGGCCAAGCATATGGTACCAGTTATTTCGGGGGAGGCGTATTTGGAACGAAAGTGATCTCTTTTGCTTAAACTTTCAAAAACGTTCCATTGTTCAGTAGGAACAACTATCGTCGTGGCAACCATAAATTAACCAATCGCCATGCTACAAGTTCGCAGAACGCAAAAAGCAGAAAAAGGGTTTACAAAAGGTTTACAGATTTACGGATTTACATTTTGTAAGTATTTAATAATAAGATATTTATATGTTTACACATTAAAATAGGGTTTACACTATCTTACATTACCACTCCCGGTATTTTTACCTTGTTTTTATAAAGCCCGACCTTCAATTTATTAATGACATAACACTAGTGGGTAGAAATTAAAATGAATGAATTTGCATTCCATCGGAACGCTTCATGATATTCATACTCCTTGAAAAAAATAAAATAATTCATTTTCTACCAGCGAAATGAGGTTGTCTCAAAAGTCGGTTTTATAAAAAGCTTACCAAATAATATTTGCCTCTGTGCTCTTTGCGTTCTTGTCTCCGTGACCTCTGTGGTTAAATTTCACCACGGAGGGCGCGAAGAAGACACAGAGAGGCGCAGAGTTTTTATAGCGCAAAATATAATTTTGTATAACCCTTCTTTATTTCACTTATGAGACAGCCTCA
>JARLHA010000062.1 GCA_031292485.1 Mucilaginibacter sp.
CGTTGCTGTTGAGCCGGACGTTGCTGTTGAGCCGGACGTTGCTGTTGAGCCGGACGTTGCTGTTGAGCCGGACGTTGCTGTTGAACAGGACGTTGCTGTTGAGCCGGACGCTGCTGTTGAGCGGGACGCTGCTGTTGAACAGGACGCTGCTGTTGAAGAGGGCGCTGTTGTTGAGCAGGGCGTTGCTGTTGAACAGGGCGTTGCTGTTGAACAGGGCGCTGTTGTTGAACAGGGCGCTGTTGTTGAGCAGGACGCTGCTGGCGTTGCTGCATTTTTTGTTGTTGGCCACGCTGTTGCTGAGTCGCATTCTGGCGTTGCTGCATTTTTTGTTGTTGGCCACGCTGGATTGCAGCAGCTTTTCCTCTTTCGTTAAAGGCGCGCCCGTTCACCCTGTCCATAGCGGTGGCTCCGGGGTGGCCATGGTTAACGTTGTTAAACTGTGCGCGATTTTGCCTTGCAACCTGCTGGAGCTCCCTTTGTCTTGGGGTAGCCTGTATATGATGCTCTCTCATCGCCGTTTCTTCAAAACGGTTTGGTCGCCTGTTTATACCGCCAGGGCCATTAAAGCTGTAACGATTGTTATTACGGACATAATTGTTGTTGATATAGGTGTTATGAATTACGGTAGTGTTAACACGCCATGCTGCAGAATTGTACATAAATCTATTGCCTTCCCAGCGGCCACCGTAAAAACCATCTCCGCCGTAACCGTAGCCATAATTAACGCCACCGTAAAAGCCTATATGCGGCCCCCAGTAACCTAAATGGAATCCATAAACGCCGGCATCAAATGCCCAATAGGGCGGGGTCCATAAGTAACCTCTGGTTGGCGGGGCAACCCATACGCCAGGTACCCAGTAATACCCATCATCAGGATCGTAGGCCCAATAACCAGGTTGCCATAAATATCCGTCTTCAGGACATTCAGGCTGGTCATATACCGGTAATTCGGGTGGCGCGATATTCGCTGAAATTCCAATACCTATGCTTACCTGGGCATATGTGTTTGGCATAAAAAAGGCCATAGCACATATGAGCATAATTATTTTTGAAATATTTTTCATTTTTTTATTTATTATGTAAATAGGAGACAAACAAGTACCGGTAATGTTTAAAATATATTTTTGAGTGCTATAGCCTGGCTGCCTTATTTACTCCGTCTGTATCTTTCAATTTAAGCTCCCGGTTTAACTTTTTTTGCGCTGAATCAATCTTGTCAAATTGTTTTTGATGCTGTTTTATTTGTTTCAGCTGTAACCGCATCCGTGCTTTCCGGCCCTTAACGGCTTTGGGTTTAGGCAAACGTTTAATATCGCGCACCGTATCCCGTTTTGGTTTAACCGGATGCACTTGTTGCGGGATTGCGAATACGGTTATACAAATAACCGAAAGTAGCGCTATAAAAAAATTTATTTTTTTCATGGTAACTGGTTTATAAAAACAACCAGAAATAGACTGGTATTCAAAGAATAATGTAAAAATACGAACAGGGGATAGCGCCCGAAATGACCATGGGCATATTTATAAAAGTATACGTAAATAAAAACCCCCTGTCAGCAGATGCAAACAGGGGGTGTAAATTTTCAACCGAAAAAATATTAGCTACGATCAGTTTCTCCTGTTGAAAAGGAATGAAGCGTAATATAATAACGTAGCTAATGCGCTAAGGGCGGCAACAACATAGGTCATGGCGGCCCACCAAAGGGCATCTTTTGCCTGGGCATGTTCCTGGCTGGTTTGCATTACGCTGTAATTATTGTTTAGCCAGGCAATTGCCCGGTTGCTGGCATCAAACTCAACAGGGAGGGTAACAAAGCTGAATGTAGTAACCAGCGCGAGGGCAGCTACACCAATAGCCAGCACAAAAGGGTTATGCATAAAAAACAGCAGCATTACCCCAATAAATAATGTCCATTGGGTTAGCGTTGAGGCCACATTAATAACCGGTACCATTGCGGTTCGCAGGCCTAACCATCTGTAGGCCTTCGCGTGCTGTACCGCATGCCCGCACTCGTGTGCTGCAACGGCAGCAGATGCCACACTGCGGCTGTAAAACACATCCGGGCTAAGGTTAACCGTTTTGTTTTCGGGGTTATAGTGGTCGGTCAACTGCCCTTCAACCGAAATCACCTGTACATCATAGATGCCATGATCGCGCAACATCCGTTCCGCCACTTCCTGGCCCGAAAGCCCGGATGACAAGGGCATTTGCGCGTATTGATTAAATTTACTTTTAAACCGCCATTGCACAATAAAACTCACTATCGCGATGACGATCATTAATAACCATGCTGATCCCATATCTATCTATCTTAAAATAATTTTAAATAACCTTTTTTTACTTTACTAGCAATGCTAACGCCCGGAAGCATAATAATTCAATACTTTTGACGTCAGGCTTTCAACTATATTACAGTATAAATCAAAAAGTATTCCGTAAACACTAAATCAATTGGAAACAAGCACATTTTCGTACTGGGAGCGAACCGCGTTTATCGATAACGCCGACATCATCATCATCGGCAGTGGTATTGTTGGGCTAAGTGCCGCCCTGCATTTAAAAAAAAAGCAGCCTGCTTTAAAAGTGCTGGTTTTGGAACGGGGATTTTTGCCAACGGGCGCAAGTACTAAAAACGCCGGTTTTGCATGCTTTGGCTCTGTATCTGAGCAACTTGTATTGCTCGAAAAATCCACTGATGAGGAAGTTGCCCGCCTGGTGGGCTATAAATGGCGGGGCCTGCAACGCTTACGGGAAAACCTTGGAGATCAGGCGATCGATTACCAGCAGCATGGCGGGTACGAGATTTTTATGGACAACGATATTAAAAAGGCGGAGCATTGCCTCGACAAGATGGGCCGGCTGAATAAATTATTTAAAGATGCCATCGGGCACAGCGACATTTATTCAGTTGCTAATGACAAAATAACAGCTTTTGGTTTTAAAGGGGTCGGCCACATGATCTACAACCCTTACGAGGGGCAGCTGCATACCGGCAAAATGATGCGCACCTTATTAAATAAGGTTTATAACCAGGGGGTGATCGTTTTAAACAATTGCGAAATAAAGGAAATTAAAAATGAAGGAGGTTCCGTCAACCTTAAAACTTCGCAGGGAAATTTTAAAGCTGGTAAAGTGATACTGGCAACCAATGCTTTTGCCAGCCAGTTGTTCCCCGAATTGAAGGTTATCCCGGGCAGGGGGCAGGTACTTATTACCAAACCGGTGGAGGGCTTAAAACTGAAAGGCACCTACCATTTTGATGAGGGCTATTATTATTTCAGGAATATTGACGGCCGGGTTTTGTTTGGCGGCGGGCGCAATTTGGATTATAAAGCCGAAGAAACATGGGATTTCGGCCATACAGAAATAGTAAAAAGCAAACTGGTAAATTACCTGAAAGAAGTAATATTGCCTGGCCAGCATTTTGAAGTTGATTATTGGTGGAGCGGCATCATGGGCTTTGGCGAAGCCATTAGCCCGATAGTAAAACAGGTTGAACCCAATATTTTTTGTGCGGTAAGGTGTAACGGTATGGGGGTAGCTATGGGGAGCCTGGTTGGGGAGGAAGTGGCGGATTTGGCCACAGCTTAATGCCTTTTTATTTCTGATTTCGGATATCCAATGTCAGATTTAGCGCCAGGAGAATTTTTATTACCGATATAAAATCGTAGTTTCGGATATGTTGAATGAAAAAGAAAAATTAAATATCGATGATATTATAGCGTCACTGCAAAGTTTAGACAATAATGAGCGGGCGAGGCTTCAAAGCGCGTTGTTCCATCTTCAGAACGACCTTGATCTTAAAGAGGCGATCAATGAAGGCCTGGATGACATAAAAAATGGCCGTGTAAGCTCGCATGAGGCCGTTATGAAGGAAATCAAAGAGAAATATAGCTAAGTTATTTCTGATTTCGACAGCCCGCCGCTGGTAAATACGGTGTATGCTGGGTTTGTTATCAGGCAAATCGCTTTTATAACAGGGGGCTCCGCTGGAGCCGTTAAAACACAATCGTCCGCGCTATAAACAGGTTGTTCCGTTGGAACTATTGTCGCTTTCAGTCTATGGCTCCAGGGGAGTCGCCAGTTTATAGCATAAATAAAATAGCTTATGGCTCCATAGGGGCCTCCTTGCCGCCATTGATTTTAAAAACGATTCCTTGATTTATGATGGCTTGAACCCTTATTTTTAATGTATTTGATACCTTTGTCCATATGTCCGTGTCACAAAATATTAAAGTAGCAGTTGATGCCGTGGTATTCGGCTATACTTCGAAAGAAGGGCTGTCGGTACTTTTAATAAAACGCAATATCGACCCCTTTAAAGACATGTGGGCGCTGCCGGGCGGATTGGTGGGTGATGAAGAATCATTGGAAGATGCCGTACACCGCGAACTGAAGGAAGAGACCGGCATCAGCATAAATTATCTTGAACAACTATACAGTTTTGGCGAGCCGGGTCGTGACCCGCGTAACCGGGCAATCTCCATTACCTATTACGGCCTTGTAAAACCCGATGCCTTTGAAGTTTGTGCCGATACCGATGCCGGCGATGCCGCCTGGTTCAATATTAAACATTTGCCTGCACTGGCTTTTGATCACCCCGGGATTATCAAAACTGCCCGCGAACGCCTTAAAAGTAAGATACAATACGAACCGGTTGGCTTTGAGCTGCTTGAAGAGAAGTTTCCTTTCTCAGAACTGGAGAAACTCTATGTAGCGGTGCTTGACAGGCAGATAGACCGCCGGAATTTCAAGAAGAAAATAACCCAGTTTGGCTTTTTGGATGAAACCGAAGAAAAACAATCACTTGGCGGTGCCGGCCGTCCCGGTAACCTTTACCGCTTTAACGAAAAGAAATATTTCCGCCTGAAAAAGGCGGGCATCAACTTTGGGATTTAAAATAGGAAAAATTATTTGGGTATTAAAACGCATATTTGTATTTGCGTATAAATAACACAAAAAAGCCATGAAAACAGGCGCAACTATGAAATCCTTTACCCTTAATACCATGAAACGCGAAAACTTGATCCTTTTGGCGGATGCCTACAAATACGCACACCATAAATTGTACTATCCGGGTACCACACAGATCTTTAGTTACCTGGAAAGCCGCGGGGGAATGTTTGACGAAACGGTGTTTTTTGGCCTGCAATATTTTTTAAAAGAATACCTGCAGGGCAAGGCCTTTACCCAGCAGGACCTGGATGAAGCCGAAGGTTTTTTACTGCAGGTTTTTGGCCGTGATGATGTTTTTGATAAATCAAAGTTCCAGTATATCCTTGACAAATACGACGGGCACCTACCGGTTAAAATAAGGGCCGTTGCAGAAGGCACCGCAGTGCCGGTAAGCAATGTACTGATGACCATTGAGAACACCGACCCGGAATGTTTTTGGCTGACCAACTTTTTGGAGACCCTGCTGATGCAGGTTTGGTACCCCTGCACCGTGGCTACGCTGAGCAACCAGATCAGGAAAGTGGTTACACAGTATTATAAAGAAACTGCTACCGAAGGCGCCGAAGCAGCAATCGATTTTGTATTGAATGATTTTGGTTTCCGTGGGGTAAGCAGCGTGGAAAGCGCTAAAATTGGCGGGGCTGCACACTTGCTCAGCTTCAGCGGGAGTGATAACCTGGCAGGATCAGGCATGGCGATTAAATACTATAACGCCCAAAAGGTGTATGGCCTCAGCATTCCGGCAACGGAGCACAGCATTTGTACCTTGTTGGGTGAAGCAGGCGAACTGGAAGTGTTTAAACATGTGCTTAAAACCTTCCCGACAGGCATTATCGCCTGCGTATCCGACAGCTACAACATTTTCAGGGCCTGTGAGGAATACTGGGGTGAAGACCTGAAGAATGAAATATTAAATCGTGATGGCACCTTAGTAATCCGCCCGGATAGCGGCAACCCGATCAGGACGCTGCTTAAAATATTTGAAATATTGTTCGGCAAGTTTGGGTTTACGCTCAATGCAAAAGGCTACAAGGTATTGCCCAAACAAGTACGGGTGATACAGGGCGATGCGGTTAATTACGGGGAGATAAAAAAGATCTGCGCCGCGCTAAAGAAAAACTACATCAGCGCCGAAAACCTGGTGCTGGGTATGGGCGGCGCATTACTGCAAAAGGTTGACCGTGATACCCAGAAGTTTGCCCTGAAATGCAGCAGCGCAGTCATCAACGGAAGGGAAGTAAAGGTGGAGAAAAGCCCGGCTGAAATAGATGCACATGGCAATATCACCGAAAGCTTTAAAAAGAGCAAAGCAGGACGGCTGAAACTGATCAAACTTAACGGTACCTTTAATACCGTAAACCAGGATGATTATCAAGGCTGCGCCGATGAACTTCAAACAGTATTTGAGAACGGAAAATTGCTGAACGAGATGAGTTTTGAACAGGTGAAAGCCAATACCAGCCTTTAATATTATCGTCTTTAAAAAGGTGTTTTTGCAGTAAAAAAGGCACTGCCATTTGTGATGATCCTGATAATAAAATGAAGTCCGGCGGGCCGCCGCAAATCAATTAAAAGGTCTCGCAGCGATTTTTATGGGTGACGAAATTTTGTAGCCCATCGGGCCTACCCCTTTGTAGAAAAAACAACAAGAAAAAAATTGCCGCATAGCGGCTACCCTTTGCCCGGTTTTATTAAATTTGTGTATACCTGGATCAAAATGTCAAACATCTTTACCCAATTATACATCCATTTTGTATTTGCTGTAAAATATAGAAAAGCGGTTATAGAAGAATCATGGGAAGATCGTCTTCAAAAATGTATTACAGGCGTGGTTCAAAAAAACGGACACAAATTATTGGCTATAAATATATTACAGCACTACGCCGTTGAGTATGATGAACAATGTGTTTTACACGATCTTTTAGATGGTTAAGGGTAGCCGCTACGCGGCAATATCCCGTGGGTAGGTATTTCTACAAAGGGGTTGAGCCTATGGCTCATTTTTTACCCCAGGAGAAAAGTTATTCGGCCTTTAGCCTCAGCAATACATGTTATAAATGAAACAGGCTGGCCCATCGGGCCTACCCCTTTGTAGAAAAAACAACAAGAAAAAAATTGCCGCATAGCGGCTACCCTTTGCCTGGTTTTATTAAATTTGTGCATACCTGGATCAAAATGTCAAACACCTTTACCCAATTATACATCCATTTTGTATTTGCTGTAAAATATAGAAAAGCGGTTATAGAAGAATCATGGGAAGATCGTCTTCAAAAATATATTACCGGCGTGGTACAAAAAAACGGGCATAAATTATTGGCCATAAATAATATGCCCGACCATTTGCATCTTTTTGTTGGATTAAATCCGAAACAATCTATTTCTGACTTGATGAGATTGGTAAAAGGGGACAGCTCGGAATTTATAAATAAAGAAGGTTTTACGAAAAGAAAATTTCATTGGCAGGATGGTTACGGCGCATTCAGCAATAGCCGCACTCAAATTGATGGTGTGGTTAAATACATTTTAAATCAAAAACAGCATCATGCCAAAAAAACGTTCCTGGAGGAATATTTGGAAATATTACAGCACTATGCCGTTGATTACGAGGAACAATATATTTTTCACGACCTATTGGATGATTAAGGGTAGCCGCTACGCGGCAATATTTGATTTTTGGTCTTTTCTACAAAGGGGTTGAGCCTACGGCTCATTTTTTTGCTTGTAAGACCGAAAACATAAATGCATTTTAACCCTTGAGGGGTGGACATTTTGTTCCAATACCCACCTTCTGGTAAACATGTTGATGCTTGTTAAAAATTTGTACGTTCTATCTGGCCCTTAGGGCCTACCCCTTTGTAGAAAAATGCAACAGGAAAAATTTGCCGCGTAGCGGCTACCCCTTGCCCGCTTTTATTATTTTATTGTTGACGATGGAGTTGTAGGCTATTCCTCCCCAATATATTTTTGATCCAATTGCTTATTCGCCTTTGCCCCAAGCCCTTTAATTTTTTCGGCGGTTTTGGTGAGGTTGCCATTGCCTTCGGTGAGTTTACTGATAGCGCTGTCATAGGCATTTTGGCTGAGTTTGATGTTTTTACCGATGCCTTCCATGTCGCTGATAAAGCCGACAAATTTATCATACATGGCGCCGCTGAGGCGGGCTATTTCTAAAACGTTGCGGTTCTGACGTTCCTGCTTCCAGATGCTGGCAATAGTGCGCAAAGTTGCCAGTAAGGTTGATGGGCTTACGATTACCACCCGTTTATCCCAGGCATCGCTGAATAATTCAGCGTCAATTTGTACCGCAAAACTAAAGGACGATTCTATCGGTACAAAAAGCAATACAAAGTCAGGGGAATTGATCTGGTACAGGTCGTGGTAGTTTTTGGAGGATAAGTTTAACACATGGCCCCTTATGGATTCCACATGCGCTTTTGAGTAAAGTTTACGGTCTTCTTCTGTTTCCGCATTCACCAAACGTTCATAAGCGATTAAAGATACTTTTGAGTCGATGATCAGGTGTTTCTCATCAGGCAGGTCTATAATCGCGTCGGGCTGCATTCGGTTGCCCTGTGCGTCAGTTAAACTGGCTTGCAGACGATATTCCCTGTCTTTCACCAGGCCCGAGCGTTCCAGCACCCGTTCCAGGATCACTTCTCCCCAGTTGCCCTGTTTTTTATTATCGCCTTTTAGGGCTTTGGTCAAATTAGTAGCCTCTTCACTAATCTGTTTATTCAGTGCCATTAGTTGGTTGATCTCTCCGCGCAAAATATTTCGCTCATTCGATTCATCTTTATAAACCTTATCCACTTTTTCCTCAAATGCTTTGATATTTTCTTTAAGGGGATTGAGCAGGATATCCATGCTGCTGCGGTTGGTCTCCACAAACTTTTGTGATTTTTCCTCCAGCAATTTGCTGGCGATATTTTGAAACTCCAGCTGGAATTTTTGCTGTATGTCGCGGATGGAGGCTTCCTGTTCTGATAGCCGTTGCCGCTGGGCAATCAGTTGTTCCTCGGCCTTGGCCACGCGGTTCTTTTCCATCAACAACTCATTGTTCAGCCTTGTGGTCAGATGATCATATCTTTCCCGTTCTTCCTGTAATTGCCTATCTGCCTTGTCCCTTTCAAGCGCTAAGCCGGCCGCGCGTTCCTCTGCTTTGGCGAGGAATATATGGAGCGAAGTGTTGTCGTTTTTAATGCGCTGAAATTCTTCGGCAGAGATATTATTGGCAGATGCCGGTTTCTTTAAAAAAAGGAGGACCGCTATTAAAAGAATGACAATGGAGGCGATTAAAATATACAGGCTCATTTTGATAAAAATATTAGCAAAACGAAGGTAGGGAAATTTAGGAGAGTCCGAAAGTCGGAAAAGTCAGTAAAGTCCGAAAGAAAAAAGAGTTATTCTCCGGGAAGGGGTTTAGGGGCTATTGAGTCACCTTTTCCACCCTAATTCCCACATCACTTACCTCGCGTAATGGGTTATCACGCATGTTTTGTTCGATATAAAAAGTATAAACCCCTTTGGCCAGAAATTTATAATTTGAACGAAAGGGAGCCTGGTAGCTGTATAAATTTCCGGATCCTTTGCCCAGCCATTCGCCTTCTTTATTGGCAAGTTTAAGCTCATAGCGGGTAACTTCCGATGTTTTATCGGGGTTAACCCGGGTAATCAGTACAAAAATATTGGAATATTTGTAATCCCCTGTAACCCGTAAATTCATATCCAGGTTATAGGGGATCTTTTCGTCGTCAATCTTTACATCAAAGCGGAACCGGTTGATATAGGTCCAGTTATGATTTTCAACTCCACTGCTTTTATCAATAACGGCATTTTTATCGGTGCAGGCCGCAGTCGACAACAAAAACGCAGTAACAGCAATTGAAAAAAATATATTTATTACCTGTTTCATTTATTCAGTACCAGGCTGCGGCCCTTTGTTATTATCATTACGTTTATTCCGGTTCGGCCTGAATTTTTTCTTTTTATTGGGATTAGGAGCGCCTTCTGGCCTTGGAGCACCTTCCGCACGTGGTACTTGTGCTGCTACCGGCCGTGGCCCCGGCGTTCCTGCCGGCCGTGGCGCATTGCCTACCGGCCGTGGTGCATTACCTGCCGCAGGTGCAGGGCGTTGCCCGTTTTCGCCTGCATTGGCTGGTCTGTTGTTTTTATTCCGGTTCTTGTTTTTCTTTCTGTTACGGTTTTCGTCAAGGCGGGTTAAGCTGTCCTGGCCTACTACGTTTTCATAATCCAGTACTTTTACCGGTTTGGTTTCTATTTCCACTATTTCACCCAAGTCAGGTGGAATGATGCCTTCGCGGTTCATTTTCTGCACTTCCCGAACCTGCTCCAATGGCAGCGGGATCCATGATTCTTCCCTCGGATAGCTAAACCACATCAATTTTTTAAAGATATCCGTTTTTTGCAAACGGGCATCGCCTTTTTCGGTCCTTAAAACATTCACATTATCTGGAATGTATTTGAGGGCGTCCATATAGGTGTCCAGCTCGTAATTTAAACAGCACTTCAGTTTACCGCATTGGCCGGCCAGTTTTAAAGTGTTTAAAGACAGGTTTTGATACCGGGCAGCGGAGGTAGAAACTGTTTTGAAATCGGTGAGCCATGTAGAACAGCAAAGCTCGCGCCCGCATGAACCGATGCCGCCGAGCCTGCTGGCTTCCTGTCGCATCCCGATCTGCCGCATTTCGATCCGGATCCGGAAGGTTTCGGCCATTTTTTTGATCAGTTCCCTGAAATCGACGCGGCCTTCGGCCGTATAATAAAAGGTGGCTTTTGATTTATCGCCCTGGTAATCCACATCACTTAACTTCATTGACAGGTTAAGTTCCAGTGCCAGTTTCCGTGATTTGTGCATGGTTTCCCATTCCAGGTCTTTGGCTGCCTTCCATTTATCCACGTCAGCAGGGGTAGCTTTGCGGTAGATCTTTTTGGCCACATCGGCTTCTTTCACCCGGCGCTTCACCATCTGCATCCTCACCAGTTCGCCGGTGATGGAAACATGGCCAATATCATAGCCTCCGGTTGTCGTTTCAACCGCTACCAGTTCACCCGCCTCCAGGTAAATGTTATCATTATTAAGGTAAAATTCTTTTCTTGATCCTTTAAATTTTACCTCAACAACGTTGAAAGGCTTATAATTTGTCGGCATGTCCATATTGGACAACCAATCGTAAACATCTAACTTGCTGCAGCCATTGGTGAGGCACGAGCCGTTACTTTTGCAGCCCGCCGGAGAACATCCCCCGGATGAGCAACTTCCACATCCCATAATTAATCTGGTATATTAGGTGTCCGCTTTTTGGCGGATCGTTAAACTTATTAACTTAATAATCTGTAAAGATACATCTAAAAATAAAATTTTAGGGTTCGCATTTCGTTCTATATGATAGTGGGCTTTTTCAAGCTCGTTGATGATCCCTTGAGCCAGCGGGATACTCATGGCTTTGGCCATCCGTTGCGCGGTTTCCAGCTCGCTGGGCGGCAAGTGAACCAGGTTTTCGGCTCCCGATAAAATGAGGCAGCACTCCCGAAGGAAATTGACCCCGTAACGCAAAAAATTCTTCTGGTTTTCACGGCCCATCTTTGAGGCCTGATCAACAAAAGCTACAATTTCAATCCCTTTATTCCCAAAGCATAAGCGCAGCCATTGTACAAACTGGTTATGAAAACTATCGTTACCATCCTGCAGCATCGCCAGTGCTTCGGTTAAATTGCCGTTGCTTAAATACGCCACCTGTGCTGCCGCCTCGTCAGTCTGGTGATGTTTTTCAACCAGGAAATCTTTTATTTCATGATACCCTAATGCCGGGATCTTGATCAGTTGCGTACGCGAAAGGATGGTGTTTAAAATCTGGTCCTGGTTTTGGGCCACCAATAAAAACAAAGTATTTGGCTGTGGCTCTTCAATAATTTTGAGCAATGCATTGCCTTCCTTATCCAAATATTCAGGCAGCCATAGGATCAAAATTTTATAGGCCGATTCAAAAGGCTTAAAGCTAAGTTTTTTGATAATCTGGTGGCATTCGGCGATATTGATATTGGCCTGTTTGTTCTCCGCCTCCAGGTAACCGCGCCAGGTATCCAAACTTAAATAGGGATTAGCTATAAAAGCGTCGCGCCATTGTTCAATAAAGGTAATAGCGGTATCATCCTTGTGTTTGGCAAAAAACGGGTAGGAGAAATGGAGGTCGGGGTGCATCAGTTTCTGATACTTGCGGCAGGAAGAGCATTCTCCGCAGGAATCATCCGGCTGTTTATTTTCGCAGGATAAATATTGCGCATAGGCAACCGCCAGGGGCAAACTGCCGGAGCCGGCCGGACCCAAAAACAATTGCGCATGACTCACCCGGTTCTCTGTGACCGAATTGATCAAACGTTGCTTTATAGCATCCTGTCCTACGATTTGCTTAAACTGCATTGGTGCAAATTAGGGAATTTTTTTAGATAAGAAATATTCTGTCGGCCAATTCATTGTTAAATTGTTAATAAATAAGCCACCAACTAATTTTATTAGCATTTTATTTTTTCTATTTTTGGAAATACCGTTATGGAAATTAAAACAGAATTGTTTTTAGGGGATTGTCAATCAGAACTGAAAAAGTTGGCTGACAATTCTGTTGATTTAATTATTACTTCACCGCCATATGCCGATCAAAGAAAGGCAACTTACGGCGGAATTCACCCCAATGAATATGTAGATTGGTTTTCTCCAATTTCTGAACAACTATTGAGAGTTCTTAAGCCAAACGGAACTTTTATTCTCAACATTAAAGAGAAAGTTCTTGATGGGGAACGAAGTACATATGTAATGGAACTCATTTTGGCAATGAAAAAGCAAGGCTGGTTTTGGACAGAGGAGTTTATTTGGCATAAGAAAAACTCCTACCCAGGCAAATGGCCGAATCGCTTTAGAGATTCTTGGGAAAGATTGCTTCAATTTAATAAAAGCAAAAAATTTAATATGTACCAAGAAGAAGTCATGGTGCCTATGGGTGATTGGGCAAAATCTCGTTTAAAAAATTTAAGTGAAACAGATAAAAAAAGAGATAACTCAAAGGTTGGAAGTGGGTTTGGGAAAAATATATCCAATTGGTTGGAAAGAGACATGGCTTACCCTTCAAATGTTTTACATCTGGCAACAGAATGTAATAATAAGAACCACAGCGCAGCCTTTCCAGAGGAATTGCCAGAATGGTTTATAAAGCTTTTTACAAAAAAAAATGATATTGTTTTGGATCCTTTTATGGGTTCAGGTACTACACTTTTTGTTTCTAAACGTCTAATGAGAAACTCGATTGGAATTGAAATTCTTCCTGAATATTTTGAAATGGTCAAAAAGCAGATTATTCCGTTAGAATTACATTTATTTGAACCTGAAATAAAATATGAAAAAACTGGATCTTAATGATGTCGCTATTTATGTCGAGCAAAATATCGGTACTTTTCACCTTAAAAGGATACAAAAGATAAAAAGCCTTAATCTAACTAAGATATTGCTTTCAAAAAACCCTTACCTATTTAAAGCGAAATATCTGTTGACTGCGGATCAAATCATAAATAGTCTGGTTACAGCAACAATTTCTTCTAGTGAAGAAAGCATGTTTGGCGATTGGCTAGAAGGACTTGCAATATTTGTCAATCAAAAAGTATATGGTGGATGGAAGTCTGGAATAAAAGGAATTGATCTTGAATTCGACGATAAAAACACGAGATATATCGTTACAATTAAATCCGGGCCGAGTTGGGGGAATTCAAGTCAAATCGAAAAAATGGTTAATCACTTCAATACTGCCAGAAGAACGTTAACAACCGGTAATTCTAAACTGCAAATTGTTGCCGTAAATGGTTGTTGCTATGGAAGAGAAAACCACCAATTAAAGACTGAAAATTATTATAAATATTGTGGCCAAAAATTTTGGGAGTTTATTTCGGGGAATAAGCTTTTGTATACAGAAATTATAGAACCTTTGGGGTATAAGGCAAAGGAGAAAAATGATGACTTTATGTTATTGTATTCTCAACTAGTGAATAAGTTGACATTAGAATTCCTGAATGATTTTTGCTTTCCTAATGGAATGCTTAATTGGAAAAAAATAGTAGAATTTAATTCCAAAGCATAGCATGCCTCGAATCATGGCCTTTGATTACGGAACCAAACGTATCGGTATCGCCGTTACTGACCCGATGCAAATTATTGCGACAGGGCTGGATACCATTCATCCCTTAAAAATTATTGATTATTTAAAAAATTACCTGCAAACCGAGCAGGTGGAACGCTTTATTGTGGGCGAGCCAAAACAAATGGACAATACCCCTTCGCAATCGGCTATTCATGTAAAGGGCTTTGTGAACCTGCTGAAAAAAACCTTCCCGGACACGCCCATTGAAATGCTGGATGAGCGCTTCACCTCAAAAATGGCCTCTGCGGCGATTGCTCAAAGCGGCATGAATAAAAAGCACCGCCAGAATAAGGAGCTGGTGGATACCATTTCGGCGGTGATCCTGCTGCAATCATGGATGGAAAAGAAATTTTATTGATTTTTGGGGATTACGCCGATTTCAGACGTTCGGGCTTTAGCAGTACAGCTTGAACGCACCAAAGGGAGACTATGTAAAATAGTGTAAACCCCGTTTTAATGCATAAGCGCATAAATAGCTCATTATTATGAATTTACAAAATTCAAAAATTTAAATGTGTAAACCTTTTGTAAACCATGTTTACTTGTTTTTATGCCGTTTGACCTGACATCAGGAGGCTTCCGCCACTTGTTTGATCACCTGGTTTCTTATAACCAATAGCTTGCACATGTAGCGGGTTAGAAAAAGGAAATTTGCCAACTTTCCCAGCCACCACACCGGCGATTCAAAATCAAAAACATCTTTCATGGTCGTTTGCCCGTTGATGTTAAAAAATAGATGATCGTGCCGGAAGCTTTTGAATGCGCCCTCTACCATTTCGTCCGTAAAATAATTGGGGTATTCGAACCGGGTGATCTTTACAGTTAATTTTTGGCGAATACCGAAATGTTTTGCCTGCCAGGTAACGGTTTCGTCCAATCCGATCAGGCCGCTGGTTCGGCCTGCAATAGCTTGCTCACCGGTTTGTTTGGTGGACTCCAGGTGCAGGTCGATACTCCTCGCTAAATCAAAGCATCGTTCGATCGGCGCATTGATGGTGGTGGACAATTCGATGATCACAGATTTTAATCGGTTTTTTAGATTACACTGATTAAAAGACTAACAATAGTATACAATCAACAATCCGCAGACAAAAATCTGTACAATCCCCAAATCACCCTAAATCAGTGGTTAAAATTCAGCATTCTTCGGAAACCTCGGAAAAGGGATCACATCCCTGATATTGCCCATCCCGGTAACAAAAAGCACCAGGCGTTCAAATCCCAATCCAAAACCGGCATGAGGGCATGCGCCAAAACGGCGGGTATCCAAATACCACCAAAGCTCTTCTTTGGGGATGCCCATTTCATCCATGCGCTGCTCCAGTTTATCAAGTCTCTCTTCACGTTGCGATCCACCTACAATTTCGCCGATGCCCGGGAAAAGGATGTCCATGGCGCGTACCGTTTCGTTGCCGTTCATGTCCGTTTCATTCTGGCGCATATAAAACGCTTTGATCTGTTTGGGGTAATCGGTAAGGATCACGGGCTTTTTAAAATGCTTTTCAACCAGGTAACGTTCATGTTCCGATTGCAGGTCGGTTCCCCAGCCTTCCACCGGGTATTGGAATTTCTTTTTCTTGTTCGGGGTCGATTCTTTCAGGATGGCGATCGCCTCGGTATACGTTAATCGTTCGAAATCGTTATTCAAACAAAACTGCAGTTTTTCGATCAGGGTCATCTCCGACCGGGCCTGTTGCGGCTTTTGCTTTTCTTCATCCAGCAGGCGCTGTGTCAGAAATTCGATGTCCTCCACATTTTTTTCCAAAGCATATTTGATCACATACTTTAGCAGGGCCTCGGCCAGGTCCATGTTATCATTCAGGTCGTAAAAAGCCATTTCGGGTTCTATCATCCAAAACTCCGCCAGGTGACGGGTGGTATTGGAATTTTCAGCCCTGAAAGTAGGTCCGAAGGTATAAATATCGCTTAAAGCCATGGCGCCAAGTTCGCCTTCCAGCTGGCCGGAAACGGTAAGATTGGTTGGGCGGCCGAAAAAATCTTCTTTAAAATCGATTTCACCATTCTCGTCTTTTGGTGGATTGGCCAGGTCGAAATTGGTGACGTGGAAAGTTTCACCCGCCCCTTCAGCATCCGAAGCCGTGATGATCGGCGTATGCAGATAAACAAAGCCCCGCTCCTGGAAAAACTGGTGAATGGCGAACGCCAGGCTATTCCGTACGCGGAAAATAGCGCCGAACGTATTGGTGCGGAAACGCAGGTGGGCGTTTTCCCTTAAAAACTCCAAACTATGTTTTTTGGGTTGAATAGGATAGGTCTCCGGGTCACAGTCGCCTAAAACTTCAATAACTTTCGCTTTAAGGTCCACTTTTTGCCCTTTGCCTAAAGAGGCAACCAGAGTGCCGGATGCGCTGATGGCGGCGCCGGTGGTAATTCTTTTTAACAAAGCCGGATCCGTGTTTTCAAAATCAACCACCACCTGTAAATTGCTGTTGGTTGAGCCGTCATTCAAAGCGATGAACTGGTTATTACGGAAGGTGCGCACCCATCCTTTTACCAATACCTCAATATCTGTTTGTTCGCTTTCCAGTAATGCTTTGATCTTAATCCGCTGGCTCATAAAAATAAATTTTGAGCGGCAAAAATACGATTATTTGTTCAATGCAACTTTGAAATTTCCATATAAAAAGCGTATACCTGCTGGGTTAGCCGGGTTAATAAACTTTATAGAAAAGGTGCCCTGGATGTGATTAGAGGGTTGGTCGTAAAAAGTAACCATCAGGGAGTTGCTGAATAATGTATCCAATTTATAACTATTGAAGGGAGGGCCGTTGCCAACGGAGCTATTGTAGGATGCAGAAGCCGGGTTTAAGGAGTAGCCACCCAGTCCGTTATATTTTATGCGAAAAGTCAGTGTGTCATACAAATTATTACCAAAGTTTTGGCCGATACCTGCTATGGCAATCGAGTCGTTAGCCACGATGGAGCCAGATGCTACAGCGCGCCAATTGACGCTGTCTTTCTCAGCAAACATAATATTATCGGGGGGCTTTGGCGTGTCGCAGCAATACCGGCTGCAGCCATAAAGAAACAGGAGGGTGATAGCTGCAAATAAGTAAAAAATGTTTTTCATCGGTGATTGCTGATAAGTTTGGGTTTTGCCGGTTTGATTTTATGGCTTCCGTTTTTATGCTATTACGCAGTGACACGTCATCGTGATACAATATTATTGATAATATTATGTCTTTTAAAAACCCCAATTGATTAAGTTTGCTTTAATGAACCCGAAATTAAGCCTGGCTATAGGTATCCTGTGTATTTCCTTTTCACCTATTTTCGTCAAACTGGCAGGGGTTCCGCCGGTACCGGCAACGTTTTACCGGATCCTGATCGCCTGGCTTTTTTTGATGCCCTATGTAGTAGCCAAAGGCAAGTTAATGATTGGAGGCAAAGCATTAATGATCGCGATTGCTGGCGGCGTGGTTTTTGGCGTCGACCTGGCCATCTGGAACATTTCGCTGATGACCATCTCCGCCACCATTTCCACCCTGCTGGGTAACCTGGCGCCGGTTTGGGTTGGCTTGCTGAGTTATTTGTTGTTCCGGAAAAAAGCGGGATCCTTATTCTGGAAGGGAACTTTCCTGGCCGTAGCTGGTATGGTGGTGCTGGTTGGTTTCCGGGACGTAATGGCGTTCAAATTCAGCAACGGCGTGCTGCTGGCCCTCTTGTCCAGCGTACTTTATGCGGTTTATATACTGATGACCGCCGGGATCCTGCAAAAAACAGATACACTCACCTTTATGTTTTACAATATGCTTGGCGCCAGTGTTTGTATGCTGGTGGTATGCTTGTTTGAGCACGACCAGATGGGCGGCTACTCCACCTCCGGTTGGTTATATCTTATTGCGATGGGCCTGCTTTGCCAGCTTACCGGCTGGATCACTATTAATAACGCACTGCGGCATCTTGAGTCGACCAAAGTTTCTATAGCACTGCTTTCGCAAACGGTATTTGCCGGCATTTTGGCTATGCTTTTGTTAAATGAGCGGCTTGGCGTAAACGAAATTATCGGGAGTGTTATCGTATTGGCCGGTATAGCGCTTACTTTTTTAAGGCCGAAACAAGCAAATAAAAACGTAAATTAATTTTCCACAATCAGCTTCAAAGTGGTTTCCTGTCAGTAAACTTATTATACTTGTACTGTGAAGTCGGCCAAATGTAGAGACGCAATATTTTGCGTCTCTTGTATACATTGTATACAAATCCACCGAAGCAAATTCGCCCTGCATGGCGGGAGACGCAAAATATTGCGTCTCTACACCCATCGGATATCATTTTTGGACATATTTATAAATAATTATCATGGGAAATACCTGGAAAGTCTTAAAAACTGAATTGGATTATAAGGTTGCCCTTGAGAGGACAATTGATATATTTTATGCAGAGAAGGGAACTCCCGAGTCTGACGAGCTTGAGCTTCTATTATTGTTGGTAAAAGATTACGAGGATAGACACTACCATATCCCCGATCCAGACCCAATCGAAGTAATAAAATTAAAACTGGAAGAAAAGGGATTGAAACAAAAAGACCTTGAACACATTATCGGTTCTAAAGGGTATGTTTCACAGGTATTATCCGGTAAAAAAGAGCTTACGTTAAAAATGGCGAGAGGCCTGCATCGCTATTTAGGAATATCAGCAGATATCCTTTTAGCGGATACAAAATAAATTTTTTTAAAAAAAAACGTCATTTTTGCTGCATGATCATCAAATCAACCATCGACCGTATAATGGAAGCCACAGATATTGTGGAGGTGATTGGTGAGTTTGTACAATTAAAAAAACGCGGCGCAAATTATGTGGGCCTGTCCCCTTTTGCCAATGAACGCACGCCATCGTTCACCGTTTCGCCGGCTAAAGGAATTTTTAAAGATTTTTCCTCCGGAAAAGGCGGTTCCGCGGTAACTTTTTTAATGGAGCTTGAAAAATTCAGCTATCCGGAAGCATTAAAGTGGCTGGCTAAAAAGTATGGGATTGAGGTAGAGGAAACGGTTGAAACCGTTGAGAACAAGGAAGAGGAAAATCGCCGCGAAAGCCTGATGATTGTGACGGCATACGCCGCCAAATTTTTTCATGAAAGTTTACTGGATACGGAAGAAGGGCAGAATATCGGCCTGAGCTATTTTAAAGAGCGGGGCTTCAGTAACGATATCATCAAAAAATTCGAGCTTGGCTACTCGCCCGACCAATGGGAAGCGTTTACCGGGCAGGCAATAAAAAACGGGTACCAGCAGCAGTTTTTAGAAGAAAGCGGACTTTCTGTAAAGCGGGATAATGGCACACTGTACGACAGGTACCGCGGGCGGGTAATGTTCCCGATCCATAGTTTTACAGGTAGGGTGATCGCCTTTGGCGGACGTACGCTTAAGAGTGATAAAAACGTTCCTAAGTATGTCAACTCGCCCGAGTCGGAAATCTACCATAAATCCAATGTGCTTTATGGGTTGTATTTCGCCAAAAAAGCCATCCGCGAAGTAGATAATTGCTTTTTGGTGGAGGGGTACGCCGATGTGCTTTCGGTTTTCCAGGCGGGAATTGAGAATGTGGTGGCCTCCTCTGGCACCTCGCTCACCGTTGAGCAGATCAGGCTGATTGGGCGTTTCACTAAAAACATTACCATCCTTTATGATGGGGATGCCGCCGGGATCAAAGCCTCCCTCCGCGGGTTGGATATGATCCTGGAAGAGGGCTTGAATGTGAAGGTGGTGCTTTTTCCGGACGGGCATGATCCGGATTCCTACGTGAGGCTCGTGGGCACTGCCGGCTTCAAAAAACACATCGAGGATAATAAAAAGGATTTTATCCTGTATAAAACCGATTTGCTGCTGAAAGACGCAGGCAACGACCCCATAAAAAAAGCAGAAGTCATTCGCGAGATCGTCGAAAGCGTAGCCAAAATACCGGATTCTATCAAAGCCTCGGTTTTCATTAAGGAATGCAGCTATTTATTAAAGATAGATGAGCGGGCCCTGCTTTCGGAGCTGAATAAAATGCGGATGGCGAAAGCCAAAAAGGATTCGCAGCAGCAAATTTCAAGGCCACAAGTACCGGTTGATGAGTCGTTGCTGGAAGAGCCGCAGGAACGGATCGAAAAAGACGATTTCAGCCAGGAAAAAGAGATCATCAGGCTATTACTGCTTTACGGCAACCGTGTAATTGATTGGGACGGCATCGCCAACACCTATATCGGCCCTTTTATTATTGCCGAACTAAGTGATATAACGTTTGAAAATGAAACCTGTAAGTCATTTGTAGAGACTTATCGCAGGGAAGTAGAAAACGGCGTACTTCCGGATGAGCAATATTTTATTCATCTCCCCCAAAAAGAGATCGTGGATTTAACGGTGACCCTTATCGCCACCAAATATACCCTGAGCGATAACTGGTACGAGATGCACAAGATTTTAGTGCCCGATGAGCAGGTAAATATGCGGGCAACCATTTTGGGCGCTATTTTTCACTTAAAAAAGCAAAAGGTGGGCAAGATCCTGGAAGGATTACGTAACGAGCTTCAAAAAACAGCTGTTGAAGAAGATCAGGAAATATTGCTGAACCAGTATATGCATATGAAAAAGGTGGAGAAAACTATTTCGGATTATTTGGGGTCTGTAATATTAAAATAATGGCCCATAGTGGCCTCACCTAAATCCTCTCCAAAGGAGAGGACTTAAAAAAGAGCGAAGCTAAAGCCCTCTCCTTTGGAGAGGGTTGGGTGAGGCGAAAGCGATGAATAGGGGTAGAGAAATTGAAAAGGAAGATCACTATAATCTCATATTAATGGCCCAACACCTCGACCTTGGCCGCAAAGGCGAAGCTATTGCAAAAGCGCACCTGGAGAATGCCGGGTATGAAATACTGGACGAGAACTGGACGCATGGCAAATTAGAGGTTGACCTTATTGCATATAAAAACAAGGTGATTATATTTACCGAAGTAAAAACCCGCACGGGCAACGGCTTTGGCGAACCGGAGGATTTTGTAGACCGGCGCAAACAAAGGCTATTGGCTGAAGCAGCGGATGAGTACCTGTACCTGATGAACCACCAGGGCGAAGTGCGGTTTGACATTATATCGGTTTTGTTTGATCGGAAAAATAATTTTGTACTAAAACATATTGAAGACGCGTTTTGGCCTGATGCCAGTTAAATATCACATGAAAAATAAATTAAGCTTACTATTAGTTACTACTACCTTGTTCCTTTTCAACTGCGGTTGCAAGCATAATGAACAAACAGATAATAGCGTTACCGTCAGCCCCGAAGCAGGCACTTCCTACAAATCGGGCGACCTGGTTGCGGTACAAGCGCATTATCCCAAAGATATGAGGCCCGATTCTATTGTTTACCTGTTAGATTCGATTAAGGTGGGCTCGTTAAAGGATTCATCTGCATTAAGCCTAAAAACGGATTCGATGCACATGGGCCCACGGATCATCACCGCGAAAGTTTACCAGGGGGGCAAAAGCCAGGATGCTTCTACCAATATTGTTTTGCTGCCGGCAAAAGCGCCCGAACAATATACCTACAGGGTGATCAAAACATTTCCGCATGATACCGGCAGTTTTACCGAAGGCCTGGTTTACCAGGACGGCTTTTTATATGAAAGCGGAGGCGGCTATTTGAAGCCGCCTAAAGACCAGGAAGTTACCAACCAGTCGAGTTTAAGAAAAGTAGATTTAGCTACTGGTAAAGTGCTTAAAAAAGTAATGCTGGATTCAGCTGTTTTTGGCGAAGGGATCTCTATCGTAGGGAATAAGATCGTGCAGCTGACCTATCATGAAAAGGTGGGTTATGTTTATGACAAGGAGACCTTTAACAAGCTAAGCACCTTTGTAAACAATACAGGTGTTGAAGGCTGGGGCATGTGTTTTGACGGTACAAAACTGTATATGGACGACAGTACCAACCGGATTTGGCTTTTGGATAAGAACACCTTTAAGCAAATCGGCTATATTGATGTGTATGATGATAAAGGCCCGGTGAACAGTATTAATGAGCTGGAATACATTGATGGGAAAATATATGCCAATATCTGGCAAACCAATAATATTATCGTCATCGACCCCAAAACAGGGGCAGTGCTTGAAAAAATTGACCTGACGAATCTGTACCCCCAGGATAAAAGAAGCCCCGGTGCGGATGTTTTAAACGGGATAGCCTATGATGCCGCCGGAAAAAGAATTTTTATCACCGGAAAAAAGTGGCCAACACTATATCAAGTGGAATTTCTGAAGAAGTAAGGCGTTTGAAGTGGTGGTATAGATTTGTGAAACATCAATTGTTTGCTGGCAATATCAGCACCGATTATTATGGTTATCCTGTCCGGTATAGCGTGGTTTTGGTTGGCGGATTATTTGGCTAAAGCCGCATTCCTCTTTGTTTTTGTGGTCCGTCCCATAAATGGGACGGCAATGAAGATGCAGGGGCTATGCAAATATTAAAGGACTTAATTTGATTGGAGGGCCAGGTAACCAAAGGGGATTAAATCGAGGGGTAAGAAAATATAGAAAGTAACTTCATTGCCGTTGGCTTTAGCCAACGGATCAATAAATAGAGGGAAATGCGGCTTTAGCCAAAGTTAGACAGGATGGTCCTTAATTATCTCCCATCCATACTTCGTCATAAACTCATTCACCTCATCCTCAAAAGATTTTTTTGCATGATGCTTTTCCTGGTTTTTGATATAGCCTTTCACCGCCTCAACTTGCGATTCACTTACCGAAACAGCGAAATAATCGTCTTGCCAGCTGAATTTACCCGGTGTTAAGTGGTTCTGGTTTATCCAAAACGAAGATTCACCTTTTATTAATTGGGTAATTTTGGATATAGTTTGATCTTTCCCCAAAGAGATTAAACAATGAAGATGGTCGGTATATCCATCAATCGCTTCGAGGAAGATTTCCTTTTCTTTGCAGTTTTTTATAATGTGTTTATGCACATCATATCGGATGTTTTTATTGAGCCAGGGCTCCCTGTTTTTAGTAGAAAAGACAAGGTGAACCCAAATTTTCACAAATGACATGGCGGTTTCGGTTGAAGTTTTATGGCATAAATTTAATTATTCAAATAGGTTAGGAAAACAAAAAGCAAGGCAAACCACAAAAAATTCATTGCCGTTGGCTTTAGCCAACGGAATAATGAATAAAAAACGTCCTGGCTTCAGCCCAAATTATCGCCATGCCTTGTATTGATTAATCAACCCGTTCGTAGAAGAATCATGAGAGAATACCTCGCTGTCATCCTTCAACTCCGGCAAAATTTTACCGGCCAATTGTTTGCCGAGCTCAACGCCCCATTGATCGAAACTGTAAATATTCCAGATAATGCCCTGTACAAATATTTTGTGCTCGTATATGGCGATCAATGAACCAAGGCTGCGCGGCGTAATTTCTTTAAGCAGGAAAGAATTGGTTGGCCGGTTGCCATCAAACATTTTAAAGGGCGCCAGTTTTTCAATTTCTTCGTCGGTTTTGCCCGATTTCTTCAATTCACCAACCACTTCTTCCCGGGTTTTACCATTCATCAGCGCTTCGGTTTGCGCAAAAAAGTTTGACAGGAGCATATTATGATGTTCGCCAAGCGGGTTGTGCGATATGGCCGGAGCTATAAAGTCGCAGGGGATGAGTTTGGTTCCCTGGTGGATCAATTGGTAAAAAGCATGCTGGCCGTTGGTGCCAGGCTCGCCCCAGATGATCGGGCCGGTGGAGTAATCAACCGCGTTTCCGTTCCGGTCGACGTGTTTGCCGTTGCTTTCCATATCGCCCTGCTGAAAGTATGCGGCAAAGCGGTGCATGTACTGGTCGTATGGCAAAATGGCATTGGTTTCTGCCTCAAAAAAGTTATTGTACCAAATGCCTACCAAAGCCATTATGGCCGGGATATTTTCTTCAAATTCAGCGGTTTTAAAATGATTGTCAACAGCGTGCGCACCGGCCAACAATTCAACAAAGTTCTCAAAGCCGATACTTAAGGCGATAGATAAACCGATAGCACTCCAAAGGGAATAACGACCGCCGACCCAATCCCAAAACTCAAACATATTTTTGGTGTCGATACCGAATGTGGATACACCTTCGCTATTGGTTGAAAGAGCCGCAAAATGTTTAGCTACGTCGCTTTCCTTGCCGCCGCCTGCCAGGAACCAGTCGCGGGCGCTATGTGCGTTTCCCATAGTTTCCTGCGTGGTAAATGTTTTTGAGGCGATCAGGAATAGCGTAGTTTCAGGGTTTAATGTTTTTAGGGTTTCAACAATATGTGTCCCGTCAACATTAGATACAAAGTGCATCTGCAGATGATTTTTATACGCTTTGAGCGCTTCGGTTACCATCACGGGACCAAGATCTGACCCGCCGATGCCGATATTAACCACATCGGTTATAGCTTTCCCGGTAAAGCCCTTCCAGTTACCCGAAATGATGTCGGCGCTGAATGCCTTCATTTGGTCAAGCACTTTATTTACGTCAGGCATTACATCTTTTCCGTCAACAAAAATGGGGGTATTACTGCGGTTACGCAGCGCGATATGTAATACGGGGCGGCCTTCGGTAGCGTTGATCTTTTCGCCCGAAAACATCGCGTCAATTGCCTTATTTAGTGAACACTCCCTGGCTAATTGTATCAGCAGCGCTACGGTTTCTTCATCAATCCGGTTTTTTGAATAATCGAAAAGGATATCGTCAAACTTTAACGAAAATTTGCTAAAGCGTTCTGCGTCAATTTCAAATAATTCTTTGATGCTTTTTGAAGCGATATCGATATAGTGGTCCGCTAAATATTTATAGGCCTGCGTGGTAGTAAAATCTGTATTTGGCAACATAATTGAGTGGTTTTGTGCAAAAATAACAAGTTAATAGTTAGGCTGGTATTAAATCTAAAACTATTACTTGTTCGTGTTATTTTAACACCACAGCCATCGTGTTTGTTTTACACTATCTTAATTATCATAATTATAACAAATTTTGATAATTATTTGAATTTTCAAAATAATTAAAGCCTATATTTGTGTTGATGATAAAAAAACAATCCGTTTGTCGTCAAATTGTTAATCTGCTAAACTAAAAAATTTACCATGTTTGAAAAACTCTTTTTGCTTGTCAAAAATAACGCCGGGAGGGCTGTTATTGACAATCCGGAGATCCCGGAAAAGTACCATGAAGCGGTGATCAACGAAGCTTCAAGTTCAATTATTGAGGTGTTAAAGGGCCAGATGGAGACGGGTAAGGTAAAAGACCTGGTACGTTTTTTTCAGTTTTCGGGCTTTTATAACAAATCGCTGGTAGCTAGCATCGTTAATAAATTTGCCAATAAACTGAATAAATTTTATGGTTTAGAGCCTGAACAGGCAATGCATACTGCCAAATTGCTCATCCCCCCGGTGATGGAAGAAATGGTGAAACAGGCAAAAAACGAACAAAATAAAGATTTTGGGTTATCTAACCTTTTATCAAAATTAACCGGGGGCCAGCGCGACATGAGCGGCCTGGTAAGCCAGCTAAATATTGCTTAGTTAAAGTTTAAAGTTTTATAAATGTTAAACGGGTTGTAAGGGAAACTTTACAACCCGTTTTTAGTTACGGAGACATCTATTTGCAACATTTCAACTTTACAACATTACAACAAAACAATATATTTGCCAAATGACTAAAGAACAGATCCAGGATTTAAGGGAAAGAGTAACTTCCCTGAGGAGGCATCTTTGACATCGACAAGAAACTCGATGCATTACAAAAAGAGCAGGATATAACCATTGGGCCAGGTTTTTGGGACTATCCCAAAGAAGCTGAGAAGGTATTGGCCTCCATCAAAACAAAAAAAGTGTGGACAGACGCCTACCAGAAAGTAGTTGCTGTGGTTGAAGATACAGGTGTGCTGTTTGAATTTTTTCAGGCGGGCGACGCTACCGAAGCTGAAATGGAAGAACAGTACCAAATGGCGCTGAAAGCGGTTGAAGAGCTGGAATTCAAAAACATGCTCTCGGCCGAGGAGGACCAGTTTAACGCCGTGTTGCAAATTACCGCCGGCGCCGGCGGCACCGAAAGCTGCGACTGGGCAGGCATGCTGATGCGGATGTACATTATGTGGGCCGAGAAGAACGGATATAAAGTAAGCGAACAGGATTTCCAGGAAGGTGATGTGGCCGGGGTTAAAACAGTTACGCTGCAGATAGAGGGTGATTTCGCATACGGCTATTTAAAGGGCGAAAATGGCGTACACCGCCTGGTGCGTATTTCGCCGTTTGATTCCAACGCCAAGCGGCATACTTCATTTGCGTCGGTGTATGTTTATCCGCTGGTTGACGATACCATTGAGATTGAAGTGAAGGATGCCGATATTGAATTTGAAACTTTCCGTTCAGGCGGCGCAGGTGGCCAGAACGTAAACAAGGTGGAAACTGCCGTGCGGCTTTACCACAAACCTTCGGGCATCATCATCAAAAACCAGGAATCACGTTCCCAGTTGCAGAACAAGGAAAATGCTATCCGGTTGCTAAAATCGCAGCTTTATGAGGCCGAAATGCGCAAGCGTTTGGAAACCAGTAATGCTATTGAAGGCAATAAGAAAAAAATTGAGTGGGGGTCGCAGATTCGCAATTATGTTTTGCACCCATACAAACTGGTTAAGGACCTGCGCACCGATTACGAAACATCCAACGCAGCCGCGGTGCTTGACGGTGACCTGAATGATTTTTTAAAGGCCTATTTAATGGAGTTTGGCGGTGATAAGAGCTAACCGGTTTTTACGCAAAAATTACTACCTTGAACCGATCAATATAACCGTCTTATGAACAGATATTTTTTGCTTTTATCAGCAGCTATGCTATCATCGTCAATGATTTTCGCACAGGAAAAACCAATTCCATTATATCCCAACGGGGTACCCAACAGCAAACCCGCTCCATCAACCTACGTTCAAAAATTGGACAAGGATTGGATGCTTATGGTTACTACGCCGACTATTACTCCCTACCTCCCTGCAAAGGGAACAGCAAACGGGGCCGCTATCGTTATTTTTCCGGGCGGGGGGTATGCGGGCCTTTCTATGGAAAATGAAGGTTCAAATATTGCTGCGGCTTTCAATAAGTTTGGGGTGACTGCTTTTGTAGTTACCTACCGCTTACCGAGCGACGACATTATGGTTGATAAAACTATCGGCCCGCTGCAGGATGCGCAACAGGCGGTTTTAACGGTGAGGAAAAACGCTGCTGAATGGGGCATAAAACCGGATAAGATCGGGATTATCGGATTTTCTGCCGGCGGCCATTTGGCGTCGACAGAAGGGACACATTTTAATAAACGGGTGATCGGGGATAAAGAAGGCATCAGTGTTCGCCCTGATTTTATGGTGCTGTTGTACCCCGTGATCACTTTTGGGCCGATGGCGCATGTGGGTTCAAGGGAAAACCTGATCGGGAAAACGCCATCGCAGGATTTGATTGATCTATACAGCAACGAAAAACAGGTAACCGCCAATACGCCCCCAACCTTTTTAGTGCATGCCGAAGATGACGATTTGGTACCGGTTGAGAATACGCTGATGTTTTACGATGCGCTTTTAAAAGCAAAGGTGAAAGCCGAAATGCACATTTTTCAGTCCGGTGGACATGGGTTCGGGCTGAATAACCCCAAAACCAAAGATAAGTGGATCGACTGGTGCAAAAACTGGATGGAAGAAAACGGGTTTATCCCACCGGCCCAATAGCCCCCGCTATTTAGCGGAGGAGAATCAGATGGTAAGTTAATAGTTGATATACTGTTCTTCAAAAGAGCCATCGGCATAAAAATCGATCAACCCGTAACCGGGGGCGGTTTCGCGTTTGTTGCCTTCCCACCAGGCACCGCTTACCGCGCCGTTGCAGATGTAGGTGACATTGTTGTAAACCACTTTGTCGCGCAGGTGGATATGGCCGCTTAAGCAAAGTTTTACATTGGGATGTTTGTAAAATAAGCTGACGATTTTAGAGATATCGGTATGCATGTCGCCACCTAAAACTTCCCAGCGGTTTACCGTGGTTTGATCATCCACCATTAGCGTTGCGGTGAGCAACGGGATATGCGACATCACACAAACCGGCATTTCGGGCGGCGTTACTTTTAATTCATTTTCCAGCCAGCTGAACTGTGCATCGCCAAGCTTGCCGATATACCAGGTGCCATCGATGTCCAAATGGACGCTGTCAAGCAAAATAAATTTCCAGCCGTTTTTGATGAAACTATAATATGGAGATGCCAATTGTAATTGGTTGATGGCGTATTCCTTACCGTAAAGGGCTTGTCCTTTATCGTTTTCGTTCCACCACACATCATGGTTGCCGAGGATATAATGAACAGGCAGGCTGCAGTCTGATTTAATAAGCGAATGCCAAAGCTTCCATTGGGTATTAATGGTATCCAGGTTTTCCTTGTTCATGTCAAAAACGATATCGCCGCCGTTTAATATCAAATCAACATTTGGCTGCTGCTGTACATGGTGCAGGCAGCGGGCAAAACGTGCCGGGGCATCAAACTTGTCTTTCAGATGCACATCGGTGAGGTGAGCTACCCGCAAAACGGGCTTTTTATCGCCGGCGAAGGTTTTAAATGGCAATGCCGGTAAAAGCAATGCGCCGCCAAGGCTTTTTATAAGGGTACGTCTTTCCATAATTAAGCGTCAGGAACCAGGAATCAAAAGCCAGGATAAGAAAGGAAGCACTGGCGGACATCCGTCATGACTGCCGGTTCTTTAACCCTGGTTCAATATATCCGCAAGTTACACAACCAATGTTTACTCAAAATTAAATATACCATTTTGAATTGCATAAAGCACCAGCCCCGACCGTGATTTTAAATTCAGTTTCAGGAAAAGCGCTTCGCGGTAGTTATCAACCGTGCGCGGGCTTACAAACATCTGGTCGGCTATTTCTTTATAGGTGAGTTCGGAGCAGCAGAGTTTTAAAAACTCCAGTTCTTTTTTGGTGAGGTCGGGTAATTCCTCCCTATCCGAAACGGACCGCAATAATTTTCCGGAAACCATTTCATTAATGTAGCTGCCTTTTTGGTGGATGGCTTTAATGGCCTCCAGCAATTCGCGCGGGCGCGATTCTTTCAGCACATAGCCCCCGGCCCCGCATTTGATCATCCGGATCACCGCTTTATCGTCTTCGAACATGCTTAAGGCCAGGACTTTTACCCTGGGATGCCTCTGCTTTAGCCATTTGGTAGTATCATAACCATCCATTACCGGCATATTGATATCCATTAATATCACATCCGGAAGCGGGTATTTGTTAAGCGCCTGTTGCAGTTGCTCCCCGTTTTCGGCATCAAAGAGCACGTTAAGCTCCGGAAACTCGGACATGAGCGCTGCAACGCCATTCCTGAACAGGGTATGGTCATCTACAATGGCGATATTGATTTTGTTTGTTTCCATTATTTTAAGGATAAGTATGGCCTCACCTAAACGGCGAAGCCCTCTCTCATCCTCTCCAAAGGAGAGGACTTTTTTTATTTTGTTTCAATTATGTCATCCTCTTCAGAACCCTCTCCTTTGGAGAGGAGAGGGTGAGGCGTTCAAGGATAAGGAATTGAAATAGTTACGCGCGAGCCCTCGCCCGGGCTTGAAATAATAGCCGCTTCGCCCCCGATAATAGCCGCCCTTTTGCGGATATTTTGCAATCCCATTCCAGCTTTCCCGCCAGGCAGGCTATCCGCATTAAAGCCCACGCCATTGTCGGTCATGGTTAATTTTAAATGGCCATCGAAATGGTCCAACGCGATGCTGATTTGTGTTGCCGCCGCGTGTTTAATGATATTATTAAAGATCTCCTGCACAATGCGGAAGATGATCAGGTCCTTATCCGGGTTGCCGGCCGCCGGCAGCTCTTCGCCCGGTATGTAGACGATCTCGTACCTGCCCGAGCGTTCCATCCAGCTAACCTCCTGCCTTATGGCCTCCGGTAAGCCCAGGGCCACCAGCTGGTCGCCCTGCAGCAAATGGCCCAGCAGGCGCATTTCCTTGATCGAGCGCAGCGTCAGGCCGATGGAATCATTGATCTTTTGCCGGGCCTTTGTTTCATTATCCAGCTCAATAGAATTGAGGGTTAACGAGGTAAGGCTCAGCAGCTGCCCGATATTATCATGCAGGTCCGCGCCAATGGTTTGCATGGTTTGCTCCTGTACTTCGAGCTGGGTTTTGGTGAGTTCAGCTTCGAAGGTTAGCTGCATTTGTTGTTTTTCTAATAAATGCCTCTTTTTTCGTTGGTTGTAAATTAAAATGTAAACTACTATAAAAGTGGGCGCTATTAAAAAAATAACCGTCGTTATGATGACAAGATTTCTGATTTCGTCGTTAGCCATTTTCTACAAATGAATGAATATGTCCAGCAGCTATATAAAATGATATTAAGTACAACGAGGATATAATATGGAAGTGCGTGTTTGGGAGTTATCATAATTACTGACAACTTTCCGCGAAATATATTTACAGCGGTATCGCCAAAATAAAAAAAAAGAACGCCACAAACCCACCAAAAACCGGCAGAATATTTTAAGTGCACAATTTCATCCTGTTTAAGCAATAAATAGAAGTAAAACAACGAATAAATAACCAAAACAACCGACATGGAGTTATAAGTTAGCACATTAAACCAAAAAAATCCGTGCAAACAAATATCTATTATATAAAGTATGGTAAGAATGGCAAACCCGCCTTGAACGGCGAGTTTACCAATACTGTTTTTTTTTAATAAGCCGTAAAACATATAGCTTATGAACAAAATTTGAAACACCAACAAAATATTATATGGCCATTGGTTGGCATGATGCTGCCTCTTTAAATAAATTCCACTCAGCTCAGAAGCACAAGTCACAAAAAGGAACAAGCACATACTTTTCCATGGCATTTCCTGGTCTTTGGATAAACATGCCGCTGCAAAGAATAAGCACTGTATTTCAAAGACGGTAAAAAAAGTCAAATAATTTAGCATGACAATAATTATATAAGTATTGTTTTTAATTACAAACATCGGGGCAGAGCTCTCCATTATCATAGCCACCGCCAAGAACGGCGTGGCTATAGAAAAAGGGGTAACGTATATGCTTTTTTACACGGAGTCGTTCAGCCGGACTCAACTCTTTCCAGTTCTTTTTTGCCTTATAATATTCTTTAAGAGACTGAATCCATAAATCTGTTTCCGGATGGCAAGAGGAAGGAAGGCTATCTAATTCGGCAATACAACCGGCGTAATCGCGATTCTGTTTGTCTATTGGTACAAGTATAACGAAATCGCGATTATAACTATACGATTGATGTGGACCTAACACAAGATATGCTCGCAAACCGTTAAATATCGTTGGATGTTTGTAAATAGTTTCGAAAAGGTATTGAATAAAACACAAACGAAACCAATCGCTTTGTGTATTTATCGGATCTGGCTTGTTATACCTGTTGTTGAAAGCCCAGGTATACGCAGCAGTTTCGTCAATATAGTTGCCTGGCTCATTTGTGCAGCGGGTCCCGCTGCCTGGATTTTGGTATACCGTTCCCGTTTGCAATGGATTTCCTAGAGGGTCGAGAATGGTAGTCCCATTATTTTGAATACCATTCAATGTTTTTGGGGATGCTATATTATGTTCATAGTAATCCCCATGTGCGCTTTTATGTGGATCGCCCGCCGGATCTTGTTTCCTGGTTGAAACCAAGTGAATCAGAATATTTAATTTAGATCCGCTGGACTGTTGGTCGCAACCAAAGTAAAAACGAACACCATCCGGTTGTTGTGCAGCGGGCAAACTACCATATTCGTTAGCCAAAAGCTCATCTATTTGTTGCAATTGGTCAGTTGTAAAAAAAACAGACGCTGCTTTTTGAGGATTTTTATCGGTTCCCTGAAGGGTTTTAAAGTTAAGGAATCGTTGAACGGCTATTCCTCCGTCTACTCCATCTAGAGTCCAGCAATTGGGGCAAGGAGGGGGTGTCGCATTTACCGAAGCTCTGGCAGAAACTGTGGTTTTTTTTTGAATTGTATCAGAAGGATTTTTTTTTGCACCACCTCCACAGCTTTGGAACAAAGCGTTAAGTGAAAGGATTAAAATCAATGGTCCGGTTTTTTTCATGACATCAAGGTTTAAAGTTTAAAGTAATAAGTTTATTACCCCCTAAAATCGCAATTAACATCCACATTACCAACGCCATTTCACCTTTTTTATACCGTAAAAACACCTTGTAAAAAAAGGGCATACTACGGTAGATGCACTTCAGTACTTTTTAGAGTTTTGCGTTACTAAACAACAAACCGGGAAAGCCGAAAACGGATTCAGAGTAGGCAGCAATACTAAACCAGTATGAATTTTACGATTAATCAAACAGATTTTCCTGCCGAAGTATCAGTTCCGGTGGGCACAATTCTACCGTTTATTGGTAGCTTAAATCATCTTTCAGATAATTGGCAACCTTGTGATGGCCGGCTTATACACAATAGGCAATCACCATTTAACGATCAGCGGGTACCCAACTTGGTAGACGACAGATTTTTGATGGGTGTATCGCCAGCGACTGCGGTATGTGAATATGGAGGAACTAACGCAATTCCTGACGATGGTGGACACAATCATGGCGGCGTCACTAATGGATTTGGCGGCTATCAACCCGGAGAAATAAATTATGACAGAGGTCCAGGGAGGCAAGATCCGTTTATGATGCGATTTGGAATACCGGAACAAGGGCCTCACAATCATAATGGGGATAACAGGCCTGCGTTTTGTGGTGTTTATTTTATTATTAGAATATTTTAATTAAACTCATTGCTGACTTGAACGCCTGTCGCAGTCATCCAGATTTGAATCATAAGGGCTGTAAAGAAGCATTAAATTTATTATAGTTAAAAAATCAGTTCGGCCATTAACAACACCACGAAAATAACTAAAAGTGAGATTTACATGATCGTTTATGCCTATGGAAGACTCCGGAATTTGCGAGGGTACTGAAAAAGTCCCCTCGAATTAGATAAAAAAAGGGGCTGTATCACAAATCGTGAACAGCCCCTTTTTCTATAAGTTATAGAGGCACTTAGTGAACTTTGGCTTCGTATAGCCGATTCCAAGAGCGTCAATTTGAATTATGAATGACCTCTTTCTTCTTTTTTACTTTTGAAGGACTTTTTCAGTGCTCTCGAATTTCCAGGGCCCTTTTTTATTTTGCTCCCCCTCATCCCTAACAAAAATATAACACCCAATTCTCATTAATTCCATTAAATTTACGCATCATACAATGATGCGATGAACCCTGTCCATATTTCTCACAGATCCTTAGCCGATGAGGTTGCTTCGCTGCTGCAGGATAATATTTTAAAAGGCGAATATAAGGTAAACCAAAAGCTGCCGGTTGAGGCAAAGCTGATGGAGATCTACGGCGTTGGCCGTTCTACTGTGCGCGAAGCGGTAAAGACCCTGGTGAATTCGGGCTTTTTACGCGTAGAGCAAGGCAAAGGAACTTTTATTGAAGACAACACGGGAATGAACGAGCCCCTGAACCAGCGCCTGAAAAGGGCCAGTCCGCAAGATATTATGGACGTGCGGCAGATGCTGGAAATAAAAATAGCCGAAAAGGCCGCCAGCAACCGTACCGGCAATGATATTTCAAAACTCGAACACTTTTTAAATAAAAGAGCAAAGGCTGCCGATCAGAATTTACCGGAGGAATGTATTGAGGCCCATATTAACTTTTTCCAGGTGCTGGCCGATGCATCAAAGAACGACCTGCTGTCGGGCTTTTACAAGCAATTCCTGCTGCAGTTGAAAACCGAAATGCTGGAGAATATGAAAGACACCTCTTTTTTTAAAGAAAAACGCGACTATTACCAAAACCTGCTGGATGGCGTATTGCGGCAGGACGCCAAAAAGGCCGCCTTCTGGAGCGGCAAAATTAACGGGACCATTATTTAGCAACGAGGTCTCGCCGATGGTGCTGGCAGGGCGAACCGGGCCCGCAGTCGGATCGTAGTACCTCATGAATAGCCCGGTTGCGCTTTCCGGGGCCATTTTCAATACTTAAATTCATATTTTCTGTTATTTGCCCCTAAACAACCCCCGGTTAAGGAAACATTTTACCTGCGGCAACGTTTGTATCCCATAAGAATTAGTTTAGTTTTGGATAAATATTTTTGAATGCGTCGCCCTAATCTTAAAAACATCCGCCTGAATAAGAAATATGTTCGTATAGCGGGTATTGTACTTGCCGTTATTTTTGTTTTGCTGCTGATTGGCGGATACATAGCTTATACCAAACGCGAGGCCCTTTTACAACATGCAATAGCCAAAGCCAAACAAAAAGCCAAAAAAGATTACAACCTCGACCTTGAAATAGGTTCGGCCCGGTTTACCGGCCTGAGTACTGTCGACTTTACTGATATCACCATTGTTCCGGCACAAAGGGATAGTTTGCTCAGCATCAAAAACTTTGAGGTAAGTATCAGGTTAATTCCGTTGATTTTCGGCAACGTAAAACTGGCCAACGTGATTATGCAGAACGGGCACCTTAATTTAACCGACATTAATCACATTAAGAACTTTGATTTTCTATTCAAAAAGAAAAAAGATACCACCGATACCCATTCAAAGGTCGACCTGTCTGAACTTTCCTATAACCTCATTAACCAGGTCTTGTACAAGATCCCGGATAACCTGGATGTAAGTAATTTCCTGGTATCATTTACCACAGATAGTGCAAGTTTGCGATTGCTGACACGCAATGCCCTGAATAAAGACGGGCAGCTTACCTCGACCATTGATATTAACAACGGCGCCGCCACCTGGCATTTTGCCGGAAAGATGCGCGCATCAGACAAAGACATTGACATTAAATTATATGCTGACGGGAAAAAGGTAGCGTTGCCTTATGTTGAAAAGCGGTACCATTTAAAAGTAAATTTTGATACGCTGAGCACCCGCCTGAGCAAGGTGGAACATAGCGGCGGCGAAACCCGTATTTTTGGTTCGTGGAGCGTAAAAAACCTGGCGGTTAACCACCAAAGGCTCTCTTCAAGTGATATTGTTTTCCCCAAAGCCGGTATAGACGCCAATATATTTGTGGGATCGAATTATGTCTCGATTGACAGCTCGTCGGTTATTACGATGAATAAAATAACTGCCCATCCTTATATCAAATATACGCTAAACCCGGTAAAAATTTACGAGTTAAAGCTGAACACGGGGTGGACAGACGCGCAGGACTTTTTTGACTCCCTGCCGGCCGGCATCTTTGATTCGCTGATGGGCATGCAGGTTGCCGGCAAATTAAACTATAGCCTCAATTTATTTTTAAATGCTTCAGACCCTGACAATGTACAGTTTGATTCGCGGCTCAACAAAGACGAATTTCGCATTATCCGTTATGGCAATACCGATTTCAGTAAGCTGAACAGCACTTTTACCTATACGCCCTATGAATACGGTAAGCCGATGCCTTCGCGGGTAATCGGGCCGCAAAACCCTTCTTTTACGCCGCTGAGCGATATTTCGCCTAACCTGCAATATGCAGTGATGACGGCGGAAGACCCTTCATTTTATAACAATAATGGTTTTGTGGAAGAATCGTTCCGCAAGTCGCTCGCTACCAATTTTAAAGAGAAGAAGTTTAAGCGCGGAGGCAGCACCATATCTATGCAACTGGTAAAAAATGCCTTTTTAAGCCGCGAAAAAACAATAGCCAGGAAGGCGGAGGAAATGCTGATCGTGTGGATGATCCAGAACGGGCACATCATGACCAAAGACCGCATGCTGGAAGTATATTTTAATATTATTGAATGGGGCCGGGATGTTTACGGGATCGGCGAAGCATCACGGTATTATTTTAACAAAACACCTTCTGAACTTACTATTGGCGAAAGTATTTACCTGGCCAGTATTGTACCTCACCCCAAAACCGGATTGTATTCGTTTTTGCCGGATGGATCGCTCCGGCCCGGGCTGGTGGGCTATTTTAACCTGATAGGCAATTTAATGGCAGGTCATGGCCGGGCGCAGCAGGATAGCAGCAACTATGGCTTTTATACCGTACGACTAAAGGAAAGCCTGCGTAAGGAAGCTCCGGCTGATACCACGCTGGCCGATAGCCTGATTAAACACGACAAGGAAGAAAATGGCGACGATGCACCGCCGGTAGCTGCTGAGCCTGTAAAAAAACCATCCTTTTTACAGCGGATCTTCGGCAAAAAAGATACGGTCGCAAAAAAAGAAGAACCGAAGATAGATCCCAAAGCGAGACTGAAAGCCGAAATTGAAAAACTGCGCAATGATCACCACCAAAAAGAGCTTTTAATAGATACCGCCGGCAAAACCCGAAAAGAGATCCGCCAGGAAAAACGAAGGATGCGAAGCGAAGAAAAAGACCAGGAAAAAGCATTGAAGACTGCCGCGGGGGGATAGTTTGCAGTGGACAGTTTGCGGTTTGCAGTAGGCGGTTTGAAAAACTGCCGATTGCTTCCTGAATATTCATCGCCTTATTCCGGGAAAATTGCTTTTCTTTTCGGATGGACGTGCAGCTGGTTAAACATTAAAACCTTTTGGAAATGCGGTCGGCAAAAAGCCAGGCTTTAGCAGCCTGCCAGCTATCTTTTACTATAAAACTGCCCACCGCTGCCCACTGTATTCCTATTGTAAAATAAGTATTGCCCGGCCGTGACCAAATTAGGTGTTTAAACATGTATGTTTGCATAAACATTTAGAAATTATGTCACTCATAGATAAATTACAAAAGCGTTATGCCACCAAAAAATTTGATCCAGCCAAAAAATTAAGCGCCAAACAATTGGACGACCTGCTGAGCGCAGTGCAATTGTCGCCTTCCTCCTATGGACTGCAATCCTATAAAGTATTGGTTGTTGAAGACCCGGCGATAAGGGAAGAATTGCGCGAGGCGGCACATGGCCAGTCGCAGATCACTGATGCTTCGCAGGTGTTGGTCTTCGCTTCTGAAACAGCTATTGACGAAGCGCTGGTAAACAAATACGTAGATAATATTGCCTTAACCCGCCATGTGGACCGTACGCACCTTGCCGGTTTTGAGAATACCATGGTAGGCACTGTAAACCGCTTAAGCGAGGACCAAAAAATAGCATGGTCGCACAAACAGGCTTATATTGCTTTAGGCGTATTGTTAACCGCTGCTGCCGAAATGGGTATTGATGCCTGCCCGATGGAAGGTTTCCAGGCTGGTAAATTTGACGAAATTTTAGGCTTAAGAGAAAAAGGCTTGACCGTATCAGTGATTGCCCCGATAGGCTTTCACGCTGAAGACGATGGCTACAGCCACCTGGCAAAAGTGCGCCGGCCAAAAGAAGAAATGTTTATCCACGTGTAAGTTGATTTAGTGAAGGTTGATCGGGTTGATTGAGCTGGGGATGCAGAGGGATTGGCGACCCGATCAACTGTTAAAAGCGGAAATAAAAAGGTGGTGCTCAAATTAACCAAATGGCAAATAACAATGGGATCATTCTTCTCATAGACTAATTTTCTAATTAGTTCAGGAAAAATAAAAGACCAGCTAAAGAGGTTCATCAGGAGTGATCAAATTTACAGCGTAAAAACCCATTTTATTAACAAGATCCTCTGGCTTTTAAGCATATTTTTCGCAAAAAACTCAAAACTACGCCCAGTTTTAAAGGGGTTTTCGCCAAATACTGACAATGCCGGGGCGGTTTTACAAAGAAAAAAAGCCGTAATGGATTAAATATCAATTATTTGGCGTCAAAAAAGTGTTCCCCCCTGTTCCCCTGTGTTCACTGGTGTTCTTCCTGTTCAGGGGAACACAATCAAAAACGACACTTGTCTGCCCGCTATTACCGGCTGAACTCAATTACCCAGTCCACTATCCTCCCGACGACTTCCTGATATACAGTTTCGACTTTAATACATGCTGCTTCTTTTGTATAGGGAGCCCTTTTGATTCCAGTTCGTCAAACAGCAGGCTGGCGGCCTTGGCGCCAAGCTCAAAGGCAGGCTGCGTTATGGTAGACAGGGGCGGGTTCAAAAGCGGGGCGATGTGCAGGCTGGAGAAGCTGATCACTTTCAGGTCGCGCGGGATGTCGATGTTCAGGTCGTGGCAAACATAGTAGGTAGCAAAGGCAAGGCGCTCCACCGAGCTGAAAATGCCATCAGGCTTCAACTCTTCCAGCACCTTCTTCAGGATGCCGTAGTTCACCTTTTCATCATTGCTGCAATCGATAACCAGTTCGTCATTAAATGGGATGCCATGCTTCTGCAAAGCATCAATATAACCCTGCATACGTACCTTACCGATGGAAATGCTTTTGTTTACTACCAGGTAGGCTATTCTTTTGCAGCCGGTATCAATTAAATGTTCGGTAGCTGCAAAGCTGCTGTCGTAGTCATTGGTAATTACTTTAGCGGCCTCAATATCTTCGTATACACGGTCGAAAAACACTACGGGGATGTTTTTCTGTTCGAGCTGGCGGAGGTAGTTGTGATCACTGGCCTCTCCGGATACCGACATGATGATACCATCGACCTTGCCGTTATTTAAGTAATTGATAAAGGATACTTCTTTTTCAAAAACATCATCGGTACGGTAAAGTAAAATGTAAAACCCTTTTTTTCGCGCTATTTCTTCAATCCCGTTGATGGCCTGGGCAAAAAAATCATTGGCGATCTCGGGGACGATAACTGCCAGGGTACGGCTTTTTTTATCACGAAGGTTACTTGCATAATGGTTCGGTAAAAAATTATGCTCTTTCGCGAATGCCAGAATTCGTTCTTTGGTGTCCTTATTAATATCCGGGCTGCCGTTAAAAGCCCTCGAAATAGTAGATGTAGAAATATTTAATTTCTTTGCCAGTATTTTAATATTAATATTATCCATTTTAGGGTATTGGTTATTCGCTCATCAAATGTAATAAAATCAGGGTATTGTGTTTAAATTGAAATTTAATATTCTTAAACAGAATAAAATGGCGTTTATTGCCTTTATGACAGCGCCTTATATAAATAAATATAAAAAGTGGCATATGCTTTGCATAATGATAGGCTATAATGGATACCCTGGTGAAGAAGATATTAATAGTTGAAGAGAATCCGTTAATGATGGAGGTGATGACCTATATCCTGATCAATTATGGATATGAGGTGTTTGCACTATCAAATGGAAATGAAGTCTTCAAATTTATAAAGAGGAATCAACCCGACCTGGTGATTCTTGATGATGTTTTACATGGGATCAACGGGAGAGAAATATGCCAGCTGATCAAACTCAATAAAACGACCAGTAATCTGCCGGTCATTATGTGTTCGGGGGATGATTACTTCGGCGAAGATCTAACACAAAAGGGCTGTCCTGATGACATTTTACATAAACCGTTTGACATCACCAGCCTGGTTGAAATGGTTGCTTACCAACTGGCGGCTTAGTTTATTCCTGACGAAGAGGTATTGTTTTTGAAAAGCTGGTTTCGATAACAAAAAGCCCTAAGGATTTAAAGTTGCACTCGGTATGGTAAAACAAAACTCTGTTCCAACATCCCTGACACTGGTAACCCATATTGCGCCTTTGCATTTTTCAACCAGATCTTTACAAAATAACAAACCCATGCCGGTACCAGACTCGTTGTTGGTGCCAATATGGCTGTCAACCTTGGCTTTGAATAATTTATTACATTCTTCCGAACTCATTCCAATGCCATTATCCTTTACGCTGACAGTGATAATTTGATCTTTTTCCTTAACGGATACAGCTATTACGCTCTGCTTTCTGGAAAATTTAATAGCATTAGTGATCAGGTTGCGTGTTACTATCCGTATCGAATCAGGATCTGCCCATGCCATGATATCGTCCGGAACGGCTAGTGTCAATTTTATATTCTTTTGTGCGGCCTGTTCGCTCAGGTGGAACTTCTCCTTCGTAATGATCTCTTTTACCGGGAACTGCCGGATGGCATTTTCAAAGTTCTCCATTTGGGTGTTTATCCAAAACAATAAAGTATCAAGGAAGTCGGAGGTATAGTTTAGTTTTTTTACCACCGAAGGTATTAAGTTGAGCATTTCATGGGTTGAAATGTTATCATCCTGGAACAAATCGAAAATCCCTCTCAAACTGCTTAACGGACCTCTTAAATCGTGCGCCAAAATGGCTATTAACCGGTCTTTCAGGGTATTCAGTGTGTTTAATTTATTGGCATGTTCTTTTAGTTTTTCATTTTGCCTGGCAATCTGGTTTTCATGATTTGTTAGTTCCGTGATATCCTGCATCGCACCGATCATGCGTATGCCAACACCCTTTTCATCCCGGATTACCAGACCCTTATCCAACACAATAGCATATTCGCCATTGGCCTTTCTGAAACGGTATTTTTCTGTCCAGTGTGTCATGCTGCCGTATTTAACCGGATCAGCATAAAGCACTACCCTTTCTCTATCATCCGGGTGAACATGTTGGGCAAAAAAACGCATGTCACCGGAGTTTATGCCGGGTGTATGTCCGAAAGATTTCTTTATATTTCCGGAATAATAAACCTCATTCGTTTCTAAATTCCAATCCCAGATAATATCTGTGGTGGCTTCGGTTACGTATTCAAAACGCTCAATGCTTTTTTCTAACGAATGGAGCGTATTCGATTCTACCGCTACGGTCTCTGTATTTATTTTACGGCCGGTACAAAACATTACTTCTTCTTCGGGCATCCACGATGCGGACCACGAAACCGTGACGGCAGACCCACCTTTATTTCCAAAATTATTTTCAAACGCTGTGCTGTTGCCTTCATAGATAGCTCTCTTCAATAAGCCGGCATCATCTGGATGGAACCACTCGCTGATATGTTTGCCTTGGAGTTCTTTCTTTTCAAATCCATACAACTTCTCAACGCCTTTGCTGGCCATTATAACTTTCAACTGCCGGTCAAATAAACAAAGTAACTCGGGCGAATTATTAATTATTTGGTAACCGCAGGTATTTCTATCATTCATTTTACGTAAAATTTATTGGAAAATTAATTTCGACCATTGCGATTGCTGATTTATTCGGAGACAAAGTCAAAAAACAAAGCAGGTACGCCGGAATTTTTGCATTTTTATTAAAAAACTGTAATTAAACTATTCTCTGTTTTGCCATATTGTGCGTATTTTATCAAAACAGACAAAATATTTTAATATTTTTTGATGTTTTATTAAAATATTGTCCTTTATACTTAAATATTGCTCAAAAAGTTATTACAAAACTTAAATATGTTTATTTTTATTTAGTAAAATAGCTGATTTGTAACAAAAAGTCTTGCAAAATATAAACAGTGAGATGAATAATGCTGATAAATGGATTGTCAGCAAGTAAAACGGAGGTGTTTCGCCACTTTTTTTAAGTTGGCCATTAACTGCTCAGATTTTTTGAATAAAGGTTCATCTGAGATGATACTTTGATTTGCTATTTACCAATGTTTTTTTACTTACTTTCATTGATAAAAGCGACCTTTATATTTTTAAAAGTCTCCATATTCATTTCATGAAAAAAATAATCTTTATAGCGGCCATTAGTTTTTTTATCATTGGGATAACCAACAGCCAAACAAAAGCGCAAACTACCCCGCCAACCCTGCAGGCGCTGGCGCCTGCTGCTCCATGGTCAGAGAGTCAGCTTATCGAACCGGCTGCATTATCGGCTGAACTTAAAAACCCCGGAACAAATGCGCCGCTGATCTATAATATTGGCGCGGTAGAAGATATTAAAGGTGCCAAACACATTGGCGCAGTTAGCAAAGCCGAAAACCTCGAAAAGTTTAAAAATGCAGTAGCCGCCCTGCCCAAAAATACCATTATAATTATTTACTGCGGATGCTGCCCCTTTACCAAATGCCCCAATATCCGCCCGGCTTTCCTCGAATTAAAAAAGGAGGGTTTTACAAATATTAAGGTATTGAACCTGCCCACTAATTTAAAATCGGATTGGATAGCCAAAGGTTATCCCCTCGAAAGTAAATAAAAAGGGATCCTGTTTTATTTGCTATATAAAACATAGGCGGAGGTGCCGGCAATGTCAATACTTCCGGCGGCAGCTGTTTTAATCCACGCTTCGTTAATGGTGTTTTCATCGGCCGCTACCATCCATTTGCCTCCAGGTAGCTTGACAGTTTGATTTGCTGAATTCCCGTTCAGGATAACCAGGATGTTTTTCCATCCATCCCCATTGGCGTGGTTGCTGATCCGGTAACAGATCAAACCCGGAACACCTGTGTTCACAAATTTAAGGCGCTCATTGATCATCTTTGCCGACGGCATGCGAAAAGCCGGGTGGTTTTTTCGCAAAGCGATCAGCCCTTTATAATAATTAAATACGGCTTTGTATTTTGTTTTTCGGCTCCAGTCAATCTGGTTGATGGAATCTGGTTTATTAAACGAATTGGCAACGCCCTGTTTTGTACGCAATAATTCAGCGCCTGAGTGCAAAAAAGATATTCCCTGGGAGGTAAGTACGATAGTGTTAGCTAATTTATCCATCTTTATAAGGTCGGCTTCCGACGCATTGGGGTTGGATATTTTTAACCGGTCGAACAAGGTGTTATCATCATGACAGGAAACATGGGTGATGGTTTCGTACGGTTCAGATGCCCATGGGCCTTTATCGTAATTCACCAGGTCGTAATTTACCTGTGGATTGGGGATAGATGCAACGATGCCGAACTTTACGCTTTCGTCCATTTTTGTATTTCCGCTTACAAAGCCTTTTTCTTTCAGGTCACCCCAGCCTCCTTTTAAACCGTCGCGCAGGTCGTCGCTGAAAACAGCTGCTTCGTGCAGCTTGGATACATTTTTTTTAACCGCCCTTAAAGCTTCGGGCATGGGGCTGTTGCCCGCTGTCCACCCTTCGCCATAGACGAATATGGTTGGGTCGATCTTATGCAGTGTATCACTAATCATGTTCATGGTTTTTATGTCATGAACCCCCATTAAATCAAACCTGAAACCATCAAGGTGGTATTCTTTTGCCCAGTACACCACCGACTCGATGATAAATTTGCGCGCCATCGGCATTTCTGACGCCACTTCATTACCACAGCCGGTGGCGTTTGAATACGAGCCATCCGGGTTATGGCGGTAAAAATAACCCGGTGCAAACTGGCTGAAGTTGGCGTGGTCAATATCGCTGGTATGGTTATAAACCACATCCAATATCACCCGCAGGCCGTTTTGATGCAGGGTTTGCACCATTTTTTTAAACTCCTTTATCCGCACGTTGCCATCATATGGATCGCTTGAGTAGCAGCCTTCCGGCACATTATAGTTCAATGGATCATATCCCCAATTATATTGACCAGCTGCGGGTTTTGTTTCATCAACGGAGTTAAAATCAAAGCAGGGAAGCAGGTGAACATGGGTTACGCCCAATGCTTTAATATGGTCGAGTCCTGTAGCTTCTCCGTCCGGACTTTTGGTGCCTGTTTCTGCAAGGCCGGCGTATGTCCCCTTATGTTGTATCCCGGAATTTGGATCGACCGAGATATCACGCATATGCAATTCATAAATAATGATATCGGTAAAGTTTTTTTGGGCCGGCTTTTTATCAGTCCGCCAGTTTTTGGGATTCGTTGAAGCCAGATCCACTACCATGCCGCGCTTGCCGTTTACGCCCACGGCTTTGGCATAAATATCCGGGGCTTCCAGCAGCCACTTACCTCCTTGCATTATCTGGAAGGTATAGTATTTATTTTTGATGTCTTTATTGATCACTGTTTTCCAAACACCCTTATTTTCTTTTACCATATTGATTGTACCGAAAGCTTCACCTTCGTCGCCGGCATTATATAACCGCAACTTAACTTCCGATGCCTTTGGCGCCCAAATTTTAAACACCGTTTTAACGGGAGTGTATTTAACCCCGAGGTCTTTGCCGGTGTAAACTGGATAATTGTCAAATGGACCAACGAGTTGCGCATGGCCTGCGGGTTTAAGCATGGTTGTAAAAAAGATGATGAACAGTAATCTGGCGTATATCATAATTGGTTGTGCGGGCTGGTCCCCCGTATTGAATAATACGGATAAATATAGAATAAATTTAATGAGGACTAATTCTTCAATTTCGCCATCTGAATGATTTATCATCAACAGCCCTCATCGTGCAGAGTACGCCGTTCAAATGATCAACTTCATGCTGTAATAGCTCAGACAAGTCGCCTTCCATTTTCAAGCTTTGCTGCACCCAGTGCTCATCCAGGTAATTGATGGTTAAACGGCGATGTCTTTTAACTTTTACCAGTAAATTCGGAAAACTCATGCAATCGTCCCATAATTCAAACAGCTCCCCGCTCAAATCAATGAATTCGGGGTTGATAAAAATAACCGGCCTGTCAATATTCATATAAACAAGCCTTTTCATAATGCCCAATTGAGGCGCCGCAATGGCCCTGCCGAAATTATACTTCAACCTGATCTCCCGCATCACATTATCCAGGTCGGCAACCCAGTTTTTTAGTAGCGGCAGGTCGGTTTTCAGTACCGGCTGGCAGGTTTCATACAGTCGGGGATCACCCAATAAAAGCAGGTCGTTAAGGGTTTTCAAAACAATGAAGATTTATCCTGCAATAATAGGAAATACTGAAAGCAAAGACGGAAAAAAGCAGTGTATCTATATCAGAACCCCTGCCTGGCAGGTTAAAACTTAAACACTAAGTAAATTTTGTGCCCCGCTTGCTTTCTGTATCCCCGCCAAATAGTTTATAGCTCATGACGCTGTTTGCTAAACCTCAACCAAAAATAAACAGGCAATCTGTATTTATTTTACACAAAACCAAATATGATGATACAAGTTTGTACAAATCCGGTCGCGGCCTGCTTCAGTTAAAATAAAAAAGGGGCCAGATTTGCGAGGGTACTGAAAAAGTCCCCTCGAATTAGATAAAAAAAGGGGCTGTATCACAAATCGTGAACAGCCCCTTTTTCTATAAGTTATAGAGGCACTTAGTGGACTTTGGCTTCGTATAGCCGATTCTAAGAGCGTCAATTTGAATTATGAATGACCTCTTTCTTCTTTTTTACTTTTGAAGGACTTTTTCAGTGCTCTCAGATTTGCTGGTCCCCTGTTATTAAAGGAACTACTTCATACTATCATGTATCTTATTAACAGCATCTAAATGCATTTGCACCACAGCGGCTGTTTTACGGGCAAAGGCTGCCAGTGCAGGGTCTTTGCCGTTTTTAGCTTCGTCCTGCATCAGGCTGAGAGCGCCTTTATGATCATCCACCATCAAATTTACATAGGCTTTGTCGAAATCAGTTCCGGTTAATTTCGACATATCGTCATATCTCTTTTGATGATCGGCATCCATAGCGGCAGGGAGGGTAATGTTTTCCTTTTTTGCAATTGCCATTAGCGAATTGCCCGCTTTACTGTGGTCTTTTACCATCATTTCAGCAAATTTTTTGATCTGTGCATCGGATGTTTTTTGCTGCGCGAGTTTTGATAGCTCAATTTCGGCCATACCGCCAGCTGCGGCTGAGGTTGCAAATTTGGCGTCACCAGTGACGGCTTTCATGGTATCTGCAGACATGGTGCTGGTGTCTTTTGCCTTGTTTACGCTGTCGGCACTTTCTTTCGCGTCTTTTGGGGCGCTGTTGCAGCCCTGCATGGCATAAGCAGTCAGGGCGATAATGAACACATAACTTAGTTTTTTCATGGCGATATTATTTTATTTATTAGTTAAACAAAATAGTTCGCTATAAGTTTTTCTGAGTGCAAACGCTTATTTAAGTTTTTTATCAGCGAGTCAAACAAGTCGCTTGATAAACAAGTTCTGTAACCCTTTTACTGCTGTGGCATACTGGCTGCAATAACACACTTACCAGCATTATCGCCGAAAAGAAAAAGAATTGTTAATAAACAGGGAGTCCGGGCCGGGCCGTTACCGTATGGTAACAATTGCGGCGCTTCCTGCCGGCATTTTAACCACAACACTGTTTCCGTTGATTGAATATTGTTCGGTTGTTTTGACCTCGAAGGAGCCATCGGTGTTTACGGTGCTTCCCGCAAATGTGATCCCGGTAGCCGCGGTAACAGCTGGCGCGGTAAGCCGTTGGATTTGAATGCCCGACGCCGTTTTGTTCAACATTATTGTGAATGAGGAATTGTTTTTTTCATCCTTGTTAATAAGTGTTAAAACATAGCTATTGTCTGTTTTAACACATGCGTAAGCGCTGTAAAATTCAGAATTGCTTATGCTGGCCTGAATAATTTTCCCCCCGGTACTGGCATACTTAAAAGCAAGCATGGCATAATACTCAGGATTTGCCTGCAGCACGCCGTCACGAATAGAAATGGGTGAATAGAACAAACCATCCCCCATATGAAAGTTTATCCCGTTCCCGTTATTTTCGGCAATTGTCCACATCACATCAAGCGCCCATAGCGCCGATGCAAATACATCGCTCACCCCTGGTTTACCCCCTCCATAAACATTGTTACTTTCGCTGACGCGGTATGGTAAATTATATTTTTCTGATTGAGCTTTGATGATATTCAGCAAACCAGTTAATTTCTCGCTATAAGCTAAAATGGTTTGGTAGTTGATATACGGACTTGTTGCCGGGCCGGTTAAATAATAATGGGCATCCAGCAGTTTCACATTATTATGTTCAGCATCAGCAAAGGCTGTTATCCAGTCGGTATTGTAAGCAACATCAGGGCCGGCAAAAGTGGCATCAGGTATTCTTGTCTTAACAGCCGACAAATAGGTTTCCCACTCCCCCTCGTAATTACTAAAAGTATAAGTTCGCGGGCGCATTCCAAAAAAAAACACATCTGGCTCATTGCCTGATTGAAAGGCGTACAGGTTACTACCCAGGCTATTGCGCACATAAACCGCTTCATTTGCCGCAGCAACAATATCATTGCTGCCCAGGTTTAAGCCAAACAAAACCGGCCATCCTATTGCTGTTGAAAAAGCGGCTAAACGGTCGATATCGGTTGAGGTAAGCGAATCGCTTGACGTATTGGCACCCCGTGGGTTATCAGACCAGTAAACTTCATCGCTCGTGCCACCGCCAATACGCAAAACACCGGGTCCCAGATTTTTGATCATTTGAACAAGTGCCGGATTATTCACATTTAAAAAGCCGGGGTTAGCGGCCAATATTTTTGTTTCAAAACTTAACCCTTCAAATGACGACGGTACCATATAACCCGGTTGGTTTTGATTTAGCGTGACCGTAATAGGAATGCCATAAGGCACGGGCGGCGGCGGCAATTGAACATGATCTTTTCTGCAGGAAAACAAAAAAAATACCGGCAGGATGATGATCCATATTTTTCTCATGTGATATGTTTGGGCAAGCTTTTAAAATAATAGCTGTAAAGGTATGTTATATCGTCGTTAAAATTACTAAAATGATCAGCTTAATTCCTTCATCAGCTTATCAAAAGCCTCCCTCAATTCAGCGAGTTCGGTTTCCAGCTTAACGACCCTGGCCTCTAAGCCGCCATGGCCCCTTACCGGCGCATCGTCTTCAAAATCGTCCTCATTTACATCCGGAATACCGCATAACAAATGAGCGTAACGTGCTTCTTTTTGCCCCGGCCGCCGTGGCAACTGTATTAAAAATGGCATTTCCGGACTGCTTAGCCGCTCCAGTACTTCCTGTACCTCCTCAATCGACTCAAATTCGTGCATCCGGCCCGAGTTGGTGTTTAGTTCGCCAGGCGTTTGCGGGCCACGTAGCATCAGCAAACAGATTATCGCCACTTCCGAGGGGAGCACCGGGAAAACAATGGCAAAATTATGCTTGTATTTTACCGACCGGATTGACCCCCCGGTAGCTGTTGAAATAAGGCCGCGCCTTTTTAAGGTATTCAGCGCCTGGGTTACTGTATCGTCATCATAGTTAACCACCGGCTTACGCGATGTTTTTTGATTGCAGGCAATCGTCAGGCTATTAATCGTCATCGGATAATATTCCGGCGTGGTTTTGCTTTTTTCCATTAATACGCCAAGTACACGGAGTTCTTCGGCTGTTAGTACCGGTAAAGTAATTGCTGGGTCCATGGCGATAAAGGTAACGGATTTCGGATTTACCATTTACAATTTCCTTTTTTTTATATACGGCTACAATTCCAATAACATTACAACCTTAAAAATATAAATCCGAAACCGTAATTCTGAAATAAAACCAGTTCCTTTGCATTATCATGTCGCTTTTTATCGCATCGTTAAATTCAGGAAGTAATGGCAATTGCTATTATGTGGGCAATGAGCACGAAGCAGTACTGATAGATGCCGGCATATCCTGCCGCGAAACCGAACGGCGGATGTTGCGCCTGGGCTTATCCATGCGCAAGGTAAAGGCGATTTTTGTTTCACATGAACACACAGACCACATCAGCGGGATCCCTGTTTTGTCCAAAAAACACCAGCTGCCCGTTTATATTACGCAGCCAACCTTGCGGAGCGGCGGATTATTTATTGAAGGGGAATTGCTCAACTCTTTTAACCCTTTCGAAACCATTACCCTCGGCGGATTAAATATCACCCCTTTCGCCAAACAGCACGACGCCAGTGATCCCTATAGTTTTACCATCACGTCCGGAGGTGTAACCGTAGGCGTTTTTACGGATATCGGAATTGCCTGCGAAAACCTGGTCAATCATTTCAGCCGGTGCCATGCCGCGTTTTTGGAAGCGAATTACGATGATGAAATGCTTGATAAGGGCGGCTATCCCTACCACCTGAAACGCCGTATCCGCGGCGGAAACGGGCACTTATCCAACAAACAGGCTGTTGAACTTTTTACAACGCACCGCCCGCCTTTTATGAGCCATTTATTGTTAGCACATTTGTCAAAAAATAATAACGACCCGCAACTGGTGCAGGAATTATTTGAAGCGTGCGCTGATGGCATAAATATTATTGTTGCATCGCGGTACCAGGAGACGGAGGTGTACCATATTAACGGAAACCATGTTCCGGGATTATTAAAAACCAGGCGCGCAATTGACCTGAAGCCTGTTCAAACCAGTCTTTTTTAAGATAAGCCCAGCATCCCACCATTTGATGACCCGATAGTTTGCTGTAATCCTTCTTGCCATGCCCTTATTTTATCATTGAAATGACATTAATTGATGCGCTTTTAGGTATTTTTGTTTGAATTATGAGCACTTTCACCAAAGAACAAGTTTTACAGGCCCTAAGCAATGTTGAGGAACCCGATCTGAAAAAAGACCTGGTTACGCTTAACATGATCCAGAATGTCCATATTGATGGAAATAATATCAGCTTTTCGGTTATACTAACTACGCCGGCCTGCCCATTAAAGGCGATGATAGAAAATGCCTGCCGAAACGCTATTATGTATTTCGTAAGCAAAGAAGCGGTAGTGCATATCGATATGACCTCGAAGGTAACGACCCAAAAGAATACTGGGGTACCCGGGGTAAAAAACATCATCGCGGTAGCTTCCGGTAAAGGCGGCGTAGGGAAATCAACCGTTGCTGTTAATCTGGCACTGGCTTTGGCCAGAACAGGAGCGAAAGTGGGCCTGATAGATGCCGATATTTACGGCCCGTCGATCCCTATTATGTTTGGTTTGGAAGGTACGAGGCCGATGGCCAGAGAGGTGGATGGCAAAACACGCATCGAGCCTATTGAAAAATACGGGATAAAGCTTTTATCTATAGGCTTCTTTACCGACCCGAATCAACCTGTTCCATGGCGCGGGCCGATGGTTTCGACCGCGGTAAAACAATTATTCAACGACGCCGATTGGGGCGAACTGGATTATTTGGTGGTTGACCTGCCGCCCGGAACCGGCGATATCCACATTACTGTTACCCAAACATTCCCGGTAACCGGGGCTGTTATTGTAACTACACCACAAAATGTGGCGCTGGCGGATGCTAAAAAGGGCATCGGCATGTTTATGATGAATGCCATCAATGTACCCATACTGGGTGTGGTTGAAAATATGTCGTATTTCACGCCGGCTGAATTACCGGATAATAAATATTATATCTTCGGCCAGGGCGGCGGCAGCAAATTAGCTGATTCGATAAAAGCTCCTTTTTTGGGTGAGATCCCGCTGGTAAAAAGCATCAGCGAATCGGGCGATGCCGGTATGCCTGTTGTATTGCAGGAAGGAAGCATTATGGCCGGCGCTTTTATTGAGATGGCCAAAAAAGTAGCACAGCAGGTGGCCATTTGTAACGCGAATGCTATAAATGCTGCAATTGTTGTAAATAATTAATAACTTTACTTATAAATTGGTACAAATGAGTTTATTAGAACAGGTAGAACAGGCATTAGATACCATAAGGCCTTATTTGCTTACCGATGGCGGCAACGTTTCGGTAGAGGAGATCACACCTGAAAAGGTTGTCAGGCTTAAACTGCTTGGCGCTTGCGGTACCTGCCCGATGAGTATTATGACATTGAAGGCTGGGATAGAGGAAGCGATAAAAAAAGCAGTACCTGAAATTACAGGAATTGAAGCAATCAACCTGACAGAGGTGGACGACCCAAATGCGGTACTTCCTGAAAACATGAGGTAGTGTTAAGTTTTGTTAAATTGTAGCCCGCGTTGAGGCAATACGTTAATTTTGTATCAATAATATTAATTTTTTAAATACCCCAGCCATCAATTGGTGATGAAAAAAGTAACCGGCCTGTTTTTATTTTTATTTGCAGCATTAACGGCTTTGGCGCAAAAGCAGGAGAAACCACTGGTGCAGTTTACCGGTATGGTGCATAATGCGGATAGCATTAAAGTTATTGTACCCTATGTAAGCATTGTAAATACAACAAACCACAACGAAGCAGGCCAAACCAATTACCTGGGCTATTTTTCATTCGTGGTACATGAACAGGATACCATCCGTTTCTCATGCGTAGGTTATAACACGATCTATGTTGTTATACCAGCAAACGTTACATCGGGAAGTTATATGCTACAGGTATTGTTAAAACCGCAGATCGTTAATCTGCCGGTTTTCCGCGTTTTTCCGTGGGCTACTGCCGAAGATTTTACAAAAGACTTTTTAACGATGAAGGTTGCTGATGACGACCTGGCTATTGCCCGGAAAAACCTGAGCGCATCATCCATACAAACGCTTGAAAGAACATTACCCCGCGACGGGCCGGAAACCAGTGGTATCCAGGATTTTCATAATGGGGTGCTAAACTCGCACTCCACCGTTAACCCCCTGTTCAATCCTTTTGCCTGGGGAAGCCTGATCAAATCTATTTCTGAAGGGGATAAAAGCCGGAGCACCGAAAGCGCTACAAGCAGCGGCAACAACGCCACTACAGGAAATTAAGTTATAAAAATAAGATTCCAGGATCAAGAGCCAAGACGGCTTTACGTTTAGTCCCTCCCTTTTTTTCTTGATTCCCGGCTCTTTTCTTACCTTCCTTTCTTAACAGCCGGAAATTTCATTTTATATTCTACATCAACAATACCTCTTGATATATCGTTGAGTTTTTTCTCGATGAGGCGTTTGCGGAGCGGGCTTAGCTTATCGGTAAAAAGTTTCCCTTCAATATGGTCGTATTCGTGCTGGATGATGCGCGCTGCCATCCCGGTAAAAGTTTCTTCGTAATGTTTCCAGTTTTCATCATAGTACGACAACCGCACATGCTTACAGCGGTAAACATCTTCCCGGATGTCGGGAATGCTCAGGCAACCTTCGTTAAAAGGCCATTCCTCACCCGTTTCTTCCAGCACCTGTGCATTAATAAAAGCCTTTTTAAAGCCAGCAAGGGTTTCATCATCCTCAGCAAACGGCGAAGCATCAACCACAAACAAACGCATGGAAAGGCCAACCTGTGGTGCCGCCAAACCAACGCCATGGGCCGCGTACATGGTCTCGTACATGTTATCGATCAGCTCTTTGATGTGCGGGTATTCGTCCGGTTCAATTGCAGTTGCTTTTTTTCGTAAAACTGGGTCGCCGTATGCGATGATAGGAAATTTCATTAAAGTATTTTATTAAATGGTAATGAAACCCCGCAAAGCTTGTTTTATTGTATTTAGCGCAGCTTTTAAAAGTTTCATTCCGCAAAAATACGGGTTTATTGCTTAGGCTCAAATAGTAAGGTGATCATACCGTCAATATCAAATATTTTATTGCATATTTCTAGTTGTTCAGGATTACCGGCAGAAAAACAAAAGGGTTAGTTTGATAACGAAAACTAAAGGTCCGCATTACCACCTTCTTTCACCATCAGCGCGGTGTAATAGGTTTTGCCGTTACGTCCATCATAATAGCTGCTTAGCGACACCGCTTTATACCCATCTTTAGCATGCAGATCTAAAATCCGCTGGAGTTCAAGAAACTCGGTGACTTCGAAAATAAGGTGTTTGGTATCCATAAATTATTAAATGCGCTGTTGTAAATTTAAAACCGCAGGCAACAAAGGTAAAATTTTATAGCTTTTTTGATCAAATGCGCGCGCTAATGATCGTATTTATTCTTTTGGTTCAAATACGAGGGTAATCATACCGTCAACGTCAAATATTTCATTGCTTATTTCAAGCAATTGACTGGCAGTAACTGCGTTTATTTTGTCGAATATCAGTTGCAGCGTATCTATATCATTAAAATCGAGCAGGCTTTTAGCCATCGAGATAATTAAACCCATACGGCTTTCTTCAGCAAGGGCTATTTGCCCGATAAATTTTTGTTTGGCCTGGTGCAATTGCAGCGTGCCGAATTGATTATCGCGCAGCTTTTTTAATTCTTTATAAATTAATTTGGTTGCCTTTTCGGCTTTTTCGGTGTCGGTACCAAAATAAATGGAAAAAATACCGGTATCGGTTAAAGGCGTATAGTTCGATTCAATGGTATAGGCAATACCATATTTCTCCCTGATCTCCAGGTTCAACCGGCTGCTCATGCCCATTCCGCCTAAATAATTATTAAGCAGCAGCAAAGCATTTTTATACCGGTGCGCTGATGAGTAGGCCTGTGCCCCCATCATGCAATGTGTTTGCGAAATAGGTTTGGCTAACATCGTTTTTCCCGGTAGAGTAATGCCCGGCTTTATCCGGGTTTTCACTGCGTCGTTCGCGGGAATAGGCCCAAAATATTTTTCAGACAGCCGGATCAATTTTTTCAGATCGTAGTCGCCAAAAACGGCAAAAACCATTTGCGAAGTGTTGTAATTGGCCGCGATAAAGGCTTTCATATCGTCACGCCCAAGCCTGCCTACAGACGCAGTTGTACCCAGGATATTCCGGCCTATCGGGTGGTCTTTAAACAAAAGCTCTTCAAAATCATCCTGTACAGCTTCTTCGGGCTGGTCAAGATAGGAGGCTATTTCATCCAGTATAACGCCACGTTCTTTTTCAACTTCTTCTGCCGGGAAAGTAGAGTGAAACAGGATATCTTCAAAAAGGTCGATCGCCCGTTCGAGGTGCTGGTTTAACAGCGAGGCATGGATGCAGGTATATTCCTTTGCCGTATAGGCATTCAGGTCGGCCCCTACCAACTCCAGCCGGTTAAGGATCTGGTTAGTGCTCCGTTTTTCGGTTTCTTTAAATAAAAGGTGCTCAATAAAATGTGCCAGGCCGGTTTGCTGTTCCGTTTCATCACGCGAACCGGCATTCACCACAAAACAACAATGCGTTATGGTTGAGGGCGAATGTTTTAAAAGTATCCTGATGCCGTTGGCTAAAGTATGTACCTGGTAATCCGTCATTTGAGGCGCAAAGATAGTTTTTTTTAGTCCGAAAGTCTGGAAAGTCGGAAAGTCAGAAACGAAATGAGAAAGTAAATCCGGCGTTGTGTTACAAAACAACCCCATCCCGCGCAAAATTCCTGTTTTTTCTGTCGGTCTTCCGGACTTTTCCGACTTCCGGACTTTTCTCGCTTTTCCAAATTTTTCCTACATTAGTAGCATGAAAACAAAAATAGCCGACTTAGAATTTGAACCCCTTATAAAGGCTAAAGCTATTGAAGAAAGGATTAAAGCGATTGGCCTTCAGTTAAATACAGATTACCAGCATTGTGTGCCCGTTTTTGTGGGCGTGTTAAATGGCAGCTTTTTGTTTATAGCCGACCTGATAAAACAGATCGATATCCCCTGCGAAATTACCTTTACCAAACTGGCGTCTTACTATGGCGGCACCAAAAGCAGCCTTAAAATCCGCGATGATATTGATTTCAGCGTAGATATTAAAGGCCGCGAAGTAGTAGTAATAGAAGACATTGTTGATACCGGCAATACCGCCCACTACTTGCTCGAAAAATTAAGAGCAAAACAACCCGCCTCTATCAAATTATGTTCGCTGCTGCTAAAACCCGCGGCGCTGCTTAAAAAGATCGACGAATTAAAATATGTGGGTTTTGAAATTGAAAATGAATTTGTAGTAGGCTACGGCCTTGATTACAAAGAAATGGGCAGAAATTTGAAGGATATTTATAAAAGGGTGAAGTGATTTCGGAAGTCGGATGTTCGATTTCGGAATTAAAAAAACCGTCATCCCGAACTTGTTTCGGGACCCCACAGGCCAGTCCGCTGATAGGTTTACAACATACGTAGCGGGCATTGACGGGCTACCTGTCCGTTAGATGCTGATCCGCTACCCAGCGGGCGGCACAACGAGGCGACTATGCCTCATTTATCCCAAACTCGCATAAGCCCTGATAGCGAATGTACCAGCCCCTTTTATTTTTGGCGGCACCGCATTAAACTGAAAGCCGCTTTCGGGTAATTTATCCAGGTTGCATAAATGTTCGCAGATCAGTATCTCCGCGCCAAGCAGGGTGGTGTGTACCGGTCGGCTTTTGCCGGTGGTATTATCAATATTATGGCTGTCGATCCCCACCAGTTTTATACGGGCATCCCTTAAATAAATGGCCGCATCTTCGGTGAGATATGGATGTCCCTCAAAATAATCCACAGTATTCCAATGCCTGGCCCAGTTGGTATAAACCAGTACCGCTTTGTTTTTAAGGTCTTTCCCTGCAAAATATTCCTTGCCTATTGCCGTAGCACCGGTTGCGTTAATAGTAATAGCATCCAGCGCGGCGCATTGCTCCAGCGCTATTTGCGAAAGGTCTTTTCCATGTTCAAACCGGTGGAAGGGGCAATCCAAATAGGTGCCGGTATTGGTCACCATTTCAATTTTGCCTATCTGGAACTCGGTGCCGGCTTCATAAAATTGTTTGGAGTTTTCACGACTCAGATAATCGCAGATTATTGGCGCAGGCAAGCCTTTGTAGGTGATTAACCCGTCAAAAATGGTGTGGGAGAGGTCGATGAGGGTGGACATGGTGAAATAATACTTATTGAACCAAAGCTAATTTTATTTTTTTATAATCGACAAATAGCAACACTTTTTGAAGACCATATTTACAGGATTAAAGAAAAAAATAACAGATAAACGAACGGAAATAATCACCCGTTATTTGGTTGATTTTCAAATAAGAGCACATACATTTACATAAATCTAAAACCGAAGAACCATGTATTTACTTGTAATAATTTTTATCGTACTGGTATTAGTAGCGATGGGTGTTCGCATCGCACAGGAATATCAACGTGCCATCGTATTTCGCCTGGGCCGCTACCACAGCACCAGGGGGCCGGGCATCTACCTTATTATTCCTTTTGTCGACAGGCAGGTAACGGTGGACATCCGCACCAACACCGTCGACCTTGAACAGCAGGAAACCATCACCAAAGACAGTGTAACGATAAAGGTAAACGCAGTGCTTTGGTTTAAAGTTACCAACCCTGAAGATGCCATCATAAAAGTTGCCAATTACAACCGGGCAGTTTACCAGTTTTCGGTTACCGCTTTGCGTAATATTATCGGGCAGCATTCGCTTGATGAGGTTTTGCGCGAACGCGAAGAAATTAACAGGACCCTCCAAAAAATTGTAGACGCTGCAACCGAAAACTGGGGAATTAAAATTGAAATGGTGGAGATGAAAGACGTGGAGATCCCCGAATCCATGCAACGCGCCATGGCCCGCGAAGCAGAGGCCATCCGCGAAAAACGTGCCCGCATTGTTAAAGCCGAAGCAGAACTTGAAGCATCCATAAAATTAACCCAGGGCGCCAAACAAATGGAAGGTAGCCCGATAGCGCTGGAGTTAAGAAGGATGCAGATGCTTTCGGAAATCGGCATCGACAATAACACCACAACCGTTATTTTGATGCCCTCGGACTTTACAAATGCTGCGAAGAGTTTTACGGAGATGGTGAATAAGGATAAAAAGAAAAAAGACGAATAGTCGCCTTTTTTTAGAACCAACAGTCTACATGTTGAAGCTACTTTCCAAAGCAAAGTAGCTTCAATTTTCCCTGCTCAAATAATCGCAAATGATTGGGGCGGGCAGGCCTTTGTAGGTGATTAACCGTAAAAAATGGTGTGGGAGAGGTCGATGAGGGCGGGCACGGGTGAGGGACCAAAATTTTACTCCGAATAAAGTATGTTGCGATATTTATCGAGATGATTAATAGCTAACTGTATATGATGCAACGGAAACAAGTCTTTTTTCCGCTGTGACCACAATTCCTTTTTAATGCTTTCTGCATCAGTTAACGAATGAGTATGACTTAAAAAATCTACAGTAGCCAATAGTTCCAATCCATAAGGAGATTCAAATCCCTGGATAAACTCAGCAACTTTATCCAATCTTTCTTTTTCTGTCACTGAGGCAGATTTATCAATAAAGTCTTTTACTTCGTCTCTCTTTGAAGCAACAAGCTCAAGCGTTTCAAAAGGCTTCGCTTCTTTTTGTTCATACCCTTTTATGTAGTATCCATTTAAAGCATACAGCACATGCCGCACTTTACCAGAATACGGCCCATATAGCCCTTTTTTAAAATCAAGCTTTAATTGTGTTTCGCCAAAGCGTTGTAAAAAATAACTCAATTTTTCTGCTGCAAACTCACTCGCGAACTCACCTAATGCGCGATACTTATATAATAAGTATAATAGCATCGCTCTTGCCGGAGTAAGCTTGGCCGCGGACGGCTTTTCTTCTTTTTTCAATGCCTCCTTTATAGCTAAAGAGGGTTCATAAACAAATACATTTATCTCTAAATCTGATAGCGCTTCAACAATTATCGGCTTTACGTCCTCCCAGTTAAGCCCTCCGTTACCGCAACCTAACGGAGGCACGGCTATAGATTCTATCTTAAGCGCTTTAACTTTTTCGTGCAAATCTTTGAGCCCATCTTTTATCCATTCCATTTTTGACGGATACCTCCAATGGGCTTTCGTGGGGAAATTGACGACATATTTTACGCCGTTTAACCCGTTAACGGGAACAATCTGAACTTTGCCCACGGTAATTTCTTTTCGGTTCACGGCATCTGTATACTCTTTGTAATTTTCTGGAAATTCATTCTTAAACTGCAATGCAATGCCCTTCCCCATCACGCCAACGGTATTAACGGTGTTAACTAAAGCATCTGCTTTCGCTTCAAGGATATTGCCTACTTTATAAATTATCATAATATAGCTTGGTGGGCGATACTTTTATCGGGATATTCAAATCAACTTCTTTTAACAAATGTAATACATTTTGTTTTGCGGTATTGTTGAATACGCCAATATAGTCGATACAACTTACTGGCAAATGGTCTTTTATTAACAATTCAGATTGTTTTTTCTGTTTTCTAAGTAAATCTGTTTCATCACTTTTCCAATAAGTGTTATAAATGGTATCCCAATCCAACAAAGCAAAATCACTTTCTGATACATAGGCAGTTGTTGTTTCGCTGCGAGCGTTACCATCGGTAAAGAAATAAACCAAATTATGTGATTTAACCTGATCAAAAGATGAAATTATGTAGACTATATCTTCTTGCTGGTATTTGGTGATATCTTCATATCCTAACGCTATTTGATATAACATCGGGGAACGCGGGCCAAGGTAAAATGGAACGTATTCAGATAATTTGCCGCCGGGTGGATTGCGTGCATCCAAACTTTTCCGGTAATTTATAAGGGACGGATCTCCGATTTTAATATAAGCGGGATCGAAGTTTGGTGACTCACTGGTATAAATACCATTTCTCAATATAAAGTTTAAATTCTTTATATGGGTAATGCGATAAAGCCATATTTTCTTTGGGACATTCAATAAGCAAATATACTTTATTAAGTTTAACAGATCGCACTACACCCCCACCGGCTCCGCAACCTCTGTCAGCAAATTCACCGCCTGGTTAATGCTATTAACGCCTTCAACACTTAAACGTAAGGAGTTTTTAACCTCTTTTAAATTGCACCTGCGCGGGTTGGCCTGCATAAAAGCAAGCACATTGCGGAAAGCGTCAGTTTCAAAATAGGGCGATTGCTGGTTGGCAATAAAATAGCCGCGGAGTACATTCTTTTTGAGGGACAGTTTTTCAAAGCCGATGGCCCTGCCCAGCCATTGCAGGCGCATGGTGTTCAGCAGGTCGTTTACCTGCGGCGGTATCGGCCCGAAGCGGTCAATCAGTTGTTGTTTAAAGGCTTTCAGTTCCACCTCGTTTTCCAGTTTGGAAAGGTCGGTGTATAAATTATAGCGTTCGGAGATACTGGTCACGTACTCATCCGGGATCAGGATTTCCTGGTCGGTATCTATCTGGGTAAAAGAGATAAATGGTCTTGGTTTTTCGTCGGTGAACAGGCCTTTAAATTCATCATCCTTCAATTCCTGTATCGCTTCATCCAAAATTTTATGGTACATTTCAAAACCGATCTCGGCAATAAAACCGCTTTGCTCGGCGCCCAGAAGGTTGCCGCTGCCGCGGATGTCCAGATCTCGCATGGCCACATTAAAGCCGCTGCCAAGGTCGCTGAACTCTTCAATGGCGCTCAGCCGTTTGCGGGCTTCGCTTGTTAAAGTAGATAGTGGCGGGCTCAGTAAATAACAATAAGCCTTTTTATTGCTCCGGCCAACGCGTCCCCGCATCTGGTGCAGGTCGCTCAGCCCGAACATATGGGCGTAGTTGATGATGATGGTATTGGCATTGGGAATATCCAGCCCGGCTTCAATAATGGTGGTGGCCACCAGCACATCATACTCGTTGTTTACAAACTTCAGCATCACATCTTCCAGCGCATCGCCCTCCAGTTGCCCGTGGGCAATGCCCACACGGGCTTTTGGCACCAGTTTATGGATCATGCCACCCAGCTGCGGCAGGTCGGCTACCCGGTTATGGATAAAAAACACCTGACCGCCACGGTCTATTTCATGCTCAATGGCTTCTTTTATCAGCGTATCATTAAACACATGCAGTTCGGTAACCACCGGCTGCCGGTTTGGCGGCGGGGTGGAGATGATAGAAAGATCCCTTGCACCCATCAGCGAAAAATGAAGCGTACGCGGGATCGGTGTCGCGGTTAAAGTAAGCGTATCTACATTGGCGCGCATTTGCTTCAGCTTCTCTTTGGTGGATACGCCGAATTTTTGCTCTTCGTCAATGATCATCAACCCCAGATCCTTAAACTTCACATCCTTGCTCACCAGGCGGTGCGTCCCGATGATGATATCCACTTTACCCTCCTTCAATTTCTCCAGCGTGTCTTTGATCTGCTTGCTTGTTTTAAAGCGGTTTACATAATCAATATTGCAGGGGAAGCCTTTGAGGCGGTCGCTGAATGTTTTGTAATGCTGTGCCGCAAGGATGGTGGTCGGCACCAATATGGCCACCTGTTTGCTGTCGGCCACCGCTTTAAAGGCTGCGCGGATCGCCACTTCCGTTTTACCAAAGCCCACATCGCCGCAAATCAACCGGTCCATCGGGTGCGGCGACTCCATATCTTTTTTAAAGTCGCTGGTGGCTTTTTCCTGGTCGGGGGTGTCCTCGTAGATAAAAGAGGCTTCCAGTTCGGTTTGCAGATAGGTATCCGGCGAAAAAGCATTCCCGTTCTGCGCCTTACGTACAGCGTAAAGTTTGATCAGGTCGCGCGCAATGTCTTTAACTTTTTTTTTTGTGGTTTTCTTTAGCTTTTCCCAGGTATCAGTGCCAAGCTTGTTCATCCTTGGCACAGTGCCCTCCTTGCCACTATATTTGGAGATGCGGTTCAGCGAGTTGATGTTGACATACAGCAGGTCGTTATCGGCATACATCAGCCTGATCATTTCCTGATTTTTGCCGTTTACCTCTACCTTTTCCAACCCGGCATATTTACCGATGCCGTGGTCAATGTGGGTTACATAGTCGCCCGGCTTCAGTTCGCGCAGTTCTTTCAGCGTGATGGCCTGCGAGCGCTGGTAGCCTTTTTTGAGTTTGTATTTATAATAGCGGTCGAAGATCTGGTGATCGGTATAGCAGGCCAGTTTTTGTTCCCTGTCCACAAAACCTTCCCGTATAGAAATACTGATCGGTGTAAACTTCACCGTTTTATCCAAATCCTCCAGTATCGCGTACAGCCTTTCCACCTGCCGGGCGCTATCGGTCAGGATAAAGTTTTCGATATGCTCCGCCTCGTTATTTTTAAAATTATGGATCAGCAGGGTAAAGTCCTTATTGAACGATGGCTGCGGCCGCATATCAAAATTGATAGCTTTATCCGGCTGGTAAAAAAACTGCTTGCCGAATTCTACCACCGCGAAATCGTGCAGTTGATCGGCGATGAGTTTTTCGTCGGTAAAACCAAATTTGGGGTCGATCCAGTCCGGATTTTTATTTTTCTCTTCTGCGGATAAGGCTTTCCATAATTGGGTGGCTTTTTTATAGCCGCTTTGGATAATGTCGAGCGTAAACTGCACATCTTTTATCCATACCTGGCTGTCGGCTTCCACGTATTCCAGCAGCGAAATATTATTTTCGGTCAGGAATTTGGATTGAACGTTGGGCACAATGGTGATACTTTTTACCTGTTCAACCGAAAGCTGGCTCTCGATCTCAAAGGTGCGGATCGACTCAATGAAATCACCAAAAAACTCTACCCGGTAAGGCAGCTCGTGCGAAAATGAAAAGATATCAACGATGCCGCCACGGATTGAGAACTGACCCGGTTCATAAACAAAATTAACCCGGTCAAAATCATATTCAATCAAAAACTCGTTGATAAAATCAATGCTGAGTTTATTGCTTACCGAAATTTCGAGGGTGTTTTTTTCGAGGGATGCCCGGTCGATCACCTTTTCGGCAAGCGCCTCCGGATAAGTAACAATCAGCTGCCCGAATTCGGTTGAATGGTTCAGTTCATTCAAAACTTCGGCACGGGCCAGCACATTGCTGCTGTCGGGCTGGGTAAATTCAAAAGGCTTGCGGTAGGATGACGGAAAAAGTAAAATTTCTTTACCGGTAAGGCTTTCCAGGTCTGCCTGGAAATAGCCGGCCTCTTCACGGTCGGGCAGCACAAATATCATGTGCTTGTGCTGCAAAAAATACAATGCTACCGCCACAGCGGAATCTCCTGATCCCACCAATCCACGTAACTGGATCCTCGGACTTTTTGCTGCATTAAGCGCCTGCGCCAATGCTTTTATCCGTTCATCAGTTTTATAGCGTTCTAAAATATCACGGATGTTCAAACTATTGCAAATATACGCAAAAAAGGGTTTTTATAAGTACGATGAACCGGGTTGTAAAATATTACAAACAATTTGGCTTGATAATTACTTTTATTAATAAATTTATATGAGAATAGTGATTGATGGCCGGAGACTATAGATTAGCCATTGGTTCCACGTCGGAACTTGCCTGATCTTTAACCTCTGATCTCCAATCTCTAACCCCAACCTCTAACCACTAAATTATAACCATGAAGAATGCAATTACCTTTGGCCTTTTTATAGGCATCTTAAGCGGCCTGTGGATATTCATCATTCCAAAGTTTGGCCTTTCACCGCAAGCCGGATTTATGTCACCGGTTGAATATTGCGCCGGCCTGATCCCCCTGATCGGACTATATTTTGGCGTAAGAAGCTACCGCAACAATGAGTGTAATGGCAAAATGGGCTTTTTAGAAGGCCTGATACAGGGGTTTAAAATATTGCTGATCGGCGGGGTGGTGGCAGTTGCTGCTGCTATTGTTTATGTAGACGAAATAAACAGGCAGGACATTACCGATTTTTCGGGCAGAATGTTTGGCGCATTATTGGTAGGTTTACTGCTGGCTTTGGGCGTAGCGGCCCTTTTTACAACAAAGCACAATAAGGTTGATTAAACAGCTTTTTAATAAATATTTTGAACTGGTTTTTTGGATTGCTGCGTTAGTCTCCCTGGCGCTTACGGATCCAATGGCCCAGGTCCATTTCTCCTTATGCCCTTTAAAAGCATTGGGCTTTAAATGGTGCCCCGGCTGTGGTTTGGGGCATGCTATTTCTTTTTTGATTCATGGCGATATCCGAAGTTCATTTCGGGCGCATTGGCTGGGGATACCTGCGGTGATCGTGCTTCTTTACCGAATTTATGCTTTGATCAAACAGCGAATAAAGCCGGGGATGGAATTTGGCGCTATAAAGTCGCTTTGAACGAGAAGCCTAAATAATAAAAAACATTGACTTTTTTGCCCTCTTTTTTGCCTGGTGGCCGTTGCACAACTCAATAACCAAAGGAAGTACGTATTTTTTAGTTATTTGACGACCCGAGATTTGTATACAGGTTAACTTGTTTCCGGCAATTGTTTGATATTTAAATCTCCGGCAGTTGATTGATAAGATTTCGAGCTTCGTAATTTATGTTCCCCGTTGTGCAACGGCCACCCTGCGGTAGAGAGGGCAGGTCGAGCGAAGCAATGACCGGGTGAGTCAACGGAGCGCGTTCATAACCGCCAATGCCCGATGGCGGTTGTACCCCTTTTCACCGCCGCAATAGCCTTGCTCACCGATTTATTTAATCCGCCAGCCAGATTTGAATTGCAGTATATTAATCATAGGCGTAATTTTATGCTATTAAAAAAAAACAGATCACCTAAAATATCAAAAAAATGGACATGTACGAAAACCCTTATATGGCATTTCCGGGAATAACAGCCGAAGAGATGGCCTTTTTGCAGCAGGGAACTGCAGAGCTTGATGAAAATCAAAAGAAGTATTTTTATATGGTATATTCCAGCAAAAGAAAAAATCCCCAGGATATTTTATTGGTTACCCTGTTGGGTTTCATTTGGATAGCCGGGATCCAAAGGTTTCTGGTAGGCCAGATCGGAATGGGACTTTTATACTTTTTTACCGGAGGATTTTGCTGGATAGGCACGATTGTGGACCTGGTGAATTATAAAGAGATCGCCCTGGAGTTTAACCGCAAAATGGCCTACGAAAGTTTTAATATTACGAAGTTCAGTATTAAATAATAAGCGTGGTTATATCGGAAAACTAAATTTTCCCATTAGTACTGCCGGGTTATTTCCTATGGCGATGGGTTCGCCGCAAAGGGCTTCATTGCCCAGTAGCGCAAACAAAATAGCTTCTTTGGCGTCCGGGTTAATGCCCAGCACCCCTGTATCTTCAATTGTTGCCCCCGGAAGGGCAGTTTTTAAGTAATTGACGATGTAGGGGTTTTTTGCGCCGCCGCCACTGGTAAATAGGTGGAGGCCTTCCACCTTAAAATTAGCCGAAATGAATCCGGCTATACTTTTTGCGGTAAAGGCGCTTAAAGTACAGAGCAGGTCTTCAGGGCTGATGTTTACAGTGTTTGATTGTTGTTGAGCTGTCGAAACATAATCCAGGCTAAATAATTCCGGCCCGGTGGTTTTTGGCGCCACTTCGTCAAAAAAGGGCTGGTTTAACAAAGCCGCTAACAAAACTTCACTGACCTTTCCTGACAGCGCAATTTTTGCATCTTCATCAAAAGGCAGGTCAAGATATTTCCGGCACGCAGCATCAATCAGGGTATTGCCGGGGCCAATATCTGTACACAAAATTTTATTATAGTCACCATCGGCAGGCAAATAGGTAAGGTTGGCTATCCCGCCAATATTCAGCAATAACCGGTTTTCGCCGGGTTTGCTCCCCAATAAAACGTCACCATACAATGCCAGGGGCGCACCTTCCCCTTCCGCCGCGATATGTTTTTGCCTGAAATCACTAATCGTTAATATTCCCGTCTTTACTGCCAGGTGGTCGCCATCACCTATTTGCAGCGTAGCGTTTGGATAGCCTGCCTGCAGGTGCAGCCTTTTTGGCGCATGATAAATAGTTTGCCCGTGGCTGGCGATCAGGTCAACTTCATCTGCATCAACTCCCCAGCCGGCAAGTGCCTGTAACACCAGTTCCCCATGATAATTCCCGATAAAAGCATTCAGCAGGCAAACTTTCTCCAGGTCGGCCTCCCGTTTTGCAAAAACAGATTGGATCTCTTTTTTAAAAGCCTCCTGGTATGGGGTCGTCGTAAAATGCAACAACCTGAATTGTGTTTTTAAACCGTTTCCTGTAAACCGGCACAGCGCAATGTCCAGGCCATCCAGCGAAGTGCCCGACATTAGCCCCACAATAATTTTTTCTGTTTTTTGGGCGATGCTTAAAAGTTTTTGCAGGTTTTTGTTGAGGGATGCCATGGGTTCCAATTTATGGATTTGTTAATCGAATACAAAAGTTAAATTAAAACCGTACTTTTTTAATATATCTGATATATTTGATTTCACCAATTTTTTCTAAGTCCGTAGTCTTGAGCCGAAAGGCCTGAGTCAGCATCGGACTTCAGACTAAAGACTTTAGACTTACGACTCAAACACAATGGCGAGATTAAATTTACTTGAAGAAACGAGGTACGAGAAACTGCCGGTAACGGTATATGGCAACCAGGGGCAGGCATCCATAGCTGTAGCGGGCCGCATCGCGGCATTGATCCGCGGCAAAGAAGCAAAAGGCGAAAAAACCGTATTGGGGCTGGCCACCGGGGTAACCCCCATTGGTGTTTATGCCGAACTGGTAAGGCTGCACAAAGAAGAAGGCCTGAGCTTTAAAAATGTGATCACTTTTAATTTGGATGAATATTATCCCATGCAGGCTGCCGCGGCACAGAGCTACGTTACCTTCATGAACGATAACCTGTTCTCGCATATAGATATTGATAAAAGCAATGTAAACATCCCCGATGGTACCCTGGCCCTGGATGAAGTGCCCGCCTTTTGTTTGGAGTACGAACAAAAGATCACCGCCCTTGGCGGGCTGGACCTGCAGATCCTGGGCATAGGCCGTACCGGCCACATCGGCTTTAATGAGCCGGGATCGGCGCCCAACTCAGGGACACGGCTGGTTACTTTGGATGACCTGACCCGCAACGATGCCTCCCGTGATTTTGGCGGCAAGCAGAACGTGCCCACCAAAGCCATTACCATGGGGGTGGGTACCATCTTTAAAGCAAGGGAAATTATCCTGATGGCCTGGAGTTTGAAAAAAGCACCCATCGTAAAAAAAGCGGTGGAAGGCGAGATCTCAGGAGAAGTACCGGCTACTTACCTGCAATTATCGGATCATGTGGAATTTGTTTTGGATGAAGCCGCCGCAAGTTCATTAACCCGCTTTGATACCCCCTGGCTGGTAAAAGATTGCGTGTGGGAAAACGGCCTGAAAAAGAAAGCCGTGATCTGGCTGGCCGAAACGGTAAACAAGCCCATCCTAAAACTTACCGAAGAAGATTACAATAACCATGGCATGGCCCAGCTGGCAGTAGAACAGGGGCCTGTGTATAATATCAATATCGACATCTTTAACCAGCTGCAGCATACGATCACCGGCTGGCCGGGCGGTAAGCCCAACGCCGACGATTCGCAAAGGCCCGAAAGGGCACAGCCGGCCCAAAAGCGCTCCATCATCTTTTCGCCTCAC
>JARLHA010000063.1 GCA_031292485.1 Mucilaginibacter sp.
ATACCGTATCCGTCTTTTGGCGGCCTCAACCATTTCCTGGTGGTCAAATACCAGCTTTGGAATACGTTTTAGCGGAAACCATTCGGCATGATAATCATTACTTAATTGTGTCTCGTATTGATGAATGTCAATCAGGGCAAAATAGGCCACAGATGCAGTTCTTTCAATCGGATCCCGCCCCGTATCGCCAAAAGTATGCAATTGTTCAAGGTAAACCCCATCTAAACCAGTGAGTTGCTTTAATATCCTGCTGGCAGCCTGGTCGATGCTTTCATTCGGTTGTACAAAGCCCCCCATCAGGCTCCAGTTACCTTTTTCGGGCTGAAAGCCTCTTTTTATTAAAAGAATCTTTAAAGTCTCACCGTCAAATCCAAAAATAATACAGTCAACTGCTAATAACAGGCGGGTTTGTTTTGAATATTTATGCATTTTTAAAAGGCTGAGACTTTATATCGTAAGCAAATATAATTTTTTTTCGGGCAGAATAATTTCTCGGGCTGTCGCTTTCGTTTATCGCCGTCTTTTATCGCCCGGTTTTTATAATAAATCAGCTTTCTTTATACATCAATAACAGCTAAAATATTTAAGTGTTTCTTTTACAATAAAAAATGCGGCCGGTTTAATATGATATGCGGGTAAGAAGCTCAGTGTTCGTTCATTTTCACCCAATCGGCGCCGGATAAAAAATCACCAGGTCAGATAAACCAATTCACTCAACCACTTACAAAAATCCTTATCTTTAGCCCAAAACAAGTTTGACTGATCTTAGCCCCTCGCAACGTACCTGGAAAGTTTTCAAACGCAATAAAATTGCTGTTGCCGGAATGTTTTTTATCATCATCATTACCCTTATAGCCATATCAGGCTATTTGATAATGCCCGATGCAACCCCAATGGCTAACAACATGACGATCCAATTGAGCATAAAAAAACCAGGCTCGCAATTTATGATGCTCCGCCTGCGTAAAACTGAACCGGTGGATACGGTGAATTTCTTCGCTAAAATGCTTTTCGGGCAGCCATCTTTTTACAGGGAAATTCCCATAACAGGATATACGTTTGAAAGGGACTCTGTTTACATTAATGAATATATTGGTGCAGAGGATAAGCCGGAAAAAAAAGCTTATAATATTTTTGAAATCATCACCAATCAAAAACCTGTTTATAAAAATGGGAATGTATCCCTTTGTTATTCCCCCAATAATTGCAGAATTTTTTTGGCAAAAGAAGAAACATATATCCGGTTTCGCGAAAAGGTTATCAGCGACCATATTTTTAAAAGAACTTTCCTTCTTGGTACAGATGTTTATGGGCGCGATATGCTTAGCCGACTGATATTGGGCAGCCGCATCTCTTTGGCGGTAGGCTTAATGTCGGTCATCATCAGCCTGTTGCTGGGTGTTACGATAGGGGCCGTGGCCGGCTATTTTGGGGGATGGATTGATGCTGCATTGAGCTGGCTGATGAATATTTTATGGGCATTGCCCGCATTGCTGCTGGTGATTGCCATTTCATTTGCACTGGGGAAAGGTTTATGGCAAATTTTTATCGCGGTAGGGTTATCTATGTGGGTTGAGGTGGCCCGTTTGGTGCGGGGGCAGGTAATGAGCCTTAAGCAGGTGGAGTTTGTAGAAGCGGCACGCTCTTTGGGTTTTAATAATACACGCATTATTTCGCGCCATATTTTGCCCAATATCATAGGTCCCATATTGGTATTAGCTTCATCAAACTTTGCTTCTGCGATATTATTGGAAGCTGGCTTAAGCTTTTTGGGCTTTGGGGCACAGCCCCCTATGCCCACATGGGGAAGCATGATAAAAGAGCATTATGGCTACGTCGTAATGGATTCGGCGTACCTGGCTATTATGCCGGGACTTGCGATCATGCTGTTGGTATATGCTTTTAATCTGGTTACGGTAGGATTGCGGGATGCGTTCGATATAAAATCACAAAGTACCCGCATTTAAAAAAAAATGTATTATTTTAGGCACACCTTTTAATTCACTGATGTCGGATATTGACGAAATTTCAGCCGAGGACGAACTTATACGCCTGTTGCTCAAAAGGCAAACAGAGTTAAACGCGTTACTTGAAGTTACCCAGGCTATTAACAAAGATACCCGTACACCGGTGTTGATACAGATGCTGCAGGTTATTTTAAAAAGTTACCTGCAGGTTGGCAAACTGCGTTTTTTAATTGAGCGGGACGGAACCTTTGTTTTGCTTTCAAAATACGGCGGCGATATTGAACCGCTCGGCTCGCTGCATATTGCCTGCCAAAAATTGAGCAAAGTTAAATGGCCGGAACCACTGGGAAACCATGAAGATGCCTTGCTATGCACCTACGATTATTTTATCCCGATTTATCATAAAAAGAAAGCATTAGCTTACGCGCTGATTGGTGACTTTAACACCTCGAGCGAGTTGCTGAACAATGACCTGAACTTTATTCAAACCGTGATCAACGTAATAGTTGTTGCGCTTGAAAATAAAAAGTTGTTTAAGGAAAGGCTTGAATCCGAACGTTTTCACCGGGAAATGGAATTGGCGGCGGAGGTGCAGAATATGCTGATCCCCTTAAAAACCTACAAAGACAGCGGTGTTGAGGTTAGCGCCAGGTATATCCCCCACCAAAACATCGGGGGGGATTATTTTGATTTTATCCGCCTTAACAAGCATGAATTTTTGTGGTGTATTGCTGATGTTTCCGGGAAGGGAATATCCGCTGCTTTGCTGATGGCAAACTTTCAGGCAAGTTTACGGGCCTGGTCGGCTGTGGAAGACGACCTGACAAGTATTGTTGACCGGCTGAATAAAATTGTGATCAATAACACCAAAGGCGAACGGTTTATCACGCTGTTCCTGGCTAAATACAACGAAAAAACCAGGAAACTCAATTATATTAATGCAGGGCATAACGCCACCATTTTATTCTCGCAGGGCGAATCCATCACCCTGAAATTGGGCACTACAATGATAGGTGTTTTTGATGAATTGCCGTTCATTAACCAGGGCGAAATAGATATTGAACCCGGCACCCTGATTGTAAATTATACTGACGGCCTGCTTGATCATGAATACTCGAGCGATAAAACCTGGGGCGAAGAAAGCCTGATAGATTTTGTAAATACCCATGGAAATTCAGCCCCGGACTGCCTGAACGAAATGCTGATGGATCATATCAAAAAAGTGATCAAAGGCAAGCCAATTGATGATGTTACTTTGCTGACAATGCGGATATTTTAGGGAAGGTTGTTTGAAGGTTGTAATGTTAAAAGGTTGCGATGTTAAGATCATAAATAAATAATAAATAAAGAACCCGAATAGAATACACATAACCTTTAAACCTTTCATAATTCCAAAAACAAAAATGAGCAAAATTGATAGATTTGAGGATTTGGAAATTTGGAAAATCGCAAACGCTATTGCAGTAGATGTTTATCTGTTATGTGATAACGAACCGCTGAAATCTGATTGGGGTATGAAAGACCAGATCAGGAGGGCCGCGTGCTCGATGTCAGATAATATTGCTGAAGGCTTTGAATACAACAATAATCCGGATTTTATAAGGTTTTTAAATTATGCAAAAGGATCATCCGGAGAATTCAGGAACAAAATTGTTATTTTAAATAGATCGGGTAAAATAGAAGAAACGCCGTTTAATGATTTTTATTTAAGAAGTATTGAGTTCTCAAGCAAAACCAAAAGTTTGATAGAATATCTGAGAAAGTTTGAGGCTGATAAAAAAAGGAAAAAAGTTTAAGCGTGGTTTGAAATGTCAAAAAGAAAGTTAGAAAGTGAGATCCGAACAACGAAAAGTAAAAATAACATTACAACGTTACAACCTTCCAACATTACAACAAAGAGCATGTTGTTAAGCAGATACCAGTTTGAACTATTAGAGGCCGGCTGCGATGAAGCCGGACGTGGCTGCCTGGCTGGCCCTGTTTTTGCCGCAGCAGTAATATTGCCGGACGACTTTGAGCATGAACTGTTAAACGACTCCAAACAATTGAATGAAAATACGAGGTACCAGCTCCGCGTAGAAATTGAACAAAAAGCCATCGCCTGGGCGGTTGCTTCGGTTGATAATGAGGAGATCGATGCCATAAATATCCTTAATGCCTCCTTTCTGGCTATGCACCGCGCAATTGACCAGCTCAAACTTGTACCGCAATTTTTGATCATTGACGGCAATCGTTTCAATAAATATAAAATGACGCCGCACCAATGCATTGTTGAAGGTGACGCCAAATACCTGAGTATCGCCGCAGCGTCTATTTTAGCCAAAACCTACCGTGATGATTATATGAAACAAATTGCTGTAGAGCACCCTGAATACGACTGGCATAAAAACAAAGGGTATGCAACCGTAAAGCACCGCGAAACGGTTTTGGCGATGGGTTATACGCCCTACCATCGCCGAACCTTCAGGGTTACTGATCCACAGTTGGATCTTTTTGACGAATAGTGGGGGAAAGAGTCAAGAATCAAGAGTGAGGAAAGACTAACAGGCCGGGAGGATAAAGGAACTCGCTCAGCGGGCCTCCGTCGAAAAAATCTATTATCAAGTCAACTTTATTTTTAAATCTTGATTCCCGGCTCTTGCCCCCCCCTTACTAACAAATGTTTAAAGTAAACAGTTCCTTTGCTTTTTTAATGTAATTATTTTGCGGAAAACGGAGCAACAGGTATTGTTAACGAGGGTAATTGCCTCAAATTATTATTTTTGCTCAAAACCATATTGACATTGAAGATACTTTTTTTAACCCATCGTGTACCTTTTCCGCAAAACGGCGGTTATCCCATAGTGGTTTGCAATACCATTAGGGGCCTGGTTAACCTTGGGCATGAGGTATCGCTGGTAGCGCTTAATGCGAAGAAGACTCACCACGGACATAACGAAGATGATAAGGACCTGTTATCCAAGATAAAATACAGGGCTTTTGATATCAATATTAATGTGTCGGTATTTGATGTGGCTATAAACCTGTTCAGCAAAACCTCGTTTAATATCGACAGGTACTATGATGTGGGGTTTGAAAGGTTATTGATAGCGGAATTAAAGAAAACCAGTTACGATATTATCCAATTTGAAGGCTTGCTGGTTTCGCTTTATATGAATGCGGTCCGCAAAAATTCAAAAGCCAAATTAATTTACCGTTTGCACAATGTTGAAAGCCAGATCTGGCACCGCCTAGCACAGCAAAAGAGCGATCCGTTTAAAAAATCGTACCTGAAAATGCATGCCAAGCGGATAAAAAATTATGAGCTGCAGCAATTAAATAATTTTGACGCCATTGCAGTTTTTACCGCCCAGGATAAAAGCACTTTGCTTGAATATGGTACAAAGATCCCGGTACAGATATTGCATTTAGGGATTAATCTTGATCATTACAAACCTGATTTCAGCAAAACTGAATTCCCGAGCCTGTTCTTTTTAGGCTCGCTCGACTGGCTGCCTAACCGCGAAGGGATAGAGTGGTTCCTGGAAAACTTTAAGCAGGAACTTACCCATGGCGACCTGCGCGTAAAGTTTTATGTGGCGGGCAACGATATCCCGGAGCGTTTTGACGACTACGAGGTGATGGGCAAAATATTTATCCAGGGAGAAGTTGATGACGCGCTTGAATTTGTAAACAGCAAATCGATCATGATTGTGCCATTACTATCGGGCGGTGGTATGCGGGTGAAAATTGTGGAGGGGATGGCGATGCAGAAATGCATTATCTCAACATCATTGGGGGCCGAAGGGATCAATTTCAAGAATGGTGTTGATATATTGATCGCTAACAACCAGGATGAGTTTTATGAAGCCATAAAACGCTGCATCGCTGATGAAGAATACTGTAAAAATGTAGGATTGAATGCCCGTAAGCTGATTGAAGCGGAACACGATGTGAACAAAGTTACCCAAAAACTTGTTGAGTTTTATCAGAAAATGATTTGAACCTTTTGAGGCACTGAATCAAATTTTCCGAATAACTCAAAAATTAAAAATCTTTCAAATCTGTTAAATCGATAAATCGTGTTAATTTTGCGGCCTAATATTTTACAATGAAGAATACCGCGTTAACAGACATCCACATAAAAGCAGGCGCTAAAATGGTGCCCTTTGCAGGTTATAATATGCCCGTGCAATATGCAGGCATCAACGTTGAACATGAAACCGTCCGGAAGGGCGTGGGCGTGTTTGATGTGAGCCATATGGGCGAATTTATTTTAAAGGGTGATCATGCGCTTGATCTGATCCAGCAGGTTGCCAGTAACGATGCATCTAAATTATACGATGGCAAAGTACAATACTCCTGCCTGCCCAATAAAGACGGCGGTATAGTTGACGACCTTTTGGTTTATCGTATTGATCCAAAAACTTATATGCTGGTGGTTAACGCATCAAATATTGACAAGGATTGGGACTGGATCAGCAGCTTTAATACTTATGGCGTGGATATGAAAAATATCTCCGACCGCACCTCGCTGCTGGCTATACAGGGCCCCAAAGCGGCCGAAGCTTTGCAAAGCCTTACTGATATTGACCTGGCCTCGATGGAATATTATACCTTTAAAAAAGGGAAATTCGCCGGAGTTGATAATGTGCTGGTATCGGCAACAGGTTATACCGGGGCAGGCGGTTTCGAGATCTATTTTGAAAATCAATACGCGGAAGCCATATGGGACGCCATCTTTAAAGCAGGGGAGCCTTTCGGCATCAAACCAATTGGTTTAGGAGCCCGCGATACGCTGCGCCTTGAGATGGGTTTTTGTCTGTACGGGAATGATATTGACGATACCACATCGCCGCTGGAAGCCGGTTTGGGCTGGGTAACAAAATTTACCAGGGACTTTACCAACTCGGCAGCCCTGCTGCAGCAAAAACAGGAAGGCGTAAAACGGAAATTGGTAGGTTTTGAAATGATAGACCGCGGCATTGCCCGCCATGATTACCCCATTGTTGACGCCGTAGGCAATATTATTGGCAAAGTAACTTCAGGCACACAATCGCCAAGTTTGCAAAAGGCAATTGGCATGGGCTATGTAAAAACCGAATTTGCCAAAGAAGGAACCGAAATTTATATCCTTATCAGAGACAATAAAATTAAAGCGAAGGTGGTAAAACCGCCGTTTAACAAGTAGTTCATTGGTTCACTTGTTCATTAGTTCATTGGTATTTAAAAGCGGACTAGTGATGAAGCGAGCCAATGAACTAATATCGTTCATTAAATTACTTGTTATTAGTCACCGGCATTAAAAGCGGACTAATAATAAAGCGAACCAATGAACCAATGAACCATTGAACTAATGAACGAATTAAACGTCTGCCTTTCCCCGGCGCTGATCCCGCTTTATAATGTTGAGGATTATATTGTAGTTATCGTTGATATTTTCAGGGCGACTTCATCTATCTGTTATGGGATTGAAAACGGCGCTGAAGCGATCATCCCCGTATCATTGGTGGAAGAATGTGCCGCCTACCGCGAAAAAGGACTTAACTATTTACTGGCTGCCGAACGCGATGGTAAAGTAGTTGAAGGGTTCGATTTTGGTAATTCGCCGTTCTCCTACACCAAAGAAAAAGTTGCTGGTAAAACTGTGGTGCTAACTACTACCAATGGCACACATGCGCTCCATCTAAGCCGTGCCGCAAAAAAAATAGTAATAGGCTCATTTTTAAACCTGACATCTCTGTGCAACTGGCTGAAGGCGCAAAACGATAACGTTTTACTGGTATGCGCCGGCTGGAAAAACAATTTCAACCTGGAAGATACCCTATTTGCCGGAGCAGTAGTCGAGCAACTAAAAGCAGGCGAATTTAAACTGGATGATGCCGCCATTGCCGCCAACGATCTTTACCAGGTTGGCGAACATGACCTGAACGAGTACCTCAAAAAAACCTCCCACAGCGAGCGCCTCAAAAAATTAGGTATCGAAAAAGATATTGAATTTTGTTTGCAGGTGGATTTAATTACAGCTATACCGGTGTTAAAAGAAGACAAACTGGTTAAGCTGATTTAACTTCCTTTTTTAACGGGTGTTTTTTAAGCCAGGCTTTAACTATGAAATAAAATATCACTGCGATTATCCATAATGGCCAAACAGCTAAACAGCCAAAAAAGAATACGCCCAAGTCGGCCCAGCCGCTTGAAACGGCGGTGATAAACTTTGAACCGAAAGTTTGCCCGTTATCTTTGGCGATTTGCCGGGTATAAAAGGTAATATCCAGCGAACTGTACTCAACTTGTTTTGTTAAATAATTAAGTTGCGCCTGGGTTGAATCGATGGACGTTTCTATCTCCGAAATCTTATTTTCAATTTCCAGCAGGTCGGCCATTTTATTGCCTTTTTTTAACAGGTCGACATAACGATCTTCCAGTTTCTTTTTATTGGCAAGGTGCGTGGTAATGTCAATATATTCACTGGTGACATCCCTTGCGCGTATATTTTTAGAATCAATTTTTGTGGCGTTTGATGAAACATCGTTCAAAAATAAGTCGAAGTTTTTTTCGGGGATGCGGACTTTTAAAACATATTCGTTACGGGTATTGGCGCTATCATTTGACTCAGTCTCTTCGGCAATATAACCGCCAAGTTTTTGTAACGAGTTATAAATAGCATTGCGGGTTCCGGCAATATTTTTGGCTTCAAAACTAATCTCTCCTTCCTTTATGATCTTCCGGCTGATGTCCTGTTGGTCAGCTTTGGGTGGAGCTGGTTTGTCTACATCTACTTTGTATTCCTTTTCAGCAGGTGCCCTTAATGCAAGGTTCATCACTTTTACTTTCTCTTTTCCTTCATTTGCATTATTGCAACCGGTAACGGCAATCATTAGTGCAGCGACATAGATCAGCTTTTTCATATTTTTATGGTTTGAGTTTCTCGTTGTTCCGGTGCCGGTCAGCGTCACGGATACTTTTTTTCTCCATATTCTTTTCCAGCGCATCGGTCAGATCAACACCAGTTTGGTTTGCCAGGCAAATGAGCACAAAAAGCACGTCCGCCATTTCATCCGCCAGGTTAACTTCCGTATCCGATTTTTTGAATGATTGCTCGCCATATTGCCTTGCCATTATGCGGGCCACTTCGCCAACTTCTTCCATTAAAATGGCCGTATTGGTTAGTTCATTAAAATACCGGATACCCATAGTGTTTATCCATTTATCTACAAGATGCTGCGCTTCTTTAATTTCCATAATTTTATTTTTTCACGAATATGCACGAATGAGTTCGGATTTTCACGAATGGAATTTTAGGTAGACACGAATTTTCACGAATGAGTTCGAATTTGCACGAATGTAATTTAATTTGACACGAATTTTCACGAATGCGTTCTAATAGATACGAATAGTGCTTCAATCTGAAACGAATATTCATGAATTGAATATACCGTTAGTGTCTAATCGGCCTTATTGGTGAGCATTCGTACCTATAATCCTATTACTATTAGTGTCCATTCGGTCTTATTCGTGCATATTCGTGTCTAAATAATTATATTACTATTCGTTGCGATTCTAATTTAAGCAATCCGAAATTTATAACGATGCCAAGCCGGAGGCCGGATGCTTTAAGGTAATTTAATGTTTGCTTGATGTACGGGTCTCCAATATAGTTGCCAATCTTAATCTCCAGAATAATTGTATCGTAAACAACAAAATCAGCCACAAAAAAATGCTTGAGTTTTTGCTCCTTGTACAAGATTGTAAATGCTTTTTCCCTGACAAATGGAATATTTAACCGGGTTAATTCAAGTTCAAGTGCGTCTTTATAAACCGCTTCCTTAAACCCATGCCCCAATATATTGTGTACTTCAAAACAAGCCCCGATGATTTTATAGGATTCTTCCTTAAAGAGAATATCTGCCATAATGATTTAGATAGCACGAATGTAATGATATACACGAATTTTCACGAATGAGTTCGAATTTTCACGAATAGAATTTTAGTTAACGCGAATGGGCACGAATGAGTTCGAATGAAATACAATATCACCATTCGTACAATCAATCATATTGCCATTCGTGTTTATTCAGTCTTATTGGTGAAAATTAGTGTCAATTAAATCCGCCAATCCATTCGTGTCTATTCGGCCTTATTCGTGAAAATTCGTGTTTATTATTTTATTCTTTGTTTTTCGTGTCAATTATTATGGTGACTGGTCCGTCATTGATAAGGCTTATCTTCATATCGGCCCCAAAAATGCCGGTCGCGATTTTTCTTCCGGTCAGTTCTTCCAACACAGTTATCATTTTCTCATAAAGAGGTATGGCCTTTTCCGGACGGGCGGCCCTGATAAACGACGGCCTGTTGCCTTTTTTGGTTTGGGCGAAGAGGGTAAACTGCGAGATCAGCAGGATACCGCCATTTACGTCTGCCAGTGCTTTATTCATCAGCCCGTTTTCGTCGCCGAAAACGCGGAGGTTGGTGATCTTTTGCGCCAGCCATTGCAAGTCGTCTTCGGTATCGGCATCTTCAATGCCCAGCAAAACCAAAAAGCCAGTAGCTACGGCGCCTGTTATTTTGTTTTCAACTATGCAACTGGCTTGTGAAACACGCTGTATTACTGCTCGCATGAGAGGTAGTTGATTATTGAGTGTTTGATTATGTTAATTATAGAGTTAAGCACCAAACTTAGTCATCTTTGTGCAACCTGATCAATAAATCAGCTAACGAATTTTAAATTTAATTAAGATTTCCTGCCTATTTCAGTAAGTTCGCACTTTGAATTGTTTTTGAGATTTAAATAGTACAAGATGACTCATAAAAAGGGTTTCACTACCACCATACTACATTCTGACCGTTTGGGTAAACCTGAACACGGCGCATTGCACAAACCGGTACACACATCCGTAACCTTTGGTTACGACGATGTGCAGGACCTGGTTGATATTTTCCAGAACAAGAAAAAAGGTTACGCCTACAGCAGGCAGGGGAGCCCGACAACTTCAGCGCTGGAGACAAAAATAACAGCCATGGAAAATGGCATGGCCTCCATCACGTTTTCTACGGGGATGGCGGCTATCACTTCAACCATCCTGGCGCTGATAAAAAAAGGTGACCATATTGTGGCCAGTTCGTATTTATTTGGCAATACCCGTAGCGTTTTTCAGTCGTTTATTGATTTGGGGCTCGATTTTACTTTTGTCGACGCAACCTCAATTGACGAAGTAAAAAAAGCGGTGCAACCCAATACCCGCTTGCTTTTTGTAGAAACCATTGCCAACCCCGCAACGCAAATAGCCGACCTTGAGCAAATAGGCGACCTGTGTTCCGAAAAAGGTATCATTTATATGGTGGATAATACCATGACCTCGCCTTACTTATTCAATCCCAAAAAAGTTAAGGCAAGTTTAGTAATGAACTCTCTTACCAAATATATAGGCGGGCATGGCAATGCGTTGGGTGGTTGCGTTACCGATACCGGCCTGTTTAACTGGGAGAACTATCCGAATATATTCCCCGGGTTTAAAACGCAGGTAAAACCCGAAGTGTTTGGTATTACCCAGATCAGGAAAAAAGGCTTAAGGGATGCCGGTGGCACCTTGTCGCCAGAGGCGGCGCATTCTATATCTGTTGGGTCCGAAACGCTGGCCTTGCGCTTGGAAAGGGCGTGTAACAATGCCTTTGCGCTGGCCACCTTTTTTGAAGGCCACCCGATGATTAAAAAAGTATTTTACCCCGGCCTTGAATCGCACCCGCAGCATCAACTGGCCAGCCGCCTGTTTTTAAAATACGGCGGACTGATGAGCATTGAGCTGGATGAAAGTTTGGATTGCTTCGAATTTTTAAATAAACTGAAACTGGTAATAAAATCAAGCAACCTTGGCGATACCCGCACATTGGCTATCCCCGTAGCGCATACCATTTTTAATGAGTTGGGTCCTGAAAAACGCGCCGAAATGGGCATATCTGAATCCATGATCAGGTTATCTATCGGTATTGAAGACCTGGATGATCTGCTGCATGATTTTAAGGTGGCCCTGGGATAGAGATTGGGAAAATCGCGTTTAAAAAGCGAATGTCCCGTTAGGGACTACCCATTTGTAGCATTCAATTACCCCAATAGACAATTGCCCCGTCAGGGGTTACCCTTTGCGAATGGGTAACCCCTGATGGGGTAATATTTTGTTGTGATTTCTCTTTCTACAAACAGGTAGCCCCTAACGGGGCATGAATAGCGTATTAATTTTCCAACGGCATAAGCTAATTTAACTGGAGGCGCTTTAGTTTATTTATGCCTGCAGCGAGAAATCTTGTTTTATTCCGCGTTTTTGAGAAATCATATCAAAAGTTTGCTAACAATAACCAGCCTTTAAAGGCTGATATCCGAAAAACGTTACTTAGGTCTCTGTATTAATTAGGGTCTGCTGAAAAACTCGCAGATGCACCCAAAAAATGATTTCCTGATGAAAAAGTTGATTTTTCGAGGTGTTTTGTTAAAAATGGCGATGAAATACCCGGCATGTTTGAATTTTCGAACAGCAAATAAATTTAACTAAAATTGACGTGCACGGGTTTTGAGGGAGAATCGCATAAACCCGTGCACTTCATTCGTTAAATCTTAACACAACTACCTGTATTTCATGATGATTTGAGTTTTTCAGCAGGCCCTAATTAATTTGATCTCAATTCCGAAATCTTTTTTTCTATCCCGTTTTCATCAACAAATTTCCAGAAAGTCCAGCCATTTTCTGTACTGCCGTCTTGTGCACCAAATTCAATTTTAACAGCTATGGCAGCAGCACTAGGAGTTTCATATAAATTTCCTTTATAAAATACTTTAGAGGTTGAAGGGTTAAATACTGCATCAGCCCTGTTTCCCTTATAATTTGAAAATACGTTTAAATTGGCGGATTCTTCAAATTTTAGTTCTTCATAAAATTCATCTTTGAAGTTTTCTTTGGTGTCAATCATTACTTTTTTAATAATGTCAAAAATCGCTTCTGCTCTTAAATTAATAAAGAAATTAAATTCATCATCATACTCACCATCAAGAAGTTCTCTAATAATTAAATGATTCTCCAGGGATTTACCTATTTCTGGATTAACAGCTTGAATAGTTTTCAAATATTCGGAAGGGGCTTGATCACTAATTTTTATATTTTGCAATTTGGGAACAAGTGTTCTATTGGCTACACAATCTATTAGATCTTTATCAGCTTCGTTAATTAAAACCTTATTCAAATAGTTCTTTGGAAAAATATGGTGGTCTTCAAGTGTCGAATTTAAAGAAAGTTTGGCATCATTATTCCAATTCAACAAGCCACCACTCGAATAATTAATAATGTTTAAAATCCCTTTGTAAATTGCATTAGCCTTTTTATCGAATGAATAGACATCATCACTTGACAAAACTTGCAACTTCGTCAGCCGATTAAAATAGCTCGCAGAATTAATTTTTTTATTGTTAGCTATTTGGATGAGAACATTTGAATCCTCAATGATTCTTTCATTTGATGAGCCGGAATATCTAAATGAAAAGATAGAATTCCAATACCAGAATGAAATAAATTTTTTCTGTAAAGGATTCATCAAATGATAGTCTCCGCCAATCTCTTTTAGGAATATAATCATCGGAATTATCATATTATCATAAGGCATCCAATCTTGGGAAATGATGAAATGATTTAAAAATAGAAAATCTAAAGTAACTTTATATAGCTTGCAGAGTTTGTCCCACCAATCTTTAAAATCATTGGCATTTAATTGGGTTAATATATAATTTCTATTAATTTCCTTTGGTGTGCTTTTGATGTAAGCAATTGAGCGAACGATAATTTCCGGGATTAAATCATAGTTTGGGTTATTTACTTCAAATTCTTTTATTTTTTCCTTTAAATTGAAATTACCAGTATAAAGTTTAGCAGCTAATATGTCTATGAAATTTAGCTGGACGCCGCGTGTATTACTTCTCTCAAAAAAAACCACGAACTTCTCCAAATTCATGTCCAGAAGGTAGAAAGAGAGCAGTTTTTCCGATTTAAATAAATCAGCTAATTTTTTCTTTAGATTCCTATACTTTTTAAATTCCAATTTTTCATCAAACGTTACTTCATTTGCGTAATTTTTATAATATGAACTGTTTTTAAAGAACTTTTCTTTAATATCTTCTTCATCGTAATCGTTTTGTTCAATATCCCAAACATCAGAGAGTCTTATTGATAATCGCTCAAAATCTTGACTACCTGAAAACTCCTCCAGTAAATCTTCAAGTTTTGCTGTTTCAAATGATGAATTTACTATTTCGTCATCGTTCTTTGCTATGAACCAAACATCATCAGTTCCCTTTAAGGCTCTGTATATTGCTGTGGTACGTTGTTGACCATCAAGTATTAATCGAAAATTGGATTTGTCTAATTTTTGCCTTTTTTCGATTTCAGCTTTTGTGATTGTTTTAATAATCAAAGCAGGTCTTTTTTTTCCTTTAGTTATTTTTTTTCTATTATCAACTTCCCTAATTGCAATTTCAAATGATGGAATACCATAAATGATTGCGCCGATAAAAATATCCTTTACCAACGAATCGAATAAATCATACGTTTTTGATATTTCCCAAACAAAATCACGTTGAAATTCAGGTAGAAAGATTTTTTGTTCATCAATATCTAAGATCAAATTTTTAAGTGATTGTGTTTGTTCCATACCTGTACTTTGGTTTAATCCTGTAAAGTAATAAAAAGATAATCTTTTTTAAAGAATTAATATGTAAAACCTGTTATATCACCATCTGTAAATCGCTCATTGAATTTATGTTCGCACACCGCCAGTCGTAAAAACTTTCTTATAAAATATGTGGTATATTTGTGTTTGAAATTATGATAAATCAAAATTTACAAAATGGAAGCTGTTGGGAAACTTACTAATGTGCAAATTGAGTTGCTCAAATTATTTCAATATAATTTGCCGGAAAAGCAATTAGTTGAAATTAAAAATATGCTTGCAAAATATTTTGCGGATACGGCTACTGCCGAAATGGATAAGTTATGGGAGGAGAATAACTGGAACAATGACGTGATGAAGGATTGGGCCAATGAAAATTTAAGAAAGAAATAATTTATGACAGTAGTATTGGATACCAATGCTCTCCTGGTTTCCATCGCACCCAAATCTATTTACAGGCCAATTATTAACGCGCTGATTGAAGGGGATTTTGATTTGGTGCTCAGCAATGACATTTTATCCGAATATACCGAAGTTATTGAAAGAAAAGCCAATGCTACTGTGGCTAATAATATTGCGGAAATGCTATTGAGTCTCGATAACCTTAAAAAAGTTGAAGTTTATTTTGAGTGGAAATTAATTGGCAAAGATCCGGACGACAACAAGTATGTGGATGCAGCGGTTGTAGGCGGCGCTGATTTTATTATTACTAATGATCAGCATTTTAACATTCTTAACTCAATTCCCTTCCCAAAGGTAAATGTGATTGACATAGACGGTTTTCTTAACATTATATCAAAAAAATAAACTATTAAAATCCGAAATCGAAAATCCGAATTCCGAAATACTACGCCCTCGTATCATTCCCATGATAAATACTCAGGTAGCTTTCATATCGGGATAGCTCGATCTCGCCGTTTTCGAGGGCCTTTAACACGGCGCAACCGGGTTCGTTAATATGGCGGCAGTTATGGAAACGGCAATCGTGCATCCGGTCGCGCATTTCCGGGAAAAAGTGGCTTAGTTCCTGTTTTTCAATATCGATGACACCTAATTCGCGGATGCCGGGTGTATCGATGATGAACCCGCCTTCGGGCAGTTCAAACATTTCGGCAAAGGTGGTGGTATGCATGCCCTTGTCGCTCCAGTCGGATACCTGGTTGGTGCGCAGGTCGAGATCGGGGAGGAGCGCGTTGATCAAACTTGATTTACCGACACCCGAATGGCCCGAAAATAGGGTCACTTTATCCTTTAACAATTCCTTTACCTGGTTAATGTTGGTTCCTTCCAGCGCCGAAACTTCGTAACAGGGGTAACCGATATTCTCGTAAATAGATTTATAATCGGCCAAAACTTCAAGCCCTTCGTCGCTGAAAAGATCGAGTTTATTAAAAACCAGTTTGGCCGGGATGCTGTAGGCTTCGGCAGTAACCAAAAAACGGTCGATAAAACCTAAAGAAGTACGCGGCGAAGCAAGGGTAACCACCAGCAGGGCCTGGTCAAGGTTGGCGGCTATGATCTGCCCCTGTTTACTCAGGTTGATGGATTTGCGGATGATATAATTTTTGCGGGGATGCAGGTTGACGATGACGCCGGTTTCCTGGTCGGGCTCCATCTCAAAATCAACCACATCACCTACGGCCAGCGGGTTGGTGGTAGTGATGCCCTTTGTCCGGAAGATCCCTTTGATGCGGCATTCCGTCCTTAGTCCATCGTCTGAAAGAACGCTGTACCAGCTTCCGGTTGATTTAATGATTAGTCCCTGCATAATTCAGGCGCAATTTAGGAAAGTTAACAGGCATTAAAGAAATTATAAACATTGCTAATTTGATTTCTAAAAGCGCAACGTATTTTTATTGCCAGTTGCTTGTAGCGTTACCTTTATTTATGACGTAACATGTTGTAAACCAAATAAATTTTATTTTATGAAAACCAAATACTTATCACTGCTGCTCGTCGCAGCTTTGCCGTTTGGTATAGCCGGCTGTAAAAAAGGCAGCCTTGACGGCGGTATTTCAAATATATCCTATGATGTATATGTTGCCGGGTCTATCGTAAATGCAAACAATAAGATCGCGGCAGCCTATTGGAAAAACGGGGCGCTTATCAGGCTCGCTGATAGCCTTACGTTCTCCGAAACAAGGGATATTGCCGTGCAGGGTAACGATGTTTACGCGGTGGGCGATATCACTTCGGCCGATTACTCAACCATCAGCGCGGTTTATTGGAAAAACGGCGTGGAAACAAAGCTTAACAGTTCATCAAACAATGCACAGGCATACGGCATTGCATTTGTTGAAAATGACATGTATATAGTTGGCGGCGCATATAATAGTTCGCTGGGGGCTTTTCAGGCCATATACTGGAAAAATGGTGTGGCTACGGTGCTGTCCGGCGGCTCCATCGCAAATGCTATCGCTGTAAGTGGCACTGATGTTTATATTGCCGGTGTTTCCGGCACAGGTAATGATATTAAAGCAACCTACTGGAAAAACGGCGTGGCTGTTATGTTGCCAGGCGGCCTGCAGGCAAACGCAATTGCCGTACATGGCGCCGACGTTTACGTCGGCGGTAATATGAGTAACGGAGCCTCCGGATACTGGAAAAATGGCGTGGCCACAAAATTAACAAATAGTGCCGTTCAAAATGCGGCCGCGTATGATGTAAGCGGTATTGCTTTAACTGGTAATGAAGTTTATGTATCAGGCAGTACTTTTTTTACCAGTCCGGCTGATTCGCTTTATGCCAATTCTTATGGCAGCATAGCCACCGTCTGGAAAAACAATGTGGCCGTAACTTTATCATCTAACCCGTTAAACAATACTGCGGGAGGCGTTTGTACTGATGGCGCCAACGTATATGTTTCAACGGAAGGCGTTAACAATGGCCCCAACGATTTCGTAGCCAACTATTGGGTAAACGATAAAATCGTGCAGCTTTCCAGCGGAGGCGGCAAAGGAGCGTCGCCCGGCAGGATTATGTTAGCGCCGCGACAGAAATAAAAACACAGATCATTGTATTTGAAAAACAGGCAAGGAGATTTTGGATGCCTGGTTTTATAGGCGGCTGCAGGAGAGAAGGATTAAAAAAAGACCATAGACCATTGACCATAATCCATGGTCTTATTTTACTGCTGCTGTTGCTGTTGCTGCTGCTGCATGATCTCCATGTATCGCTGGTAACTATTTTTGGGCGTTTCGGAAATGATGTTGGTAATATGTGCCTCATTAATCTGGATCTCGGTATTGCTTAATACGTTTTCATCGTCAACAGATACAGCAACTTCCAGCTTGTGGTTCGACGAACCTTTATAAACGCCCTTCACCGGCGAGCAGTCGGAAAAGTTACGACCAACTGCCAACCTTACATGCGTCTCATTGGCAATGCAGTTATTGGTAGGGTCGATGCCCAGCCAGCCATAATCTGGAATGTACGCTTCAGCCCAGGCGTGGGTAGCGCCTATCCCGCGTAAGCCGGTACTTTTGCTGGTACAAATATAGCCGCTAACATAACGGGCCGGGATATGCACCATGCGCAGCATTTCCATTAAGATGTGTGCAAAATCCTGGCATACGCCCGCTTTTAACTTCCATATTTCGTCGAGCGTAGTATCAACGGTGGTTACGCCTTTTATATATTCAAAATTCTGATAAACATATTCGCAAAAGCGCAATACCACCTGGTATGGCGCGTATTCCTGCAGCTTTTCATGTTCAACAACTGCGCGCAATTCATCTAATCCTACAAAATACTCCTGTTTTAAAAAGTCGATATAAGGCACCATAAATTGCAGGCGTTTCAGGTCCTCCCATTGCTGGTCGGGGAAGATATCATTAACAGGCAGTTCACGATGTTTGGTTGCCACCCATATTTTTGAATTGATGACCAACGCCATGTGTGGTTCGCTATAGGTAAAACTGCCTACTTCGTTGCCATAATAATCAATATGGGTATCCACATGAGGGTTTCCGGTGATGGTAAGCTCCTGTTTTATAACCTCCTGGTAAGCGTCCTTTATCGGGAACAGGATGATCTGGTTGGCGCTGTCGCGAACAGGGCTTTCGTAAATATAGCGGGTAATGTGTTGTATCTCAAATTCGGGCATGTGAATAATTTTGATTTATTGAGTTATTGAATTAGTGATCGATATTTTACCGATAACTTCATCTTTCGGACTTTTCCAACTTTCCAGACTTTCGGACTTCCCCTATGAATTTGCAAAATAATGTTCATTAAGTGAATTTCCTATTCCATAAAGTTCTTTCCTTATTTGTGTTAAAAATAAGTGCAGGCCTTCTTCTTCAATCGTCCGCACCGAGCTGTATTTGATGCGGCTTTGCAGGCGGCCGATCTGGAACGACATTTCGCGGTAATCCTCCAGGTTGCTGTCGTCTTTCAGCCTGTCGAAATACCGCTGAATATTATTTACCGAATAGATCACCGACCGCGGGAAATCATTATTTAAAACAACCTGTTCCAATATGTTTGATGATTCAAAACCCTCGCGGTACGTTTTCAGGTACAGCTCGTAACCGCCTAAGGATTGCAGCAGGTGTTTCCAGTAACTGGTATCGGTTAGCAGGTCGGGGTTATCATCTATGGAGCCAAACTTGGTATCCAGGATATCCACCGATTGAATTGCCCGCTCCAGGTATTTGCCAATATTCATAAAGCTCCGGCCTTCGCCGCGTTCCATGGTAATTTCAGCGGTCCCATAGTAAAGCATTACCTGTTTTATCAATACATCCAGGGTGCCTATCGGGTCTTCGCGCTGTAAGGCCCGCTCCAACCTTGGTTCTTTTACGGTGTGGTAATATTCATTCAAACATTGCCAAAGGTCTTTTGGGATATGCTCCTGCACGCCCCGCGCGTTTTCGCGTGCCAGGGTAATGATGTTTACAATAGAATTAGGGTTATCCTTGCCGATCACCATATATTTTAACACGGCGCGGCTGTTGTTGTCCAGTTTCTCTGTTTCTTCCTCGCCCGATCCGGCAAAGATCCGGATCACCGGCTCCCAGGTAAACTCCTGCATCGCATCCTGCGATGAGGCATAATTTATTTTGAGCATACGCAACATACCGTCGCTACGCTCAATGTAACGGCTTAACCAATAAAAACTTGCGGCTACTCTACTTAACATTAGTTGAATTACGATTTATGAATTACGATTTACGATTTTTTATTTCGGATTTCGGAATTTCGATTTCGGATTTTATGTTTTATTTCGGATTTTGTTTACTGCAAACTGCTTACTAAAAACTGCAAACTAAGCTAACACCCACGTATCCTTACTGCCGCCGCCCTGTGAACTATTTACCACCAGCGAACCTTCTTTTAGCGCGACCCGTGTTAATCCCCCCGGCACGATCTCGATCCCCGAAGGGCCGTACAAGGCATATGGCCGCAGGTCAACGCGGCGGGGTTTTAATTCGCCCTGCATATAGCAAGGGGCTGCCGACAGGCTGATGGTTGGCTGCGCGATAAAATTACGCGGGTCTTTCAATACCTCCAGTTTATAATCTTCAATCTCCTTTTCGGTGGCCGCATGGCCCATCAGCATACCATAACCGCCGCTGCCATTGGTTTTTTTGATCACCATGTTGTTGATGTTCTTAAAAACAAGCTCCCTTTCATCCCGGTTGCCGAGTTGGTGGGTAGGTACGTTTTTCAATATTGGCTCTTCGTTCAGGTAATAGCGGATCATCTCCGGCACATACACATATACCGCTTTATCATCGGCTACGCCAGTTCCTATAGCGTTAACAATGGCCACATTCCCTTTGCGGTAAGCGCCCATCAACCCGGCAACGCCCAGCATACTGCCGGGGTTAAACACCAGCGGATCGAGGTACTCGTCATCAACACGGCGGTAGATCACATCTACCTGCTGCAGGCCGGTAGTGGTTTTCATATAAACCTTGTGGTTGTTTACTACCAGGTCGCGGCCCTCCACCAGTTCAACGCCCATGAGGCGGGCCAGTGTGGTATGCTCAAAATAGGCCGAGTTGTAAATACCCGGCGTTAGCAATACAATGGTTGGGTTATTGATCTGCCGCGGCGACAGGGCCAGCAGGTTTTTATACAAAATAGATGGGTACCCCGTTACGCTCCGTACGCCGCATTTGGGCAGCAGATCGGGGAAGAGGCGTTTGGTGATCTCGCGGTTCTCCAGCATATAACTCACACCCGAAGGGGTGCGCAGGTTATCCTCCAGAACATAAAAAGTGCCGTCGTGGTCGCGGATCAGGTCGATGCCCGAAATGTGTACATAAATATCATAGGGTACCTGCAGCTGGTACATTTCGCGCAGGAAATGCGGGCAGGAGTAAATAATGTCTATCGGCACAATGCCATCCTTAATAATGAACTGGTTATTGTACACATCTTTCAAAAAAAGGTTGAGCGCGGTAAGGCGCTGCTTGATGCCTTTCTCTACAAAAGCCCATTCATCGCCGGTAATGATACGGGGGATGATATCAAAAGGAAAGATCTTCTCGATCCCCTCGCCGCTGTTATAAACGGTAAAGGTGATACCCTGGCTCATGAACAGCCGCTTGGCCAATTCTTCCTTTTTGTTAAGGTCGTCCGCTGATTCTCCCGAAATATACTCAATTACCTTGCGGTAATGATCGCGCACCAGCGCATTTTGGCCGTACATTTCGTCCCAAACCCCGTTTATGGGGCTATATTTATCAAAATAAGCTGATTCCTGCATAAATAATTCTATAAATTAAACCAGTTACTTTTAAAAATCGTAATTTATGAAGTGTTTTTGTATAAAAACGAATAAATTGTTAAATTTTTTAAGAAAATTTTAATTTATATTCATTTTATCGTTAAATATTGTAATTTTCTAGGAGAATTCCTACAGATTTTTTGAATTATTTGGAAGATTAAGGAAAATAAATGAGTTCAAAGCCATAATTACTATTGAAGGTGACATCCAGGACTTAAGTTTAACTCCTCATTATTAAAATTTGGGCATTGCCCGCCTGGTAGAAGCCGGGCTCGCGCTATCCGCTCATACTGCACAAGGCCTTAATCACGGGCCGGTATCCGCTACTATCGCTAATGCTGTCCTTATAAATAAATTCCCCCTTGTAAACAAATCATCAAAAAGCAAAATTGCCCGGCACAAAACCATACATATGTCATTTTTAAAAGTCAACCGGGTTTACTAAAAATGAATATTATACTTTTGCAGCATCACAACAGTAAAACTATAAACAGAGAAAAAAATATGGCAACCTACAAATTATTCACACCAACAAAAGTTGGAAGTATAGAAGTTAAAAACCGCATCGTTATGTCGCCCATGACCAGGTGCCGCGCCATTGGCAACGTGCCCAACGACCTGATGGCCGAATACTATGCCCAGCGTGCCGGTGCCGGTTTAATCGTTACTGAAGGTACATCACCTTCGCCCAATGGTTTGGGTTATGCCCGTATCCCTGGTATTTTTAGCCAGGCACAGGTTGAAGGCTGGAAAAAAGTAACTTCAGCCGTACACGCCAAAGGCGGGAAGATCGTGATCCAGTTTATGCACTCAGGCCGCATCGGTCACCCGGCAAATCTGCCCGAAGGCGCACAGCTTGTTGCCCCCTCAGCTGTAAAAGCAGCCGGACAAATGTGGACCGACACCCTGCAAATGCAGGACATGGGTACCCCAAAAGCCATGACCGCCGAAGAACTGGTATCCACCAAAGCTGAATTTGTTGCCGCTGCCAAAAACGCTATCGAAGCAGGTTTTGATGGTGTTGAACTGCATGGCGCAAACGGTTACCTGCTGGAGCAATTTCTGTCGCCGTTTAGCAATGTGCGCGACGATAATTATGGCGGCAGCATCGAAAACCGCGCCCGTTTTGTGGTTGAAGTAGCTACCGAAGTAGCCGCAGCCATCGGCGCAGATAAAACCGGCATCCGTTTATCGCCTTACGGTGTGGCCAGCGATATGCCCCATTACCCCGAGATCGACGCCACTTACCAATACCTGGCAAGGCAGCTCAATAATATCGGCATCGCCTATATCCACATTGTAGATCACTCTGCATTGGGCGCACCTGCGGTGCCTTTGGCAATTAAACAAACTATCCGCCATACTTTCACCAATACTGTTATCCTGGCAGGCGGTTACGATTTTGTTCGCGCCGAAGCCGACCTTCAAAGCGGATTGGGGGATATGATCGGTTTTGGTCGTCCGTTTATTAATAACCCGGATCTGGTTGAACGTTTTGAAGGTGAAAAACCTTTATCTGCTGATTTAAAAATGGATCTGTTTTATTCGGCTGATGAGAAAGGGTATACAGATTATGCTGCTTATAGCGCATAATTAGTTCTTTTTGATATTGGAAAGGGTTGGCTGATTGGCTGGCCCTTTTTTGTTACCCGCTTGATTGTCGCTGGGGTTAGGCCTTTGCGCGTGTGGCTCTTGCGCATCAACCTTATATTATACTTTAACTCATAAACGGTACCGCTCATGGCCGCGGGGGCCTAGTTACTTTTGTCTTGGCAAAAGTAACCAAAACCGTGTCAGCAGATAGGCTTCTTTGCCGCCAAGGGCCTTTGCGCACAAAGCCGAAAAAACTGCGGGCTGCAATCTTTTTGCGGGGCTACCCTGTCGCTTTATTACCCTGCAATGCAAAAAGTTGCTATGCCCCTGCCCACCTCACAGTCCTGCAGTTTTTCCTGCTTTCTCCCGAAGCTTATCTGCTGACGGAAGGAAAGCCCAATGTTCTTTCTATCTTATGCCAGAATAAGAGAAGTGTCAAGAAAATAACCACAATCAAAAGCGGGCAAAGGCCTGACAGAAAAGCGGGCCGGGTGTCTGGCCTGCAGCGCTGAAGCTTTTTTCTGTCTTGATTTTTTTTGGTACTTTTTTGTATCAAGACAAAAAAGGACTAGCCCCCGCGGCAATTGAGCGGCAGCGGTTCAGAGTGAATAAAAAAATGCTCATAGTAAGATAGTCCGCCAACCAAGCCTTGCGCCAATTAAACAGGGTGATTTCACGGCAAAGGAAATTGCTTCGCAATATCCCCCAAAATATCCCTACCTTGTTTCAACCAATTACACCATGAAGAGAAAAACATTTATCAAACTAAGCGGCACCTTTATGGCAGCACCTTTAATATCCCCCTACTACTCCTTCGCGCAGCAGGACCGGCTAAAAAACTGGGCCGGCAACCTTACCTACAGCACCGGCAACGTATTTTACCCCACTACCGTGGCCGAAGTGCAGCAACTGGTAAAGGCGCATACCAAAATAAAGGCCCTCGGCACCAGGCATTGCTTCAATACCATTGCCGACAGCCGCGACAACCTGCTCTCTACCAGTAAAATGAACCAGGTGGTGTCGCTAAACGCCGCCGAAAATACCGTGACCGTTGAGGCCGGCATTAAATACGGCGAACTGGCGCCTTATCTGCACCAAAAGGGCTATGCCCTGCATAACCTGGCCTCGCTGCCGCATATTTCGGTGGGCGGGTCCATTACTACGGCTACGCATGGGTCGGGGATCAGGAATGGGAATTTAAGCAGCGCGGTAACCGGGCTGGAACTGGTGATTGCCGATGGCAGTATGGTGCACCTGAGCAAAGCCGCCGACCCCGAAAAGCTGAACGCCGCCGTGGTGGGCCTGGGCGCTTTGGGTATCATCACCAAAGTTACTTTGGCCATACAGCCTACGTATATGGTGAGCCAGCGCGTATTTACCGGCCTGCCCATGGCGCAGGTGAAGGAGAATTTTGAAAAGATCATGTCCGCAGGGTATAGCGTGAGTTTGTTTTACGACTGGCAAACCGACCTCATTAACGAAGTGTGGATAAAAAGCCGCATCGGTACCGACACCCTGCCTAACCAGCCCGAATTTTATGGCGCCAAAGCCGCCACCAAGAACCTGCACCCCATTATCGCCCTCGGCGCCGAAAACTGTACCGAACAGATGGGCGTGCCCGGGCCCTGGTTTGAGCGGCTGCCGCACTTTAAAATGGGCTTTACCCCCAGCAGCGGCAAGGAACTGCAAAGCGAATACTTTGTGCCCCTGCAACACGCTGTAGCAGCCATGGAAGCTGTTGCCAAACTGGGCAAACAGATAGGCCCGCATTTATTTATCACCGAGATCCGCACCATTGCGGCCGACGACCTGTGGATGAGCCCCTGCCGCCACCAAACCTCGGTAACTATCCATTTTACCTGGAAGCAGGAAACCGAAGCCGTACTGGCCCTGCTACCCCAGATTGAACAGGCCCTGGCCCCCTTTAACCCCCGCCCGCACTGGGGCAAAGTATTTACCCTGGCCCCAAAAACGCTGGAGGCCCGCTACCCCAAACTGCACGATTTTAAAAAGCTGGTAGCGGAGTATGATCCGCAGGGCAAGTTCAGAAACGGGTTTTTGGAGAGGAATATTTATGGGTAGTTTTCAGTTGGCAGTTAGGAGTGGGCAGTTTGCAGGGTGGATGGCGTATTGATTATAAATCGAATCCTTCTGATTTCAGGTTTTTTAGTATCTTCTGTTCATCAACAGTGGAATAGTCGGCTTTGTCGTATATTTCTGCCAGTAGAATTTGTTCGCGTTTGTAAACTACGCAGGTAATTATCCTGGCCCCGCCCGATTTTCCACGTCCTTTGCTGGTTATGCTCATCCTCACCTTGTACATATTGCTGCCCAAAGGCGTGCCCATTTCCGGGTTTTTAGCCAGTTCAATTACAAAATTGGCGAGGTCATGTTTAAGTGATGGGTATTTTTTTGCCAGCGCTTTTGCTCCGCGTTTAAAAGTATCGCTGTAACGGATATCAAAGCTCATCCAACAATTCGGCTATGGGATGAGTTTCAAGTTTGCCTTGTTCAAATAATTTGGCGTCAGTAAAGGCGTTTTTATAGCGCAACATCAATTCAGCCTCTTGTAATTTATGTTTTAGTTCTTCGCGCTCTTTATTAAGCGCATCCCATTCTTTGTACGGCACCAGTACACCTGTCTTTTCGCCTTTGGCATTTGTTACAATTTGTACGCTCATACTTCAAATTTACGAAAAAATTAAATTACCAAACACAAGCATGTTGAAAC
>JARLHA010000064.1 GCA_031292485.1 Mucilaginibacter sp.
TACTGTACTTTAGTTTTGACATCATCTAATCCTTTCGACGCCTCATCGGCAGTTCATTTGCATTCGTCTTCTTTATACTTACCTGACACCTTCCTGGTGCCTTTTCTGCTAACGCTTCCCACCTTGGCTCTTTACCAAAGCTACTTAACAGTGGTTTGATACCTGCTCCTGCAAGCCGATACCGGGAGACCTACTCCCATCATTCAAACAGCACCGATTTGCGCAGCAAATCGTTCATGGCGCTCAGTAACCAGGGTTTTGAGTTAAGTTTGGATTAAGCCCTATCGCGCTCTCAGGAATTGGCAATATATCCTTGTTTGCGGGTAGAGAAGTGTTCCAAACACCATGAGTTTTGCCGTCTTTAGTCGGACCATATGGATATACAATCTGGTTTGTATTTCCGGCCTGTGTTCCATAAGCGTTCTGAATAAAGGCTGCTGCTACACCGGGGCCAGCTCTACGCAGATCATAAAACACAGAATACTCGGCAGAAAGCTCGTGCCTGTATTCGCTGTAAACCATTTGCAGGGGATCAGTTATAGGCTGGGTTGGCTTGCCATCCCAGGTTAAGCCATCCTGCATAACGGCAGGGGCTGTTCCTCCCCATGCGCGATCCCTGACAAGTTTTATATCAGCCAATCCACCGGCCACATCACCTGTCCTGATCTTGCACTCTGCTCTGTCCAGTAAAACTTCTGCATAGCGTAGCAATGTCTGGTTTTGACCTCCGAAAATTGCGCCGGTGCCATTGGCCCCTGTCAGCGTCGGGTCACGCCATTTTTTTGCATCATAATATCCTGAGCGTGGCGTCCCGTCTGTGCCATACCATGGGTGTGTAAGCGTACCGCAAGTGTTAATAGGGTTACCTGCGCCATCTGAGTATGTAGTTGGGTTGCTTTGATAATTCGCTTGCACAACCGCATAGCCTTTTATGCCGCCCCATTTATCTATAATATCCTTACTTAGATTCTGATCGCCGGGGCCTAAAATACTGAAAGCTTTGCGTCTATCGCCAGCCTGGAAAGAATACCAAAGGCCGGGGTTTGCATAGTCATAGCCAAAGCCGCTTATTTCCTGTGGCCAGTCAAAGTCATCAATCCAGCCTTCTTCGCCGCCGTCCTGCCAGCCATCGCCCCAGCTTTGGTTACCGGTAACCAAAAACTGTACTTCAAAAAGCGATTCATCATTATTCTGATTGGAGTATTCGCCAACCTTCATATAATCCGACAGTAAATGATAGTTGCTGGTTAACTCCGTATTGTTAAAAGCTGTTAAAGCGTCGGCATATTTGCCTAACCACATTTGCGCAGCGCCTTCGTAACCATAAGCTGCTCCCTTGGTGGCCCTGCCTAAATCAGTGGACGGAAGAACAGTTTTGGATACCAGCATGTTTTCTGCCTGTTTCATGTCAGCTACCACCTGGGCAAATACCTGAGCCTGGGTGCTCCTTGGGGTTAAACCGTCGCTTGTAGGTTTCAATTCTAAGGGCACTCCGCCAAAAGATCCGGCCAGGTAGTAATACATCAAGCCCCGTAAAAAATAAACCTCTCCCTGCAGGCGGGTCCCCAAAGCCTGGGTAACTACCCCTTTAGCCATCGCGTTCTGTATGATGGGAAGGGCGTTATTTGCCCGGATTATGCCAATGTAAGAATTGTTCCAGAACGTAGGGAGGGCATAAAAATCAGACTGGATGCCATAGTAATTCCATACAATGTCGCCCCCGTTGTTGAAGTAATCATGCGTCTCATAATTAGCATAATACCATATCGATTTCTTCAGCATGTCGCTGCTCTGGAAAGTGTTATAAATAGAGTTTACCAGGGATACGACGGATGAAGATTTACCGAAGGCGTTATCCGCCGTGGCTGCAGCCGTATCGGTTGTGTTCAAGAACCCCTTTTTACAGCTCAGGGGGATGATCAGCAACGCGAACAGGGCGACAAGCGTAATGTTTTTGATGTTCATTTTCATATCTTTATATTTTATATTTTATTATTAAAATGTTAGATCTAAACCGATCGTGTAAAACCTTGATGAAGGATATGTTCCATTATCTATACCGGTTTGAGTTGCGTTGCCACCTTGTTGTCCAATCTCCGGATCAAGGCCTTTGTATCCTGTAATGGTAAACAGGTTTTGCGTTGAGGCGTATAACCTTACTTTGGATATCGATATCTTCTTCAAAAAGTCTGCAGGCAGGGTATAACCGACGGTCACTGTTCTCAACCTCAGGTAGCTGCCGTCCTCAACATACGCGCTTGATGGAAGGTTACTGCCTATTGCGGCGTCAGTAGTGGTGATTCTGGCATAAGTGTTTGAATGGTTTGCAGGCGTCCATGCATTTTGTAAATATTGCTGGCTTATATTCTCGACCCCCACAAAACTCCGGTTCTGGAAGCTTTCCAGGGAACTTTCTGCGTAGTTGAATATTTTATTTCCGTAAACGCCGTAAAAGAACAGGTTAATATCCCAGGCTTTATAGGTCGCCTCCAGGTTTAAGCCGCCATAAAATTTGGGGATCGGGCTGCCTAAACTGGTCTGATCGCTTGCGTTTACTGTGCCGTCGCCATTTACATCAGCAAAATAGCGATCTCCCGGCTGCGTACCTGTCTTTTGGTAAGCGGCAAAGCCATGGGCCACCGCGTTTGCATTTAACGCATCGATTTGGGCCTGCGTCTGGAAAATGCCAAGCGATTTATACCCATAAAATTCCCCAACCGGCTGTCCGACAGTTGTTTCGGAAAACAGCGGCCAACCTGGTGCGCTAAGTGCTGTACCATTACCGAAGTTAGGTAACTCAGCTACACCTGATTTTATAGCGGTAAGCCGGTTGTAAACCGTTGTCAGGGTTAAATTTGCGCCAAACCGCAAACTACTGTTAACGCTATGGTTATAACCCAGGGCCACTTCGAGGCCTTTGTTATCCATACTGCCAACATTTTGGGTTAAGAAAGCGTAACCGGTCTGCGGTGATGCAGGAATGCGCAATAAAAAGTCTTTCGAGGCCCGGTAAAACCAGTCAGCAGTAAGGGTAAGGTCGCCATGTAAAAAAGCAATGTCCATACCAATATCTGTTGAACGGTCAGTTTCCCAACGCAGGTTAGGGTTTGGCGGCTGTGTGGAATAAATACCTTGCGAGAATACTTTATTAAATGCATAGCCATTGTTCCCGGAGGTAGTTCCTGCCGTGCCGGCAGCATATAGCCCTTCAAATGCAAAAGGTGGTATGCCGCCCAGGTTACCTACCAACCCGTAACTTCCCCTGAAATTCAGATCGGACAGCCAGTCAACATTTTTCAAAAACGATTCCTGTTTTGCTTTCCATTTTATGGCGCCCGACGGGAATATGCCATATTGATGGCCCGGTGCGAAGTCAGACGATCCGTCCCTTCTTACCGTACCGGTTATATAATACTTTTCTGCATAATTATAACTTAACCTTACAAATTCAGATGCTAAGGTAGTGATCGTCTGGCCGTTTCCACCGCTAGTAAAACTGGCCGGAGAACTTTGATCCAGAGCCTGGATAACGTTATTTGGGGGGATGCCGCTGCCTGCCATATAATTGTTGGTTTGGTCCTGCTCCGTATAACCCGTAACAAAATTTATAGTATGTTTCCCAAAAGTTTTGTCATACGATAAAGTATTCTCCCACAGCCAGTCAAACGTGCTGTTTATACCCTGTGAATAGAAAGGTGCCGACGCCGCGCCGGCCTGGGCGCCATACTGGTTAACTAAACGATCATCCTCAGGCTGAAAATAAGAACCTGAAAACCCGTTGTAGTTTATGCCGGCGTTTGTTTTAATTTTTAGCCCATCAAATATCGTAGCTTCCAGTGAAGAACTGGTCAGCATGTAATTGGTTACGTTTTGGTATCTATTGGTGTTAATACTGTAAACAGGGTTGCTATATTTTGCAACATAAACATAAATCGGGTTAAAGAAACCATAGTTACCTTTACCATCACTAATCTGGTTAGTCGCCGAGTTGCCACCATCCAATGTTGGCGGTAATTCGCTTACCCCGATTAACGAACCTGTGCCATAAGGATTATTTGCATTCTGATAGCTGTACTTAACGCTGGTTGAGGACTTTAACCACTTTACTGGTTGATAATCTGTATTATTGCTCAAGGTTATCCTTTGAAAGAATGAGCCCAGCACGATGCCTTTTTGGTTGTAATACCCTACCGACGTTGCCGATTGAACTTTATCGGTGCCGCCGCGAACAGCAAGGCTGTAGTTTTGGGTAAGGCCGGTATTATAAATCGCGTTTTGCCAGTCGACCGAGTGAAGGGAGGCCGGATCGTTCCATGTAGGCGTAAATGACTGAAAACTGCCACCGGAAGCCGCCGCCATCTGGTTAGACAGGGTGGCAAACTGATTCGCATTTAACACGTTATATTCTTTCGGCCTGGCTTGAAAAGCTTCATAAGCATCCAGGGTAACCTGTACGCCATTCTTTTTACCTTTTTTGGTGGTAATGAGAACAACGCCGTTGGCTGCTCTTACACCGTAAATGGCGGTGGCCGATGCATCTTTAAGTACATCTATCGTGGCTATGTCATTCGGGTTGATGCTATTAACATTACCAGCTTCAAGCGGATAACCGTCAACCACATACAATGGAACATTACCACCGTTTGCCAAACTACCCGTTCCCCTTATCAGCACAGTAATATTACCTCCGGGAGCGCCATCGTTATTTGTAACCTGCACTCCCGCGGCGCGGCCCTGCATGGCCTGGTCTAATGTAGTAACGGGCACTGCTTCAATTTGCTTGGCGCTAATTGAGCTGATCGCACCGGTAAGGTCCTTTCGTTTGGCGGTACCATAACCGATAGATACAACATTAACTTCAAGTAGTGTTTGGGCATTTGGAGATAGTTTTATGTTAAAAACACTACCATCACCTACGGTTATTTCCTGTGGTAAAAACCCTATATAGGTGAACGTTAATACCGCTCCGGTTGTTGCTGATATTTTAAAGGCGCCATTTACATCAGTTTGCAGTCCTGTAGTTGTGCCTTTAATTTTAACGGTTACTCCAGGCAAGCCGGAGCCGTCGTCAGCCGAGGTTACTCTGCCTGTAATTTGCCGGGTTTGAGCAAATGTGGCAGAATAACCAAATAAAGTTAGCAAAATAACGAGTGACGTTTTTTTGCAACTATTTAATTTGTTAAACAGTACATCTTTCTTCATTTTTATTGATTTAGTTGATTAATTGATTTGCTGAACATTGCTGAGGTAAATGGAAATATCGCTCCATCAATCTCAAATTATTTAGTATTTACAAACAGCAACCGGCTGTATAATTGGATTAAATAAGTTTATCATTACCTGTTGATCGGTGTTTCAGCCAATGATAGCTTAAGGTTATTAAATTGTATTGCAACTCATAAAACCGCAAGACTTATAATACAAATTTAACCTTTACGCGCTCCTAATATGTAATACTATTTTTACATTTATTAATTCTATATTTATATATAATTGCAAATTAACTCATATTTATTATGCAATAAAATACTTATTATGCCAATAAATAGCATATTATAAATTATAAATATATCCACTGCTGCTATTTGCTCTTATATATAAAAACTCCTTCCGTAGCTATATGCCTCCCTAAATTCACGCGGGATACACAGTTTTTTTCGTTTAAAAATTCTGTTAAAATTGGATATGTTGTTAAAGCCGCATTTGTAGGCTATCCCGGCTATATGTGCATCGGTATCAATCAGCATCCTTGACGCATGACCCAACCTTATCTCATTAAGGCTTTCGATAAATGTTTTCCCGGTTCTTTTTTTAATAAACCTGCTGAAAGAAACCTGGGGCATATTGGCTATATGGGCAACCTCGGCAAGCGTTATCTGCTTATCGTAGTTGTTGTGCATATATTCAAACACTTTTTCAATCCGCCTGCTCTTAAAGCCGAAGTTTTGATCCGAAAAACCGGTATCTGACAGTAATTTAATATTTGAGGAAACGGATAAGGAGTGAAGTATAGATAGTAATTCTAAAACAGCATCAAACCTGCTTTTTTGGTTCAGCTCCAAAATCCTGTTTACAAGCCCCGTGGTAGTTTCCCGCGAAAAGAGAATCCCCAATTGGGCATTATTAAACATATTTTTAAGTATGCTGGCCTGGTTCCTGTTTAAAAAATTCTCATCAAAAAGGTCTTTATGAAACTGAATGGTTACTTCCTGTATTTCGGTTGAAGTACATTGGTGTAAAAACCAGGCATGGTAAATATTGGGCCCGATAAAAACAAGCTCCACATCATCAATAACCCCAATGCTACCGCCTACAATGCGCTTTGCACCTTTGGCATTTATAATAAGGTTAAGTTCATACTCATCATGATAATGCAAGGGAAAATCAAAATCCTTTTTTACCCTTGAAGATACGGTAAAACAATCACCCGCATTTAAGGATGTTGTTTCGCGCATTACTTTTTGAGTGTTAGTTGTATTATACATGATTAAATAATTTGACCTATTATAGCGCCCCTATTTGATTTCTTTTAATCTATCAAAGCTTGATACTATATATTTACAGTTAGTGATTTTCCGTTGTATACAATTGTCTTATCCGCATTTTCTGTTACACCTTCCCCGGTTCCATGATCAGGGCTAACCAATACTATATTGAAAGTCCGGTACTTTTTTAACCCTTTGTAACTACCTTTTGTATCGTTTATACTAACCTGGTGCAGTTTATCATTCCAGCTAATAGTAAAAAGGGCGTATTTACCTTTCTCGTAATTGTAGTTGTCATTTTCATCTTCATAAACCGTAAACTTGCCATTGGCTCCAGGGTAAATACGCAATTCAAAAGGTTTTGCTGTTTTTTGGGTTGCATATTCTACCTCCGGCCCCATCGGTATAACTGACCCTGCTTTTACGTATAGCGGCAAAATATTTATAGGCGATTCGGCATTAATTGTTTGCCCTCCTGCGATGGTTTTACCTGTCCAGAAATCAAACCAGGTAGCCTTTGGCAGGTAAACCTTACGGGTTTTTGCTTTTGCTTCGCCGACACCCGTATATAATTGTTCAGTAACGGGGTTTACCATAAATGCCGGGCCGAACATATATTGATCGGGTATACCGTAAACATTCGGGTCATTCCTGAAATCAAAAGCCAGCGCACGCATTATTGTGTAGTTATGTAAGGTCACACTCGCGGCCATCGAATATATATAAGGCAACAACCGGTAACGCAGGTTATCGAATTTCAGCAAAATGTCTTTTGTGGGTTGGTCCCAGTTATTTGAGAACAGCGCCCTTTCGCCTTTACCGTGTATGCGGAATATCGGAGAGAATGTCCCGAATTGGAACCAGCGGGTAAACAATTCCCGATTTTCAGGCTCAGACCAGGTGGGGATACCGTCCGGATCTACCCTTGATAAATATCCACCAATGTCCGATGTCCAGTAAGGGATACCGGATGCACAAGCATTAATCCCCTGTGGTACCTGGCTTTTAAATGCTTTAAAAGTTGTGGTGATGTCAGATGACCATAGCGTTGTAGCACTCCTTTGTGATCCCGCAAACGCCTGGCGCACCAAAAAGAAAGCACGTTTGTTTGTCATGTCGCTTCTCCAACCCTTATAAAGGCCTTTCGCATGCTCAAGGGCATAGGTATTAAAATAGTCTATCCCTTTACCAACCGAAAAATCGGCTTTGCGGCGTTCATCAAGCAACGATCCGTTATCGGGTTCGCACTGGTCAACCCACCATGCATCCCAGTCATAGCGTTTTACTATGCTGTCCCGGGCCTGAGCCCAATAAAGGTCCCTCGCCTTGGGGTTATGAGCATCATAGTAGGTGTCAAAAGTATGGGCGAAAAAATTATCCCATTTTATGCTTGTCAAAAAGCCGTTTTTCTTTTGTGCTTCGTAATTCGCGCTGCCCTCTCCAAATAGCGGCCAGATGGATATCATTGCATGAAAGTTGGCCTTATGCAGTTCGTTCACCATTGCCTTCGGATCAGGATATCTGTCATGGTTCATGATGTGAGAACCAATCGGGGCCGGTGACCACCAGAACCAATCCTGCACGATCGCATCTACCGGGATATGATTTTTTCGGTATCCATCCTTTACACTTAAAACCTCGGCCTGGGTTTTATACCTGTCCTGCGATTGAAAAAGCCCGAAAGACCATTTTGGGTACATCGGCGCCTTACCTGTGGCCGTTCTGTACAAATCAATGATATGGTCAAAATCGGGCCCGTAAAAAAAGTAATAATCTACTTCCCTCCCGCTTTCCGATACATATTTAAACTGGGTGTTATTTGCTTCGCCGCCATAAAAATTCGAGGCTGAATAATTGTCCCATAACAAGCCGTATCCTTTTGTTGAGAGTAAAACAGGGATGGCGCCAGTCATGTATTTGATCAGCATTTGCTGGTTACGTCCTTTGTAATTGATGGAAAGCGAATCTTCCGGATGACAGCCCAAACCAAACAGCGCTTCATCGTTCGGCGAATTGAACTGTGTACTTACGCTATAGGTTTTTATCCCTGCAATTGTTGCTTCAGTGAGAGACTTGTTACCGGCAGCGGCCTCGCCGGTTATTATCTTACCGTTAATATCTTTATAGGTAATAGCATCGGTTGTCTTATCGATAACGATTCTCAGTTTAAGCGTAGTAATAACGATCTCGCCTTTTTGTTCACTAACTTTAAAAGGTGTAATTTTTGCCCAGGTATTATTAACAACAAGCGATGTTTTTTTGAGGAAGGCATTAAAGATGGTGTACTTAACCTCAACAATGTCATCGGCACAAATCTTTAATTTGATGAGCCCGGTATTTAATTTTATGGTTATACCGTCAGCTTCTTTCCTGTACGATTTTACTGCCGCTTTGGCATTATACGCTGACGCTGCATAAATGAGTACAATCAAAAAACTGCAGGCTTTTTGCCTGGCAGACTTAAAGTTCTTGTTAAGCATAATTTTAGAAGGTGTTATAATTGCAACCGGGGTTTACCGATCATGCTTGTAAAGCTATTGGTTAATCATTTTTTTAAATGATACAAAAGTTTCTATTTAAGATAAAAATGTTAACCAAAGGCGCCTTCAGGCGCATTTCGAGGGGATTTATGCACCTATTATAAAAACAGCAACAAATTATGAGAAGCAAAAAAATCGGAATTTCGGTGTTGGCAGGCAGCCGTAAATTAACAGCCAAATAGAAATTATAGTTTATGGATTTGAATAAAAATTAAGGTTTATTTGCAAACCGATGAAATTTGCGCGGTGAACTTTAACGCATTAAGACAAAAAAAAACACCAATTTATTTGATGTTTTTTTTTGACCAGAGGGAATTCGCCTGTCAATAAAATATGGCTAAAGGCAAATCAACAATAATAAAATTAGGGAGTGTAATTTAAACTGTGTCAGTTGTTAATTTCATTATATTTATCAGGTCAGGTAAAACGGAGAGAGGCTCTGCTGGGGAGCAACCAATCAAGGGATAACCTGTCCCGATAGAATAAGCCAATTCAAGTTTAACTGA
>JARLHA010000065.1 GCA_031292485.1 Mucilaginibacter sp.
CATTACTTTAACTCTTTTAAGGGGTCACTTTCACCTGGCGAGGAGGGGTCACTTTGCTTTGGCGAACGTGGTCACTTTCACCTGGCAAAGGGGGCCTTTTTGAGTGGGCCAAAAGGGGTCATTTTGGTGTGTTTTATCCACCATGGCATCAATCCTGTTCTATATCTATCCAAAGGATCGGACATTAATAAATTAATATTTGAGTTTATTGAAACGGGGCTAAAAAAAAAGACCAAAGCAGATTTAAACAGCATGGCTTTTATAAAAAAAATGATTGCTTATGCGAAAAACTATAAGGCAGATTTAACGCGGGGGGATTTTTCTTTTAAAGATTATCGCTTCTACAACGAGAGAGAATGGCGGTATGTGCCTACTAAAAACAACCGTAAAGATATAGAAGCAAGGTTTAATCCCGTAGATTATGATCACACCAAAGTTGAATTAAATGACACTATAGCTGATATAAGGGTAGAATTTGAGCCAACAGACATTACCTATATCATTGTGAAAACTATCGATGAAATTGAAGTCACCATCAATTCATTGCGAATGCATTACAATGATAAATGCACGAGTAAACAGCTTGATATCCTACTAACCAAAATTATATCGGTTGAGCAGATTAATAACGATTTCTAACCTATTTATAAATTCATTTGACGATCCTTCGCTTTGTAAGCAGGTCGGCTTTAAAATCAAGATTTTTCAAACATTCTGATTGATTAAAAAATAGTACGCAAGCGTTTTTACCAGAGTTTTTAGAACTGGGATAAATTATCCCGTCCAACGCAATATCTGTCAGGTCGTTAAAAGTATATCTAAAATACTCAGTTATAATCTGTGTCGGCACATAATCAATGTGCTCCCTGCCGTCTTTATAAATTGGTGCACTTAAATCTTCTACGAATGAATGAAGAAAAATTATTGTGTCTAAATATTTGCCTAACTTCTCATCAAACAAACTTGGAACTTTTGGAAGGTCGGCTAAGTTAAGCAAGTAAAGTTTTTCCTTGTTTAAAAATATTGCCGTACTCATCCTATTTTTTAGCGGAGACGTTTTATCAAATGTTTCTAAAAAGGCGGTGCCCTTGTCAAACGCAGCATAAAACATAGGAATGCCAGCAGGGCTCATTCGGTTAGGATAGATTGCCCGATCTTCGGGGGGAGCCGTAAAATCTTTCGATTTTGTGGGTATAGCCTTTACGGTATGTTGTCTACACCTGTAAAATTTGGTGCCAGGTTCAATCCACTTGAATAAATTCAACTGATCTGTTCTTCTGCCAATTTCATGAAGTATTTCTTCTACCGAGGTTCCGTTGATCCCTGTTTGAAATTGCTTAGAACCCATAAAAACATATCGCGAACGATGTTTAACAACATGTTTAAACTCCTTCCAATCATATTTCAATATATCCCTTTCTCTGTCCCCATAGGGGTCTTTCTCACACCATAAAGCGTCGCCGAAGGACTGGACCAAATCGTCGATTAAGTATTGACTATTCACTATTAACCCAGCTTCATCAAAAAGCATTTCATCTGTTTGGTAGGTTGATGCCCCCCAATATTCCTGTTCCTCATCGTCGTAATGAACGCCTTCATCCTCGACCTCGCCAAAAAAATGATGAATGCCTCGACTTATAAAAGGAAGTATATCTTTGTATAATGCAACTGTTCTTCTTTTACCGCAATAATTGCAGATTCCTTTGTAACCCCATTTAATGATATTCTCGCGAATAGCATAATCATTAATGTGTTCAGTACATAGCGTTTTATCGTTTATACTTATCCCACTTTTGGGTGTGAATGCTGATTTACTTACGAACTTCATAATTAAGTTACGAATCTAATTTTAAGCAATAGCTGTTGGAAGTCAAGAACATGTAAAAGATTTTGTAATTTATAAATATTATATTTGATCTTAGTCTTTATCATAATTTTAGTAACTAATGGAACTACTTGTCTGTAATAATTGTGAATCCTCTGTTTTAAATAGCTCCAACTTTTGCAATCAATGCGGTGGTCGACTAAAATGTAAGGAATGTAAATCTGCGTTGGAAAAAGGCGCTAAATTTTGCGGAGAATGCGGCACAGAAATTAATGCTGTTGTTGCTTCAAACGGCCAACCAAATACATTCCATTATTACAAAAAAGGCGACGAAATTCGCTGTGATGTTGGTTTAAGCAACGAAGTTGGAAAAGAGGGGCTTAAATCTTTAATTGAAAATATAACTCAAAACAGCTATCCTCATACTTTCGATGTAAGTCCAATAAACAATGGGGCGAACCAAATTGAACATCAACTGCCAATTGAAGAAGCAAAGAATTTAGAATCTAAAAATGAAGTTAGTGAGGAAAAATCCTTTGTCAATTTGAATTCAGTTAATCAAGATAAAAAGTTGATAAAATATCTCCATATAGATGACCTACTACATAAAAGAAAGCTTAGTGAAATGGAATGGATACTCATTTTTGCATTTTACGAAGGAGGGTATGGAGCAAAAACTTTTACGTATGATCAGGTAAGGAGCGCCTATCTGAATAAACGAAAAAATGATTCTAGAAATAGAAACTTCAGCGGCAATTGGACCGGATTACGCAAGACGTTTTTTGATACAGCAAGTGAGGGAGTGTTCAGGATTGAATTTGATAAAGTAGATATTGTTTCAGATTTTGTGCTTGGAACTGCCAGCGGAATAATAAAAGGCGCCTACGAGAATAGTAAATCACCTAAGTCTAAAAAAGTAACGAAAGAAAAACCAGCAACAGCAACAGTCGTCAAAGCATCTAAATCATCAAAACAGATTGTACTTGAGGATTTTGATGTGGTTAAAAGTGAAAAAAAACCTTCCTTGCAGGAGGTTTTTGATAAATTTAAGCCAAGTAGCAATAAAGATGTTTTCGGGCTTATAGCCTATTATATCTGTGAGTTGAGCAAAACCGAAACATTCACAGCTGGAAATATTGACTATGCCTACCGAATATTAAAGCTAACGAGAAAGAACTCTCTAGTCCAATTAATCAACAATGTAAAGAACGAGACTCAGTGGTTTGAAGGGATTGAAAGCGGTAAATGGAAACTTAGCAGACTTGGATCAGTGGCTCTTGAAGAAATGTTTCGTCTATAGTTTCTGAACAATGGAGCATCTAAAAAATTTCATAAAAAGTGTCCCGGACTTTTCTGCATTATCTGCGGGAAAACAAATCAAATATTTTGTTTTCTTCCTTCAGCACATGAAGAATGACGAAAAGATTGCAGCGAAAAACATAAAGCAATGTTTTGATGAATTGCATTTAAACAGCTATTCCAATATCGCGCAATATTTGACACGTTATTCTAAAAGGGGAATAGACCAAGAATTCCTTCGTACAAAGAACGGGTACATCCTTTTTGCCAAGATTACACAACAAATCGAAACCGAGATAGGTACCCCGACAGAACGTCCACCCTCTAATTCGTTGTATCCATTAGCCATTTTTGAAAAAGCACCGAGTTATTTAACTGCCTTCGCTAGTGAAGCAAGCAGTTGTTATGATCTGAGATTATACAACTCCTGTCTTTTTATGCTCAGAAAGATTTGCGAAATCCTGATTATAGAATTGTTTGAAAGTAAAGGGATAGAATCAAAAATTAAGACACCTAAAGACGACTATTTGCAGCTTGCAGATTTAATTAAGGCATCTATTGCTGAAAACTCGTGGAAACTGTCAAAGATAGTTAAAGAGAATTTGCCCAAAATAAAATTGTTGGCTGATTCGAGTGTTCATAGCAAGCGTTTTAGGGCAAGAAAGTCCGACATAGAACCGATAAAAACGGACGTAAGGATAATTTTTGAAGAGTTAGTGACATTGATAGATTATCCTATTAAAAAAACTTGATTACCAATCAACAGTAGTAAAAATGGAAGTGAAAAGGCAGGGCGCTATTTTCCTAGTAATTCTCCAGCACTTTTAGGCGTGATCAAACTGGCGTAACTGCCTGCTAAGCAAATAAACTTTTAAAACATCAATATCAGAATGGAGATTCAATCCTATAAAAGCAAAGCTTTAAAGATATTGTCACCAATCCAGCCCGCAATTAAGGCAGTCGAAATACCAGACATCTTTTTCCGTGTGGACTGCAGAAGCAAAGCCGGGTACCAGCTGCCGGTCTACTACCTTGTCTATTTTCTGTTTGCCGATCTGTTGGAATTTCCTAACCTAGGTAAATTCGAAAAGATTGCCTGGTCATTTCCGATAGACTACAAAGGTAAAACGTTTTTGGTGGAGTACCGCAAAATGGGGCTCGGCATATTCGTGCAGAACCTGGCTACAGACGAGACTGCTGCTGAAGAAATTGTACGAAAAATCAACGGGGCTGTTAAATCAGCGAGGCCCTTTTATGACTACATAGCGGCTGAAGCCATTAAGAAATCGAATCTAAATGTCAATAATAATAACCGGAAGCTGTTTGCTCGCTTCAATTTCCTGTTGGAACAATACAAAACAGAGTCTGGCCTGGCAGCTTCCAGCCGGAATAAATACGAAACTAAAACAGAAGTAACCAAATTTAGTAAAGTGGCCAACTCGCTGTCTCTGAGTTACAAGCACGATGAAAAAGCTAACTGGTACGCTATTTCCTGTGTCGAAGCTTTCTTCAGTTGGACGGAGCATTTGTTTATCCATTTGGCCATCATTGCTGAGGGCTTAGCAGACGGTGAAATGATCACCCGCTTAATCGAAGCGGAATGGAAGGATAAGTTTAGGGCAGCTATCACAGACACTTCAAAAACCGCAGTCAAATTCTTGGACGAACTACTGCTCGTTAGGCAGCAATTACGAAACTTTGTAGCTCACGGCGCGTTTGGCAAGGAAGGAAACGCGTTTAGTTTTCACTCTAAAACCGGTGCGGTACCGGTGATCATGAACTATAAGCGGCAACGTAATCGATTTTCCTTACAAGGCGGGCTGGTGTTCAATGATGGTGAGACCATTGCTTTGATCGGGGGATTTATCATGTACCTTCAAACGGGTAGCTTAAAGCCAGCTATGTTTTATACCCAGGAAAGCGATTTGCCTACAATTGTACCTTATGCAGCAAACGGATTCTATCAGGCTTTGTGTGACGATATGGAAACTATGGAAAGATATTGCTACGAACTTCAGCAACAGCTTGATGATGCGGCTAATATGGATTGGTAAAAAGAAACTACAACCATATTAGCAAACCCAGTTCGGGACGCTTTTTAAATAATCCCTGATCCATGTCGTCGGTTGTCTGTTGTCATTTTTGAATCCAAAAATGAATAGGAAAAGGGTACTGATATTCATCATCAACACGGGACTTATTATTTGCAGCATATATTGCATCAATCGCTATTAATGCTTATCTTTATATAAGTCATTAGGAATTAAACTGTTGCAAATTATTTGTGGAGAATTCGGGAATCACCACGTTTGCAAGCTTGTAATATATTGAAAATTAGGATATTATGCGATTGGGTTCGAGTCCCGTCCATTCCGCTAAAAGGGTGTCAAAATCCTTTTAAGCCGCTTAAATCAATGATTTAAGCGGTTTTTTTTTGCCAAATGCACTCGTTTCAGACAATTTTTGGGGGATCAGATTGAAAAATTTGGGGGTATTAACGGATCAATCAGAATTCTTATGTTTCAACATCCCGGACAAAGCGCCTATGCAACACTTTATATATTTTTTGATAGTTTTACACAATGATTGCTAAATCGATTTATATAAAAATTATCAGCAGGGGACTACTGCCCGGTTTGTTTCTTTTTATTTTTAAAGCAAGCGCTGCGCAAATTGTGTTACCCGCCTGTTTTACTGATAACATGGTTTTACAACAGCAAACAAAAGTTAACCTTTGGGGGATTGAAACTCCCGGTAAAAACTTAACCATCGTAACCTCATGGAACAACAAAACCTATAAAGTTGCCGGCGATGCAAATGGTGATTGGAAAATAAAAGTACGCACGCCTGTTTACGGTGGCCCTTATACCATCACCTTTAATGATGGCAGCATAACAACCCTGAAAAATATTTTGATCGGCGAAGTTTGGGTATGCTCGGGGCAATCTAACATGGAAATGCCGTTGACTGGTTTTTATGGTGATGTGCTGAACCTTAACAATGAGTTGACGGATGCAGCTAATTACCCTGAAATACGGATGCTGAAAATTGATAATAAAACCAGCTTTACCCCACTTTCAAACGTGCAAACCAAAGGCGGCTGGACAATATGCAATCCCCAAACCATACGTAATTTCTCAGCCGTTGCCTATTTTTTTGCAAAGAATTTGTTTGCAGATAAACATATACCGATAGGTATTATTAATAGCACCTGGGGTGGCACCGTTGCAGAGGCCTGGACAAGCGGCAGCGCCTTAAAAACAATGCCTGCTTTTGCGCCATTTGTCAATGCTATTGAAAACGGGCTTACGCAGCAAAAGATTGATGCGCAGTATCAAATGAATGTAAGAGGATGGATGGATTCCATAAATGCAAAAGACCCTGGCTTTCAGCAAAGCAAACCCCTTTGGGCCGAAACTGGCCTTGACGATTCCTCCTGGCAAAAAATGATGCTGCCCTCTTACTGGGAGCAATCAGGTGTTCCTGATTATGACGGTACCATGTGGTTCAGAAAGAAGGTTGCCATTCCTGCAGCATGGGCCGGCAAGGACTTAAAACTTAACATGGGTGGTATTGATGATTATGATGTTTCTTATTTTAACGGGGTGGAAATAGGTCATACAGAATCGTTTTTTTATACGCGCAGCTATAACATACCCGGCAGCGGGGTAAAAGCCGGCGAAAATACGATCGCCGTCCGCGTTTTTGACAATGGCGGCCTCGGCGGTATAAACAAAGGCCCGCTGCAATTGTCATTAGCCACTGATATTACTGGTCAAATTGATTTGGCGGGCGAATGGGTTTATCACAAAGCGAATGTGCTTACGCAGTTACCACAACCGCCGGTACAATCAAACAGCCCAAACCGGCCAACACTTATTTATAATGCCATGATTAACCCAATTTTACCCTACACCATAAAAGGCGTAATATGGTACCAGGGCGAAAGCAATGCCGATAGGGCCACGCAATACCGCCGGTTGTTTCCGCTGTTAATTAATGATTGGCGGCAGAAATGGGGCGAAGGCAATTTTCCGTTTTATTATGTACAAATCGCCAATTATGCTGCGACGGACCAGCCACCCGCGGCTGACTGGCCTGCCCTGCGCGATGCCCAGTTATGCGCGCTTAGCCTGCCTAATACGGGCATGGCCGTAACCATTGATATTGGCGATGCCTACCGCATACACCCACAAAACAAGCAGGAAGCCAGCCGCCGCCTGGCATTAATTGCACGCGCAAAAACGTATGGTGAAAATATCTCCTGCTCGGGCCCAATTTATAAATCACAGGTAATTAAGGACAATAAAATTGAACTGGAATTCATCAATACCAACGATGGCCTGCTGGCAAAAGGCGATACGCTCAAAGGGTTTATTATAGCAGGTGCTGATAAAAAATTCTACCCGGCCAGGGCTATCATATCAGGGAATAAAGTAATTGTGAACAGCGGTAATGTCCCCAACCCCATAGCCGTGCGTTATGCCTGGGCAAATAACCCGGTTTGCAATTTATATAATGGGGCAAATTTACCAGCTTCACCATTCCGTACGGATGATTGGTACGATATCAGGTAGATAAATGTAACGCACAGGCACAGCAATAAAACCGGAGCCGGATAGGTACTGATAACGGGCAGGTTACTGTAATACAGCGAGCATTTCCGGCTTGGCCACAATTAATAAGCACTGTGTTTTTACTCCAGCGCAGCTTCAGCAGAAACTATTTTCCCCTGTTGCCGTTTTTCAACTACCTCATTAAAATGCGCTTCATATTGGGGATGGTTGGTCTTCATCAGCCTGTCCCAAAAGTTAAAATATAATCCATAATTACACTTAACCAGCCGGTGATGCATGTTATGATGGGTTGAGGTATTGTGCCATTTAAACAACCAATGCTCAGCAAATCCCTTAGGGAACAGTTCATACCCCAGATGCCCGGTAACGTTCAATAGCAGTGAATAAAGCGAAAAAATGGTTATCGCCGAAGGATGATGCGGAATGGTAAAAGCAATCAACGGGATGATGCTAACCTCGATAACAGCTTCCAATGGATGAAAGGCATAAGCCGCAAATGGGGTGGGGTTAACTGAAAGATGATGCGTTTTATGCACCCATTTAAACAGCGGTTTCCAGTGCATGGCCCTGTGCGTCCAGTAAAAATAAGTGTCGTGCAAAACAATCATCAGCAGGATGCTAAAAAAATAATAAAAGTAGCCGTATTTGTTTATCGGTTCATAGGCTTGCGTTAACCCTTTTTTGCCGGCCCAAATTACCATCAAAACAATCAATCCAAAAATAAGTATGGTAATAGCCGAGTGTTTTATTTCATTAAAGATATACTTTCTTTCCGGGTATCGTTGCTGGATCTTTGCCATCCAGTATTTCTTGTTTTTCCAAACATAAAAAAACAAATAAAAAGAGCCCGTAAAAAGCAAATACCGCGAAACCAGGTTAAACAAAACCTTTAACGATTCAAGCGAATTTGCAATGGAAGAAATCATAGAATATAGAATGATAACAACAAATATTAAAAATCCTTATTCAGCAACTTTTCGAGTTCGGCAAAACTGATATTCATTTTTACCCTACCCTGTTTGGCATAAGATAACTCGCCTGTTTCTTCCGAAATGATGATCGCCGTGGCATCGTTAGCTTCTGTAACACCTATACCGGCACGGTGACGTAAACCGAACTGCGCCGGAAGATCTGTTTTTTCCGTCAGCGGCAAAATACAACTTGCCGATTTGATCTTGTTTTCGGCAATAACTACGGCGCCGTCATGCAGGGGGCTTGTTTTTTGAAAAATGCTCTCCAGCAGGCGTTTGGATATCTTACCTTCAATAACCTCGCAGCTGTTCTGATAAAACTGTTCATCGTAATATTTGGCAAAAACGATTAAAGCGCCGGTGCGGGTGGATTTTAAACTTTTACATGCATCAATGACGGGTTTTATGCGGGCATAGTTGTTCTTTTCGGCATCGGCTTTGCCAAAAAAGTATTGCCACCAGGCCCGGTTACGCTGCAAGGAGGCATTTTTGCCCACTAGCAGCAAAAAACGCCGTACCTCCTGCTGAAACACTACGATCAGGGCGATGATGCCTACATCCACAAATTTGCCCAGGATGCCGGTAAGCAACTGCATATGCAGCGCTTTTACTACATAGTACATGCCAAACAGGAGTGCAAGGCCAATAAAAATATTTGCGGCGATAGTACCCCGGATAAGGTTGTACAACTGATAGATGAGAAATGCCACCAGCACCACATCCAACAGATCGAAAAATGTAAATTTAAATAAGCTGAAATCGAAAAAATGCATTTACTAAGGTAGGTGTTTTAGTCGGAAAAGTCTCAAAAGTCCGAAAGTCCGAAAGAAAGATTCATCAACATATTGATTAAATATAGCGATAGGTTGGTTTTTTAAAATGACCAATGCCCTTAAGGCAAATATGGCCCGCCGGGAATTCCCCAGCCCCATTTCGGCATAGGCACATCCTGCTCTTCCGATACATCCTGTAAATTTGAATTAATAACCGCTATCCGGGTGCCCCATTCCAGGTAAGCCATAAATGCCGATCTGAATTCAGGGTCAGCAGGAAGAGCCATTTCGTCCGCTGTTTCCAGCAATAGCTCCATCCAGCGTTTCCGGTGTTTCTCTGTAAGGTGTTTTTGCAGATGCTTCCTGATCATCTCAAAATGACTGCCTTCGGATTCGCTATAAACCTTTGGCCCGCCTAATACTTCGGCAACAAAATGTGCCACATGCAGGCGGTGCCGGGCCGGCATGTGTTTGAAAACAGGCTCAAGCACTTCGTCCGCCAAAACCTTATCATAAAATTTGTCGAAAAGCGTTACGAATGTTTGCATCCCGCCCGCCCATTCATAAAGCGTTGGGATACTGGTTTTATCTTTTTCTGTCATGTGTTTTATGGTAAATGTGCCATAAAGTTAATCATGATTAATAAGAATATTCAAGCCTTTAGCGGTGTGCGGCTTTCTTTTTGGGAAATAAAAGCGATGCCACCATACTCGCCAATAATATGGTTAGGATGATCAGCAATGAATTACCGGTAGTGAGACCAAGCTTGTCGACATAGTTTGCGCCAAGCATTTTTAGGCCGATGAAGGCCAGCAGCACAGCAAGCCCGGTTTTTAAGTAATGGAATTTATCGATAATATTTACCAGTAAAAAAAACATTGACCGAAGGCCAAGGATGGCGAATATATTGGAAAAGAAGACAATGTATGGGTCTTTAGTAACTGAAAAGATTGCCGGTATAGAGTCAACGGCGAAAAGAAGATCAGTTGCTTCGATGATCAGCAGCACCAGGAAAAGGGGGGTAATCAGTTTTTTATGATCTATTTTTATAAAGAACCGGTTACCTGAAAAATGTGGATGTACGGCCAAATACCGTGAGGCGAGTTTTACGATGGTATGTTTTTCCGGGTCTACCTCGGCTTTTTCGTTACGATTAATAAACATCATCACGCCGGTGTAAAGCAGGAACGCACCGAACAGGTATAGTATCCAATGAAAATGTTCAATCAGACTTGCCCCAACGAAAATGAAGAAAAAACGCATAATTATGGCGCCGATAATCCCCCAAAAAAGCACCTTATGATAATATTTAGGCTCAACTGCAAAGGCAGTGAAGATCAGTACCATTACAAAAATGTTATCTACTGATAAGGCATATTCCACCACATAGCCCGAAATAAACTCCAGCGCCAGGTTATTACGGTAAAGCTGCAGGCTGGCAGGTAAATTATGCGGGTCGAGCGTTAGGTGATGAAAGTTGCTGATATTGATCTGCTGCAGCGTTGCGAAGTTGTCGATATGATGCAACAGGTTGCCATATTTAAGGATCAGCAGGTAAAAGCAAAGTGCGAAAGTAATCCACACAACGCTCATTAAAGCCGCCCGCTTAATACTTACGGGTTTATCCGGATTTGCAAATAATCCAAGGTCGATGGCAAGCATTGCCAAAATGAAAACGAGGAAGCCTGAAATGAATATTAACTCATTATTCATTATTTATTCCGTTCGGTGGTAAAGCGTACCAATTGTTCCAATCCTATACGGGATTCGCCTTCGGGGAAGGTATTGAGTATTTCAAAAGCCTCGTCCTGGTATTTTTTCATCTGGGTTTCGGCATACTGCAGGCCACCGGTTTCGTTAACAAAGCGGATGATCTCTGCTATTTTTTTAGGGTCATCGTTATGATTTTTAACCAGGTTGATCATTCGTTTTTTAACATCAGGCTTGCTGTTGTTAAGCGAATAAATGAGCGGGAGCGTTACCTTTTTTTCTTTTATGTCGATGCCTAGTGGTTTGCCAACATCATCCGTTCCAAAATCAAACATATCATCCTTTATTTGGAAAGCAATGCCGATCTTTTCGCCAAAGAGGCGCATTTTCTCGATAGTAGCATCATCGGCACCGGCCGATGCAGCGCCGCATTCGCAGCAGGAAGCAATCAACGAGGCTGTTTTTTGCCTGATCACTTCGTAGTAAACAGGTTCCTCGATATCCATTTTGCGTACCTTCTCCACCTGAAGCAGTTCCCCTTCGATCATTTGCTGCATCGCTTCGGATACAATTTTCAGGAACCGGAAATCGTCATGTTTAATGGACAGCAGCAAGCCTTTGGAAAGCAGGTAATCACCTACTAAAACAGCTATCTTGTTTTTCCACAAAGCGTTGATGGAGAAAAAGCCGCGGCGCTGATAGGAGTTATCAACCACGTCATCGTGTATAAGGGTCGCGGTATGCAATAGCTCAACCAGGGCTGCGCCCCTGTGAGTGGACTCATTAATGCCGCCGCAAATGCTTGCCGAAAAAAACACAAACATGGGCCTTATCTGCTTGCCTTTGCGCTTAACGATGTAGTGGGTAATACGGTCGAGCAGCGGTACTGAGCTTTGCATAGAAGTTTTAAACTTCCCTTCAAAAACATCAATATCGGCGGCAATAGGTTTTTTAATCTCGTTGATGCTCAGCATTGAAACTATACACGCTTTTTATTTGCCGGCAGCCTTGCCGGCAACCTGCAGCAAACATAGGAAATTTAGTTGATTAAGTTAGGTGAGCTGAGTGGTTGATTGAGTTGATTTTGTGAATAGTTTATAAATGGAAGATCCCAACCTAATCACCCCAGTCAACTTAATCAACCAAGAAACCTCCCGTTAACATCTTTTAACATATCCTTTTTTAAACCAACCATCCTGAAAACGCTCTATTGTTTAAACAACAAAAAAACAGAAAAAAATGAAAATTAAAATATTAGGAGGTTTACTGGTAGCCGCATTAGCTATCACCTCAATGGCACAGGCCCAAGACCGTACCCCTGTTATAAATCATAGACTGCACAATCAGGACCGCCGTATTAGCCAGGGTGTCCGCAGTGGCGAACTAACCCGTAATGAAACACGTAATTTGCGCGCCGACGACCGAAGGATTGCTTATCAAAGAAACAGCGCGCAGGCTGCCGGCCGGATGAGCCGGGCCGAACGGAGCCATTTGCGCAATAAAGAAAACCGCACCAGCCGCGCAATATACCGCGACAAACATAATGACCGCGTGAGATAATAGTTTTTAAATACAAATTGAGTTTTCATGGAGCGTCCCCGACTTTTTCCGGGGCGCTTTTTTTATTGTGTGTAAAAGCATAATTATTTTACCTTTGCGCGATTGTTGTTAGGTTGAAACAGGTTGTTTGTACTGTAAAAGTTGTAATAGGTTAAAAAAATTGCAACACTTACAACTACTACAATTTATTACAACCTTTTAACTAACCAGGGAGAGGTGTCTGAGTGGTCGAAAGAGCACGCCTGGAAAGTGTGTATACTTCAAAAGGGTATCGAGGGTTCGAATCCCTCCCTCTCCGCAAAATTCAATATCAAAAACAGATAAAAGCCTGAAAATCAAATGATTGCTGGCTTTTGTTTTAGGATTTACCGATACCCATTTGAATTTTTATGCCAATTCCGGCAAAATATATGTATTTGATAAAAAAACCTTAAAGCTGCAATTTATAATCAGCGGTAAATACGCGCCGAATTCTTTATTCAACGATAGCAAAGGGGATATTTGGATAAGCACCATTGATAAATACTTGATTTAGTACAAAAAAAGTAGTTTGATGAGGTTGCGATGCCTCCCGATTTTTTAAATACAAACTTTTTTAGTATCAACCGTAAACCGGATGGCATTGCTGGCAGGCAATTATTATGGAGAAGTATTGGAAGCTAACGGAAAGAAATTCCGGATCAGGAAAATCCTGCAAAAAAGTAATATGATTTTCAGGCAACATAGGATATTACTGTCGCAAAATAAAATATTTATTTTTTCTGAAGCCAGTACTTATGTAAATTATTCAAAAGACATTGCCGCGCCCAAATCTTCTCATTTTTATGCCAAAACAGCAATTAATTATAACGATAGTATCGTCATTGTGGGGCAGGTAAACGCCATGCTTAAACACCGAAAAGGCAGCAAAACCCGTTTTGCCCGGCAAGTCAGTTAAAATCAAAGTACCATAAAGGAGCTTTGGTCGGTAATCCGCAAAAATCAGCAGTAGCAACACTGGATTTTGATCAATATTTTCGCGGTTTTACGTCAAATAACAAGCGAAAAGCCTCAAAATATGGATACCTTTAGACGCCCGTTTGCCAACACGCCCCAAAATGCAGGCGGAAGTGGAAAAATATCATATAAACTTAGTTATGGATTCGATCAAAGACCTCCGGCTTGCCGTTTTAATCGACGCGGATAATGTTCCTTATGCCAACGTTAAACAAATGTTTGAGGAAATAGCCAAGTACGGTACCCCTACCTTTAAAAGGATCTACGCCGATTGGACCAAACCCACTGTATCTGGTTGGAAAACGGTATTGCTGGAAAATGCCATTACCCCTATACAGCAGTACAGCTACTCCACCGGCAAAAACTCAAGCGACAGCGCCATGATCATCGATGCGATGGATATTTTATACTCAGGCAAGGTAGATGGCTTTTGCATCGTATCAAGTGACAGTGATTTTACCCGCCTGGCCATCAGACTGCGCGAAGCGGGGATGAAAGTGATAGGCATTGGCGAGAAAAAAACATTGATCCCTTTCATCACCGCCTGCGACAAGTTTATTTATATTGAAATTTTGAAAGAAGATGCCGCAGCTACTCCTGATGAGGAAAGGAAAGCGAGGCCATCGAAAAAACGGGCAGGCCAAAAATCGGCGCCGATAGATAAGGTAGGGCAGGAACTCGTAAAGCTTTTACGGGACAGCATTGCCGATATCGCCGATGAAAATGGGTGGGCACACCTGGGAAACCTGGGCACACAGATCCTTAAAAAGAAACCCGACTTCGACTCGAGGAATTATGGGTTTGCCAAAATGCTGCCTTTGATCAAAAGCCTTAATAAATTTGATTTTGATGAAAGGGAATCAGGCAAGGGGAACAATAAACATGTTTATGTGAAAATAAAGTAAAAAAACACTTATTCGACAATATCATACGCCCGTACCGGCTCGTTTTTTGACCGCTTATATTTATACAGAAAATAAATATTAAACCGGTAAAGGGTGTAAACAACAACCGGCGCTGTAACAACATCCACGGTATAATGTATGTGCTGCACCAACAACAGGTACGCCACCGTTATGGTCGCTAAAATGCCTAATATTTTATCAACCGGTTTTTCGAGGCATAAAAAAATAAGTGTGAGCGTAGCCGTGTGGCCCGAAAAAAAGAGATCTTTAGTTACCGAGGCTTCTCCATAAAAAGCGCCGCTTAAAGGGTCAGATAAAGGAATTAACCCCATAGGAGGTGATAACGGCACCAGGCTGATACACAAAACCCGTGCGACAGTAACCATGGCCAGCGTTAAACAATAGGTGATAAAAATAGATGGTTTGTGTATCGCCCTGTATAATATCAGCAGGATCATTGACCATATAATGATAAAAATCAAAACAGAAACATTGTGCGGAGCAATATTAGCTAACACCCGGTCCTTTAAAACCAGGCCATTTCGTTTTTCAATAAAAGCAAAAAAATGAGGAAGAAAAATAGAAAAAACAGGTATTAACACCATTATTGCCGTCAACTGCAGGCGCTTAACCGGGGAGTTCCAGGTTTCCTTCCAGATTTCAAGTATAGACGTTTTCTGCATATGACCTTTAGACGCAATTAAAGCGCAAAAGTAACAATAGATAAATTATTAAGAAAAGTTTAATTGCATGTAAAATAATCTGTGTGTAAAATAACCCTAAATAACAATGCAACTTTATTGCATTTTTGCGATATTTGCAACATGATTTTTGAAAAAGGCAACTCGAAATTGGATAGCGTAGGGATGACCGCCTCAGTATTATGCGCTATTCATTGTGCGATTGTACCCATACTGATCACTTTTTTACCGTTGGTTGGTTTGGGCTTTTTAGCAAACCCGGTGCTTGAATGGAGCATGATTATTTTTGCATTTTTTATTGGAGTATACGCGATAGGTTTATCCTATACAAATACCCACCATAAGCCTTTGCCGGTTTTTTTACTGATTGGAGGCTTTGTAATTATCATCATCGGGCACGTGTTTGTTTCCGGGTGGCATGAGGCACTGGTAGTTCCTATAGGTGGTTTAATGATTGCTACGGCTCATTTTTTTAATTTCAGGTACAGTGGCAGCTGCCGGCAGAGCGGGCATTCGCCATATCATTTGGGCGGCAGCCAGCATAAACAGTGAACAGAAAAAAACCGGAAAACTCAAAAAATAGAATTGAGGTTAGCCGTTTCGATAACGATCATCCCGAGTTAAATATTCATTAGAAAATCGGGCAGATTAAAATTCTATCATTATTCTTTTTAACTTTGCCCGTACATTTTTATCTCAGCTTCAATGATACAAACATCTGATACCAAGTTTGAAGCATTGCTTGAAAAGCACCACCTCAAAAAAACAGGACCGCGATTAAAGGTGTTGTCAATGTTAGCCGCAAAAAACGTAGCCACTTCGCAGCCTGATCTCGAAAGCGTGATGGACGATATCGACCGCGTAACGTTATACCGGATATTGAATGCCTTTGAAGAAAAAGGCATTATTCATAAAGTATTTGATTTAAATGGAACCGCAAACTATGCGATGTGTTCATCAAATTGTGAAGAAAATCATCACCACGATGAACACCTGCATTTTAATTGCACCGTTTGCAATAATGTATATTGCCTCGACGATTTGAACCTCCCCGCCTTAAATCTTCCCAATGGCTTTAAGACTACCGGTTTTACTTTGTATGCAACTGGTGTGTGCCCCAAATGCAATAAACTTGCCGCAAAAAAAGTAAGTTAAAACAATTTATTTAATTAACGCTTATCCATTTAATGATAAAAGACCTTCACGGTGTAAAGGCATCTGTAAACTTCGCGCTAACCTTACTTTTAACATTAATTGGTTACATGGCTGCCGCGCAGCAATCAAACCCGGCGTTTAAATTCAAAACTATTGTTATTGATGCGGGGCACGGCGGAAAGGACCCCGGCGCACATGGTGAATATTCTCTCGAAAAGGATGTTGCGCTCGCTATCGCCAAAAAAGTTGATCAGCTGATAGAAAATACCGTGCCCGGGTTGAAGGTAATCATGACCCGCACAACCGACAGGTTTATCCCCTTAAACCGCCGTGCTGAAATCGCCAATGAGAACAATGCCAACCTGTTTATTTCCATTCATTGTAATTCTTCGCCTGAAGGCACAGCCGAAAGAACCCACAAAGAAAGAGGTGTGATGCTGCTCGTTTATGGGTTTCACCGGAAGGAAGAACAAATGGAGGCGCTAAGGGAAAACGCGTCAATCTATATTGAAAAAGATTACCAGAAAACTTATGGCGGGTACAGTGAAAGCGACCCAACTTCGCTCATCGTGCTCAACACCTTTATGCAAAAATACCGCAAACAAAGCATTTTGTATGGCCAGATATTGAATAACGAATTTGTAAACGAGGACGGTCGCCGCAGTCGTGGGGTTAAGGAGCAGGGTGTTTTGGTTTTGGCCCATAGCGCAATGCCTGCCGTTTTGGTTGAAACAGGTTATATCAACAACCCCGCCGAAGAAAAATATTTAAACTCTCAGGCTGGGCAGGAAGCCATTGCAGCTGCTATAGTGCATGCCTTGAAAGTTTACAGGGGGCAGATTGACAGTCGATAGATATAATACGAAATCATATATCGGGCGACAATCGGTTTGATTTCCATCAGTTTTTAATTGAGTGATTAGCCCTGCATTTTAAATGTACCCTAATCAAAAGTATACCGCCATAAGGGGAAATAAGATTACGCTCGACCGGACAACTTTGAAGGGAAACCCCCTAATCACCCCCAATTAAAATCCACTTCCCGGCCATTTAGTTTCCACTTTGCGGGCAACGGGTTATTCAGCCAGTCTAAAGGCTCGCCTATAGGTTGAACTTTGGCGGCTTTGGCAAAGCTTTGTTTGATCAGTGCCTTTTGTTCAGCGCCCAATGCGGCCGGCTCTGCCGAAATAAATAATGGAGCGTTGCTTTCGGCCAGTAATTGCATCCATTGTTTGTTCTTTTCCCATGGCACCTGGCTGGTTAGGCCCACACAGTCGCCATCAGCCGCATAAAAAATATTGTGCTGATGGATCCTGGCGCCCATGGTGTTTACACCCATTTTACGGGTACGGGCCCATTCTTTACCGCTGGTATCATCCCCAATCCGGTTCAGTTCAAATACCCCGGCTGATAAATGACTTACCGTATTGCAACCGATCACGTACCTATCGCCGGCGGCATCGCGGATGGAATGATACAAATGGTTAATGATCTCGGCTGTAGTTTTGCTTTTATCATAAAAATGCCAGCCAGGTTCGGTCATGCTATCCGTCATTTCTATACCCCAACGGCCCAAAATATCATAAGTGGTGTAGTCATGCTTTACCAGCTCAAACCCCCACTGCCTGTAAACGGATAGATTATATTTTATGCGCTCAATATTCTCAGGGATCGTTGGGTCGAGTACCGGATTTTTAGGGTCATCTCTGCCTTTTATTTTCGGAGCAAGCAGCGTGGCGCTATCATTATATTTTGCACACAGCGGGCGCGTCCATAAACCGGGGCGCATGCCCAGTTTTACAATATCATCCGCCATCAGGTGCATATCCTTAAATTTGTCATTGGGCTTCGAAAAATCATCCGCCCAGCCACCATCGCCCGGCAAATACGGCGAATAAACGGCCCAGCCGGCATCAATTACCGAAAAGGGCCGGTTACTGGTATCTGTTACCAGTTCGGCCATTAATGCGGTTGTTTCTTTGATCAGGGATGAAGAGTTATTGCCATAAGCATAATACCAGTCGTTAATACCATAAACCGGTTCTTTGGGTAAACGCTGTTTTTCGCACATCAGTTTGCAAAAACGCCGGGCAGTTGCAAACGGGTTTTCTGCCGGTGTACTCTCTGTAGCGATAATATCGGCAGCATGAAGTTTGCGGGCCCCCAATTCAACGCCCACCCCGCCCGAATGGGTATCCATTGTTAATTCGAGGCTATCCGGGTTAACCGCCCACCAGCAAAAAGTGCTGCACCCTGTTTTAACACCAAAGCATGCGGTTTGCCCTTTATCATGTAACAAAATATACCAGGCGTTTTTTTTGGTGCCGCCTGTTGTTTTCCATCCGGCATCGCCGTAAGTCCTTTCCCAACTATCCCCATAAGTTTTGGTGCCTGGTTTAACACTATGTTTCCATTTCAACCGGATGGCGGTTATGGCCTTAGCCGGCGATTGCAGGTAAACGCCCAGCGCATTCCCATTTTTCATCAGGGAAACTTCTACATCGTTTAAAGTGAATAATCCGGAGCCCGTTTTTTTTAGGTGAAGCCTATCGACTCCGGCATCCGCCCAGACCTCATCCGGCATATCCACCAGCGGGCCCTCCTGTGTTGCATACGTTATCCTGCTGAACAACAAAGCCGCCGTAGTAGTGGCAGATAGCTTGACAAAGTGCCGTCGATCCATAAAATTAAAGTTTATAAATGGAGCTGGCAATTCGCCACCTCCATTGACCAATAAAAATAGGTTTTAAAACTTTAATTCCAAGCCCTCATTTAATAAATAAGCAATAAATTAAAACAAAGGAAAAGCCTGGATGGAGAGGCCCCCGTTTATAACCAAGCCGACTAAGCTTTAAGATAATATCAGCCTTTTTCGGCGGCATTTCAGACATTTGTATCTTTTTAACGGAAGCCAGAAAAGCAATGTTTTTACAAGGACTCCACGAGGTATTCGTTCAAGATCAGCACGGCTGCCCTTGCCGCAAGGGCATAACTGATCTAAAACTGCAGTTGGCCTGGCCGGGTTGTTTATCATAGCACCAATGGGTTTTAAGTAAAACAATAGTAGCGTTACTCTTCCAGCATTGATCTATAATTGGTTATATCCAAATATACGTGAAACATGGTTAAAATGAAACAGTTATTTAAAATATTTTAAATGAGATTTAACCAGTAGTTTATTTTGCCGATTCATTTCCGGGTTTTTAAAATATGTTTAATACTAGCGCTCAATTGATGGGGAATTTTAAAAATTTGATAAAAATCTGGTTAAAACTTTATAACAGGCTGTTTTAAAAATGGAATTATACGATATATTAGCAGGGAAATTATTTCATAAAGGCAGTCAAGATTAATGACTAAAATTCTCATCATCATTCCATGTTATAACGAGGGCAACTCCCTCCCATTGATATTGGAGCAATTGCTGCATCTTAAATTACCTGCACATTTTCAAATTGAAATTGCGGTGGTGAATGATTGCTCCAAAGACGACACCAAATGGGTAGCCAGCCTTTACCCCATAATTTTGCTCGACCTGCTGGTTAACCTTGGAATTGGCGGCGCTGTACAAACCGGTTTTTTATACGCAAAGGAAAATGGCTACGATTTGGCATGCCAGATAGACGGCGACGGGCAGCACCCACCATGGGAACTGATCAAATTGCTGGAGTTTTATGATCAAACCAAAACAAACATCATCATCGGCTCCCGGTTTTTAAATGAAGGCGGTTTCAAATCATCATTTGCCCGCAGGCTCGGTATCCGCTATTTTCACTGGCTCAATAAACTGCTTACCGGCGGTAATATATATGACAGTACTTCGGGGTTCAGGTTATTTGATAAAGCCGGTATCGCCTTAGCGGCAGAAAAATACCCCGATGAATTTCCGGAGCCTGCATCGCTGGTTCTTTTCTCAAAATACGGTTTTTCAATAAAGGAAGTGCCCGTGGTGATGAGTGAACGCCTTGCGGGAAAATCGTCCATTCGTAATTTTAAGTCTGTGTATTACTGCGTAAAAGTAACCATTAGTATGTTATTTATTTTTATCAGAAAAAAAGTTTAACCATATGTCAAGGATCCAAGTCATTACAATCATCATTAACTGTCTGTTTATAGGGTATATCGCGCGTCTGATTACCAAGGGAAAGTTAAGGGAAGAGTACGCAATTGTTTGGTGTATTTGTACTTTAATATTGGTGCTTTTCTCTTTCTGGACAAAGGGATTAAACCTGATGTCGAAAATATTTGGCGTGTTTGACCCACCCAACCTGGTTTTTACAGCATTCATTTTTTTAATATTGATTTATCTGTTGCATCTTTCGGTGGTAAGCTCAAAATCGCAGCATAGCATTACCCGGTTAACGCAGGAGATGGCGCTATTAAAAGAAAAGATGAAAAAGGCGGAGAATAAAGACCAATCTGTTTAAAATTAACCAGACATTACTAAATGGACCATATACAATGCCCGGTTTGCGGCAGTTCACAGAAGGTGAAATTTGAATTAAAATTCAACGTTTTTAAATGTCCCGAATGCGGGTTGTTTACTTCGGATGCCAATTTTGATTTCTCCTTCAAATCGGACCTTGAACTGCAATCACGCGAAATTGGTTTGAAGAAACTTCGTTTCGGGAATTTTGAAACCATCATCAAAAAGCTGGAAGAACTGAAAGGCGAAAAGTTAAAAGGCCTTGAAATTGGCAGCGGCAATGGCTGGTGGCTAAAGGTATGCCAGGAAAAAGGCATTGATTGCATTGGTATTGAACCGGAGAACTCGCATCAGGATTATTATACTGAAAACGGGCTAAATGTTTACTACGGCTTTTACCCCAGCCCGGAAGTTAAAAGTGAAAAAGGTTACGATTTCATCATTTTTAATGACGTTTTTGAACATATTAAAGAGCTGGACGAATTGATCATCGCCCTGAAAGAGGACCTTGCCGAAAACGGAACGCTGATTATTAACTTGCCGATGAGCGATGGTTTTTTTTATCGGTCAGCGATGATGCTGAATAAATTTGGCATCACATCCTACCTCACAAGGATGTGGCAGTTCAATTTCCATAGCCCGCACATGAATTATTTTAATCAAAAAAACCTTACCAGGCTGTTAAACCGGCATGGCTTTATGAAGGCCGAAGATATCCAACTCGATTCACTTGATTTTTCAACCGTAAAGGAAAGAATTAAGGCTGACGGCGGTGTAAATAAGTTAAAGGCAATGTTTTTATCAGCCGGCATCAGCTTTTTGAAGCCTGTAATTTTATCCTCAAAACCGGATATCAGGGTTTTCTTTTTCAATAAAAAATAAATTCCATTACAGATTATTCCTAATTGGATTTACCCCCTGCATTTTCCCCCTTTAGGGATTCCGCCAGGTTGTTTTTCAGGATTTGATTATTTGAATTTAGCTTTAACCCTTTATTAGCGGCGGTAATTGCCAAATCCCATTGGCCAAGTTTATTGTAAGCTGCACACATGTTATTATAGGCAATATCATAATCCGGCTTCAATATTAAGGCATAATTACAGGCTTTTATACATTCGTTATACAAGTTGCTGTTAAAATAATGCAGGCTTAGGTCAATATAATCAGCAGCAGTTAATTTGGTGGATTTTATGCCTTTGGCCTCAATCTCTTCTTCTGCCAAAACCAGGTTGTTTTGGGCAAGGGCAAAACCAGGTGCCAATTTCAACGCTTGTTTAAGGGCATCAATTGCTTCATTATATTGGTATAATTTAATATACGCGGCACCAATGTTATTATAGGCTTCGGCAAAACCGGGCTTTAGTTTCAGGGCCTGCTGTGCCATAGCAATACACTGGGGGTAGCGACCTGCCTGGTAATCCATCATACTCAGGTCTGCATATTTTTCGGCCGTTGGATTGGCTTTAATTTTATCTGCCTGCAGGTCCAATTCGTTTTGCTTTTTACCGGTAACTGCAAGGTATTTAAGTGCATCGGCGTTTTGGGGCGAAAAGCTGAGCGTTTGGCGACATAATAATTCCAGTTTCTCCCAATCGCCTGTTATGGTATAAATATTCATTAACAAAACGCGCGGTGCCAAATACAACGGCGAAATTTTGATTGATTCGATCAGCAATGGCACAGCCTCATCATATCGCGATTGCTTAGTTAAAAAACGTGCATAAAAATACAAAGGGTCCGGAAACTTGCTCCCTAATTTAACCCCCGCTTTGTAATAGTTCTCGGCCATAGCCATTTTGCCTTTTTGTTCCTCCACGATACCAAGGTTGGTATAAACGAAAGAGTAGTCCGGGGTAAGCTTTTCCGCCTTTTTCAGGTAAATTTCGGCTATATCATATTTACCTAAATCTAATCCGGCAAGGGCGTAGTTCATCATGCCCCGGCCATTTTGGGGGCTTTTAACCGTTACATCGTGCCATAAACTTTCTTCCGTATGCCAAACAATGTTCCGTTGCCAGGTACCGTAAGCATATGCGCCGAATAACATGATGATGAAACCTATGATGGCCTCTTTTTTAACAAAGGCGCTGTACTTCATCCATAACAGGCCCAACAGCCAGGTCACGCTCATCACCAGGCCTATAAATGGGAAAAACATGCGGTGGTCGTTCAGTACCTCGCCAAGCGGGATAATGCTTGAGGTGGGCGCCAACGTTAAAAAAAACCAGGTTATGCCAAAGCTTATGGGACGCAGGCGCTTCTTTTTTGAAGTATAAAAGGCGGTAACAATCATTCCCAAAATAAAAACACAACCGGCAAAAAAACGGATGTCCCAAACGGAGGGCAATAACTTCCAGTCGGTGTCGGCGCTCAAACTTGTTGGTAAAAAAAGCTCACTGAAATAATGAAGGATTACAAAGGGTTGGGTGATGAGGTAATCGAGCGGTTTGGTGCCGCCAGGTTCCCAGGTTTTTGGCGTCATCCTATCGGTGAACCAAAACATAAAAGCACAAAAAATAAATGCTGGTAAGGTTTTTAAAAAAACATCCCAAACTTGTTTCAAATTAACCCGCTTAAAAACATCCGGCAAACTAAGCTTCGCCTCAAAAAATAAAATATAGAAAAACAAAAGCGGGGCAAACATTACGGCGGTTGCTTTACATAATACACCTACACCTATGGCTAAAAGATATATGCATGTTTTCCTGCAAAATGGCGAGAAGATATACAGTATAAACCCGAGCAATACGAATACAGTCGACAATACGTCTGTACGGGCAATAATATAATTTACAGTTTCAGCGTTGGCAGGGTGCACCATGTACCAGGTTACGGCAATAAGGGCCAGCCAGGCATTGGGGCTTAGTTTAAACGCGTCGTTAAATATCCTTTTAAACAAAAAGACCATCATAAGCCCTTGCAAGAGAAAGAAAATGAAGGTTGACGTTTGAAACCATGAAGCGTAATTATCGCCGGCCAGCCAGTAATCTATAGCCAGGCTGGTTACCACTACCGGCCGGTAAGCCTGGTTTTGCGGCAATACACTACTGGTACTGCCATCGGTAAAAAACCGGGGAATATTTTTCAGTGACCGTATGTTGGCATTATTGATGATGGTATGGAAATCGTCAAAGTGGAAGGCGTTGTTAAAATGATTGGCGTAAACGAGCAGGGTAATCAGCATCATTAAACCAATGCCGGTACTTAAGGGGCGTTTTATCATAATTGGACAAAAATCAGCGCAACGGAATGTTACTTTAAACTATCATTTTATGCCGTAAAGATAACATTGTACAATAATAAATGAGGAATTGATAAGCAGATTGAACAGGCAAATTCAAAAAACCTTCCTCACAAAAAATAGCGCTAAATCCTCCGTAAACTGGAAGTTTTAGCGCTATTCTGCCGAAAAAAGCGACGCTGTTAGTTTTTACCACCTGGTCCGGGACCACCTGGTCCTCCTCCCGGCGGCGGACCACCCGGGCCAGGGCCACCCGGACCAAACCTGTGTTCTTCAGGAACCTTTATTTCGGGATGTGAAGTGCCATGGTGGCAGGTATTGCAATTTACACCAGTCGTGATGATCATTCCAAGCGAATCTTTTTCTGCCTTAAAAAACTTTTTATTGATCTTTCCCATCATCACATACATTTGGCGGGCTGCGGTTTTCTCTGGTTTGGCATCACTGGCGAAATCCATTTTACCGCTTTGCGCATCGCGCACGTGGCAAAAATTACAGTGCACGCCTAACGCATCTGCCCAGATATCCATCTGGTGATCCAGCACCCTGAACGGAACGTTTTTTGGGAATACTTTTAAATTAACCAGCTTCGGCGGCCCCTGCTGTTGCTGTTGCGGCAGCGTTGCTGATACGCACAATGCAATAACACCAATCAGGCCGGTTGTTATTGCAAATTTTTTGTTGATGATCATAAATTGTAATTAAATTTTGATTCTATTTAGATTGATTGTTTAGCTCCTGCTTATACTCTTCGAAGATACTTCAAGGGCATAAAATGTTGCAAATAAAAGTACATAATGGCGAAATATAAAAAATACCTAATCGGCGAGCAGTTGGTTTTTACCGACAAACCATCATTATTAACCGACAACCAACTTTCCCAAAAGGCCTTAAACAGGTAAAAACATGGCAAATAGTGATTAGGGTCACTTTTAAAAGTGAGCAATGTTATTTATTGCTTTGGTTTTGTTTTGGAGATTGCACGTTCCCAATCCCTCGTTATTTATGACAAAACCAATTACTGCCCCCCGTCCAAACCGTACACTTTCACCAGGCGGTGTTCTTGTCTGGAGGATAGTTCAGGCGCTGGTGTGGTTGATCGGCATGTCCATTTTTATTTGTCTGATCTTTTATCCCAAAGTTGGCTTGATCGCCCTGTGGAACGTACTGATCCCGGTAGCACCTGCATTATTGGTTGTTGAAGGCGGCCTGTGGCGCAATGTTTGCCCACTGGCTATCATTAATTTATTTCCGAGGCATCTAAATCTTTCAAAAAAGAAAATAATGTCCGCTTCCCTGCAGGCTAAGTTGCAGTTGGTGGCCATTATTGCTTTGTTCATCATCGTCCCGTTACGGCATCTTATTTTTAACACAAACGGGGAGGCAACAGCCATTTTGCTTTTTACAGCAACCGTGGTAAGTGTATCCATGGGATTTGTTTACGATTGGAAAAGTGGCTGGTGCAACTCCTTATGCCCGGTACATCCGGTCGAAAAATTGTATGGGGGCAATACTTTGTTTTCCATGCCCAACGCCCATTGTGATCAATGCATCAACTGTTCGGTCCCCTGCCCCGATTCTACCCCAAACCTGCATCCGTCCTCATCCAAAAAAACAGTCTATAACCACTTCAGCGGACTTTTAACTATTGGCGGCTTGCCGGGTTTTATCTGGGGCTATTTCCAGGTGCCCGATCAATCGGGAGCAATAAATTATCAAAATTTATTTACCGACTTTGAAATGCCCGTTTTGGGCCTGTGTATAACTTTAGGCCTGTACTTGTTGCTGAAAAGGCTGGTAAATAAAAAAAGTGAAAGGGCCCTCATAAACTGCTTTGCTGCGGCAGGCGTTTCCTGCTACTACTGGTTCAGGATCCCGGCGCTTCTCGGCTTCAGTAAATTTTCAAATGATGTTGTATTGCTTAACTTAAAAAATACTGTCCCTCAATGGAGCATTTTTATAATAACAGTTTTAACAACACTCTTCTTTTTTTGGTGGCTGGTTTTCCGCAAGCGAAATCATAAAAGCTGGGTAATACGTCCCGAATTTGCTAAAGAGGCTAAGCATAATAAGGTACTAAAAGTTAGCCTTCAACAAGGTTCATAAATCGTTCTTTTAAAAAGTTCATTCCGGAATATTAAGTTATTATGCGGAAACGAGGTTTTTAACGTCTTCCAATTTACGGCAGCTGTTGGTAGTAATAATGTTATTGGTATTATGTTTGAAGTAGTTGACGATGATTGCTTCTTCACTGTCATCCGCAAACAGTTTATCAAAAGCCAGTTCCGTTTCGGGGATGCTTTCAAAATTTTTATTTTCCGTGGCCTGCTTAACCAGGATATTCTTTAAAGCTACGGGCCGCCGGTTTCTTACACTAACTGTTGTGCTTACGCCAAATAATACCTGTGGTTTGGTTTCCAGGCCGATATTGAAAACATATTGTTCCATTTCCTCAAAATCAAGGTTCTGGCAGTTGATATATAAACAGCCGTCGCGGATGCCAATTACCTTCCCGCTATAACGGTGCCCTTCGGATACCGAACGCACAATGATTTGCCCGTTTTCAATTTCCTTTAAAATAAACGGCGTCTTTATCACGTTCCGGCTGCCATCAGTTTTAGGGTAATACAAAAAATAATCGCCCAGGTAATAACTTTTAATAATAGATAATGAAGTGCGGCCGAAACCATTGTTCGGATATGAATGCCGCGACAAAGTATTATGATATACTTCCTTGCGGTCTTCCGGCACTTTTTGCCATTCATCCCATTCCGAAAATGGTATTTGCAAGAAAACTACCAGGCAGTTTATCTTTATATATTTCGCGTCGCCGCCACTCCAGTAACTTTGCAAAGTTTTACCGCTAACCCAATTAAAAACCCGGTATTCGCCCAGGTTGCCCAGGTACTTAATAAAATCATACAGATGGCTGCACCGCAATGCGCGCAGCTGTTTTTCAAGACTTTGTTTGCCGATGATAAGGTTCATCTCCACCAGGTCGGGATTAGCCTGTACTTCTTTGCTGATCTGCTTGTTGATCAATTTTGCAACCAGGTTAAATTGCGTCCGGGTAAAATTATCCCATTTGTTGCCTTTGTTTTTACTCTTCAACGAGGCAATGATCGCCGGGTGCTCTTCGATGGCTGTTTTTAGCTTTTCGGATAACTGCATAGTATCATTTATACTTTTTTTATTTTGATTGTTATCTTCTTTTTTTCCCTTTTACTACTAAAAAACCTGTAAAACAGGGATGACAATGCCGGATCAAACGCATTAATCATTTGTCAAAAATTTGACCAATAAATATACTTAAATTTGACTAAATATAAAACACTGTAAATCAAATAATAAACTTTTTTTTGTAATTTTAATATGACTTATATTTATACTGATTTGACTTATTGATATTTAATTAAAAAATATTCCACGTATTAAATTTGTTAACGCATAATTTATTTCACGGACAAGGGGCATGTTTTTTAACAAACTAAGTATCCATTTTAAAGAAAAAAGCATTATTGAAACTACCCTTTTTATCATCAAAAAATAGAGTTTAAAACCCAAACTGCATTCTATGAAGAAAAATTTACGCTTATTTACCGTTTCACTATCTCTTTTACTTTGTTTTATGGTTCCCCGCCTGGCAATGGCGCAGTCCCATATATTAAAAGGTGTTGTTGTTGATACACAAGGAGAACCATTACCCGGCGTGTCCGTTATGATCCAGGGAACAAACCTGGGGGTTACTACCGCTACCGATGGCAGCTTTTCCATGTCATTGAAAGGAGAAAGCAATGTACTCGTTCTCTCTTTTATCGGTTTTGATAAAAAGGCTATTCAAATTAAATCGGAAACAACTATTCGCATAACCCTTCAGGAATCAAAAGCCGAACTAAAAGAAGTGGTTGTAGTAGGCTATGGCAGCCAGAAAAAGAGTGAAGTGACAGGTGCCATATCATCCATAAAAAACAAGGAATTTAAAGATCAACCGGTATCAAATCTTGCGGCAAGTATCGAAGGGAAATTGTCGGGCGTTAATGTAACACAGCCATCAGGCACGCCGGGAGCAGGTTTGCTGGTGAGTATCCGCGGCGCGCAAAATCCTTTATATGTTATTGACGGGGTACCTATGGAAAGCGAAAGTAATTCCTCATTGGGAACTTCTTATAACCTTTCGGGCCAGTCAGTGGGCAGCGGCCAAAATATCAGTTCAATTTCCGATATCAATCCTGATGATATTGAATCCATTGAAATATTAAAAGATGCTTCAAAAGCTATTTATGGGTCACGTGCTGCCAACGGAGTAGTATTAGTGACCACTAAACGTGGCAAGGCCGGCCAAACGGTTCTTGATTTTAATATGAATATCGGGGTACAGTCTGTTGAAAAAGAAATTCCATTTTTAAACTCCCGGCAGTTTTATAACCTCACCAATACGGCTATAAAAAATGATATCTGGATCTACCATAACGATATCGCGACAAACAACCCGAACCCGCATTTCGCATTGTCTGATATGCAGGCTGCCGGCATCGTAGATGCCAACGGAAAAGCAATACCCAACCCCGCTGCGCCTTATTATGATTTAAAAAGCGGCATCAACACCAATTGGGAAAATGCCATTTTCCGCACCGCCCCGGTTGCTGACTATGAAATATCCGCACGCGGGGGCACCGACAAAACAAAGTTTTTTATTGGCGGCAGTTATTACGACCAGGATGGTATCATCATTAATAACTACTACAAACGCTATAATTTGCGGGCCAATATTGATAACCAGGCTACCGACAAGTTGTCTTTTGGTTTAAACACAAGTGCATCCTACTCGGACGATAAACGAAGCTTTAATGACAATACCTATACCGGCATTGTTACCAACGCTTTGGGCGCATCGCCTTTAATGCCCGTTTATTCGTCGCCGGGGGTATATGCTAATTTTACACAATACCAGGCGTATTGGTTATCTGATAACCCGGTAAAATCAGCCAAAGAAATCAATGCCCATACCTATACCGACAGGTTCATTTCGTCATTGTTTGCCGAGTATAAGATCATGAAGGACCTGAAATTTAAATCAACCTGGTCAATTGATTATAACGATGTAAACGATAACCAATATTTTTCACCGCTCACAGTGGATGCACAAGCCGTGGGCGGAAAACTTTTGTTAGGCGAATCCAAAACAATGACCTGGCTAAATGAAAACACATTTAATTATCAGCACCAGTTCGGAAAAAACAATTTAACGCTGCTGGCCGGTTATTCGCAACAGCAAAGTAAAATTGAACTCTCACAGGGTGGAGGCGAAGGGTTTCCCGGAACCGGCGGGGTTCAAAATATCAACAATGCCGCCACACCGATCGTCGTTATTATTCCATATCCGTTGGTTTATGATGCGCTGCGTTCATTCATTTCGCGGGCGAATTATAGCTATGACGAAAAATACCTGCTGTCATTTATTATGCGTGCAGATGGTTCATCAAAGTTTGCTCCCGGGCATCAGTGGGGATATTTCCCTTCAGCCTCATTAGGCTGGAATATGACTAACGAAAGTTTTTTACAGGACAACAAAAACATCAACTCATTAAAACTGCGCGCAAGCTATGGCTTATCCGGCGACCAGGATAACGTGCCCTCCTATCAGGATTATGCCTATTGGGGCGCTGCAAAATATAATGGCGATGCCGGTTTTGTGCCCTATAATATCTTGGGCCCGGCACCGCTTACCTGGCAGACCAACAAAACCTTTAACATTGGTGCGGATTTTGAGTTATTCAACCATTTTATCAGTGGTTCGGTTGAATATTTCATCTCTGATGAAACCAAATTACTGAACCAGGAACAGATTCCCGGCACAAGCGGCTTTCAATGGGCCTACGCCAACTCCGGCAAAATTGAAGATAAAGGGCTGGAAATTCAGTTCAACACCAATAACATAAAAAGCCGGGACTTTACATGGACAAGCTCTTTCAACATCTCCTTCCTGAAAAACACTATAAAATCATTAGCGGTAGATAACCAGTATGTAAGCTCCTATAACGATCAGTCGCCGACCAATATTTTGAAAGTAGGGCAACCGGTGGGTACTTTCATCGGCGTACGTTTTGCCGGTGTTGATCCTGCCAACGGCGACGCCCTTTACTATGCCGCTGATGGCACCAAGGAAAGGGCCGACCAGGTTAACTTTACGCGCGATGCTACCATAATAGGTAATGCCCGCCCTAAATTTTTTGGAGGGTTTACCAACGAATTCAAATACAAAAAATTTGATGCCCTTATATCTACCCAGTTCACTTATGGCAACAAGGTATTCAACCTGATCCGCACCACCTACGAAAGTTTAGGCTGGAGCAGCGCTTCTACCCCAAGCGGCGCTTATCTGGGCGGCGTGTACGCCAATAACGATACCCGAGTGTTAGGGGCATGGTCACACCCCGGCCAGATCACCAATATCCCGCGGCCATCGTTTTTATTGCAAAACTATTTCCCCAACTCTGATCAATTCCTGGAAAACGGTTCATTCCTGAAGGTCCGCACCGTTAATATTGGTTACACCCTTGGCAAAACAAAATACTTTAACAGCATCCGGTTTTATTTACAGGCCGAAAACTTACTAACGATATCAAACTATATCGGTTTTGATCCCGAAGTAAGTTCTACAGGCGGCGCGAATGCAGCTACAGCGGGGATCGATTATGCAGCGTACCCGCCCGCGCGCACAATTAGTTTAGGTGTTGATGTTAAATTTTAATTAAGAAGTAAAATGAAGAAATTAATCCATATATCCTTTTTTAGTTTAATCGCTGCATTCGTCATTACACTAAACAGCTGTGTTAAGCTAAAACAAATATCACCAACTGCCGTTCAGGCATCGCAACTTTTTAAAGATTCAACCGGGCTTTCGTCGGCACTCGTCGGGCTTTACAGCACCCTTGAAGTACAGGACTATTATGGCGCGAATTACCCCATGATGTGCGACCTCAACAGCGACAATGGCGTTGCCGGTGGTTATAACAATACCTCGTTAAATGAATTCGGCTCCTATAATGTAACCTCATCCAACATCTTTATCCAGAACACCTATGTGGCGATTTACAAAACCGTTGCCACAGCCAATGCCATTTTAGCAGGGGAGAGCACCGTAACAGGGGCATCACAACAATATCTCAATTCAGTAAAAGGTCAGGCATTGGCACTTAGGGCAATGGCGCATTTCGACTTGCTCAGGGCTTTTGGATATCATTGGGACCTTACTTCGCCGTTTGGTATCCCGGTAGTAACCACCGTGCAAACAAGTACCGGTATAGTGCCCCGAAGCACCGTTGCCGCCACTTATGCCGCCATTATTTCAGACTTGCAACAGGCCGCAACACTATTGAAATCAAATACCGGTCGCAACCCTAATTATGTTAACCCGGCCATTGTTAATGCTTTACTGGCACGGGTTTATTTGTACGAAAAGGATTATACCAACGCCGCCAAATATGCGACATTAGTTATTAATGATGGCGCATATACGGTACTTGATAAAAACAATTTTACCAATATTTACACCTCGCATAACAGCAAGGAATCCATTTTCGAACTGCCTTTTAACCAGCAAAACCAAAGCGAATATAACGCTACCACTTATGCCCGCCCGGACGCGGCTTCAACCGAGGTTTTATTTATTTTGAATCCTAACCTGCAGGCATTTTTCCAAAGCCGACCGGGAGATTTGCGCTATAACCTGGTGGACACGCTCAACCCTAATGGGTATTTGCGCACCCTTAAATATGCCAGCGATATCAAACAAAAAGATAATTCGGCGCTGGTGATCCGTATTTCAGAAATGTATTTGATCAGGGCCGAAGCATTGGGCCGTAGCAGCGGGCTTGCCGACGTGAATATGATCAGGACAAATCGTGGCCTGGCTGCATTAACCGGTGCTGATGTACCCGACGATGTCACCTATGCCCAGGTGGTTGCTGATGAAAACCGCGCGGAGTTCAATTTTGAAGGCCACCGCTATTTTGACCTGGCACGGACCGGGCAAGTTGTAAATGTATTAACACCATTAACCAGTTTAACGGTAACTATAGCCAATTCATGTTACCCGATACCATTAAGAGAGATCAGCGCGACCGGAGGAACTGTTGTTCAAAACCCTGGTTACTGAGCGCCATGAACGATTTGCGCAGCAAATCGGTGCTGTTTGAATGATGGGAGTAGGTCTCCAGGTATCGGCTTGCAGGAGCAGGTATCAAACCACTGTTAAGTTGCTTTGGTAAAGAGCCAAGGTGGGAAGCGTTAGCAGAAAAGGCACCAGGAAGGTGTCAGGTAAGTATAAAGAAGACGAATGCAAATGAACTGCCGATGAGGCGTCGAAAGGATTAGATGATGTCAAAACTAAAGTACAGTA
>JARLHA010000001.1 GCA_031292485.1 Mucilaginibacter sp.
AATGCCTGAAGCCGGTCGTAGCGCCTGCCAGCGGCTTCCATAAATTCTTCTCTGGTCATCGTAATTTATTTTTATCGTTAACATTTTGATTTGTCTTACATAAAATTATAAATTAACTGCGACAATTTGAATTGCACCCGTGTAATCTAACCCAAATCCGTGTAACCAATAATTAGTATCTTTGCAGCACATGCAGGTTGAAGAGGCAAAAACACTACAGAGCTACAAGGGTTACAACAACTACGGGGCCTGGCTTAAAGAAAAATATAAAGGCCAGCGGGTATTCAAGGTTATTGTGGATGGCGGCTTCACCTGCCCCAACCGCGATGGCTCAAAAGGCTATGGCGGCTGCACCTATTGCAATGTCGATTCGTTTACACCTTCGGTGTCCCGCAATAACCCTTCCGTACGCGAACAAGTAATTCAGGGTGTAGAACGGGCGCGAAAAGGCAACAAAGCCGATAAATTCATTATTTACTTCCAGCCCAACACCAATACTTATGCACCCACGCATTATTTAAAAATGCTGTATGACGAGGCGCTGAGTTATCATACTGAAGATATTGTCGGGCTGTCCGTGGGCACCCGCCCGGATTGTATCGACGCGGAGAAAGTGGCCCTGCTGGAAAGCTATACCGACCGTTTTGATGTCGACATCGAAATGGGCATGGAAAGTATTTACAATGATACCCTGGGGCAAATTAACCGCGGCTGTACACATGAGGACCTGGTTAAAGCCTTAAAACTGCTGGAGAACACCAAACTTTTAACCTGCGTACATACAGTTTTCGGCTTTCCATGGGAAACCAGGGAAATGATGCTGCGCTATGCGGATGAGATCAACCGTTTCCCGCAGATCCAATTTGTCAAATTCCATCACCTGCACATTGTGGAAGGCTCGGTAATGGGCGTAAAATATAAACGCGAACCATTTAAATTGTTCAGCCTGGAGGAATATGCTGATTTCCTTTGTGAATTGCTACCCATAGTACGGCCTGATGTGGTTATTCAGCGCCTTTTCGGCCTGAGCGACCTTGACCTGCTGATTGCCCCTAACTGGAAACTAAAAAAATCGGAAATACAGTATTATATTGACCAGCAAATTTTGACAAGAGGTGTGGTGCAGGGATCGAAATACGGTCTGAACTCGAATTTATAGAATTAACGAATTGACTGAATTTTTTAAAAGGCCGTTCGCTGCTATTCTAATTCCATAAATTCTTAAATTCGACAAATTCGAGTTCAGACAACCTAACCTGTAATTTTGCGTAAACATCCACGAAAAAATCTATCTTAGGAATTAATTATAATAAAAACTGTTTTGTCGCAAAGGTTACAACAAAATTATATACCGGCACTAACGGGGGTTCGCGCAATGGCGGCCTACCTGGTATTTATATCCCATTTTCACGACATTTTTGATGAAAATTTTCCCCACATCATCAAGCGTTTTTTGGGCGAGTTCCATATCGGGGTAAGTATTTTCTTTGTTTTATCAGGTTTTTTGATCACGTTCCGCTATTACAATAATTTCCATCTTACGAAGGACTGGTTTAAGCAATACCTCAAAAACAGGGTGGCCCGTATTTACCCGATGTATTTTTTGCTCACCATTGCGGCTTTTGGATACTATTTTATCACTAAAGACCCAAGCATTACCCAGGGCAGCGGCAACCCTATAGCCCTTTTCTTTTTAAACATCACGTTTTTGCGTGGTTTTTTCTACCAGTTTTGGAATACAGGGATAGCGCAGGGATGGTCGTTAACAGTGGAAGAATGCTTTTACTTTTCGGCGCCTATTATTTTCCTTATCGCCAAAAAGTACCATAAATTTTATATCCAGCCGGTAGTTATCACCCTGTTTGCCATAACCATGGTACTCATCTTTCGCCATATCAACTTCCATGGCTTTTTTGGCAACTTCACCTTTGTGATGCTTTACACTTTTTTCGGGCGATGTTTCGAGTTTTTTGTGGGCGTGCAACTGGCCCGCCATGTGCTCAAAAACGGCTTTACCCGCACCCGAAAAATTAACTTTACTTACACCGGCTTTGCACTGATATTTGTTTGCGTATTAGTTATGGCGATGCAGCCCATCACCAAACCATGGGTTGCCGGCCTCGAAAGCCCGGTAGGCATCATCACAAATAATTATTTCCTTTGCATTGCCGTGGGCCTCTTTTTTTATGGCATTTTAACCGAAACCACACTATTTAAAAAATTCCTTGCATTGCCGTTTATCGAGCTGCTGGGTAAAAGCTCCTATATCTTTTATCTCGTGCATTTAGGCTGGATGTATACCCTTATCATTAGTGGCTTTAACCATCTAAATGATTATACGTTTTCTTTGTATGACAAGTGGGGTGTCGACTGGCATTCGCCCTTTGAATACGATTGGCTAAACCTTATTTACGTTTTTATCGTATTAAACGCCGTTTCGGTAACATTATTTAAGCTTATCGAAGAACCTTTAAATCATTACATCCGCAAATCCGACTTTTTGGTGAAGTACAAACCAAGGCCAAAAGGGATTGTAGAATAAATGGTTGCAGGTTAACACCTATTTGAAAATTAATGAAAACAAGGCGTTTATTTACTTTTGTTTTTTGCCTGCTGATGCTTTTTATACTCCCGTATAAAACATTTGCCGGCTTCCCCATAGGTAAATACCGTAACCTGGTGGTGCCCTCATTCAGCTACTATTCACAAACTGACCATTTTGATGTTCACGGTAACTATATAAAAGGCGCGCCTGGCGCACGTTTCAGCTCGTTTTCGGCTAATCTTTATGTAGGCTACGGCATTAGCCGCCGCCTCGACCTGATTATCAGCGTACCTTATTTGTACCAGGTAAATAACCTGGGCCAGGGCAAGTCCATTATCAGTCAGGGCGCGGGCGATATGGTAGCCGGCCTGAGCTACAACCTTATTAATTTTAAATATGTAAGATTTTTATCAGTGCAGGTATCGGGCATTATACCGCTTTATACCGCGCCTGCAAATGGCAATTCAGCATTGGGGCTGGGAAATAACGGCGCCGAAGTAAAACTGATGTATTGCGGCAGCCTGCCAAACTTTATTGCCGATAAGGGTTATTTTAACACTGAAGTAGCCTATCGCAGGTATTTTAACGCCCAGGGGCCCGATCAGTTTAGCTTTTTGGGTACGGTAGGCATTCCCGTCAGCTGGCACAACCAGGTGAGCCTGGATGTTACCGTTTTCCGTTCATTCAGTTCAAATACAACTTTTAATATTAATTATAATGCTGAAAGAGATTATGCATTTGTGAAACCGCAGCTTAATTTTGGCCACCAGTTTTCACGCCGTTTCTCCATGTTCCTTGGTGGTTATTATGTGCCCTATGGGATAAATACAGGTTTGGGCTATGGTGGTTCGGTAGTCGCAATTTTTAAATTATAATGATGAAAAGAATTTGCTGTTTGTTGTTTTTGTTCCCCTGTATCATCATGGCAGGCGCATTGCGGGCCAGCGCCATCCAGCAACAGCAACCGGAGTTTCCTGAACCGCCGCAAACACAGGAAACCGGCGATATCGTATTAAAACCGACTCCAAAAAGCGACAATGGCATTTTCAAAAAAAACGAGGAGATTGTTTACCGTTTAAAGATAACCAACAACACCAACAGCTATAAACAAGGAAAAATTTCGTACCTGCTTACTACCGACGAAGGTAAAAAATTAAGGATTGATTCCGTTCACCTGGCCATTCGCGGTAATTCATCAAAAGAAATTTTAGTAAAAATGCTGCCAAAGCCGACAGGCTTTTACCGTATTAGTTTTATGGTAAACACGCCCGATTATGATGACACCGTTAGAAAAGTATTTGGTGTAAACCCGCAGGAGATCCGTTCGCAATTGCATAAACCAGCGGATTTTGAAGCATTCTGGAAACAATCGCGCGTGCAGCTTGAAAAGGTTGCGCCGAGGTACAGGGTATTGGAACGTGAAGACCTGTCGACAGATAGAAAGAAAGTCTACTCAGTAGAGATGCACTCGTTTGACGACCTTGTGATCCGCGGCTGGCTGGTGATCCCCCGTGATGGCAAAAAGTTCCCGGTACATTACCGTGTGCCCGGGTATGTGGTTAGCCTAAATCCCAATATGGATAGTGATGATTTTATCGCTTTTGATATCAATGTAAGAGGAAACGGCAACAGCAAGGATGTGATCAATATCGGCACGGATAACTATTGCCTGGTAAACGTTGAGAACAAGGATAAATACATTTACCGCGGGGTTTATATGGATTGTATCCGCGGCCTCGACTTTTTATGTTCCCATGAAAATTTAGGCATCGATACCTCAAAAATCTTTGTTGAAGGCGGCAGCCAGGGCGGCGCGCTGGCGCTGATAACAGCCGCGTTGGATAAACGGGTTAAACTTTTAACCATGCAGGTACCGCTTTTTGCCGATATACACGATAACATGAATATCTCCGCATCGTATGTTAAGCAGGTTTTCCCCTTTAAAGTATTCAGGAGATATAATGATATTCACCCGGGCTTTACCTGGGATAAATTTTACGGCACGTTTGATTATTATGATCCGCAAAATTTTGCACCCATGGTAAAATGCCCGGTTTTAATGGGCATTGGATTGCTGGACCAGTTTTGTCCGCCGCGCTGCAGTATGGCGCTTTTTAACCATATCAGCAGCACCAGCAAGGAGTATGTTTGTGTACCAAACTCCACACATGAAGTAAATATGGATTATTTTATGTTTCAAAACCTTTGGCTGCGCGAAAAATTCAGGATTCCCTAAAATTAACATTGTTAAAAAGTTAGTAAGTTATAAACCTTATATTCATTAAAAAAGTAAAACTTTAACCGAAAAGAACCGTGGTTGGGCTCTATTTTTACTAATGATACAAGTTGGTTTAATTCCGGCACGGAAATAGCCATAACAAATAGTTAAAAATACCGGGGAATACCACTTAATAGAATAACCGGCGATTGAACTTATTATAAAAATGGCTTAACAGATACGTTACTATGATACATGTTTCTAAAATAACTTTGTCTATAATTTATAGCATCTTCATGCTCGGCGGCATGCAGCAGGCTTTTGCGCAGGAGAGTGAAAATTCAGGCGCCTTGACAGATACAGTGATCACCCATAGTAAAGATGGTATTTTTAGTTCTGTGGCTTCTTATACTTTCCAGGTAAACAGTACTTTTAAAAACACTGAAGCAGGCAAGGTTTCATACATTGTAACTACAGAAGCCGGTAAAAAGGTAAAGTCCGATTCGGTAAAGGTAAAAATAGCCGGGCATGGTTCGGGGAGCTATGATTTTAACATTGCCGGACTAAAGCCAGGCTTTTACAAAATCAATTTTATGGTGAATGTAGCGGGTGAAAATGACGGCTATGACGATACGCTGCGCAAGGCTTTCGGCATAAAGCCCGAGCTGATCAGTTCCCAGTATGGGAAGCCGGCTGATTTCGAAGCCTTCTGGCACGAAGCGAGGCTTCAACTGGATAAAGTAAAACCGGAGTATAAGGTTACTGAAATTCCGGACACGGCAAAAAATGACAAGCGCCGGGTTTTTGAGGTTGAGATGAAGTCAATCGACGGTATGGTGGTGCGCGGATTTTTAACTGAGCCTATCAATAACAACAAAAAGAAAAAATTTGCCGTATTGCTTGGTTTGCCAGGCTACCAGGTAACGTTGGGGCCAATGGTTGGTAAAGACCCGGATGTTGCGATCTTTACCTTGAATATCCGCGGTCAGGGCTATAGTCGTGACGTGATCAATGTAAGGCGGGAAGATTACATCGTCCTTAATTTAGAGGATAAAAGCAAGTACATTTTGCGGGGCGCGATAATGGATTGTGTGCGTGCAGTTGATTTTATTTACAGCAGGCCCGAATTAAGGCACGATAACATTATTGCCGCGGGCGGCAGCCTTGGCGGATTTTTAGCTATTGCAACTTCTTCCATTGATAAACGTATAAACTTCTGTTCGGCCGCGAATCCGATTTTAAGTGATATACGCAATTTGGTTCATGAGGTTGACTGGCCGTTTATTGACATCAGGAAGTATATAAATACCCGGCCTGGTTTAACAATGGACAAAGTACTGGATAACCTTGATTATTTTGATGCTAAAAATTTCGCATCAGACATTGAATGCCCCACATTGGTTGGCATGGGCCTGGTGGATAATATAGCGCCGCCAAATACGGTATACACACTTTATAATGGCATCCGCGCACCCAGGCACCTGATTATTTTCAGGGACCTTGGACACGAGATCGGTAGAAAATATGTAGTATACGAGGGCCGCTGGATGCGGGATACTTTTGCACTGTTTTAAAATTAAATTAAAATCAATGGGCCTGTTAAAAAGCTTTACAAAAACTTTATTAGTCGTTTTTATTTTTACCCTTACCTTTCAAAGTAAAACTTTTGCGGACGGGGGATTCCCTGTGCGTCCGGGAAGGTTATTGATATCTCCTTCGGTAAGCTATTTTTTTGCCAGTTCGCAGTGGGACTCCACCGGTGTTAAAAAGCCGTTTCCAAACGCCGGGAAATACACCTCTGTAGGCGTTACCTTATATGGCGAATATGGTATCAGCCGGCGTTTTGCCGCCATAGTGAGCCTTCCGTTTGTTTACAATGATTTTTCGCAGAATATAAAGCCACTTAATACAACAAGTTCAGGGTTGGCCGACCTGGAAACAGGCATCAGGTATTACCTGGCCAATATTGACTTTATCTACTATTTCTCGCTGCAGGGTACTGCTATTACACCCATGTACAGCAATAATGCCGCCCTTGGCTATGGCGAAGAAGGCGGCGAGTTAAAACTGGCCTTTTCCGGTTCGGGCCATTTGGGCGATTTAAGCACCTACTTTAACGCCGCCGATGGCGTTCGTCAGTATTTTGGCACTAACGGCCCTATCCAAAACAGGTATAATGCTACTTATGGCCTTTCGCTCGACGAAGAATTTGAAAACCAGGTTTCGGTAACCCTAAGCGGCATCAACTCCTGGAGTAACGATAAAAGTTTCAATTCTGCAATTCCCGGAACAAACAAAGACTTTAATTTTTTACAGGCCTCATTAAGCTACGGGCATTCGTTTACGCACGAGATCTCGTTATTTTTAAGCGGCGGCGAATTTTTAACAGGCCGCAATACAGGGGTGGGCACAACAGTATCGCTTGCATTTATTTACAGGCTGGATTACAGGTAGTTTAGCTTAAAGCAGAAAGCTTAAAGCGGAAAGCCTTATAGCTTTTTGCTTTGGTCTTTCACCTTTCCGTTCAAAATTTCCCAAACAAGCGCTCGATAGCCCCTACCCGATAGTCGAAAATTTGCTTTACCTGTTTTTCTACTAAAATAGCATTGGCAAGGCGTCCGATGGCGCCGCAAGGGATGGCATAATCCAGGATATCGGTCATTAACACCCCGCCTTCTATTGTTTTAAAATGATGCTGGTGGTGCCAAAGGGCGTAAGGGCCCAAACGCTGCTCGTCGACAAAATATTCCCCTTCCTTTACATGGGTGATTTCTGTCATCCAGTTCATTTTTAAACCTAAAAAAGGTGAAATGATATAGGTGATCAACATCCCTGCGTACATTTTTGTTTCGGGGGTATAATCAGAGGTTATCTTAAATTGCATCCCGTCAGGGGTTATTTTAGATAAGTTAAGCGGTGAAGAAAAAAAAACCCAGGCTTCTTCAAGGCTGATGGGAATGGCTTGTTCTGTTTTTAGATGGTATGTTTTCACATATCAAAGTACGACAAAATAGAGCTGGTAGTTTTAAAATCGGCCTGATAATTATCAATCTGTGTCCTGTCAATATAAAATAGACGTTCAGGCATTATCAGAACAGCTTAGAAATAACGGTGCGTGGTTATGTAAAATGGTGTAAACCCCATTTTAATAAATAAACATATAAATAACTCATTATTAGATATTTAAAAAAATAAAATCCCGAATTGTGTAAACCATGTGTAAACCCTTTAGTACTTTTGCGTTCAATGGACTTATAGATTGACGATGGGTCAATTTATGGTTGACACGACACCAGGTTTCTTTGCGCTTTTCCCGCCTCACCCTGCCCTCTCCAAAGGAGAGGGTTAAAAAGAGCGTAGTTAAAGCCCTTTCATTTGGAGATGGTTTGGGTGAAGCCTGTTAATCCTCCAACCCCAGGCGCATCCATACTAACAATTTTTTAAACCCTGCTTTTTCATAAGCTTTTATTGCCCCCCTATTATCGTCATACACTTCCAGGCGCATTTCAGTGACATTTCGCTCCCTGCACCATTCTTTTAATGCCGCGATGATCATTTGGTTTACACCTTTCCCCCTAAACGCCGGCTTTACATACATAAAACCCAGGTAGGCGTGCTGCGGGTGTTTCAGGTAGTCTTTTACGTCCTCAATCCGCGCATAGCCGCTGCCTGCCAGTTCGCCATTACATTCAGCAACCAATAACTGCACATCTTCTGCACCGATCATCGCCTCCAGGTCGTAATAATGTATTTCGCCTTCTTTTAAAGTACTGTCAAACGGCCTTTCGGTGGTAACGATACCCTGCTCAAATTCAAATAAAGTATTCAGGTCGCTATGTACCGCTTTTCTAATAATTATTTTATCCATTCCTCTGTATTAGCAGGCGGTAAAATAGGAAAATTTTGAGAGGATAAGCGTTCAACCGGCATAAATTTCCGGGAAATAAGGGGGAGAAAAGTACTCCGGAAAGGACAAAGCCTTCCCGCACGATGATTTTTTTAAAAAACATCACTCCAAATTACTGCACTATCTTGTTAGCGCAATAGGAGCTGGCAAATGCCTCCGGTTTGGCCTTAAACACAAAGCCCATGCTTAAAATGTAACCCATAGCTTCGTGTAAAGCCTGGTTCGATTTAAACATCGGGTTGGTGTTAATGTCAGCATGCACTTCCAGGTCTACATCATACAGGTCAAGCAGGTCGCAAAGCTTGTAGGCGATATCGATGGATTTTTGCACTTCGGTAAGCATCCGTTCCTTAATGCTCATTTTCTGCGAAGTACGTTCCTGCTGGATGAACATGAACCCTCCTTTTTGTTCGCGCAAAAAGACAATCACGGTAGCAAAATCGGTTACGTTACCTTTCACCTGCGAATCTGTTCCGATACATACTTTAAGCTTGTTGCCGAGGTCAGATTCCCGTTCGATGGCTTTTTCAACCTCTTCGATAATGGGCGCTTGAATAATCTCGCCGCTAAATTTTCTCCAGGTCATATAAAAAATTTAAGGTTAATTTATGAGTGACCTTTTTTAGGTCTATAAAAATAAGCGATATACTTTTATATAAACGTCAAGAACATGTGATTTATTTGTTAACATTATGGTGTATGTTAACAGGTTAGGGTGTTGATGTGCAAATATGCAGATGTGCGGATGTGCGGATGTGCGGATTGGGGAATTTGAAAATGGGTTGATTTGAAAATTTGAAAATGATGTGTTTAAATCTATCTTTAATGAAAATTAAAAAAATGAAGTTAACTAAATGGGGGTTAATTGCCGCTGTTATGCTGATGGTAACGGCATGCAAAAACAAATCAGATCAGCAACAAGCTGTTTTTTTCGACAAATCGGGGATGGATACCACCGTTAAACCGGGCGACAATTTCTTTTTGTATGCCAACGGCAAATGGCTGAAAAACGCCAAAATCCCGGCGGCCGAAACCGGTTGGGGTTCATTTTATGTGTTGCGCGATAAAAATGAGGCTAACATCCACCAGATTTTAGATTACGCTGCAGCGCACGATGACACCGCAGGCAGCATCAACCAAAAAGTAGGCGACCTGTTTAAAAGTGGTATGGATACCGCTGCGATTGAAAAGTTAGGCTATGATCCTGTTAAGCCACAACTGGCGAAAATAGCGGGAGTAAAAGATTATAAGGACCTGGTAAAATTAGCAGCCGATGGCTTTAAAACCGGCGACGGCTTCCTGCTGGGTTTTTATATTTCGCCTGACGATCGGATCAGCACCAAAAATGCAGCGCATTTTGACCAGACTGGCTTAAACCTGCCCAACCGCGATTATTATTTTAAAACAGACTCCGCCTCCAAAAAAATACTGGATGGCTATGTTAAATATATTGCCAAACTATTTACCCTAACAGGTGTGGACGCAGCCACCGCCGCCAAAAAAGCAGCAGGCATTTTAAAGCTGGAGACGGCCATCGCAGCATCGCACCTTACCCCTGTTCAGTTACGCGACCCGGTGAAGAATTATAATAAATTCACTTTTGCTGATTTTCAGAAACAGGTGCCGGATATCGATCTTACTGATGCCTTTAACCGCATGGGCCTTAAAACAGATACCGTTTTGGTAGGTCAGCCCGGGTATTATAAAGCGCTGGATGGTCTGCTCAAATCTCAGCCAATTGAAGTATGGAAGGACAAGGCAACTTTTGAGGCTCTCAGCGGCGCATCCACGTACCTGAGCAAAGCTTTCAGGGACGCACATTTTGATTTCTTTGGAAAAGTATTAAATGGACAAAAACAACAACGTGACCGCTGGAAATTGATGTCGGAAGACATTGATAATGGGCTTGGCGAATTGCTGGGCCAGTTGTATGTACAAAAGTACTTCCCGCCTGATGCAAAAAAACGGATGCTTGACCTGGTAAATAACCTGCAGGCCGTTTATAAAGAACGGATTGAGAAACTGGACTGGATGAGCGCCGAAACAAAAAAACGTGCGTTGGAAAAACTGGCGGCCTTCACCAAAAAGATCGGCTACCCCGACAAATGGAAAAAATATGATGATGTCCAGATCAGTAAGGATGCTTATTACCAAAATGAGCAATCTATCGCGGCGCATAACTACCGGGAGATGATCAAAAAAGTGGGCAAACCTGTCGACCGGTCTGAATGGGGAATGACGCCGCCAACTATTGATGCGTATAGTAACCCATTATTTAATGAGATCGTTTTCCCTGCCGGGATCCTGCAATTTCCGTTTTTTGATAAAGACGCAGACGATGCAATTAACTACGGCGCTATCGGTGTGGTGATCGGCCATGAAATGACACACGGATTTGACGACCAGGGCCGCCAGTACGATAAAGACGGCAACCTGAAAGACTGGTGGACCAAAGAAGACGCCGCCAAATTTAAAGCAAGGGTAAAAGTATTGATAGACCAGTACAGCCAGTTTACCATTCTGGGTAACCTGCATGTTAACGGCGAGCTTACCCAGGGCGAAAACCTGGCAGACGTTGGCGGCTGCATGATTGCCTACCAGGCATTTAAAAACACACCTGAAGGTAAAAGCGATACCAAAATAGATGGCTTTACGCCGGATCAGCGTTTCTTTTTATCGTTAACCAAGGTATGGCAAAGTAAAATAAGGGACGAATCGGCAAGGATGCGCATCAGTGTTGACCCCCATTCGCCGCCGATGTACCGGGTAAACGGGCCATTCTCCAACATGCCTGAGTTTTATAAAGCCTTCAACGTAAAGCCCGGGGATAAAATGTACCGGCCGGATAGTTTGAGGGTGAAGGTTTGGTAAGAATGTAATTTGAAGATGTGAGGATTTGAAGATTTGAAAAATGCCACCAGGATCAGGCGGCATTTTTCATGTGCCATAATTGCGTCCTCGATATATTTCAGCTACCGATATTTGATCCCTAACGGGATCGGTTTATGGTTATTTACGAGGATGAATGATCAGGAATTATATTAGGTAGACACCTGCTTAACCAACTATTCCTGGCGCCGTTAGGTGCCCAATATCGGTAGAAAAAAAATGAAATAAATTTCTCGTGCCGTAGGTACGAAACCTATACGTCATTCAATTATTCCGGTAATTTAAAAATATACCGTTCATCGTAATCAATCTCGAATTGATCCAACATTTGTTGATATTCTTCCAAAAACGTCTTTTTGCTGTGATGTTCTTCCTGGTTCATTACGTATTTAATAACAGCCTTAACATGCGACCGCGAATAGGAAAATGCCCCATAACCCTCCTGCCACCGAAACGTAACCGGTGTAAACGATTTCAGATTTATCCATTCCGACGATTCGCCTTTTACAATCTGCATCAAATCAGAGAGCGATTGCGTTGGCCGAAAGCCAAAAAATAAATGCAAATGGTCGGGCATATTATTGATGGCAAGCATTTTATGCCCGGAATTTTGCACAATTCCGGTAATGTATTTTTGAAGTTCCTCTTTCCAGTCCGGTTGAATTAAAGATTGGCGGTATTTTACCGCCATAACACATTGGATGTGAATTTGGGTGTAGGTATTTGCCATGGTTTATAGGTTTTATGATGCAATATAAGATTTCGGCCTTAAAAATTGCACCTACGCATTCGTATGGCGGAAATGGCAGGCGAATATATTTTGTACCTACGGCACAAAAATCGCCTTTTTTCTGGTTGCTACCGATATTTGGCCCCTAATGGGGCCGGGAACGCTGATATTAATGTCCGGCCCCATTAGGGGCCAAATATCGGTAGAAAAAAATGAAAAATAAATATTGCCCTGTAGGGGCAACATATTTAACCAATATCCATTTATCAACCTTACACCGTCAACTTCTTATACTTGATCCTTTTCGGTGCAATATCTCCTAAACGTTTCTTCCGGTTCTCTTCGTAATCCGAATAATTACCTTCGAAGAAATAAACCTGGCTGTTGCCTTCAAAGGCAAGGATATGGGTGCAGATCCTGTCTAAAAACCAACGGTCGTGGCTGATGACTACGGCGCAGCCGCCAAAGTTTTCCAATGCCTCTTCCAGAGCGCGTAGGGTATTTACGTCAATATCATTGGTGGGCTCATCCAGCAGCAATACGTTTGATCCTTTTTTTAGGGTGATGGATAAATGGACGCGGTTGCGTTCTCCACCCGACAAAACGCCTACCTTTTTTTGCTGGTCGGCGCCGTTAAAGTTGAATTTGGACACGTAGGCCCTTGAATTGATCGGCTTGTTACCAACCAATATAGTTTCAAGGCCACCGGTAACATTTTCCCAAACAGATTTAGTAGGGTCCAAATCATCATGCAGCTGGTCGACATAGCCCAGGTGAACCGTTTCGCCTACGCGGAAAGTACCCGCATCTGGCTGATCCTGCCCGGTAATTAAACGAAAAAGGGTGGTTTTACCCGCGCCATTGGGGCCGATGATGCCTACAATACCTGCCGGTGGCAGCGAAAAGTTTAAGTTATCAAACAACAGCTTTTCGCCATAAGATTTGCTTACGCCATTGGCTTCGATCACTATGTTCCCCAAACGCGGGCCCGGCGGGATAAACAGCTCCAGTTTTTCTTCTCTGTCCTTTGTTTCTTCTGAGGCTAATTTATCGTAGTTGGATAAACGCGCCTTTGATTTGGCATGACGGCCTTTCGGGCCCATGCGCACCCATTCCAACTCCCGCTCCAGGGTTTTCTGGCGTTTGCTTTCCGTCTTGTCTTCCTGCGCCAAACGCTTGGCTTTTTGATCCAGCCATGAGGAATAATTTCCCTTCCATGGGATGCCTTCTCCCCTGTCCAGTTCCAGGATCCAGCCAGCCACATTATCCAAAAAGTAACGGTCGTGGGTAACCGCGATCACAGTACCTTTATATTGTTTTAAATGCTGCTCCAGCCAGTCAATCGACTCTGCATCCAGGTGGTTAGTAGGCTCGTCCAGCAATAACACATCCGGTTCCTGCAATAACAGGCGGCAAAGGGCCACGCGGCGGCGTTCCCCGCCGGAAAGAACTGATATTTTTGCATCCGGGTCGGGACAGCGAAGGGCGTCCATGGCACGCTCCAGCTTTACATCCAGTTCCCAGGCATTTACCGCGTCAATTTTATCCTGCAATTCGCCCTGGCGGTTCATCAGCTTATCCATTTTATCGGCATCGCTGTAATACTCCTCCAGTCCAAATTTTTCGTTGATCTCTTCGTACTCCTTTAATAAGGCAGTGGTTTCGGCAACACCTTCTTCCACTACTTCTTTTACGGTTTTATTGGGGTCCAATTCCGGTTCCTGGCTCAGGTAGCCCACGGTATAGCCCGGCGAAAAAACAACTTCGCCGATATTTGTTTTGTCAATTCCGGCTATAATTTTTAACAGGGACGACTTACCCGAGCCATTTAAACCGATAACGCCGATTTTGGCGCCATAAAAAAAGGATAAGTATATATTTTTTAAAACTGTTTTTTGCGGCGGGTAAATCTTACTTACGCCCGCCATTGAAAAAATTATTTTCTCGTCTGCCATGTGGATAATTAGTGAATTGTTGAATTAGTGAATTAGTGATTGATGAGTTAACAAAACCACCAGAACAAATATGAATGAAATTATGTGTTTAGCAAACCATTTGCCGGGGTTTTTTCGTATACATAAACAGGATGATTTGACGTTAGTGTAACTATTGTTAATGCCGTAATGTCATATAATTGACTAATTTGTCCGTTATTGTCACCTTCAGGCTTTTCAACACGTACCTATAATTAAACTATTTATGTAAAATTCTATCAAATAGCTATTAATCAAGGATTATTTTATAAAAATGGTTGCAATTATGGGTTTTTTTTATGAGATTGCTAAAAATTATTTGAGTTTATTAGCCGGTATATCATCTTAATGTCTGCTTTATATTTAACTTAAAAACTTGGCAATAATATTGTTGATATGTGTAAAACAACACGTCCTGATTATTGAAAACAATTTAATACATTAGGGCGTTCATAAATCGGAAGGAACTATATGGAAGCTAAATTTTCGCCGCGGGTTAAGGATGTTATTCAGTATAGCAGGGAGGAGGCACTGCGCCTTGGCCATGACTATATTGGTACAGAGCACCTTTTGTTGGGATTGATAAGAGATGGTGACGGCGTTGCAATAAAATTACTGAAGGAATTAGCCGTTGATACAGCAAAATTACGACGCTCGGTGGAGGATGCTGTAAAAGGAACTATCGGCACAAATGTGCATATCGGCAGTATCCCATTAACCAAACAGGCCGAAAAGGTATTAAAGATAACTTACCTGGAGGCCAAAATTTTTAAAAGCGATGTGATCGGTACGGAGCATTTGTTGCTATCGATACTGCGCGACGAGGATAACATCGCATCGCAGATATTAACCCAGTTTCACGTTAATTACGAAATTTTTAAAGGCGAAGTGGAATCACATAAGAACGATGTAACCGACGAAATGCCGGGATCCCCTACCGGCGGCGATGACGACTTCAAGGAAGAAGAATCATTCAGCCAACCTAAAAAAGTATCGGATATTAAATCAAAAACACCGGTACTGGATAATTTTGGCCGCGACTTAACCAAAGCAGCCGAAGACGGCCGCCTTGACCCTATCGTAGGCCGGGAAAAAGAAATTGAACGGGTATCGCAGATCCTGTCGCGCCGGAAAAAGAACAACCCTATATTAATAGGCGAGCCTGGCGTGGGAAAATCAGCCATTGCCGAAGGTTTGGCGCTCAGGATTGTTCAGCGTAAGGTGTCGCGCGTGCTGTTTAACAAACGCGTGGTTACTTTGGACCTGGCTTCATTAGTTGCAGGCACCAAATACCGCGGGCAGTTTGAGGAACGTATGAAAGCGGTGATGAACGAACTGGAAAAATCACCAGATGTAATTTTATTCATCGACGAGATCCATACCATTGTTGGCGCAGGCGGCGCATCAGGTTCGCTTGATGCATCAAATATGTTTAAACCGGCATTGGCCAGGGGCGAAATACAATGCATAGGCGCTACTACTTTGGATGAATACCGCCAGTATATTGAAAAGGATGGCGCTTTAGACCGTCGTTTTCAAAAGGTAATGGTTGAACCGGCTACCCCGGATGAAACCATCGAGATACTGAACCGCATTAAAGAGAAATACGAAGAGCACCATGGCGTAACTTATACTCCTGAGGCAATTAACGCCTGCGTTACTTTAACCACAAGATATATTACCGACCGCTTTTTACCGGATAAGGCTATTGATGCTTTGGACGAATCAGGATCTCGTGTTCACTTAACCAATATCCACGTTCCACAGAACATTTTAGATATTGAGCAAAAGATAGAGCTGATCAAGATCGAGAAAAACAAAGTGGTACGCAGCCAGAAATACGAAGAAGCTGCTAAACTGCGCGATACTGAAAAGCATTTGCTTGAAGAATTGGAACAGGCTAAAGCCATTTGGGAAGCCGAAACCAAATCTAAACGCTATACCGTTACCGAAGATAATGTTGCTGAAGTGGTAAGCATGATGACCGGGATCCCGGTTCAGCGTGTGGGCCAGGCCGACAGCCACAAGCTGTTGAATATGGCCGAAACCGTAGGCAGCAAAGTAATCGGGCAGGATGAGGCGATCAAGAAGCTGACCCGCGCTATACAAAGGACCCGTGCAGGGCTTAAAGATCCTAAAAAGCCTATCGGTTCGTTTATATTCCTGGGCCCTACCGGTGTTGGTAAAACTGAACTGGCGAAAGAATTGTCACGCTTTATGTTTGACACTGAAGATGCCCTGATCCAGATCGACATGAGCGAGTATATGGAAAAATTCGCCGTATCACGTTTAGTAGGAGCGCCTCCGGGCTATGTAGGCTACGAAGAAGGCGGACAGCTGACCGAAAAGGTACGCCGCAAGCCGTATGCCGTGGTATTGCTGGATGAAATTGAAAAAGCACACCCTGATGTATTCAATATCCTGTTACAGGTATTGGATGAAGGCCAGCTGACTGATTCATTGGGCCGTAAGGTTGATTTCAGGAATACGATCATCATCATGACCTCGAACATTGGCGCACGCCAGTTGAAGGACTTTGGCCAGGGAGTTGGTTTTAACACCAGCGCCAAAACTATACAGGCTGATTCACATTCACGTGGCGTGATTGAAAATGCATTGAAACGTGCTTTCGCACCTGAGTTTTTGAACCGTATCGACGATGTGATCGTGTTTAACTCCCTGGGTAAGGAAGAGATCTTCAAGATCATTGACATAGAACTGGCCTACCTGTTTAACCGGGTAAATATGCTGGGTTATAAAATTGAGCTGACCCTTGGCGCTAAAGAATTTATCGCCGATAAAGGTTACGACAGCCAGTTTGGCGCCCGTCCATTGAAACGGGCCATCCAGAAATACCTGGAAGACCCGATCGCCGAAGAAATATTAAAAGGCGAATTGAGCGAAGGCGATACGATGGAAATTGATTACGACAAAGAAAGCAACGAAATAAAAATTGTTGCCCGCAAAGGCGAAAGCAAAAAGCCTGAAGAAGAAGAGCAGAAGTAATTATTGAGTCCGAAACCTGCCTGCCGGCAGCCAGGGTCGGTAAAGTCAGGAAGACCGGAAGAAACTGCAACTGAGGATTGACAAAAATACATTATGATAAAACCCCGCTGTGTTTAGGCAAAGCGGGTTTTTTTGTTGGGCTGGTTGAAATAAACTTTAAAATCGGGCACCCATTATTCATTCACGGGCAACAAATCCATCGATCGTTAAAATTTCCCTTCAGGAACCGATAGTTAACGTAAAGGTTGTGCCGCTCCCTTCTTTTGAATGAAGGGCAATGGTACATCCGATGGTTTGTGCCATATCTTTTACAAGGCTCAGGCCTAACCCTTGTTTGCTGCTGCCGATGGTTATATTTTCTTCAAACTTTTTAATTTGTTCGGCGCTCATCCCGGGTCCATTATCGGTAATTGAAAGTTTGATGGCATTACCTTCATTCCATGCTTTCCATGAAATCACCCGTTCGCCCGTTCCTTTCATTGCATTAATGGAATTTTGGGTTAAATTTTGCATAATCGTTTTTAAATAATTTTCATCCGTATAAACGCTCAGGCCCTCATTTGCAAAATAATTAAACTTGACAGATGAAACCGCCGGGAAAAAATTCTGCAGATAGGCATATAAATTAGCAATAGGTATAGGTGCTTTATTCGGCTTAAAGTTTTCCATCTGCCCTTTGCTCCATAACAAAATTTCTTCCATAACTTTCAGTAATGATAATGCCGATTGGGTGATTTTCGATTCCTGTTCTGCTTTTTGTTCTTCGCTTAACAGTTTGGAATCCCGTTTTTGCAGTTGAAAAAAATTCACGAGACTGGAAATAGGGCTGCGTAAATCATGCGTAAGGATGGCGAAGAACTTTGCCTTTAATTTATTGGCATCGTCAAGCTGCCCGTTCAACTTTGTCAGTTCCACGTTTTTTTGCTTGCGCACAACACTTAGCCTGTAAAATAGGCCCCCGATAATCAGCATCGCTAAAAAACCTGCCAACAGCAGCAGCATATTTCTTTGCTGGGTTTGGGCACGTATTTTTTGATTCAGTATTTCTGCATTCTTTTTTTGAATTTCATTCCGGCTTTCCAATTCAGCAATTTTATTTTTGTTTTGCTGGGAAAAAATAGAGTCGTTGACGTTTTGATAAAAATAGAAATTATCATAAGCTCCTTTATAGTCACCATTATGATACTGTAGTTCAGATAAAATCTCTGTATAATACGCCTCATTCTCTATATCATTCCGGTGTTTTGCAATTTGTATTGCCTGCCTGATGTATTCCCCGGCTATTTTTAAATTTTTCGAAGGGCTGGCAGGAATTATTGAATCGGGTTTGATCGACTTTAAACTATCGTATCTTACCATATAGAAATAGGCCACACCTAAATTCCCTGTGTTAATTAATGATGATGCATCGTCTGTTGGGTATTTATCCCAAATTTTTTTTGCAGCTAACTCCAGTTCAATACTTTTCCGGTAATCATTTTTATAAATTACCGCCATCACAGCATAGATCCCGGCTACTAAGCGTTGCTGGTTTAATTGTTTAAACAAAAACAGCGCCTCGCCATAATACTTTTTAGCCTCGGGCAAGGCGCCCCTGTTAAGATACGACGACCCTATATCTTTTAAAACCTTGCCTTCATTTAATTTATCATTGATTTTTCTGTAGATTTTCAACGCAGCCGCGTCATACACACTATCCTTGTAATAGTTCTGTTGGGAAAAGGCAATCAGGGCGATATGCCTGTAGCTATTTGCCGTCAGAGAATCGTTATTTAAACGTTGCGCCATGTCAAGGCTTTGCTGATAACAATCCATACCGGATGTATAATCGGACTTATTTACATATTGCTGGCCAAGAGATATCAGTTCGAAAGCCTTTTTTATTTTATTGTTTTCCGGGACATGCTTCACGATTTGTTTCAATGAATCAATCTTTTTATCTACCTGGGAGAAAGCAAAAACCGGTAGAAAAAAAACAAGCAGACAAACTATAAAAGGCGCTTTATAATCCATTTATTGATACAAGTTTTGCAACGTTTCTTTAAAGCTTCTCCCAACAGGTAAAGTATAGTTATTGGAGAGCAATACTTTCAGAGAATTATATTGCTTTATATAATGTTTTTGAACAGCATAACTACGATGAATTTGAATAAAATTCACAAACCCCTTTTCTTTGACCAGATGGCTGAGTGATTCAAGAACCATATACCTTTTGCTGACGGTATTAATGCTGGTATAATCCTTCATGGCCTCCAGATAAATAATTTCGTGTAATTGCAATTTAATCTGCCGGGTGCCTTCCTTTATAAAAATGGTATCTGCGCCCAGGGTATGGGATAAAAGTTCAGATCTGCTTCTAATTAAAAAGTATTCATTCAAACGATTCATCATTTTCTCAAATCGCCCGGATGTAAAGGGTTTTACTAAAAAATCAAAAGCTTCCAGCTCATAGCCGTCCAAAGCATACTCTGGAAAGCTGGTAATAAAAACACAGGCCGGAATTTGCATTAATTGCCCGCGCAGTTGTAGCCCGTTCAAATCCGGCATATCAATATCCAGGAATAACACTTCAGGTGCCACTTTTTTTGCCGCATCTAAAGCTTCCAGGGGAGATGAATAAGACCCCAATACCTTGATTTGGGGATAATCTTTAAGGAAGGATAGGGTCATTAACCTGTCCACCAAATCATCATCTACGATTATACAGCTAATGTCTTTATTAAGGGTCATAATATTACTGCAAATTAAAGTCCACGCACTGATTTCACCATGTTTTTATTAAATAAGGTTGCCGGACGATTATTTCTGTCGTTCGTAGAGTAGCCCTTTTAAAAGCATGCCGGGCTATATACATTTGAGTTATAAATACCCGTGTAAATGAAAACAACCAAATAAATATTTGTAATAAAGCTAATAATACTACAACGAAAGTAGGTTATTCCATTAAAGTATTTCAGCAATATTTCATATATCAAATTTCATATATAAATATCGAAAAACAAACTATATGCAAACTAATAAAACAAATTCTGGTCCCCAATCAGCATTTGCAAAAATTTTTTAAATAATCAAACATGAAAAAATTAGCCACCTTAATTGTACCCCTGCTATTTTCAGGCGCAGTTTTAGCACAAAATGCAAGGCCAGATGTTGTTCAAAGGACAAACAACGCTGTAAATAAAGTATCCAATATTATAGCAGTCTTTCAACCTTACCTGTTAAAAGCAAGGCAGATTTTTTATGACGGAAAACAATTGGCCGGCAATGTAAAAAACGCAGCAACAAATACTTTAGGAAAAAACGGAGCCAATAATAATACCGGAGTAGCAGGAGGAATGTATTCAAACAACAATTCTGCTCAGCCGGTTAATCCTGATCCTTCAGGCAGTAGTTATCAGTACGGAAACAATTCCGGTAGTGTTACCCAAAACCAGGGTAGTTACAACAGCACGTCAGGTTCGTCGGGCGACTATAACAATACGTCCAATACCTACAACTCATCCGCCAATAACAACACATCCGGTGGATATAATAACACCTCGCCAGGGAGCTATTCTTCGGGAAACAATATACAAGCCTACTTACCCGACCAAAGTTTACCTATTAATAACACCACTTCGGTAAATAACGACGGAACAGGTAACTGGGGCAATCAAAACAACGGCCTTTACGGAAATTGTCTGGATGCACTTACCGGAACTGTTTTGGGGATGGGCGAAGCATCACAAAGTCCCGCATCAGTAGATCTGTTGTTTTTTGCGCCGGCAGACGGACAAAATACTTATTATTTAATGACACCAGGCTTTGCACGCAACAACGGCACCGCTACCTATATGACTGAACATACCAGCGACCAGGTGCAGCAATGGAGTGATGTAAACGAAACAGAAGTAGCGCTTACCAAACTTACTATCGGCCAGTTTGAACAAATTCAAAACAACAATCAAATATTAAACGCTGTAAAAAACGCCCAAAACTATGCCGGGTATTACAGTAGCGTTGGTCAAAAGTTAGATGGGCATGTGTTTGCTATCAGAGCCCAAATGGATAACAGAGAAGTTTATGCCCTGGTTGCCATCGTAAAACAAATAGGCACCAGCGGCAACAACGGTTATTTAAAAATTAAAATAAAAGCACAAGGAATGGGAGCAAACGGCCAGGTCAATGCCAATGCGTATGTACGTTAATAACCCTATTTAATCATTTCTATAAAAATTTAATTTATGCGCTATTTAATTAAAACAACGCTGATTTGCTTATTGTCATTCGGCGTTACCTGTGGTTATTCACAGGTCAGGCGGTTATCAAGAAATTTAAATGAGGTTAGAAACAACCTAAGCAATGCTTCCATTTATAAATCCATACAGGGAAAAATAAGCATTACCCCTCAAATGCTGCAACAAATGCAGCAGGAGTGGCAAACGCCTGCAGCGCAAATAGCAGGTAATAAAATACAGGTTCAGCTATGGCAGGTAGCCTACCAGGCCGACCCCAACAATAATACAACGACTATATTGCTCCAAAATAAAATTTCTGCCCCAATAGCTTACCAGTTGACCAGTGATGGTATTTCGTATACCATTGAAGGTATTCAGCCCCAGAACAATTTGGCAGTGATTGCCTTTGGCCCTTCACTGCATGCACAGCCCAACCTTGCCGTCAAAGGATTTCCAAATGACGGACAGAACAATAACAGTATACACCGGTATGTTAGCGATGCCAAAAACAAACTAATTAATTTCCGAACTGCATTTAGGCCCGTGAGTATTGTTTATGGCATTTATTCTATTATACCCAACCAAACTGATTTCCAGCAGGTTGATTTTGTTTTTAAGAACAGAGGTATGGTCAATTGTAATAAATGCGATGTGATGGGGGATATAGGTAGTTTTGTGAGCGATGTTGCAGACGGGATCGCAAAAGCGGCAAAGGCAACGATTGATGCCACCGGCGATGTGGTAAATAATGTAGGAGAAGCCATTCTGGTAGATGGCGGAACCTATTTTGTACAATGCTTTGGCACCATTGCTACTTTTCTCCAATCCGGTGAGTTACCAAAACTTAGAAAGCTGAGCGACTATGGCGATGCGTATAATATTGCCAACAGAACAATTTTTTCAAACACGCTTCCGCCGATCGATAAAATTATTGTAACGAATCTGATGACGATTGACAAAAGACAATTTACCGTGCCAATAAAAAATGTCAATGGCGATGTATACATTTTAATGAATATGGGTGAAGGTTTTAACGATCCCCTAAACTTTAATAGAAATGGCTTTATTGGGGACGTTTTTATACACGAGCTTACCCATTGCTGGCAAATATGGCATAACGATGCTTTAAGACTATGTGAAGAAGGCGCCGTTAACCAATTCAAAAATACCGTAATCAGTAATCAATATAGTTATGGTTGCACCGGGCATAATATTTCGGATAGTTACAATACTGAACAGCAGGCGATGATCGTCCAGTTTTTTTACGATATGCTTTTTTACTCGCCCAATGGTATTTTTAAAGATGCCGGACATACCCAGTCATTCACCTGCGGCTTTGAGCAGCAATGGGTAGTACAAAACATTTTAAATAACCAACCTGGAAATATAGATGAACAGTATACCGCGACAAGCAAATTTACCAATGAAAATGGGAATAAAGCAACCTTTAACTATGCTGGTGGTGTTGTGGACCGTACATTAGCTTATTATTCAAACGGAAATGCTAAGGACGGAGCAGGCTATTATTTGCCGGGTAAACAAAATAATTCGTTTTATTACTACTCCTTAAAAACAAATAGCGTAACAGAAAATGGCGGTGCCATCCGCGACAGATATTTAAAAGAAGGGGCAGAACATGGAAACCTCGGCTGGCCCGAAATTAACCAGACCGGATTAGCCGGCGGGGCTTTTCAACGGTTTAACCATGGGCATATTTACTGGACCCCCAAATATGGAGCAGTCGTAGTAGCCGGGGCCATTTTTGATGCCTGGGCAAAACAAAACTGGGAAAAAGGCGCATTGGGTTATCCTGTTTCTGAATATATTTCCAATAATCAAAATAGCAACAAGGTTCAGACCCTCAATAGAGGGGGCATTCAAAATTTTGAACACGGTTTTATTGAGTTAACAGTTTTGGCAGCAATGTACGGCCAGACAAGTAACGTAACCACGAACGTACACATTTATACCCTGGCGGAAGAAATTGCCCACCGGAACGCGACACCTAATATGCAGGTACAGAACCCGGTTAACAATACTTCCTCCGGCAACACCAGATTTAATAATACTAAACCAGTCCTGCAAAAACCAGGCACGGTAAATCCTGGCCGCCAAAGGATGATTAATCCGCAACCGCTTCCACCCAAAATCATCCGACAAAACTAAATTTGAACCCTATTAATTCAGCCATCGGCAATAAACCTATTAGCTAACGATAACATATTAAAACATGAAAAAAATCATCCTTCTCCTGTTCATTTCAGGTACATGTATCAATTTACTTAGCGCCCAAAGTATCGTAGGATCATGGAAAACAATTAGTAACACTTTGGTAAATAGTGATGGTTCAGCAGACAACCTGACCGTAATGCAACAAAAACAATGGCCTTGCATGGCTGATATCCAAACTATTTTTGAAGCCAGTGGTAAGCAGTATATGAAATCCCCCAAAAATTGCGGCCCTTTTGATTTTAGTAAAGTAGTGCCCTCCACATGGAAGATGCTGGGCAATACGATTAGCATCACCAATACGAGTATGCCCAACCCGCTTGGTAAAACCGCTACGTATACCGTTGCGTTTGCAGGCAATACAGCTACTTTCACCCATGAGTATACCGCCGCCGAGAAAGCAAAATTACATAGTAAGGCAATAAAAAAAGTAATTATTACTTATCAGCGGGTTTAAAATCATTTAAAAAATGTTGTAAATACACCCGCATGAAATAATACGTTATGGCCCGGGATGATGTCATCTTCCGACAGATAATTGGCCAACTTACCGGTTTGAATAATTTTTAAATGCTTTCATTTAATTTATTCAAACCGTCCCTTTTGAATATGCCATAGTGGTCTTTTACGATGAGCCAGCAGCTTTTATTGGGCGGATTTACACGCTATATTCAAGTTTTCAAATCAACACATCTCCAAATTCATTTTCCTCCTACTTTTAGCGTAAATGATTTTGAACCCGGGTTCCCATTCATATCGGTACCTTCAATTATCAGGGTGTAGTTTGAGGACTTTTTCCCTGTAAAAAACCAAACGGTTGCCTCGCCTTTTGCATTGGTGTTAACGTTGGGTTCCCAGTCAATTGTGGGGCGAATTTCTTCCGGGTGATTCGCAATATCTTTTGCGGCATGCCTGGGTTTGTAAAACGTTTTCGGCCAGCTCAGCGGCAATGGTTTATACAGGTATACGCCAGGCGTATTGCCAAAAAAAGGCCCGTTGCCGCCGCGCGTGGTAATTTCGATGTAGGCATAGTCCAGGTAAACAGGATTATATGTCCATGGGTCAGGAATAAATTCCCTGATATAATTGGTGCTGTATTTGCCGGATTCATTTACCTCGATGCCTTTAATATCTTCGGCATTATGAAAATTGAGATACGTTGTTAGATCTACGAAAGTTGGCACCGAGATAGCCGAATCCAACTGAATACCGTCAATAATAAATACCACCTTTTTACCTTTCACAAAATAATCGTGAATAAATGTATCGATGATGACATCGCGCGTCAGGAATGACCCTCTGCCGGCGGGCACCTGTTTATGCACTTTTACCTTGAAAGACGCTTCCCTAAAACCTTTAACATTTTCATACATTAAGTCTAGCCATGTTTTCTTTCCGGCCTTTTCCATGTCCTTTTCGTCAAATACCTGGTCGGCCTCGCCGGGGCCGTTAAGGTTTTTTGAGTCCATTATTATTTTTTTTGCGTGGATATTTACTTCTTTTAACAAGTGCCCGGAAGCCTTATAATATTCCAGCTGCTGTTTTAGTTCAGCTTGTTTGGAATACCTTACCATAGTAGAATCGCTGTTAACATACCATGGCGCAGGCGATGCGGCCTTTTTAGTTGCAAAGTCAGGTGGGGCTATTTCATCTACCTTTATGCTTACATTAAAGCTTCTACCGGCTTTATTTACTGCTTTAATAAAAAACACCGGTGTATCAACTTTCGGGAACCGGTCAAAAACAAAACTGCCTTGTTTATCTGTAATGGTATCCATCAAAATACCCGGCGATTTTGAAAACAAAAGGACATGGGTACCTTTAATCGCACCATTAAAAACGTTGCTTACTCTGCCGGTAACCCTAAAATCCTTCTCGGGTTTATATGCCATCACCGGCGGATCAAATACCTTACCCCAGTCATATCCGATCCATCCCTGGGTTAATAAAAGATTATCCAGTCCCTGTGCCGCCTCCGGTGCCTTTGAAAGATAATAACCCGGCTGTTCCACAAATCCTTTTAAATCCGAAGTGAGCAGCAACCGGCTGAGTATATTTTCACTGTTAGTGGTATCGGTTTTAATCAAAGCGTCATCCGTAACCGATATAGAGAAATTACCTGCAACAGGTTTCCCTGCATTATCTGTAACTTTTATTTTTAAGGCAACACTATCACTGCTTAAATAGTTAACCTTGTTGCCCTGCATTTGAATATTGATATCGCTGCGGTTTATGAATACGAGCCGTTCATTTAAGGGACGGCGTTTCGCCGTCATCAACGTAAAATGAGTTATCCCCGAAGGGAAAAGCGCTTTTGCTATTTTCCTGTCGACGAAATGGCCATCGCGAAAGGTTACCACTGCGGCGTAGCACACTATCCCGCGGGCTTTGGCAATTAAAAAATAGCTGTCCGGCTGTTGCATTAAATCGGGTGTGGCTTTAACCGATACCTGCAACGAGTCGCTCAGGGGATCGTTTATCACCTGCAACACCGTTCCGGTAGCTTTTACAGCGGGTAGCGGGTATTGTTTAACCAATCCACCCGGCAGTATCACTTTTGCAGTGTAGCTTTCCCCGGCTTTTACATCCAAATTAAAGCTCCCCATACCATTGTGCAATGATTTAAATGCTGCCGCCGTTTTTTGATCGCTCCCTATAATTTCGCCTGAAATGTTGGCGCCCAGACCATCTTCGCTTATCGCCTTAAAACCTATTTGTGTCTGCAGCCCTGCCACCAGATTGCCGCCCTCCGGAAAAAATTGTACATCAATATTTTCGGCGCGATTTAACGCAACCGGGATAGTCGCTTTTTTATCGCCTCCGGCACTTTCGGCAGTTATGATTAAGCCGGCAGCATCAGGCGGGGTCTTTATATTAAAGTCAAGCAGGCCATTGGCATCCGTAGCCAGCGTTTGTTTATACAAATGCTTATTCCCGTCGAAAACATTTAAAAGCAAAGGTTTATTTCGTTCGGGCGCTCCATCCAGATCGTTGAAATACAACTTAACATTTGCCGATGGATTGTTATTTAGGTTTGAGGCGCTCACCTGTTTGTTAATCAGCCAGTTTTTTTCGGCCGCGCCGGTAACGTAAAAGGTTCTGCTAAAAAAGTAATCATCGCCAAAATTACGCATCCAGTTAGTGTAGGCCTGCAGCGTATAAGTACCGCCTTTAAATTCAGTTTCGTTCAGCGTGATATTGCCCCACCCCAAGCCATTTCCCAGCGGGATGCTATAACGCTTAATTACCTTATTGCTGTCATTCGCAATATCGATATACAGGAGTTCGCTTTTGTCGGCAGGGAATAACGAAGACGCATTAACGAGATAGGCTTTGTACCAAATGGTATCGCCCAGGGCGTAATAAGGTTTATCAAATTGCATGTAAAGTTTTTCGGAGGGGCTTGCCCGGTTAAGGCTGTTGGATAAGCGGGTGATCTTTAGTATTTCGCTCCTTAAATCAACATCCTGCGACAGGCAAACGGTACTGCTGAATATAGGTAACACAGCGACCAACAGGAAAAAATTGAATCTTAACCGGTTTAACATTGATTTCATGGTGAAGTATTTAGGTGTTATTAATTATCCGGACTATAGTCTGATGGAAGCAATTCCGCAACCCTTATTTTGGCCCAATAGCCTTCGTACACCAGGCTCTCAGGATTTACAATAATGCCGTTATCATCAAAAAATGTATTGGGTGCGGTAAACGTAACAATAGTTTTTGCATAACCCGGCTGTGATGCCGCGGGAATATCCTCCAGGTTGCCGGTATAATTATGCAATTTGGTGTACATCACATAAAGGCAGTCTTTGTACGCCATGGCATAAATGCCTTTTTTATTACTAACCTCTATAAAATCATTTATCTGCAGGGGCGTTTGGGCTAATGAGTCAATATATTTAATAGGCGATTGCGTAAGTGTTTTAGTTGGTATGGGTTTTCTTTTTAACTGGTAAACAACAAACCCTTCCTCGCTCAACTGGTTATAAAGCACCGAGCGCAAAAAATGCATGATAGAGCCATTATAAGCCTTCAGCCTGTTTTTTTTCCATTTTAACTGCTGGTTTTTGTCTCCGGGAAGCTGTTCAAATAAAACCAGGCCTTTATAGGTAACTTTATTGATAATTCTATCATCCGTAAAATCACTTAAAACATATTTCAATTTATAACCCAGGGCATTATTTTCAATCTCAAGTATGTCGGTTGACGATCCTTTAAGCATTTTGGTCTTTTCATCATAACTCAGCTCAAGCACTTCCGGATTTATTATTTTGCATTTATCCGCAAAACCCGATCTGCCTAAAAATTCCTCTTTAAACCACCTGTAATTTCTATCCCAGTTTGGATCTACCTGCACCTTAACCTCCGATAGTTTGATCACCTTTGGCACCAGTTCAATATCATGTACATTGATATTCTGATTGTCCATAAACAGCATCCCCTGGTAAGTTGCGTAGCCTATCACGGTGACGATCACCTGGTATTTACCGGACTTCGATACGTTTAATTTAAAGGTACCGTCGTCATTTGTAGTAACACCAACAGTTGAATTACTTAAAAAGATACTTGCATTGGCAATAGGTTTTTTATCAATGCTATCCACCACGCGACCGCTTATTTGGTAAAATATCTCCCTGGCGTTGCGCTGCAGCAAAATATTCTTGTCAACCTGCTTGAAATTCAGGTTGGTGTTTTGTAACAGGGCCACAAGGGTTTGTTCAATAGTGCGGGTAGCTGGTTCAAGGTTCAAATGGTCAAGCGGTTTGATGTCTTCATCGCGGTAATAGAACCGCAAATCGGTTTGCTTCTCTATCCTTTTAATGGCAGTTTCCAAACTTTCGTCCTTCAGGCCAAGGGTTACCTTTTCTATTGCAATATTTTGCCCGTTCGCTGTTGCGGCAAAAAATAGCAGAAAGCTTACCGCAAATAAAATAGCTATAATTAACCGGGAGTGTATCAACTTAATAATTCGGGTTTTGATAATGACTTTAATGTTGCTGCTAATTGCATCCCGGGCCATCAATAACGATACTTCCGTCGGGCCTGGTTTTATAGGTAGCATTGTTAAACATGCATATGATGTTTAAAATTTCATCCAGCTTTTCAGCCTTTATAGCCGTCCCTGTAAAACGGCAGTTTTTAACCTTTTCATTGGCAAAGCTAATCTTCACCTTAAAATGCTGCTGCAGCTGGTTGGCAGCGTCGGCAAAGGTTACGTTATTAAAATGCAGGTTACTCTCAAGCCAGGCAATGACCTTTTCGGCGTCAACATTTTTTTGTGTGTGCTTTAGGTTGACCTCGTTAAAACTGATCTGCTGGTTAGGGGTAATTACCCCCAGTGGCTGACTGCCATTGGCCACGCTCACCTTTCCGCGGGTTACGGTAACTACTATTGTATGCTCCTTTTTATCTTCCCTGATATTAAAAGCCGTGCCCAGCACGGTAGTCACCACTTTGCCGGTGTGTATAATAAATGGTTTGGAAGCATCATGCTGAATATCAAAATAGGCTTCGCCCGATAAATATACCTCGCGGGTTTTACCGTCAAATTTTACGGGGTATTTTAATACTGATAATGAGTTCACCTCTATCCTGCTTCCATCAGCCAAAACCACCTGTTTCTGTTGGTTAGCAGGCACATTCATTACAGTTAAATTATCCGCGGCAGAAACGGTGTGCACTGCGGTATTTTGCAGGAAAATGGTAAAAATGATAACAATAGCCGCCGCAACTGAACCTAAAGCGAGCAGCCAGATCCGGCCAGGGTGCATTTTTACAACTTTGGCATTGTCCATACCGGTTTCCGCCTCAATTTCTTTAAACAAACCGGCAAGCCATTGGTCCCTGCTTTTTTTATCCATTCGCTGCCATGAAGAACCGGCTGCATGGTGCTCATCCAGCCAGGCCTTCACCTGTTCCATTTCCTCAGGGGAAGCTTCTCCTTTTAAGTAGCGATCTAAAATATCTTCCATATCAATCCGGCTCATGGCTATTTAAATTTGATAATTGTCGGATGAAAGGGTAAAACGTACCATATTCAATGTCATTATTTATTTGATTTTTTTTAATGCAGCCACCACAAAATAAAAATCACCGGGCTGATCCTCATTAACGATTTTCGCAAATGCCTTAATGCGGTGGATAACTGATTTTTTACAGTTTGCTCAGAAAGGTTAAGTTTTTGGGCGATCTCGGGGTTACTCAAGCCCTCTTCGCGGCTTAATTTATAAATTTCTTTTACCCTGGCCGGTAACTGATTGAGCGAATGCTGGATGGCTTGCTGCATTTCTTTCGCTTCCAGCTGTTTATCGCTCCCGGGCTGAAAAAACGCAGCTAAGGATTGCAGTGCCGATGCATATTCCTCGCGGGTTATATTTTTCCTGATCTTATCGATGATCCTGTGACGGATAATTGCATACAGGTACGATTGTAAGTTTGAAGTGATGTGTAGCTGCTCCCGGCTTTCCCAAAGCTTAACAAACATATCCTGCAAAATATCGCGGGCATCATCCAGGTTAAATAACTTAGAAGCGGCAAAACCAGCAAGGCTTTCCGCATACCGCCTGTAAATTTCGGCAAAAGCCTGCTGATCACCTTTTTTTAATAAGGCAACCAGCTGGTCGTCTGAAAATTTGGTATAGGCGGTCATATTGGTTTATACCGCCTAAAATAGGATTAAATAAACAGAAGAACAACAGGGCACCGAATCAGGATTGATATTAATCTTCAGATTTATCAACTTTTAAAAAGTTGCCAATCCCTTTTTCAACACCTTCAAATTTTCAAATCAACACATTTTCAAATTAGCTCACTATCTTTTCTCAACCTGATCATAAAACCCGCCAAACGTATTGGTTTTCACCGCATCTTCTTTAAAAAAATCGCCGGGAAAACCGAGTTCGATGGCACTGGCATCGTTGAGTTTTTGCATGTGTTCATCGCACAGCATTACCTCTATCGTTTTAAGATTATCCTGCAGCTGGCTTAATTTTGTGGCGCCTACAATCGGGATGGATGAGAAGCCCTGCTGCATGGTCCACTTCAGCGCTACGTTTCCGGGCGATACGCCCAATTCATCAGCAATTGCCACCACCACTTTGGTGATGCGTTCGGCGCGTTCGCTGCGGCGGTTGCTTTCTGGCTTAATGCGCCCCTGTTCGCCGCGCAGGTATTTGCCGGTTAGCGCGCCGCCGCCAAGCGGTGCCCAGGGGGTAACCGTCATGCCGAAATGTTTGGCCATCGGTATCAGTTCGCGCTCCGGGGTTCGCGCCAGCAAACTGTATTCCACCTGCAGCGCTACAAACCGGCTCCAACCCATCAGTTCGGCCAGGGTGTTTCCTTTGGCAACTACCCAGGCGGGTGTATCACTGATAGCTGCGTAGTTGATCTTACCCTGTTTGATGAGGTCGTCCATTCCCCGCAAAACTTCATCTATCGGCGTAAGGTCGTCCCATATATGCAGGTAAAACAGGTCGATAAAATCAGTTTTCAGGCGTTTAAGGCTATCCTCCACGCTGCGCATCATATTTTTACGGTTATTGCCGGACGCGTTAGGGTTGGTAATATTATCTTTTAATGAATATTTGGTTGCCACTACAAAATAATCACGGTCATGGTTATGCAAGTATTCGCCAATGATCTTTTCACTTGTACCCAGCTTGTAGATATTGGCGGTATCGATAAAATTGCCGCCAGCTTCGGCGAAGGCGTCCATGATGGCAAAACTGGCTTTCCTATCCGCGCCCCAGCCGGCCTCGGTACCAAAGCCCATGGTGCCCAGGCATAATTCAGAAACTTTAAGGCCTGACCGGCCCAATAATTTATATTTCATCGTTAAAATATGTTAAGATCTTATATACACAATAAACAACTGCCGCTGCTAATGCATCCCTGTTCGTTTAACCAGCCCGCCGCTTGTATCTTCAATACTGTGCTGTACGATGAAAGCAGCCGGGTCAATCTCCAGGATCTCCCGTTTTATGGATGGGATCTCCAGCCGGGTTGCCACGGTAAAAACAATATCGCGCGGCGCATTGATATGGCCGTCTTTACCATAGCCGCTTTTGCCTTCGTACACGGTAACCCCCCGTCCCCGTTTTGAGATTGCCTTGCGGATCTCATCGCCTTTTGAAGAAACAACCGTGATGCCGGTATATTGTTCAATGCCGTTTAAAACAAAATCAATCATTTTAGAAGCGCCCAGGTAGGTAATGATAGAATACAACGCCGGTTCGATCCCTAAAAAAAACACCGCGGCAGTAAATATCACAAGATTGAAAACCAATATCACGTCACGTGCTTTAAAAAGCTGCATTTTTTTGCTTACCAGCATGCCTGCTATTTCGGTTCCATCAAGCACAGCACCGCCGCGGATAGCCAGCCCCGCGCCAATACCTATAAATATACCACCAAATACCGAAGTAAGCCCTTTATCATGGGTAACGTCAGGGAAATAAATAAAAGCCAGACAAAATGAGAGTCCGGCAATGGCCAGCGCGCTCTTTACTGCAAAAATTACCCCCAGCTGCCGGTAGCCTAAGATCAAAAAAGGCAAATTGATCAAAAAGATCAGGATGGATAAAGGAATGCCTGTAGTTTTGGCGATGAGCATCGACATCCCGGTTACACCGCCGTCAATAAATTTGGTAGATAGCAGGAAACCTTTTATGCCCATTGCGGCAGACAGGATCCCTAAACTAACCAATACAAAACTTTCAATGTGCCCCTTTAATTTCACGGTTAAATATACAATACTAAGCCTATGGCTGGTTACAATTTATTTGATGATGCGGTATGGCAAATGTTTACGGTTAAACCATGGAAATTTAATTAATCCAAAACAATATAAAATGCGCATTGTCATTTATTTAAGAAAATAACATCGTCATGAAAATTTTAAATATCCATAAAACAATTACCCCTGACGCGTTGCATCAATTGCTCGGGCAAAAGCTTAACCCTTTATTCAGGGAGCAAAGGCAAACGGAAATCTGTTTTGTAAGCGACAATAAAGATGGGGTGATTGAAATTTCGGCACCAGGGTTTTACGACGGCTTTTTATTCAGGGTCGAAATTAAGGGGAATGAGCTGCACATTACGCGCTCGGAACATTACGTGGATGATGTAAATTCACTTACCGTAGAATCGATCCTCAATGAATTTTTTGCAGATCTGGCTGAAGACCGGAAGGTGACGCTAGTGTTGGAAGGATAAAGAGCTGAAAGCTTAAAGGCCAAAGCTAAAAGCTTGCTGCTTTACGCTTTGTGCTTTCGGCTTAAAAACTAACCGTTTATCCAGCTGAATTTGTACTCCAGCATAGGGTTTTTCATCCTGTCAGCAACGCGCAATAAGCGGGCTGGCAGGTTGAGTACATAATCGCGGGCCTTTTCACCAGATTCATTTAACTCCGTCATACTTTCGATATGCCAGTCGGCGATCAGTTCTTTCAATATATCAACATAATCAATAGCGGTATAAATGCCCAGGCGTTGTGCCGCATCGGTAAAATGCCCGAATGTTTGGCCAACTTTTAAGCCTACTTCGCGAAGGAAATGTGCCGGCATTACAATTTTTTTTCGCATCATATCCTCAAAAGCCAGCATAGCTTCGTTGGGGTCAACTTCAAAAATCTTTTCAATAAAATATTTATAGGCTTTAGCATGACGGGCCTCGTCGCCAGCAATTACACCGCACATTTTTGACAGCAAGGTATCGCCATCTTTCTTTGCCTGCGAAGCAACCCGGCGGTGTGAAACATTGGTAGCCAACTCCTGGAAAGAGGTGTATATAAAGTTACGGTAAGGATCATGACCTGTGCCGATATCAAAACCATCGGCAATTAAATACTGGGTTGATATTTCCATCTTGCGCATGTTAACACGGCCAGACAGGTATAAGTATTTGTTCAGCAGGTCGCCGTGGCGGTTTTCTTCGCCGGTCCAGTGACGGGTCCATTGCATCCAGCCACCTGCTTCATCGCGGGATACGCCCTGAACCATAGTTAACCACGATTCATAAGTTGGCAATGCTTCTTCTGTAATGGTGTCGCCTATTAAAACGGCTATCAGGTCGTACGACAGGCCCTGGGCACTTTCCTGCAGTTCCTTAATTTCACTGAAAAACGTATCGCGGGATGAATCAGGCAAAAAATCTGACGGCTGCCAAATGGTATCGATGGGTTTCAAATATTCATCCTTTTTTTCAAGCATGAATTTTTCGATATGCATCATCACTTCCCTTCGTTTTTCTTCAAAAAATTTCATAACACTACAATAGGGTGCAAAGGTAGCGAATAATAATTATAATAGTCCTATGCTTTTTTGGCGGTATATTTTATCTTATGTGCTGTTATGCCTTCCAATTTCCCTGCTTTTAGGCAAGCCAGGGTTTACAAGTATTATTTCATGATATTTTACGTTTAACAATAAAGTAATCCGTTTAAAAATATATCCGGTGTGCGTATGGTTTCCTTATGGTTAAAAACTGGAAATAATTCCGCAATATAAGGAAATGACACCCCATTTAGTTCCTGAGGGTATAAAACGCCGATGTCTCCAATTAACATAAATAAATGGTTTTATAAAATAAACACCGCTGACAAAATCGCACCGGGCATGATCAAAAAAAGTCGTTAGTTTATAACTATTAGTAAATTTACACCCCGTTGATTTAGTGCTTCACCACCACTGTTCATCCGGAAATGGAAATACTTTGCGGGCGCAGGATCGGTATTCCCAAAACGCTATGTATATGAGCGTATATATTTTGGATGTAACAGCCCGCGATATATTGCTAAAACACCTAATAACCAGGGGTAGGCGCGACCATTTTATCTCCGCAAGAAATTTATTTTCATTAAAACAACCATAAGCGTAACCAATTGTAAAGCATGCCCCGTATAAGACGCTCTGACTAACAATATTAACAATATGGGAAAATATTTACTCATTCTGAATGCTTACATAAAAGCGGTCTCAGCATATGGTAAGGCAGCCTGGTAATTACCGGCCCTTTTATTATCATGAACATTAACCGCTATACTTTTTAAGCTGATTTGAGTTGAAAATCCTTACACTATCGCTGTCAACACCAAAATATAATTATGTTAAAATCACGGTTTATCGCCCCCCAAGTACACGTTACAGAAAAAAGAATGCTGTTGGATTGCTTTTTGCTATAAAAAGAGAATGTTGATACGTCAAATAAAGCGCAGGCAGCCAATTATGAAACAAAAAAAGTTTTACAATTGGCCCGATGTGTGCAGGATGTTTAAATGTGCATAAGTATCTGTGATGACTTTTTTTAATTTTCATTTACTTTATGCGGATTAAATTTATAGATAACCAATATTATCATAATTTAAGAAAGCTATACGATGTTTGTCCAAATAACTAAAGAAGAGTTTTTAAAAGCAATTTCTAAAAAAGCCTGGTATCAGACGAATAATATTATCTGGACAATCATTTTCGTATACTGGTTATTTTTCATTGTTGATTATATATTCAGTCCTGACATCTGGATCCAGTTTTTCATCATACGGTTGATCACCACCCTTATTATCCTCTCGCTTTACAGTCTTTTTCAACGAAAAAATTATAACTACCGGATTCTTTTACACATTACGCTTTTCCTCCTTTCGGCAACATCGGCTATATTGTGCAACATCGTTGACCTGGGCCATTTAAACGTATATTTCCTGATGTTCTCTGCAATATTCCTGTTTTTTAATCTTCAGGTATTTTGGGAGCCCTTTAATTCGGTAATACAGGCCGCGCTTGCATTTTTGCTGCTTGCTATATTCTTCAGGGTGTTCAGTCAATATACCATCGACCTGATCATCAACAACGGCGGTCAGGTTTTCTTTATCATTGCGTTGGTATCCTGCCTTGTTCCGGGTGCGCGCTTTAAAGTTATTCAACGCGATGTGCGGTCGCAATTGCTCATTAACAAATCAAACGAGCAACTTAAAGAACAGTACCAGGACATCAACCAAAAAAACACCATTATTGATACCCAATACGAAGAGTTAAGGAAACTTGATAATCAAAAAAACAGCTTTATAAATATTGCCGGCCACGACCTTAAGAATTTGGTTAGCTCAATTGTAATGAGCAACAATATGTTAAAGGAGGAGGATTTCCGTTTAAGCCCAGACCAACTGGAATTGACAGGTTATATCAGTGAATCAGCCGAGAAAATGCAATATCTGTTGAACAAGCTGATGGATGTGAAGGAGATAGAGGCGCCGGAAATGAAATTTAACGTCGAAGTTTTTGATATCAATCACGAAGCATCGCATGTATTCAGGGGTTTAGTGGAAACAGCGCAGATGAAAAACATCCATTTGGTTGATAATATTTCATCCATCCCTATTATGGTAAATCTTGACCGCGTATTTGCAGGGCAGGTTTTCCAGAATTTACTGTCAAACGCCATTAAATTTTCACAAACCAATAATAGTATCCGGGTAGTCACCAGCATTCAAAGGCAAAAATTTGTTTTTGAGATCATTGATGAAGGGATACCTATCGGCATTTATGAACTGGATACTATGTTTAACAAACTAAAAACGCTGAGCGAAGCATCAGGCCATGTGGAAAGCAGGCTTGGATTAGGGCTCTCCATAGCAAAACTAATGACCCAGGAAATGGGCGGCGAGTTATCATACCGGAGTGATGATAACGGAAATTATTTCAGAGTAGAATTTCAAGTAATAAACTAATATTGACAACCAATGAACAAATTTTTTACCTTATTAGCCCTTGTATTTCTTTTAAGTAAGGCATCATTGGCTCAAACCCAAACTATAGCGTCCTTCGCATCGTTTGGATACGAAGAAGACGAAGCCATATACGGCATGAGTGGCGCCTACTCGTTTTATTTTAAGATCCCGCCTCAAAATCAGATCGTCGGGAGCAAACTGGTTTTACGTTTCGAGCCTTCGCAGGCATTGATAAAAGAGAACTCTTTTATCAACGTAATCATCAATGATAAACCCGTTTATAGTTCACGTCTTTCCAAAGATTCTATCCAGACGCTTGTACTTAACCTTAAGAAAGAAGATCTGTCTCCGGGCAGATTTTTGAAGATACAGGTAAAAACATTGCTAACGATTACAGACGATATTTGTAAGGACCTGGATAACCCCGCGATGTGGTTAAAGGTAAAAAACGATTCGTACCTGGTACTGGTTAAAGATCCGAAGGGCGGAGTAGATAACGTAAATATCAGCAATTGCTTTGACACTAAAAGGGCTATTGTTTACCCGGCTGACCCAAGCCTGAACGACTTAAAGGCAGTAGCATGGGCCTATGCCCGGTTAAAAAAAGCTACCAACAAACCCATCTTTGTTTTTGAACAGGGCAAGGTTCCGGATAGTGTTAAAAATTATATAATGGTAGGCAATATGGGCAGCCTGCCAGAAGATAAGAAATCATTGATTAAGGATGTGAGCCCACAATCGGGCGAAGGACTGCTTTACCTTTCTAAATCAATGTCAGCCGTCATTGACACGATCACCGAAAAAGTAAATCAAAGAGGAAAACTGGTAGACGTTAAAAGGGTTTCGTCGGAAACCGTTGCCAATGAGATATTATTTGTTACCGGTGGCGATGAAGAAGGTTATTTGAAAGCCGTTACCACCCTCGGCAATGTTAATATATTAAATTCGAGCTTTGGCAATTACCTGATCATTAACCATGCTGAAAATACTTTCATCAAAACTATTGATGAAAACAGGTCGAAAATTACTTTGAAACAAGTTGGCGGGGCAAGCGATTTCCTTTCGGGAATTGGTTCGTTAAAAAATGCCTACACTTTTAAAAACAGCGATTTTAGTTTTACACCTAAAGAAGTTGAGATCAGGTTCATCGGAAATTACAGCGGTTTAAATCCGGGTGACAGGGGCTATTTTAACATTTACCTCAATGGCTTACTCATCAGCAGTGAGAAGCTGGATGCATCGGGTAAATTGAACACTTCGGTAACTATCAACCGTTACCAGCACCACAAGTATAACAGGCTCGAATCTGAGTTCAGGTTCTTCCCGGCAAACGGACAATGTAAAAACAGTTTTATCAACTTCTTTGGCGAGGTTGACGTAGAAAAATCATACCTGGAATCAAAAAATCCTTTTATTTCAAGCGCGTTAAGCTTCTATCAGTATCCTGAAGCATTTAATTTAGGTACCACAAAAATCGTTGTGTCAAAATCAATTGCCAAATATACCGCAGGTGCACTTGGCGAAATTGTTTATGAGCTGAACAACAATATCAATCCAAACAATTTCCCTGAATTTGCTTACTCCGAAGGATTCCCAGACGGGGACCTTAAGAAAAACAACATCATTGCTTTGTTAGCTAAAGATGATCCGATGCTGGGCAAGTTTGCAAGCGCTCCGATTCACTTTGATCAAAAATTCACTTTGTATAACGCGGATAACCGGTCAACACCTGTATATTCTGTAGCTCAATCGGATTCGGTATCATCGGGGCTTGCACAAATTTTTTATGGAACGAGCAATAATGCTACGTTAGTACTCGTCGCTACCGGACCTGATGCGCACAAATCTGACGCATTTTTAAACGTATCCAAATCAATTACCGAGCAGCTGTCAACCCTATCCAGTAACGTATGTGTTACTGATGTTAATTCAAATAAATATTTGTTTAACATCAATAAATCAAGTGATAACCTTGAATACACCGAAACCAAGAGTCAGCTTACGCAGTTCTGGGACAAGTACAACTTATACATCTTATTGGGCATACTGTTATTGATATTACTATCATTCCTTTATGTACGCTCAAGGGTTCAAAGATCACAGGAATTATATAACGATTAAATTTTGTTAACAGGGGCGGTTAACTGAATAAGCTACCCTGGTAAGCAGCGGCTTACCGGGGTAGCTTGATGAATTGTTTTAACATTTTACTGAAATAAAAAATATGTCTATTCCTGAAATTTTGGTTAATGATGGTTTTATTACGCAGCGCGACCGGGAAAAGATTGATGATTTTTCAGCCAGGTCCGGGCAATCCTTCATTAAAATAGCTTTAAATTTCGGGTATATCTCCAGGAAGAATTACGAACGCTCTATGATCAACGCCGGGTATCCTTTTAAAGAGATCCGCGAAATGGAGTATGATCCGGAGGTATTGAGTAAAATTGAACTTAAATTTGCTGAACAACATGTAGCAATACCGCTGCGCATTGTAAATAACCGGGTAATCACGGTAATGGCCGATCCTGGTGATAAATTATTTATTGATTTTATCCGGTTTACTTACGATTGCGAGCCGGAGATCATTGTGGCTTCTGACCTGGATATCGTTTGGTTAAGCCATAAGCTGCTTGGCGACAAATACGTAAAATCATCGGTTTATGAACTTTTAAACCGCGATCCGGCGAACTCAGCCTTTACAACTTTTTCATCGGGCCAGTTGATATCCCTGTTTGTATTGCTGGCGCTGATAGTAATCGGCTCAGTTCTCGATTTTAAAACGACGTCTATTGCCATCAACGTAGTAATCAGCTTCTTCTTCCTTATTGCTATCATTTTTAAACTGTTCCTTGCCCTGGTTGGCTCTCGTTTCGAATTGCACCAGGCGGTAACAAGGGATGAACTGCGGGAAGTGGTAGACGATGAGCTGCCGATCTACACCATCCTGCTACCCGTTTATAAAGAAGATAAACTGATCAAAAAACTGATCTGGAACCTGCAGTCAATTGATTATCCCCGCGAAAAACTTGATATTAAATTATTGATAGAGGAGGATGATGATAAAACGCTGAACGCGGTACGTAATCTTGATTTCCCCGCTATATTTGAAGTAATTGTGGTACCGTTCCACATGCCGAAAACAAAACCAAAGGCATGCAATTACGGGCTTCACTTTTCAAAAGGCAAGTACCTTACCATTTATGATGCAGAGGATATTCCGGATACCGACCAGTTGAAAAAGGTGGTAACCATGTTCAACAAATTACCATCCAACTATATCTGTATCCAAAGCGCGCTGAATTATTACAACCGTAATGAAAACTTTTTAACCAGGATGTTTACCCTTGAGTATTCCTACTGGTTTGATTATATGCTGCCCGGACTGGACACACTGGATATCCCTATCCCTTTAGGCGGAACCAGTAACCATTTTAAACTGGATAACCTGGTTGAATTAGGCGCCTGGGATCCTTTTAATGTCACCGAGGATGCGGACCTGGGTGTAAGGGCCTACGCAAAAGGGTATAAAGTAGCGGTTATTAACTCAACTACTTACGAAGAAGCCAATAACGAGCCTTTTAATTGGATCCGCCAGCGTTCAAGGTGGATAAAAGGGTATATGCAAACCTACCTGGTACACATGCGCGACCCTATTGCTTTATGGAAAAAATTAGGATGGAAAGGCTTTTTAGGGTTTAGCTTCTTTATCGGGGCAACCCCGCTTACCTTCCTGGTATATCCTTTTTTATTGGGGATCTTTATCAGTTACATTGTGTTTGACCTTACATCAATCCGGACGCTATTCCCCGATTGGGTATTATTTATGTCGATTTTTAACCTGATGGTGGGTAATATATTAATGATCTATATAAATATGATGGCGGTGTTTAAAAGGCGCTATTACGAATTGATCCTTTTTTCAATTGCAAACCCGGTTTATTGGTTAATGCATTCAATTGCCGCGTTTAAAGGCTTGTACCAATTAATAGTTAAACCGTTTTACTGGGAAAAAACTGACCATGGGCTTAGTAAAGTTACCAGCCCAACAAATGTTGTTAAATGAGGAACCAATCCAGATATCTGTTGCTTATTACCGTATTACTTGCGGTATACTACGTAGTATGCGGTATTTACCTAAACCAACTGGGCTATTATAGCCAGGAAGGATTGTTTTATATTGATAAAACCAAGATTATATTGGACGGGCTTGGAAACAGGCTAAAGGTGATGGGCTTAACTTCACCTTTGTTGCCGTTTTACATGTCGTTTATCTTTTCTGTAAAAAACAATATACTGGCGCCGGTGATCGCATCGTCACTGTGTACCGCACTACTGTTTTACTTAATGGCCAGGTCACTGATAAAAAGGGTAAGTGATGTTTTTTACTTACTGGTGCTTTTGATCATCTTTCTATTCCATCCCGGGATATTGTATGCCGCAACATCGGGCAAATCAATAGCCATGGTATTGATATTTTTCTTCCTGTTCTTTTTCAACCTGCTCAAATTTTACAGGTCGAATACCACATTTCACGTTTCTGTTGCGAGTATCTGCCTGGTGATCCTGATCTTTTGCGATTATAAATTTATCTGGCTTACGCTGTTTTTTATCCCGCTGGTATTATTTATCACCATAAAGAGTTTAAATTTAAGTGAGCAGGAATCGATCTTCCGGCTTAATCAAAGTTTCAACAATCCTTCGTTGCGCCGTAAGCTGATCAATAAAACCTTTGCGCTATACATCATTTTATTTGTGCTCCCGCTTGCCTGCGTAATCTGCTACAAGTTATTAAACCTTACCCACGCACAGGACCTGGATTATTTTAATGAGAGCCCTTATGCCACCTGGACGGTTTTAGCGGATAAACTGAGTTTCGCACAGCTGTCAACCAGCCCGGTATATCAATTGCCCGAAACATCGGTAATGATTTCCTTACGAATGCTCTTGTTTTGCCCTTTAATACTGGTTGCGGTGTACCTGTTCAGAAACAGCACCTATCAGGTTTTAACCCTGCTTACTCCATTTGCTTTTATAGAGTTTTTGCATATCAAATACGAAAAAGTATTTTTATCACAAGAGTATTACCTGATCTTTCTTGTTTTAGCTTTGCTGGCGGTGCTTTACAGGGCGCAAATTGCAAAAAACCAACTGGTTTTGAAGGCAGTTGTAGGGGTAATTACACTCGTAATGCTTTATACCGGCTTTGTTTTCCTGCAGGATTCCTCAATTAAGGAAGAAAGAAGTTTTATAACGACGATATTAAACCGCGCTCCCGATACGCAGCAGGCACAAAACCATGATCTGGCCGACTATATTAACCGCCTGCCGGGAGATACGCATGTGTTGATTGATGATGCCATCGCTTACCCTGTTGTGGCTTTTACGAATGATATCCATAAATTAACGCTGCCTTATCAGGAAGGTGTATTTTTAAGTGCGATTGAAGCGCCCGATAAATACGATAACTACATACTGCTTGCCACCGACAAAAATGAGGTGACCGGCTTTACCCAGCTAAATAACCGGTATTTACCTGTAATTTTAAAATCAAACAGCGGGCTGAGGCTCCGGAGGGTTTTTGAAACTGATGACTGGGTGCTATACCGGATATTTGACAATTAGGCCAGGGGGCCGTTAAAATGAAAGCAATGTTTCAGCAGGAATATTCAATCCTCTAAATATTTTTTTTTGCCATAAGAAATGTTAAAGGCCTTTTCGGTTCAAAATTTCCGATACCCTGCTCCTGCTGCCAAAATAAGGTATAAGATCGCTGGCGGTCAGGTCCGTCTTCTTTCATTTTGTGTTTGATGGCGTCAATTGGATCAGGGGGTGCGATTGGATAGTGTTTGCTTTCATAATCGTCAGTCAGGATGCTTAGCACTTTCAATAAATCAGCTTCAGGAACTATTTTCAGCGCAATTTCAAAAATGCTTAATTTGCTGTAAAATGGCCTTCTATTGTACTTCCGTCTTTGTCGCTTTAATAAGTTGATTTTCCATTTTTTTATGTAAGAATTAAATGCCTAATGTTTTAAAGTGGATAAAACACACCAAAATGACCCCTTTTGGCCCACTCAAAAAGGCCCCCTTTGCCAGGTGAAAGTGACCACGTTCGCCAAAGCAAAGTGACCCCTCCTCGCCAGGTGAAAGTGACCCCTTAAAAGAGTTAAAGTAATG
>JARLHA010000066.1 GCA_031292485.1 Mucilaginibacter sp.
AGGTACATTGATGAGTTTTGTTACAGATTTAACCGGCTTAAGTATCTGGACAATATGTTTCACAACCTTGTCAAAACCATGATTGGAAACGGACCGATATATCTGCAAAAATCATGGATTGTTTAAACGCCTTATTCTATTATTTTAATTGCTTCCATTGCCCTTTACTTATTAAAACAAAAATACGAAAATAGTTCTATAACAAAACTATATACAAAGCTTCCGAAAGTCATTTTCTTTCAAGCATTAATTCTTTTTCGCCGCCTGGTAATCTCTTACGCGCTCCGCAACATCCACCATTGGCGCCACCCAAATATCCTTTTCGTTTTGTTTAATAAAATGTAAAAGCTGGCTATGCTCTTTTAAACCGACATTAAGGTTATGCCCGCCACCAACGCCATGAAAAAGGAAAACCAGCAGTGTGTGGGTTTCCATGGCCTTTTTCACCAGGCCGATCATATAACCAGCGTCCTGGCCGTTGATGGCATAACAATCAACATTATCCAGGTCGACTTTATCAATGGTCTGAAGGCCGGGGGTCACGCCCCTTGCCCCTGCAAAATCATTTCTGAGCTGATCATAAAAAAACACATCACCAATTTTGCGGTCGCCGCATGGATAGGCAAAGGTCCTTACATCTTTACCGTCAATGGCGTTTAATAAAGTGTTGGTTGCCCTGATCTCGCTTACCGTGCGTGCTACCGAATATTTACTCAAATCATTATCAGGGCCTACAAAACTGCGGCCCGGCAAACTGCCATCACAGGGATGGAATAAGGAATGGTTACCCAATTCGTGCCCGTGTTTAGCAGCCAGGCGCCATTCACTCATACGCTTATTTACCACAGGCGACGACCCTATGATATAAAAAGTACCTTTTAATTTCATCGAATCCAGCGCCGGCACTACATTGTCCAGATCGACATCAATGGCATCATCGTAAGTCAATACTACCGCGCATTGCTTGTTGTTCCAAACCTGAGAGTTTTGAGGTTTGAAATCTGCCCCAGCCAATAACAAGGGAATAAACAATAAACAACTTTTTATATTCCTCATGATGTTGGATTTGGTACCAAATATCTGTTTTAAACCGGCTAATCTGACATTGCGAACTGAAGATGTTTTAAAAAGATAATGAAATTCAATTTAGCGCCCGGTATTCATTAGGGGTATAACCTACGCGTTGCTTAAACAAACGGGTAAAATGCTGCGGATATTTAAATCCTAATTCGTAGGCGATCTCGCTCACTGTTTTATCCTTATCAAATATTTTTTCTTTGGCCACGTCCATCAATTTTAACTGAATGTATTCCTGGGCCGATTTTCCGGTTTCTTTCTTGATCAGGTCGCCAAAATAATTGGCTGAAAGGTTGAGTTGGTCAGCACAGTAAGTTACAGACGGCAGTCCGACTGACTGAGGTTTATCCGTTTGGAAATATTCGGTTAACAGGTCTTCAAACCGGTGTAAAATCCCACTGTGCGGCACTTCACGCGTAATAAACTGGCGGTCGTAAAAACGCACACAATAATTAAGGAAGAGTTCGATATTGGTTACGATAAGTGTTTTGCTGTGTTTATCAATGGCGTGTTCCAGTTCGAACCTGATTTTGGATAAACAGTCGATGATGATCTTCCTTTCGCTTTCAGATAAATGGAGCGCCTCATGTATTTCATAGGAAAAAAATGTGTAATCGTGAATGTGACGGCCAAGCGCGGTGCCTTTAATCAGGTCGGGATGAAAAACAAGGGCGGTACCTTTCGGCTCGTAATACTCGCCGTTATTTTCTACGCCAATTACCTGCCCCGGCCCAACGAACACCAGGGTACCTTCTTCGTAATCATAATAATTACAACCATATTTCAGGTCGCCGCATTTGATTTCCTTTAAAAATACGATATAAAGCCCGATATTCTGCCTGACGTTAAGCCTTTTGCCGGATTTGGAAAGGTCGACCACGCTCACCAGCGGGTGCAGCGTCTCATTATTATTGAAAGCGTTATACTGCCCAACCGTATCAAATTTAATTATGCTATCCATCTTTCTTACCTGTTAACTCATTCAAAGTTAATGCTTCATCTTTTGTTTTTGGTACCTTGACGGGTGAATAAGTGATATTGGTAGCTAATACCGTAATCTGTATAACAATTCTTTTAAAAATAGCCCGCACTTTTGTACAGTGATCAATTATACCTTAAAATAAACCGCCCCTTAATATAATTATCAAGATGAAAAATGTAAACGTTGTTATCGGCGCCGGGTCAATCGGCCAGGCGATCGCACGCCGGGTAAGCGCCGGTAAGCATGTTTTGCTGGCTGACATACGCCTGGAAAATGCGGATGCTGCCGCAAAAACACTACACGATGCCGGGTTTGACGTCACTACAACCACGGTTGACGTAACGTCGCGCACCTCAGTCCACGCACTTGTTGAACTTGCGGTGTCGCTTGGCGAGATCACCGGCGTTATCCACGCGGCGGGCGTTTCCCCATCCCAGGCCTCACCAGAAACTATCCTCAAGGTTGATCTTTACGGAACCGCGCTCGTATTGGAAGAATTTGGCAACGTCATCGCTGCGGGAGGCGCCGGCATTGTGATTGCATCACAATCTGGTCACCGTTTACCGCCGCTATCCATCGAACAAAATATGGCGCTGGCAACGACACCCACTGAAGAGCTGTTAAACCTCCTGTTTCTTCAGCCCGACAAGGTGACGGACTCACTTAATGCCTATCAATTATCCAAGCGCGGCAACTCTTTAAGGGTTATGGCAGAAGCTGTGCGTTGGGGAAAAAGAGGCGCACGGGTTAATACCATAAGTCCGGGAATTATAATTACGCCGCTGGCAAACGACGAATTAAAAGGGCCGCGCGGCGATGGTTACCGGCGCATGCTTTCCATATCTGCAGCGGGCCGGGCCGGAACGCCTGACGAGGTGGGGAATGTTGGCGCATTGCTGATGGGGCCCGACGGCGCTTTTATCACAGGCAGTGACTTCCTGATGGATGGCGGCGTAACAGCCGCCTATTGGTTTGGGGATCTTGCTCCCAATAAGTAAAATACCGTTATAGCAGTGATGTTGGTAGTGAATACCATAATCTGTATAACAATAAGGTTGAAAATACGGCTGACCTTTGTACCGGTCAGAAGATGACAATTTAAAAAGAATAAAATGGAAAAGAGAAAACTTGGAAACAGCGGCCTGGAAGTGTCAGCCCTGGGATTGGGCTGCATGGGATTAAGTTACGGTTACGGCCCGGCTACCGATAAACAGGATGCTATAAAACTTATCCGCCGTGCATTTGAACTTGGTGTTACCTTTTTTGACAGCGCCGAGGCTTATGGCCCGTTTGATAATGAAATACTGCTGGGCGAAGCGCTTGCGCCATTTCGCGATGAGGTAGTGATCGCTACCAAATTTGGTTTTAAAGAGGGGAAACCGGCACTTGGGCAGGATAGCAGCCCTGAACGGATCAGGATAGTAGCCGAGCAGGCCCTAAAGCGGCTGAAGACTGACCGGATAGACTTGTTTTACCAGCACCGGGTAGACACCAACGTACCGATGGAAGACGTAGCCGGAACGGTAAAAGAACTGATCGCCGAAGGCAAGGTAAAGCATTTTGGCATGTCCGAAGCAGGTGTACAATCCATCCGTAAGGCACATGCGGTGCAACCAGTAGCGGCACTTCAAAGTGAATATTCCCTATGGTGGAGAGAGCCTGAAAAAGAAATTATACCCACACTGGAGGAACTGGGTATTGGCTTTGTGCCCTTTAGCCCGTTGGGTAAAGGTTTTTTGACAGGTGCCATCAACGAAAATACCACCTTTGATAAAACCGACTTTAGAAATATCGTGCCGCGCTTTACGCCTGAAGCCCGGAAGGCAAACCAGGCCCTGGTTGATTTACTTGGAAAAATTGCACAGGAAAAGCAGGCGACGCCTGCGCAAATAGCGCTCGCCTGGCTGCTGGCTCAAAAACCGTGGATCGTACCGATACCGGGCACTACCAAGCTGCACCGCTTGGAAGAAAACATGGGTGCTGCGGCAATCGAGCTCACTACGGATGACTTGACCAACATTGAAAACGCCGCTGCCCACATTACTATCGAAGGCGATAGGTACCCGGCCAGTTTACACGATCGCGTAGGGAAATAAGTGCTCCCGGTAGCACTTTGATCGCTTCCATATTTTCTTTCCGTTGTTAGTATCGCCAAAAAAAGAGCACCCCTTTTCGGGATGCTCTGCTAACTAAACTTTAAATTATCAACTAAATCTCACCTTAGTCTCTTTAAAACAAGTGTTCCGGTTGTTTAAGATCCCGACGAACACTTGAGTATTAATTTCAATTATTTATTGCCTATGGCTGTTCCATAGTATACAATGACTTTACTTCCGTATCGCTTAACACTTTATTATAAAGATGCACATCATCAATGGATCCCATAAAATAATTGCCGCCATAATATGCATTGGGGCTGTTTGAATCCGTAAAATTATAAGCTGTTTTCGGAAGTTCGTTACCGATGGCAAGTGGCGGTGGAGAAACCAATGTAGTTGGGTCGCCGGTAATGTTAGCCGTTTTCACCAATGCACCGTTGATATAGAATTTCTCGGTACCATTTGTAAAACTTGCCACCACTTGCGTCCAAACGCCCAGCGTAACTGACGGCCCGCCATCATCCTGGTCGTGGTCGCCGGTGCTGGTCATTACAGTAAGGAAAGGTAAGTCGCCGCCCTGTAATTGGAATTTATAGCCATTCCAGCGATCCAATGAAAATATATAATTTCCATTGCTTGCCACATCTGGTTTTATCCATGCACAAATGGTAAAACTTGAGGGCCGTAGCGAGGCATCATAAGGTACCTCAACATAAGCGCCGTTGTTAAAATGGTAAGCGTTGTTGGCGACGCCATAACGGTCAGCAACCAATGCAGGCAGTGTAGCACCATCAACAGCGGGCGCGCCATAAGGCCCCACCCAGCCGGTTTGTAAAGTGCCATCATGGCCATTGCCTGTTACGTCTTTAGCGTTTCCATTAAAAGTCCAGGAAGCGACAAGGTTTGCGGCCGAAATCTGCTGAATTAAGTTAACATTAAACTGCGTAGCAGCCCGCATTAAATTTGCTGCGGCATTATTAACCTGCTGCTGTGTAAATTGACCATCCACAACACTTTTAGCTAAAGCAAGGGCTGTTTGCAGCGCCGCCTTTGAACCCGGCACATAATCTCCTGCTTGTTTTCCTTCAACCGCTGTGTTATAAACCGCCGTCAATGAATCTGTTTCAGCGGCAAGTTTCGTCTTGTCAGCATTATAATTTGGTTTATCAGCGCTTTTCTTACAGGATTGAAAGACTGCTGCCAGCGCCATCACCATGATGACTACTGCTATTAGTTCTTTAAGCTTTTTCATTTATCAATGATTATTTAAAAATGTACAATTACTCACCCAATTTTAAATTAGCCTCCCTTTCACTTTCCGGTATCGGGAAAAACTGGTTAGTGGTAAAATTAAAGTTGGGTTTATTACTGAGCGCCGCTGTGGCATAAGCCTGGCCGTAACGGATAATATCAAAAAATCTATGAAACTCTAAAGCAAGTTCTGATCTTCTTTCTACGCGTATAATGTCGCGCAGGGATGACTGGTCGGTTATGGTAACATCAGGTAACAAACCAGCAGGCACGGTGCCGTAACCATGTAAAGACGAATCATATAAATAACTTTCCCTTGCGCGTTTACGCACCTTGTTTAGCGGGATTAACGCGGCCGCACTGCTACCCGACTCATTTAAAGCTTCGGCTTCAATCAAAAGCACCTCCGAAAAGCGAATGGCCTGGTAATTTAAATTACCATCGCCCCTGATATTAATCGGGATTTCAGATAAAGGCTGGGTATGTTTTTTACTTACATAACCGGTTGAGGTCCATGACGGATCAAAAGCGCTGTCAAAATAAGGATGACCTGCTCTTCCAACTGTATAATCCAGGCGCGGATCAACAGTGCCATCGGGTGCCTTTTCAAAATTATTAACTAAACTTTGTGTTGGCAGGTAAAATCCATAGCCATTTAAAGGCCGCGGCGCAAACCATGCGTTTAAATTATTACCCTGGTACGGAACAAGACCGCTTGTATGTTGTATGGAGAAAACGGCTTCTGCGTTATTTTTGGTTGCAGCCCTAAAGTTATCAGCATAAACCGGTAACAGGCTATATACACCAAGCGCTTCCACCTGTTGCGCGGTGGATGCCGCCAGGGCCCATTTTTGTTCAAAAAGATAGGTTTTAGCCAATAAAGCTAACGCTGCGCCTTTGGTTACGCGTCCCACATCCGCACCTGTCCAGGTGGTTGGTAAAACAGCAGCAGCAGCCTGGCAGTCCTTTTCTATCTGCGCGTAAATTTGCGATTGAGGTAAAGCAGGGCTCTGCAGTTCAGCAGGGGTTTCCACCTTTAAATGCAAAGGTATTTTTCCATAAGCTGCAGTTAAATTAAAATAGTAATAAGCCCTTAAAAATTCAGCCTGGGCCAACACTGAAGCCCTTACAGGCTCGCTTACGCCGGGTTGACTTGTCGCCAGGCCGTCAGTAACTACGTTACATGCAAAAACACCGTCATAGTACCTTTTCCAAACCGCTTCAACGGCCGAGTTTGTCGGGTTGATATTAAAGTTCTGCACGCTCAAAAAATCAGACTGGTCGCCATCACTGCTTCCTTTTATCGCATCGTCTGAAGCCAGGTCGCCTAAAACCCAGATCGCATTCGATGCCCCATCAGTAAAGGTGAGCGGAGCATAGGCCGCATTTACCCCCAAAATAGCGTTAGCATCAGAGGTAAAAAAATTGCTGGTTTGGTACTGGCCCAACACGGGTTGATCCAGTACCTTTTTACATCCTGTTGAAATAAAAAACAGGGATGCAGTAAGGTAGATATAAATATTTTTTGCTTTCATCTCTATATTTTTTTTAGTTAGAAATTAGCGTTAACACCGACAGTTATTGTACGTGCCGATGGATAAGTTCCCCAATCGATACCAACCGCTCTTGGGCCGTCCGCCGCATTGTTGTTATTTTGGTATTGTTCAGGATCAAGGCCACTGTATTTGGTAAAGGTTAACAGGTTTTGACCGCTTACATATACCCTCACCGCTGATAAACCAATGCTCTTTAAAGTACTGGCGCCAAGTTTATAACCCAGCTGCACATTTTTAAGCCGCAGATAGGATCCGCTTTCAAGGAAACGGGTAGATGGCATTTTGTTATTTGAACCATCGGTCCATGATAACAACGGATAAGTATTGGTTGATCCGGGGCCGGTCCATGCATTTTCAGCGATACGTTGCGTAATATTAAAAGGACGATAAAAGCCTTCGATGTCAGTAAGTACCTGGTTATAAATTTTATTACCATAAACGCCCTGGAAGAATGCGCTCAGGTCGAAGTTTTTATAGGTAACATTGGCAGTAAGACCGTATGTAAACTTAGGTATAGGGCTACCTACAAAAGTGCGGTCTTTGTCATTAATAACACCGTCGCCGTTTACATCTTTATACATCACGTCACCGGGTCTGATGCCCGGGCCCTGGTAGGCATGTGTAAATACCTGCTGTGCATTTTGAAAAATGCCTTCCTGCTGCAACAGGTAAAATGAACCTATCGGTTGCCCCACTTCGGTTAGTGTGCCAAAATAGTTATTATCAATTCGGCCGCCCGGGATTGGTGTGCCACCTGCAAGAGATGTTACTTCGTTTTTAAGCGTAGCAAAATTGCCGGTCAAACCATAACTCCAGTTGTTATTGACAACTTTTTTATAGCTCAGCTCCAGCTCAAGGCCACTGTTACGTACACTTCCTGCGTTAACCTCAGGTTCGCCTACGCCAAAGGGCTGTTGCCCGCCGCCGCTGCTTGGCTCAGGTAGCGGTATTAACATATTGGTAGTGTTTTTAACATAATAGTCGGCTGTTAACATCAGCGCGTTCTGGAAAAAGCCGATGTCTAAACCTACATCTTCCTGGGTGCTTGTTTCCCAGCGCACATTTGGATTACCTAAAGATGTTATGCTAATTCCCTGGTTTGTGGTTCCTCCAAAAGGATAATAACCACTTGTACCAAAGGTAGAGGTGTATGGATAATTACCGATACCTGAATTACCTAACTGACCAACGCTTGCACGCAGTTTGAGGGTAGAGATAGGTTTAACATTTTTCATAAAATCTTCCCTGTCAATCCGCCATCCCAATGATCCTGAATAAAAATTCTCATAACGGGATGTTGGGTCGAGCTGAGAAGAGCCATCCCTGCGGAAATTTGCGCTGGCCAAATATTTATTATCATACTGATAATCCACACGGCCAAAAAGCGAGAACATTGCCAGGTGCGCCTCATTGCCACCATTTTGCTGGCTTGCGGCGGTACCGTTATCTAAATACTGAAAATTGGGAGTTTGATTTACATAGCCAGTGCGCGAAGCGGACATCGCCTGCTGATCTTGTTTGATCAATTCGGTTCCTGCTAAAAACTTAAAAGTACTTTTCCCTAAAGCAAGATCATAGGTTGCCGTATTTGTCCAGTTGTAGTTTAAATTCTGAGCATTGGATTGAGATAACGCGTTGGGCGAATTGAAAAAACGATCAATGCCGAATGTTTCAAAAAATTGCTTGTTATCAGTCTGGATCCAGTTCAACCCAACATCCGACTTTATTTTTAAACCTTTTATCGGGTCAACCTCTGCATATGCATCACCTAAAATGGTATAGCCATAGGTATTGTCATTGGTCGCATTAGCCAAAGCTACGGGGTTGATACCGTCGCCTAAGAAATTTCCTAAAGTGGCATTCTGTTGTGGCAAATCGACATATTGCCCGTTTGCATTGTAAACCGGGGTACCCGGCGTGCGGAACAAAGCATAACGTACAACACTGGCAGCACCTTCATAACCATCGCCTGATGTACCAACGGATCTTGTTTTGGAATAGGACAGGTTAATGTTTGTACCCAGTTTAACATACTTGGATGGCGTACTGCTTATAGCAGTGCGCAAGTTAAACCTGTTATATGATGAGTTTTGGATCAACCCATCCTGGCTAAAATAATTGGCCGACAAAATATACTGTGATGTTTCGTTGCCACCACTCATAGAAAGGTTAGCGTTGCTGATCTGCGCCGGCTTCAAAATTTCTTTCAGCCAGTTTACATTTGATAATGTACGGGCCAGGCTATCAGATATCAGTGGCCTGTTATCATTTGTGGCCGCAGTATTGTACGCTTTTACATATTGCGTATTATTTGCCATTTTAATTAAATTCTGGGCGGTTTGAACACCGGTATAAGCGCTAAAGTTAATCTGCGTTTTGCCGGCTTTACCTCTTTTAGTAGTGATGATAACAACACCACCCGCTGCCCTTGCACCATAAATAGCCGCCGATGAAGCGTCTTTTAATACGTTAATGCTTTCAATATCATTTGGCGAGATCTCGTTGATGCCATCCTGGGTGGGCACGCCGTCGATAACATACAGCGGCGAAATACCATTAATAGTTCCAACGCCGCGTATAATAACGCTAATACCATCGCCGGGGGCGCCTGTGTTTTGCGTTACCGCTACGCCCGCTGCCTTGCCCTGTAAAATCTGGTCGACACCACCTACGGGTATTGCTGCAATATCTTTAGCATTTATTAATGATACAGCGCCGGTAAGGTCCTTTTTCCGTTGGGTAGTATAACCTACCACAACCACCTCATTTAAATTGCCCTGCAGTGCGTTTAACACAATGTTTATTTGCGCGCGGCCCGCCACTGCAACTTCCTGTGTCTGGTATCCTATATAGGATACCACCAGCGTAGCGTTTTCAGCTACCGTTACCGTAAAATTGCCGTTTACGTCGGTAACGGCCAGGCCTTTGCCGCCTTTAAGGCTAATGGAAGCGCCAATAAGGCCCTCGCCACTGGCATCGGTGACCTTCCCTCTTACTTTTATATCACTTAGCTGTGATTTTGATGGAAGATTGTTTTTGGATGAACCGGCTGCATGATATACCCGGTTACTTCCATTTGGAGAACCCGCATATACCGAAAACTGAACCATTGCTACCAGTAGTAAAGCAAAAGCAAGTTTCGCGGCTAAACGAATTCCTTTTTCATATCGGGAGATAATGAAATAACTGTAAGTTTTTTTCATATACTTTGAATTAAAGTGAATAATTGAATAATGCTCCTGGTATGGCCGGAAACGGCCATACCCTTATTGTCGGTAAAATGGAAATGCAGCGCATTTTTCTTTACCGGGTAATGTTTTTTAGTAAATTATCTCATTAAGATTCCCCCTTCTTCTCATAGTTTTAATTGGTTTCAGATATTTTTTTGAAGTGATTTTTTAGTTTTTTAGCGCCAAAACGCCCCCTTACCCACTAATTTGCAGTGCGTTAACTAAAAAATGGAATAAACAATCAGGGGGATAGTACTATAAAAGTGGTATCGGGTCAGGAGGTGCCGGTTTATTGGGATCAAAAACAGCTACCCCTACCCTTGAGTCGGCACAACCGTAATAGAGGAACCATTTTTTCTGAAAATAAGCCATTCCTTCAATAAAAACTGTTCCGTTTACATATTGGCCGCTTTTTTCAAATGATTCCATCGGGCGGAGGAAAGGAACGGATAAACGGGTAATAAACTTTGAAGGGTCGGTGCGGGAGAATAAAGCCTCCCCGGCACAATATGAATTACCGTTAAAACGCTTATCTCCGCCATCGCCCGGATGATTTTTGCCGTTATAAAATAAGATGATGCCTTTGTTAGTCATGATTGCAGGTGGCCCGCATTCGGTAAGGTCGCTGTCAAAATAGCCGGCGCGCGGAGAAAACAGCTGTTTTAATTCGCCCTTGCTATCAACTTCAGGTTTCCAGTCTACCAGGTTGGTTGAAGTGGCAGCGTATACATGCTGCTCGCCCCAATACATCCAGTACTTACCGTTTATCCTGGCAATAACCTGTTTACCACCAACCAATTTGGTCAGGATGGAAGCAGATTTATTAGGAGTATCAGCAAACTTTCCATTGTAAAATTCCCTGAAGATGGGGCCATATTTCATCCAGGTAATCAGATCTTTTGATGTAGCCACGCCCAGGCGCGGAACTTTCCGGTTCCATTGGGTATAAAACATCACATAGGTCCCGGTTGCCGTTACAGCCACACGCGGATCTTCGCACCCGCCTGGCCATTCAAATTCTTTCTGGCTATCATCTCCCGGGTACAATACCGGTTTGGCGTTTCTTTTAAAACTAAGCCCATCACTGCTTTCGGCATAACCGATGCGCGAGGTGCGGGTTCCGATCTCAACGCCGGTCAAATCTTCCGAACGATAAAGAACCACAATCTTGTGACCTTTAACAGCGGCAGCGGGGTTAAAAGTATAGTTCGCTTCCCATTTTGTCATTTTGTTCGACATGGGATCTAAAAACGCCGCATTCAAATCTGGCGAGATAATCGGATTAATACCGGCTGGCCTTACAAAGCCCCCAAATGCCCATTTAGGAAGAACATTAGGATTGCTTGTTTGTGCGACAGCAAAGTTAAAAACCAGCAGACAGGCTACAAATCCTGATAGTTTAGTAAGTATCTTGTTCATCAAGCGTATTAATAATTGGTTTATATCTGGTTAAACAAATTTAGTTTTGCAAAACCGGTTTTATGAATATTGAGCAATAATAGTCAATAAAACCGGTTTTGCAAATTTAATTTAAAAAATATTGGAATTTGTTACAACTTTACCGGGACGGCATAGATGGGCCCGATAATCGAAAGAAATAAAATTAATGTTTTACCTTATAAAACTTATAGCCGAATAGGAAGATAACAGCATAACAAACTATCGGCAAATAGTATGCTTTTGCAACATCATGATTAGCAACCTGCCCCATTATTAAAGGAAAAACGGCCCCACCAACAACTCCCATTGATATAAAAGAAGATGCCTGCTGGGTGTGAGATCCTAAGTTTTTTAAGCCGAGGCTGAAAATTGTCGGGAACATAATACTGAAGAAAAAGTTGATCATCATTAAAGCAATGTACGATGACCAGCCAAAGCCTTGTGCCACTATTATACACATAAGGATACTACCCATAGCAAAGAAAGCCAGCAACTTATTGGGGGCAATAAATTTCATAAGCAAGGTTCCAATAAAACGCCCCGCCATCATCATCGCCATAAAAAAGCTCATATACCGCCCTGCCGACAGGTTGCTAAAGCCCATGATTTCGTGACCGTAATTAATAAAAAAGGCCCAGGTACCTGCCTGCGCGGCTACGTTGAAAAACTGCGCCGCCACGGCCCAAACGAAATGCTTGTGCTGGTATAGCTTTTTTTCAGGGGCGATATCTATATTAACGGCATCGGGATCAATTTCGGCTACAGCAACATGGGGGTCATTTAATACCGGTATCCTGAGAAATAAAAAGGCTATGAAAAGTAAAACTATTACGCCACCAATGCTTACATACAGATACTTAACAACATTAAGATCGGGTGAGTTGGAGGCGGTACCACCAAAAAGAAACCAGGATGCAATAAAAGGCCCTGCAGTAGCTCCGAGGGCATTAAACGATTGTGAGAAATTTATCCGCCGGTCGCTGGTACGCTGATCACCCAGGGCCGCCGCAAAAGGGTGGGCCACTGTTTCGAGAGTCGCCATTCCGCAGCCCATTACAAACAAAGCGATCCTGAAAAAACTAAAAGACGCTGCATTTGCCGCAGGCACAAACAAAAATGTACCAATAGCAAATAATGCCAAACCGAGAAGCACGCCTCGTTTATATCCAAACTTCTTCAAAAAATATCCCGCAGGGATACTCATAATAAAATATGCTCCAAAAACTGAAAGCTGGATGAGCCCCGATTGCGATTTTGAAACGTTTAACACCCCCTGGAAATATTTGTTGAGCACATCGCTCATTGAATGCAATAATCCCCACATTAAAAAAAGGGAGGTTACAAAAATAAAGTTGACAATAAACTTTTTTTCAATAAATGCTGCTTTTTGCATGATATGTTAAGCTATAATTTGGTTACAGAACTAGAAGGCTCAGTGTGGTTAAGATCATCAAACATGGCTGCAGCACCTATAAGCGGGGCATTTTCACCAAGCCGGGCTAACTTAATGGGTATAGAATTTAACCTTTTTGTGAGTTGCGGCAGGAAGAATTGAGATGCTTTTGCAATATTGCCGCAAACAACTAAAACTTCCGGCCCGTACTGCGCAATGGGCCCCGAAAGAAAATCACTCATATTATTTGCGAACTCTATAAATAGGTCACGAGCCATAGCACTGCCGGGGGCTAATTCAGCAAGCTCTTTTACCCCGCCTTTTAAAGTTACACCTGTCAATTCAAGGTAGCGCCTCAAAAACCACCGGGTTGAAAGATAATCGTCGGCAATGGTTTCCCTGTAAGGATTACTGCCGAGATTGAGATCTTTCGTGACCGCATTTTCAGTAAACGCTGATCCTAAACCAGTTCCAAGGGTAATGCCCATTACGCGGCGGTAGTTTCGGCCGGCGCCACTTAATACTTCACCTGCAATGGTTGATTCCGCATCGTTTCTGAACCGGATAACCCCGGGATCTATACTTAGCAGCTCAGCCAGGTGCTGCTTAATATCCATGCCATACAGTGCTTCATATTTATCAAGCCCTTTAATGTACGAGATGCCCTTTTCATAGTCGAACGGACCTGGCATTGCAATGCTCAATCCCGACACCGATGCCGTTATGTTCTTTTGTAATACCTGTTCAAATGCACTTTCCCAGCGGGCGAGTATACTTTCTGCCGGGCCTTTGCTGTCTACCTCAATCCGGGTGATACTTTGGGTAAGGATACTATAGCTTTCAAGATGGCAAATGCCTGCGGTAATATGTGAGCCGCCTATATCAGCTGTTAAAATGAATGATGTTGATAAGCTATTAATTTGCATTATTTTCTCTTTTTGTCATCTCATTAATTATTAAAATCCATCCTCCGTTCATATGCAAAAAGAGGAAAACCCCATCCACCATAAAGGGAAATCGCGTTAAAAAAGCGATTGCCCCGTTAGGGGCTACCTGTTTGTAGCATTCAATTACCCACCTGGCAATTGCCCCGTCAGGGGCTACCCTTTGCGAATGGGTAACCCCTCACGGGGTAATATTTTGTTGTTGATTTCTTTTTCTACAAACAGGTAGTCCGCCAATTGGCGGAGCATAATAGCATATTAATTTTCCATCAGCATAAGTTAACTTAAGCTTTGAATATTTAAAAGCGATTCCTCCTATCCACTTTATTATTATATGATGTTCGTTATTAAATATTATTATATTAGTTCCCGCAGGTTTTAAACATTGCCCGGCCGGTTAAAGCCTGGTATGTTACGCACAAATGAAGTTTATTTTCCGGGGTCAACTACTGTTTATTGATCTTAAAAAAAGAAGACATAAACGGGTTGCCTGTTATTTTGAAAAAACTGTCATCATTTACTATCGGCCTGAATAATTGGTTCAAGGAATAAATTTTACGGATACTTTTTAGCGGGTCCGGAAGATTTAAAGCCTTGCAGGATGCAATAATAATTAATAAAACCGGTTTTGCAATAAAAAATGCTATTTTCGAAGAATTAAATGGGCTTTCAACGAAATAAACCCGGTTTTGCAAACCATCTTATACAATTATAAAATTATACCTTTACTGATTAGACTTTATACAGCTTGGATCAACCAGTTTTTTTTATTCGGCATAAGATGACATGGGAACGAATTAATATAATTGATGAGAAACTTTTACTTGAGAAAACATAGTTACGTGGTAACAATAATAACTGAAAGCGCTAAATGAATAAAAAATTATCAATCAATGACATCGCTAACGAATTGCATGTTGCAAAATCTACCGTTTCGTTCATACTGAATGGAAAGGCAAAAGAGAAGAGGATAACTGATGAGTTAGCAGAAAAAGTTTTGAAGTTTTGTGAGGAAAAGGGCTATAAACCTAACCAGCTTGCAAAAAGCTTAAGCACCGGCAAAACAAAGATGATCTGTTTGATGGTTGAAAAGATCTCCGATTATTTCTTCTCACATATCGCCTTCCATTTAGAGGCGCTGGCCTATAAAAACGGATACAAAATAATTTACTGCAGCACAGAAAACGACCCCGAGAAAACGAGAGAGCTGATCAATTTGTTGCGTGCACGCTATGTTGACGGCTATATTATTACCCCGCCGGTTGGTATTGAGGCTGAGATCAAAGGATTAATAAACGATAATTTGCCAGTGGTTTTATTTGACCGGTATTTACCAAATGTTTCAACAGATTATGTAGGGCTTGATAATTATAAAGGCACTTTTGATGGTGTAGAATACCTGGTTGAAACCCATGCGAAGAAAATAGCGTTGGTTACTTTGGATTCAGATCAGAGCCAGATGACTGAAAGGCATGCAGGTTATATAGCTGCTTTAAAAAAGCACCGGCTTAAACCTGTTATCCTGAAAGTACCTTTTGCAAATGACACAGAAACAAACGCCAGGCAATGTATCCAGTTTATTAAAGATAACCCGGGGATAGATGCCATTGTATTTGCCACCAACTACCTGGCATTAAGCGGCATAAAAGCCATCAATGAACTGGGCCTGAATATCCCCGGCGATATTTCCGTTATCGCTTTTGACGACCACGATGTATTTAATATTTACAATCCCTCTATCAGCGCCATTTCACAGCCCTTAGACGAAATGGCCAAACAGCTATTCAAAACGCTGTTGGATAAACTCGAAAACAGGGTGCGTTTAAAAGACGTAAGCAGGATAATTATTCAGCCGGATTTGATCTTAAGAGGATCGACCAAATAACGCTACTGGTAGCTTACAACTAAACTTTAACTAAAGGATTTGGGTAATTATCGCTTTGATCTTCGGCAACGTTGTCCAGGCATTTAAAATCTTTTTCAATTAAAAGGTGCAGCCCGTTTTCACTATAATCGAACCCTACCCGATTGCTTTCCTGCCATTCGCGGGCCATCATTTCGGGCATAAATACCGTTATTTTATTATTTTCAAACAGTGCGGATAAATTATTGAGGCGATTTTGCTGAAGCGCATAGGTAAGCACCTGCGTTCCGAAATCAATCGTTTCTTCCAAATAGCGATCTGCCGAAAATTTGGCTATATCGGTTTTGGTTAACCTGTAACGCAATGAATTTCCTTTTATCCTGATCTTCATATCTTTCTTTTTTATTGGCCAATATTTGTTACGTCACCTATAATAATAATAGCGGGATAGGTTAGCCCCTTGCTTTCGGCCAGTTCGGGCAGGTTTTTCACCAGCCCCCTGACAGATTTTTGATTTGGAAGTGATGCATGTTGAATAATTGCTGCCGGAATATCCCCAAAGCTCGCCTCTATATAGGTATCAGCTATTTCTTTTAACTTTTTCATGCCCATATATATAACTACTGTAGCCTTGCTTTGTATGGCCAGTTTTAAATCAGCCGATAGCCTGCCGTCTTTTTTCGTCCCTGTAACCATCCATACGCTTTCACTTAAGGCACGGTGTGTAAGTGGGATGTCCTCAAACCCGGAGGCCTGCATGCTGGTAATTCCGGGTATAAAATGAGTTTTAATGCCTTGTTCGCGTGCGTACATAATTTCCTCGAAGCCGCGCCCGAATATAAACGGATCGCCGCCCTTTAATCGTACAACCTTTCCTTTATTAAAAGCGAAGTGTTTTATCATTTCATGAATTTGCTCCTGGGGGGTGTACTCTCCATAAGGTTGTTTGCCTACGTAGATCTTATCGCAGCTTTCGGGTGCCAGGTTTAACAACTCCTGGCTGGCCAGGTTGTCGTACAAAATCACATCGGCCTGTTGTAATATCTTATAACCCTTTACCGTAATGAGTTCCGGGTCGCCGGGACCGGCGCCTAAAACAAATAATTCTGGAATGATGGTTTTATTTTGCATTATTTTAGTAATTCATTAAAAAAGTACTGTTTTTATCCATTAAAATCATCATAATTTTAATCAATTATGATTTTCAATTAAAATTTTTCAATAAAACATGATTAAAATCATGTTAAAACTCAATTTATATTGAAAATATTTAATTATTTATGACCAAATTAATAATTTTTATTTGAATTTTAAATTTTTTTGTTTAAAATTGCTATTGTAAATACAAATAAGGTCGCACTAGTTGTATTTGCCGGTTTAAAAGCTTTAACATTTAAAAAATTTCGGTATGATCAAACCAACAATTATAGTAGTTGGCAACGGCATGGTAGGTTATAAGTTTTGTGAAAAACTGGTAGCCAGGTCAACAGATTTCAACATCATTGTTTTTGGCGAAGAGCCCCGCCACGCTTATGACCGTGTTCACCTGAGTGAATACTTCAGCGGGAAATCAGCCGACGATCTTTCCCTCTCCACCTATTCATGGTACCAGGAAAATGACATCACCCTTCACCTCGGCGATCCAATACGGGAAATAAACCGGGCTGCCAAAACAGTCCATTCTTTATCAGGCAATACCTTAAAATATGATTTCCTGGTACTGGCTACCGGCTCATCAGCTTTTGTGCCTGATATTCCGGGGGTGGAAAAAGACGGGGTTTTTGTTTACCGCACTATTGAAGACCTGGAGCTAATGAAAGCCTGGGCGCCAAAAGTTAAAAGCGGGGCAGTTGTGGGCGGCGGCCTGCTGGGCCTTGAAGCCGCCAAAGCCATGATGGACCTTGGCGTTGCCGATACCCATGTAATTGAATTTGCACCAAGATTAATGCCAAGGCAGATCGATTCCGCCGGAAGCACGATGCTGCAATCGAAACTCAAAGAACTTGGCCTAAGTATTCATTTAAATAAAAGCACCGCTTATATAGGCGGCGAAGACAAAATAGAAAATCTGCATTTTACGGACGAAAGCGCACTGGCGGTTGATATGCTGGTAATATCAGCAGGCATCAGGCCGCGCGACGAACTGGCCAAACTATCGGGCCTGCAAACCGGCACACGCGGCGGCATTGTGGTAAACGAAAAAATGCAAACCAATGATAGCTGCATTTTTGCCATAGGCGAATGCGCTTTATATGAAGGAATGATCTACGGCCTGGTAGCACCTGGCTACGAAATGGCTGAAATCGTGGTAAACCAATTGACCAACGGCGACAAATCATTTTACGGTTACGACATGAGCACCAAGCTGAAACTGATCGGTGTTGATGTTGCCAGCTTTGGGGATGCATTTATTACCGAGCCGGATTGCCGTACCATTGTTTTTGAAGATACCCATAAAGGCATTTACAAGCGCATAAATATCAGCACCGATGGCAAACAGCTTTTGGGCGGTATTTTAATTGGCGATGCGGATGCCTATAATATGCTGTTACAGACAGTTAATAATAAGATTGTATTGCCGCCGAACCCGGAAGATTTGATATTAGGATCAAGGGGCGGCGCTGAAAATGAAGGCGCTGGCGTAATGAGCCTGCCCGACGAAGCACTTATCTGCTCATGCGAAGCGGTTAACAAAGCAGCGATTTGCTCGGCCGTTACCGATCAGGGTATAACCAATATCGATGGCATAAAAAAATGCACCAAAGCCGGCACTGGCTGCGGTGGCTGCGTGCCATTAGTGAAAGACCTGATTGCCGGCACAATGAAAGCCAACGGGCAGTATATTAAAAATGTAATCTGTGAGCATTTTGATTACTCGAGACAGGAACTTTTTGATTTGGTAAAGATCAACAAACTAAAAAATTACGACCTGGTGCTCGATCATTTCGGTAAGGGCGACGGCTGCGAGGTTTGCAAACCCGCAGTGGCCAGCATCCTATCCAGCTTATGGAACGATGTGATCGTAAAACAGGATACCATACAGGATAGCAACGACCGCTTTTTGGCCAACATACAAAAAGGAGGCACTTATTCGGTGGTACCGCGCATCCCTGGCGGCGAAATTACACCTGATAAATTGATTGTTTTAGGCCAGGTGGCCAAGCGCTACGGTTTATATACCAAAATTACCGGCGGCCAGCGCATTGATATGTTCGGCGCGCATTTAAATGATCTGCCCGCTATCTGGGAAGAACTGATTGATGCCGGCTTTGAAAGCGGCCATGCTTACGGCAAAGCTTTACGTACGGTTAAAAGCTGCGTAGGCAGCACCTGGTGCCGCTTCGGCTTGCACGACAGCGTCTCCTTCGCCATTGAAATTGAAGACAGGTATAAGGGGATCCGCGCACCGCATAAAATAAAAGGCGGCGTAAGCGGCTGCGTTCGCGAATGCGCTGAAGCGCAGGCAAAAGACTTTGGCATCATCGCCACCGAAAAAGGCTGGAACCTTTATGTATGCGGTAACGGCGGGTCAAAACCACAGCACGCACAATTGCTGGCAACGGACATAGACAAGGAAACCCTTGTAAAATACCTCGACAGGTTCCTGATGTTTTATATCAAAACAGCCGAGCCGCTATCACGCACGGCTACCTGGCTGAATAAAATGGATGGCGGCTTAAGCTACCTGAAAAATGTAATTTTAAATGACAGTCTTGGTATTGCCGCTCAACTGGAAGAGGAAATGCAATTATTGGTGGATACTTATCATTGTGAGTGGAAAGAGGTTATAGATGATCCGGCATTGCGCAAACGCTTTACTCATTTTGTTAATGCACCGGAAGAAAAAGATCCAAATGTTCAGTTTGAACCGATGCGCGACCAGGTGAAGGCAACCTGGTGATTGGTCATTGGGTCATTGGGTCATTGGAATGGTTAGCGAATATAATATTAGGATTAGCCTAAAATAAAGCCCTGATGTTTCGGCAAGAATAACTTGCTTACGAAACAGGGTTAATATTTTTAACACAGAGAAACAGAGAATGCACAGAGTACACAGAGAAAATAAAAATTGGGAATTAATAAGGCTCAGCGCACTTTGTGTCTCCTTTGCGCTCTCTGTGTTAAATTTTTTAAACTGTTCAGTTATATAGAAGGTTTTAAGATTTAGATATAAAATTCCGGCAGGCCGGGCAGAAAAATAAAAACATGGAAACAACAATTGCAATTGAATGGGTTTTGGCTTGTTATGCTGATGATGTTCCGGCAAACGGGGGCGCCTGCGTAAAATTAAGGGACGAACAAATAGCAGTTTACAATTTTACGCGCCGCGGCGAATGGTATGCAACCCAGAATTTATGCCCGCATAAACAACAGATGGTTTTATCCAGGGGAATGATCGGCAGCACCGGCGAAAAATGCGAGCCGAAAGTGGCCTGCCCTTTCCATAAAAATACATTTTCTCTGTTGAGCGGACAATGTTTAACCAATGAAGAATATTCTATTAAAACCTTCCCGGTGAAGGTTAGCGACGGGCGTGTTTACATCGGCTTTGCCGAATGAAATAATGTGAGTTCGATATAATTTCTTAGCGCTGTCATTCCGTTTCGACTCACCTAAACGGCGAAGCCATCATGAATGCCTATAAAAACAAATTACTATATGAATAATCCTCTCCAAAGGAGAGGACTTCGATGCAAAATGATCAATTTTCTCCATTATCACCCAGTTATCAACTCCCTTTCCTTTGGAGAGGGCCGGGGTGAGGCGAAAGGGCTGCTTATATCGAACCCCGCCGTGTTTACATCGGCTTTGCCGATTAAGACATATAAAGAAATTTCGTTTTGCACCGCGCAAACGGGGCCTATTTTTTAGTTTGAGAATGATGCTGAATGTCTCCCTGCCTGCCCGGCGGGGAGCTTTGGCTTTAAGACTCCTGGGCGGTTAAATCCAGAAGCTTCTCCCGGTTATTAATGATAATTTTCTTCCCGGATGTCTTTATCAGGTTTTCTTTCAGCATTTCATTTAAAACCCTGAAAACCGTTTCATAGGTAGCTCCGGCGTATGATGCCAGGTCCTGCCTTGAAAGTTCGATATTGATGGAACCATCTTCTTTTTTACCAAATTGATCGCGCAGTGAGATCAGCGCCTGGGCAACCCGCCCTTTTACCGACATGTGCGCCAGGTTGCGCATTTTCCTTTCAGATTCCTGTAGTTCACTTGCAAAAAAAAGCATAAGATTATAAGTAAAGTCTGTATTTACCTTTAGCGTCGATTCAAAAAAGGGCAAATCAATGTAGCAAATAATTCCATCCTCCAGTGCCGTTGCCGAAATTGGGTAAATATTGTTACTTCCCAGTCCCCGGTGGCCCAAAATAGCGCCACCTGTTGCAAATCTTATAATCAGCTCTTTATCGGCCCCCCATTTTTTATGTACCTTAACTACCCCGTCATAAACAAAGTACACACCTCTTACTTCATCACCTTCATTAAAGATCACTTCACCCCGCTTTACTTTAAGGTTTACTTTATTAGCAGCGATGGCCGGCTGCCACTGTTTTAAACAGTTCCGGCACATAAAACAGGTATTTACATTGCATTCATTCTTACTTTTTTTCATTTATTTCAAAATACCGATAAAATATTGATCTTAAAAACACAATACTATTAACAATCTCACTTAAAACTATAAAATTATCATTATTTACATCAATTTTTTAATACAATTTACATTTTTAGTGATTTACATCACAAAAAATGTAAATAAATTTTAAAAAAATACAATTTAAGCCTAATAAAAATTATAATAACAGTCAAAATTCATTACAAACTTCGCATTTTACCAAAAAAATAACTTTATGTTTTTGATAATTTGATAAAAAATTATGTTTTTTCTAATTTAAATCATAAAAGTGTGTATAAATAACACCTATAATTGACTTTTTGTATTAATTGCGCTATATTTATGACTATTAAATCAATGAATTGAATTAATTAAAAAAACATAAGGAGCCTATGAAGAAAAGATAACACCAGCAAACATAAAAAAGCCCCGCCGGGAGGTCGCATTCCCGGACAGGGTTAAACAGTTTTTATCGCTTTAACAAATAAAAAACTCAATCAAATGTACAAAAATGTATCAAACCAATACACACTTGCTCTAATTCTATTATTTTCATCATGTTTTTGTTCGCTTTCAGCTTCTGCCCAGCTTTCCTTAACCGGCCAGTTGCGAACGCGGGGCGAATTGCGTGACGGATACGGAACCTTAGAGCCCACCGGGAACAATAACGCAGCATTTATATCACAGCGCACCCGGCTCATCTTTAATTATAATAGCAGTAAGCTTATTTTTCACACATCCATACAGGATGTCAGGCTATGGGGACAAGACGCATCAACCATCAGTGCTACAGACGGAACCAAACTTGAATTGCACGAAGCCTGGGCCGAAATAATCCTGTCCAATAAAAAGGATCCATCTTTTAAAATTTCACCTCTTGATTATTTCGCCGTTAAAATTGGCCGCCAGGAACTGGTTTATGATGATGAACGCCTGCTGGGTGGGTTAGACTGGCTGCAACAGGCACGCCGGCATGACGCCATTGTTTTTAAAGCAGTGCAAAATGGCTGGCAGTTTGACCTTGGCGGCGCATTTAATCAAAATACCGATGCCATTAATTATAACGGCACCTATTATACACCCGCAAACGTACCTGCGACTATTAAGGACAGCAAGGGCAACCTTGTAAATACACCTTCCGGGATGATCCCTTTAATCAACAGTGCCGGTATCAGTGCAAAAAATGGCAGCCCCGCTTTTTTTAACCCTCCGGGAACAAATGCGCTAAACCAGGATTATAAGGCCCTGCAATATTTATATGTGGCCAAAAAATTTGATAAAACAAAAATTACAGGCTTGTTTTTAACCGATCAGTTTGGCAAATACAAGCTTGATTCCGTTAAAAACGTATCCGGATCGGATGTGGGTTATGTTTACGGCAGGCGGTTCAACCAGGCGGGCGTAAACTCACGTTTTACTACCGGTTTTTTAATTAACCCGGTATTTGGAAGTGGAAACGAGTGGTCGGGAAACGGCGCTTATTACTACCAGGGCGGCCACGACAGGGATGGGCTTACCTTAAGCGCCTATATGTTTACCGCGTCATTATTATACAAGCCATCGGCATTTAGCTTTACCGCAGGCTGGGATTATACCTCCGGAAACAACTCATTTTCAAACAACGGTTCCGACAATCGCTTCGATCCGCTTTACGGCACACCGCATAAGTTTTGGGGAACGATGGATTACTTTTATGCCGGGAGCGGATCGCCAACAGGCGGCTTAAGCAACCCTTACTTAAAAGTAAAATACACCTCTCCCAACAAAAGGTTTTCAACCGAACTTGCAAATCATTATTTCTACCTGGCCGACAACCAGAAGGACATAAGCGGCAACCCTGTAAATAAATACCTGGGAACTGAGTTTGATTCGACCACGAATTATAAGCTAAATACCTTTACTACGGTTGAAGTTGGCTTATCATACATGGCAGCGACAAGCAGTATGGAGTATGCAAAAAACATAACGCCCGGAAACAGCAGGCTAAACCCGGTATGGGCTTACCTGCAGTTAAATATCCGGCCCGAATTTTTGAACAAATAATTGGATTTATAACCTGATAATTTTTTTCTCATGAAAAATCAATTGACTAAACTCAACATATTATCGCTGAAGGGGGTGCAAATGCGTACCTTCCACATCACCTGGCTCATGTTTTTTGTATGCTTTTTTGGCTGGTTTGGCCTTGCGCCGTTAATGCCAACCATTAGGGCCGAACTGCATTTAACAAAAGCGCAGGTTGGCAATACCATCATTGCTTCAATTGCGGCAACCATCATAGCCCGCTTAATTATCGGCAAGCTTTGCGATACCTGGGGCCCGCGCAAAACCGCCATAAGATTATTGCTGGTTGGATCATTACCTGTATTTCTTGTTGGCCTCGCACACACTTATATGACCTTTCTATTATTCAGGCTGGCGATAGGTGTTATCGGTGCTTCTTTTGTAATCACCCAGTTTCATACCTCCATGATGTTTGCGCCTAAACTAAAAGGCACAGCTAACGCAATAACCGGCGGCTGGGGAAATCTTGGCGGCGGGGTAACAAACATGGTGATGCCACTGATCTTCGCAGCCATTGTAGGCTTCGGTTATACTAAAGGCGAGGCCTGGCGCTATGCCATGATCGTTCCGGGGGTAATGATGCTGATTATTGCTTACCTGTATGCTAAATACACCAAGGATACGCCAAACGGCAATTATGACGAAGTGGGTTACCACAAAGGCAAATCATCAAAAACTGATTGGTCTGTTTTGGCCGACTGGCGTATATGGGCGCTTACTATTGCCTACGCTATGTGTTTCGGTATGGAAATAACCTTTGATAACGTTGCGTCGCTCCATTTTGTTGATAATTTTCACCTTACCCAAAGTGCAGCCGGATTTTGGGCAGGTACATTTGGTTTTATGAACCTTTTTGCAAGAGCGCTGGGTGGCATTGTGTCTGATAAAGTAGGGGGCAAATTTGGCATGAGAGGCAAAGGCCTGTTGCTTGCCGGTGTTTTATTGCTGGAAGGCTGCGGACTGATATTATTTGCACAATCAGGCACATTGCTCATCGCTATTATCTCCATGCTGACTTTTGCGCTGTTCCTTAAAATGTCAAACGGCGCTACTTATGGCATTGTGCCCTTTGTAAACAAAAAAAATGTGGGCCTGGTTAGCGGCATAGTTGGCGCCGGTGGTAACCTTGGCGGTATGCTGTTTGGCTTCCTTTTTAAATCAACAACAATCACTTACGCGCAGGCCTTTACCTATATAGGGTATGCCGTAATTGTTGTAGCCTTAATTGTGCTGATAACCAGGTTTACCAAAACAACCGAAGAAGCCGAAGCCGTTGAAAGTGAACCCGTATTAGCGGGTGGCGTAGCGTGATAAAGAAAAATATATAAATAAATGCCGGTAAAAAAGCAGCAAATAAATACATCCGCTTCTACCTGTTGTTATTGCGGGGTGGGTTGCGGCGTGCTTGTTCACAAGGACAAAAGCGGCAATGTATTGGTTGAAGGCGATAAGACGCATCCAGTAAATAAGGGGATGCTCTGCAGTAAAGGCCTTAACTTGCATTACACCGTAAATGATAAAAGCGACAGGTTGCTTTACCCGCAGATGCGGTATAATAAAAATATGCCCATGCAACGGGTAAGCTGGGATGAGGCGCTTGACCGCACTGCCGCTGTTTTTAAAACTTTTATCAATAAGTACGGACCTGACTCGGTGGCATTTTATGCATCGGGTCAGTGCCTTACTGAAGAATATTATGTGATCAATAAACTGATGAAAGGGTTTATTGGCAGCAATAATATCGATACCAACTCGCGCCTGTGCATGAGCAGCGCGGTTGCTGCCTATAAAATGGCTTTAGGGGAAGACACCGTGCCGGTTTGTTATGATGATATTGAACTGGCCGATTGCTTTTATGTAACCGGCGCAAACCCGGCCTGGTGCCATCCTATTTTATGGAGGAGGGTTGAGGCGCATAAAGCTGCCAACCCCAATATTAAAATAATTGTTGTTGATCCTAGGGTGACGGATACCTGCGGCATAGCCGACCTGCACCTGCAAATTAACCCGGGCACTGATATTACCCTGAACCATGCCATCGGCAGGGCGCTGATTGAGAATGGCGATATCGACCTGGATTTTGTAACCCAACATGCTGAGGGTTTTGAACAGTACAGTGCCCTGGTATTTAGAAAATCCATGGCTGAAGCTGCGCAGGATTGCGGGGTACGCGAAGCTGACATCCGCCTTGCGGCCAAATACATTGCCGAAGCAAAAGGCTTTATTTCGATGTGGACGATGGGGCTTAACCAAAGCTCAACCGGGGTTAATAAAAACCTGAGTTTGATCAACCTTAACCTCATTACCGGGCATATAGGCAAACCGGGATCCGGTCCTCTATCCTTAACCGGGCAACCCAATGCCATGGGGGGGCGCGAAGTTGGCGGCCTGGCAAATTTGCTGCCTGCGCACCGCGATCTGAACAATCCATTGCACCGCGAAGAAGTGCAAAAGTTTTGGGGCGGCTCTGCTATCAACCCAAAACCGGGCTTAACCGCTACCGAAATGTTTGAGGCACTGGAAAGCGGCAGCTTAAAGGCGATATGGATCCTTTGCACCAATCCGCTTACCAGCCTGCCAAACGTGCGCCTTGCTGAAGCAGCATTGAAAAAGGCCAAATTTGTAGTAGTGCAGGAGATCAGCAATAAACCGGAAAGCCTGACTTTTGCCGATGTGATATTGCCGGCGGCAGCGTGGGCCGAAAAGGAAGGCACCATGACCAATTCGGAGCGGCGGATCAGTTACCTGAATAAAATTATCGAGCCACCGGGTGAAGCTTTGCCCGATGCGGAGATCATTTGCCGTTTTGCCCGCAAAATGGGTTATAAAGGATTTGATTTTGCAAACCCGGCAGCTATTTATGCCGAACATGCCCGCTTAACCACTAAAACCAACATTGATATCAGTGGCTTAACCTATGATATCCTGAAAGATAAAGGATCGGTGCAATGGCCCTATAAAAAGAAAAGCGCAGAAGAAGGAACGATCAGGTTGTTTACCGATAAGCGTTTTTATACCCTTTCAAAAAGGGCTATTATTCACCCGGTGCCTGATGCCAATACCAGCGAACAACCGGATGATGATTTCCCATTTATACTAACCACGGGCCGTATCCGCGACCAGTGGCATACCATGAGCAAAACCGGCAAGGTAAACAAGCTTAACCAGCACCTTCCGCAATCGTTTATCGAGATCCACCCGGACGATGCCTCCGCGCTGGGGATTAACGATGGCGATATTACCGTAATTACTTCGCGCCGGGGCAAAGTGCAGGTGAAAGCCAAAATATCAACCCAAATAAAACCGGGCGTTGTTTTTGTGCCGATGCATTGGGGTAAAATATTAGGTAACGACCTTAACCGGGTAAATAACCTTACTTCCGACCAGCTTGACCCTATTTCAAAAGAACCTGATTTTAAGTTTTGCGCCGTAAATGTGGTTAAATTTAAAAAGCCATTCCAGCGTATTGTGGTGATTGGCGCAGGGGCGGGCGCTTACGGTTTCGTCAAATCGTACCGCGAGCTTAACCCCGACGATGAGATCACCATTTTCAGCAGGGAGAATTTCCCTTTTTATAACCGGGTGATGCTGCCCGATTATATCAGCGGTGAGCAAAAATGGGAACAACTGGTTAAAATGACCGACGAAGACGAACCGGGCTATAAAATCAAGTTGTTACGCGGCATCAGCGTCGAAAAAATTGACCGCACCAACAAACAGGTAACGGATTCAAGGGGGATAAAAACCAATTATGATATTTTGTTGATTGCAACCGGCAGCAGGGCCTCGGTGCCCAAAAATGTTCCGTCGCTGCCCGGGATCTTCACCATGCGCAGCCGTGTTGATGCCGATAATTTTAAAAAGCATATACCAAATGATGCGCATGTAGTCATTGTTGGCGGCGGCTTGCTTGGTTTGGAGATGGCGGCTTCCTTGAGGGAGATCGGCGTAAAAATCACTATCATCCAGCGAACATCCTCCTTTTTAAACCGGCAGCTGGATGCTTTGGGCAGCCAGCTTTTGCATGAAGAAATGGCCGACCAGGGTTGCGATATTTATTATGATGATGAAGTGCAGCTTTATTACGGGCGGTCGAAATTAACCGGTATCGGCTTAAAAAGCGGTCGCAAGATCAATTGCGACGCTATGATCCTGGCCATAGGCACTACCCCAAATATGGAAATTGCCAAAGACTGCGGGTTAGATTGCCGCCGTGGTGTAACCGTAAACGAACGCCTGCAAACCAGCGACCCTGATGTTTACGCCATAGGCGAAATAGCCGAATTTAACGGCACGCTATACGGCATTACCGCAGCAGCCGAACAGCAGGCACAGGTGGTGGCGGGCTATTTAAACGGGGACATTGCCAGCTATTATAAAGGCAGTTTGCTTATGAATATCATCAAAATCCATGGGTTCGACCTGTGCAGCATTGGCATACCTGAATGCCCGGATGATAAGGATTACGAAGAGGTGGTTTTTATTGACAAAGCCAAAAGATATTATAAAAAATGCATCATCCACCAGGACAGGCTGGTTGGTGCGATCCTTATTGGTGATAAAACTGAGTTTTTGGAATTCAGGGACCTGATTGCCAATAAAACGGAATTAAGCGAAAAAAGGCTCCAGTTGTTACGGAGCGGCAATAAAGCCGACCCGGTTTTGGGTAAGCTGGTTTGCAGCTGCAATAATGTAGGCGCCGAAAATATCCGGAAAAAAATTGAATCAGGCTGCAATACGATGGCTGACCTGTGCAAAACAACCGGCGCAGGCACCGGCTGCGGATCGTGCAGGCCTGAAGTTAAAAGACTACTTGATGAAGCATTAAAAAGTATGGTTTCAGTAAATAATTAGTTATGGAGCATCTGATCAAAATAAACCTTCCGGGCGGGCTGGTATCGGCGGGTGATCTTTACGAGATCTTGCTGATTGCGGAGAAAGCAGGCGCTAATAACATCCGCTTTGGTAACCGGCAGCAGTTATATTTTGCGATACATGAAGACCATTTGGAGTACCTGGAAACAGAAATGCTGCGCACTGAAATAAATTTTGAAATCAACAGCGATGCGCAACCAAATATCATCAGCTCCTACGTTGGCGACACCATCTTTAACCAGGAAGGCTGGCTGCGCGAAGGCGTGTATAAAGATATTTTGGATAGTTTTGATTACCAGCCCCGCTTAAAGGTAAACCTGGTGGATAATCAGCAAACATTTGTCCCGTTTTTTAGCGGGAATCTTAATTTCATCACATCGGACATTAGTAATTACTGGTACTTGTATGTCCGTTTTCCAAAATCGGGGAAACATTTTTGCTTCCCTTCGCTGGTTTATTCAGATGATATCCCCTCGTTGGCTAAAACCGCCGAAGAGATTATCCTTACCAACAAAAAGCTTTTTTTCGACCAGGAACATACGGATGAGCAGCTATTTTTTAAGACGCTTGAAAAAAAGACCAATGCTACGCTTCAGCCGATCACATCAGCGCTTAAGCTACCTGGGTTCCAGTTGCCCTATTACGAGGGATTTAATAAGTACAATAACCGTTACTGGCTGGGTGTTTACCGCAGGAATGAGCTTTTTCCGCTGGAGTTTTTAAAGGATGTTTGCTTATTATGCTTAAAAACCCGGATCGGGCAGTTGTATACAACGCCATGGAAATCCATCATCATTAAAGGCATTGATCCTGCCGACCGGAACGAATGGGGGCTGCTTTTGAGCAAGTACCAATTAAATGTAAGACATGCCGCAAATGAATTAAACTGGCAGATAGAGGACGTTTGCGATGAAGGCCTGGGGTTAAAAAAGCAACTGGTACGTGAATTTGAGGAGGCTGATCTGCGTACTTACCAGCTTTGCTTCGCGATAAAAACACAACCTAAAACCGGTCTGCCCGGATCTATCATCATCAAAAAAAACGGGGATAATTTGTTTGATATTTTGCATACGCGGGATTTTAACCCTAATTCAAAAGACTATATCGCTTATTCAGAAAAGGTTAAAGCTGATAAGGTGGCCACTGCCCTGATCTCACTTTGCAATACGTTTTATAAAACGCAAAGCCTGCAGGTAGCAGCCCCGGAAGATTTTCATCACCAGGAAGCTGATCCGGCGGATGGACTGGAGGGCATCTATCAATGTAATAACTGCCACACCCGGTACGATAAAGCTTACGGAGATGATGTTAACGCCATTGAAAAAGGAATTGAATTTGAAAACCTCGCCGAATACTGCTGCCCGGTATGCGATTCGCCCAAAAGTGAGTTTAGTTTGATAGAAATCTGCGCTTCGTGACCTCTGTGCCTTCTTAGTGCCCTCTGCGGTTAAAATTTTACCGCAGAGAGCACAGAGAGATGCGCAGAGTGACGCAGAGAACTAATCATTCATTCCAATTTCCTTAGTTATATGTTTCTCTTTTGCTTCAGCCAACACACGGTTTTGATCTAATTCAGATTTCCATTTGTTTTTACGATAAATAAAGACGATTTTTCAGGGCGTGTTTTGTTCCCCCGGGCGAACATGGATTATCAACCAAAACAATTGCCTTTATCCGATTATAATTATTATCCTGCTCAATGAGTACAACCGTTGTATTGCCTGATTCAAAAAAACATTACGAGATCCTTGACGGACTGCGCGGCGTAGCCTCTGTTTTGGTGATCGCCTTTCATGTGATGGAAACTTTTACCGGCGGCAACCGCTTTATCCAGATTATTAATCATGGCTACCTGGCTGTCGATTTCTTTTTTCTCCTGTCGGGATTTGTGGTAGCTTACGCTTATGACGACCGCTGGGGAAAAATGGGCCAGTGGGACTTTTATAAACGGCGCCTTATCCGTTTGCAGCCCATGGTGGTGATGGGTTCGCTGATCGGCGCGGCGCTTTTTTATTTCCAGGGAAGCGCTATAGTGTTCCCGATGATTGGCAAAACACCGGTTTGGGAAATGTTGCTGGTGATGCTGGTTGGCTGTACGCTGATCCCGCTGCCTGTTTCGATGGACATCCGCGGCTGGCAGGAAATGCACCCGCTGAACGGCCCGGCATGGTCGCTGTTTTTTGAATATATTGCCAATATCCTTTATGCTTTGTTCATTCGCAAATTCTCAAAAACACTGCTCAGTATATTTGTTATCCTGGCTGCTATTTTCCTGGTGCAATATTTGATTATGGGCCCGCAGGGCGATGTTATTGGCGGCTGGAGTTTGGATAAAACCCAGCTCCATATTGGTTTTGCGCGTTTGCTTTATCCGTTTTTTGCCGGGGTGCTGCTTTGCCGCGCGGGGAAGCTGATCCACATCAAATGGGCCTTCACGGTTTGCAGCCTATTGATCATTACCGTATTGGCTATCCCGAGAATTGGCGGCACCACGGAGCTTTGGATGAATGGGGTATATGAATCGATAGTCATCATCCTGGTGTTTCCGCTCATCGTTTCTATTGGAGCGGGCGGTAAAATCATCGGAAAGCGCACCGCTAAAACATGCAAGTTCCTGGGGGATATCTCCTACCCGCTTTATATCACGCATTACCCGCTCATCTATTGGTATACTGCCTGGGTAGTCGACAATAAAATACAGCTGGGCGGCTATGGCCTTCTTGTTGGCCTGTTGCTGATGATCTGTAGCATTACCATCGCCTGGGCCTGCCTGAAATTTTATGACGAGCCGGCACGCAACTGGCTTGCCAAACGCTACCTGGTAAAAAAGGCAGGCTGATATTTATTATAGTTCGCCCGCCAAAAAACCTCTAAATAAAACAGGCAATGACCGAAACCGTCACTTCAAAATTTGACCGTATGATTTGGTTCACTGCTTTCCTGTATAGTCTTTTAATACTTATTTTAACAGGCGTTTGTGCAGGGCTTGCAACTTCCGGCAACCCAAATAACCGGGAAGAGTTGTTTATTATACTGGCAGTTGTGATTGGGTTGAGCTGTTTTTATATCGACAGGGCTATCAGACGGTTAATAAGCGTTACCATAATGCCCGACAGGCTGGTTTTAAATTACCTCATCATTAACAAGCAAGTGAACATCAATTATACAGATATTTTGCACGAAAGCGTTGTTAGGGAACGCCTCAATAGCAGTGGAGGTCGGGCGATCATTTCCGATACAATTAAACTAAAAATTGAATTAAAAACCGGCAAAATATTTTTCTTATATGAATCCTGTTATACAAACTTTGAAGAAATGGCCGAAGCCATCAGGCGGGCGAGGTTTAAGCTGGAGTAAAGGATTTGAATGCGCAAACACCCTGAGGAAATAGTTGTTATATTAAACAAATTATTTGGCACCTGTTATTTTAATTTACCTATATTTGATTATCATCTTATAAAACCACTTAAAATCATGAAAAAGTATTTATTATCTCTCGCCATTGTTTTAGCCTTCGGCGTATCATTTGCTTCAAGCATTGACGGTGTTCATTTGAAGGGTGTTATAGAAGATTCGCTGTGCGCTGCAAGCAAAACGCAAATGTCACCCGCTACTTCGCGCGTTGCCTGCGTTAAAAAATGCATTAAAAACGGCGCGTCTGCCGTGTTGGTTGTTGGTGACAAGGTTTATAAAATATCAAACCAAAAGGCAGTTTTAAAATATGCCGGCCTGGATGTAGCAGTTGACGGCGTTGTTACCGGCGATGCTATCGAAATAACCAAAATTACCCCGGAAAAATCATAATTTCCCGAATCCTTTAAAGTATAAGCCCCGGTTTTAATAGAGCCGGGGCTTTTTTATGGGATTGGGAGAGGAGTAAAACAGCTGCTTAAGTTTTCAGTATGCAATCACAGGCTGCGGGCATATAGTGTCTGAATTTGAAAAAATCGGTCAGCAGCTTGGGTTCCGGCTATACCGCTGATCAGGCGATACCATCCTTATTAAATTCAGATGGATGACGGCGTGATTGTCTTTCCCTCGCCATGACATTATTTACCTGTCCGGGGCCGTAGAACCTGATGATCTCGTTTTTTTCCTCTTCGTTGCCACGCTCAAAAACACGTTGAATTATCGCATTTTGCTGATGCTGCCAATCGATCTTATCAAAGTCTGTGTCCCAAAAAAGTATCCGGCGTAGTTTGGAAAAATCAGGGTGAGGCAAAAAACCCGGCTTTTGGCGGATAAGCCTGGTTTCATGATACACTTGCAAAATCCCCATGGTGCCCTCCTCCAAACCTAACGCATAATCAATTTTAAATGCCATTTCGGGTGTCATTTTTCGTTTACCTTTAATGATCGCATTCAGGGTTTGAGCAGGAATTCCAGTTGTTGCCGCCAAAGCGTTCTGCCTGATATTGTTCTTCTTCAACTCACGCTCCAGGATCGCACCAGGATCAATGCCACGATACTTTTCTATCAGCTTTTCCATGTTTAAAAATAAACAAATTTGTTTATAAAGCAATGGGTAAGATTCAATGCTTCAAACATAGGGGGGGGCGTTATTTCAGCTAAGCGACACGGTTGGCTCTGCGATGGGGTAATAACAGTTGCTTTTCCCGTCACAGCAGGGTCTGTCGCAGACGACCCTGCGTTGAAGTGTTCCCTTAATTTGGAAGTTACCCGCATTATTCAGTATGGATTTATGATTGTTTCAACCGGGCATCCGGCGCAGGGTCTTTTTCAAGAGACAAAATTGGCCAGCCAGCAGCACCAACCACCAGTAAGCCTCTTTTTTCCTCAAATCACCCCCGGCTCCCACCCGCTTCTATACTGCCGCGACAAATATTTATTAGCATCGGGCAAATTGGTGATCTGCCGGCTGACGGCGTCGTATTTTAACAAATGGCCGGCGCGCAAACTGGCGGCGTATAAATTAACGGCTTCGGTAAGGGCCTCGGCCTCGATGAAACTGCCGGGGTATTGCTGCCCGCTTTTGCAGGAGTCGGCAAACAGGGTTAAGGCGCTTACCATATTATCGTGCGCATAAGATTGGATGGCTTGCGTGGTTGCGGTTACCGGCTTTTTTCTGCGGGAAAATAAGCGCGGGTTCTGGATATTAAAGCCAGCCAATATTTTGCCTTTTTCGCCGGTAAACATCATCCCTTCGGCGGGCAGTTCTTCGTTATTGGCCATCAGTTCATCCGGCAGCGGGGGCCGCATTCCGCCGTCGTACCAGCAAAGGTCAACAGGCGGCCTGTCGCCGTTGGCAGGGTATTTAAACCGCACGGAACTGGCCATCGGGAACGAGAAATCATTGCGCACATAGTTGGGCACCACGCCGTTCATATTAATGAAATGGCTCAGGTTAGGCTCGATAACAGTTGGCGAAGTAAGTTGCAGCGCGTTAAAAACTGTCCACAGGCTATAATGCCCCATATCGGCCATCGATCCTCCCCCAAAATCATACCATCCCCTGAAAAACATATTGGTGTACTCCGGCGAATACGAGCGGTCCGCTTCCGGCCCCAGCCACAGGTTCCAGTTCAGGCCGTCCGGTACCGGCACGTTTTCGGTTGGCAGTGTCGGAAACTGCGGCCATACAGGGCGGTTAGTCCAGTTATGCACTTCTTTCAGTTTACCTATTTTGCCTGAATTTATCCACTCCATTACCTGCTCCATTGATCCATTGGAGTCCCAGGGTACCAGGTGGGTTACCGTTTTGCTTTGCCGGGCAGCTTCTATCACTGCTTTACCTTCCAGCAGGCGGTTGGAGAGCGGTTTATGCATCAGCACATGTTTATTCCTTTTCAGCGCGGCAATGGCGAAAAGGCCGTGCAGGTGATCAGGCGTCATTATTTTAACCGCGTCAAGGTCTTTTTCCTTTTCCAGCAGTTCGCGGTAATCGGCATAGGCGTTGCAGCTTTTAAAGTTATCACCACCGCGCTTGCTGCTATAATAGGTATCTACAATATCCTTTCCGTTGTCCCTTCCGCCGGGGATGGTATTATCGCCGCCGGGGTTCCAGTCGGCTTTGCCGATGGCGGCCCTGATCTCGTCCCTCAACCCGTTCTTCGACCAATCCCTGTACCCAACCGCATACTGATTAGGGTCGCACACGACCACCACCTGCACGCCCGGCACTGCCAGCAGGGGCAATAACTCCCTGAAACCCTGCGTACCGCAGCCAATATAAGCCATGGTAAGTTTATCGCTTGGCGCGATAAAACCAGCGCCGCCAAGCACATGGCGTGGCACAATGCTGAAAGCAAGGGCGCCCGCCGCAGTCATTTTCACAAATTTGCGGCGGTCCATCTGCGATTTACCGCCGGATGTGGCTTGTTGTTTTTCAATATCGGAAGCTGGCAAATTACTGCCATTAAGGGTGAGGTCTTTTTTCATGGCTGCTTAGTTTATAAATGGTAATACAAATTAGGCATAATAAAATTGAATAGGAATAGGTCACGCGGATTTTACATTTAGTAGATGACCACCCATAGGAAAAAGAGAAGAAATTTAATATCGAATAATAAATTTCGAATGTCGAATTTCGAAGTTTTTTACTTCATTATTCAATATTCGGCATTGGGTGTCCGATATTAAAATCCTTTACTTAATGACATTGCCAAATTTGCCGAAGGCATAGTCCAACGACATCCAATGCTTACGCGGCACACCACTTAATACCATTGCGCGGCGGGGTTTATATTTTATTTACGGGCACCGTAAGCTGCACGGTCACCCTGTCGGGCGTACCGTTACGGTCGATGCCAAAATCCCTGGGAACAACTTTCATTTCCCCCTTAAATACGCCCTGCCCCCCTTCGTTTTTGAAGGTAAAGTAGATGACCTCCGGCCTGGTAACGCCTTTGAGGGTTAAATTTCCCCTGGCTGCGTAGCCGTTTCCATTTTTTGTAACCGTTGTCGACTCAAACTTAATGGTTGGATAATTGTCGGTACCGAGGGCATCTTTGGCATGCATGTTTTTCAAGAAAAACCCGGTAGCGATGCTTGTCGCGTCTATCGTAGCCGAAATTTTTGCCTCTTCGGGATTCCGTTCGTCAAACAAAATGCTCGCCTTTAAGCCTGAAAACGATCCGTTAATTTTTTTGCTCGTAAATTTCACCTCGGCCTGGTCGCTTTTCACCCGCCAGTTACCCTCTACCAGGGTAAATGCAAACAGGCTGGTAATGGCCAGGGCCATGGCTATCAACTTCATTTTTTTCATGGGATGATTTTTTAGATGTTCCTTATGATGATCAACATCAATAGTGGTTAAGAAGTTTCTGAATAGTTTTTTTTGTTGAAGACAACGATGTTGGCGAAAGCCCCGTGCGCGTTTTTCCGTCGAGATAAACACTCCCTGCACCCCTCTCAGGGGAATCGCACAAGGCTCGTGCTTGTATCAGGCCTTTGTGTAATTGGTTACCCTCTTGAGAGGGACAGGGGTGTGTTTTTGGACAAGCATCACTTTTTACTTTTTTTGGCATAGTCAGCGCCCAGGGGCAGAATCAAACGATATCCGCCAGATTTTACAGGCCCATTTCATCACTTCACCCATTCCTCGCTCCGCAAAAACTTCAGCAATCGTGTATCACTAGCGCTAAGCACCGGCATCCAATCGCCTAGCGGCTTCATCCTCCAGTAAAGGCCCTGCGGGTTGCCGGGTTTTGTAAAGGTATAACGATATAAAACCGCCCGGATAAACCGCGGCGGCCGGTTGGGGAACGGGTTTGCGACAAACAGGCCTACCGCACCGGGGTCGTTATGCAGGAGTTTATATACCAGGTTATAGGTCCATGGGTATTGTTCAGCAGTGCCCATGGCGGCAAACCACATTTGCCAGTCGAGGTGGGGCTGGTAGGGGGCTATTTGCGGTGGCGATTGATCCGGCAGCGTGGGCAGGTACTTGTATACATAAGGTTTCCAGCGGGCGTTGGCGCCGGTGGTATCGTCAGCAGTACCTTCAAACACCACGTTATAGCGCTCCTGCCCTACCGAGCCAAAGGCGCCATAAGTGTTTACGAGGTCGAGCGGGTCGAACGAGCTGTTCATCACCTGGCCCGGCGACAGCATATTCAGCACCGGCTGGATGCTGAGCAGCGCGACGAGCCCGGCAACGATCCATGACGTGGTAAGCATTGGGTTTGACTCTTCGGCGGTTTCAGCCGCGGCAGCCGCTTTTCGCACCAGTATCCCGGGCAGCAGTTTCGCCCAGAAACCATCATCAAAACAAGCCAGCGCTGGGATAATAGTGAGCCAGTTTAAAAACGAGAGGTTGCCGCTGATGATGAGCGTTAGCTGGAGTAAAACGATGACCACGCCAGCCATATGCCGCCCCGGCCTGGGCCAGAACACGAACCAGGGCGCAACGAGTTCGGCCAGCCAGTTGAACCAAACCCCTGCTTTAAGCAGCACCCGCGGCAAAAAATGGAACCAGCGGGTTAAAGGGCCGGGGATAGGCTGTGTCTGGAAATAATAATAAAGGGCCGTGCCATCGCGCCAAATTTTGTCGCCCCGGTATTTGATGAGCCCGGCACCCAGCATGATGCGGAAAACCAGCCAGCGGAATAAAACGATTACGGGAAATGGCGGCGGCCGTTTGGGGAATGGCCGCCAGTCAAGCAGCGGGCATAAAAAAATGGCCAGGAAGCCGGTTTCGGTGAGCTGGATCTCCCAGCCATAACTGTACCAGTCCTGCCCGGCATGAACGATAGACATATACAAAAACCAAAGCACCGTTAGCAGGGGGCCATTGGCATAACCTGCCAGCACCACCAAACTAAGCGTCAGGCCTAACCAGGCCACGGTTAGCAGCGCAGTATCTGAATGCCCGAACCAAAAAACAGTAGGCAGCCGCACAAAACCGGCCCCGGCAGAGCCGTAGGCAAGGTGGAGGTATTTGAGATAAATACCGACGGGAAGCAAGCCGTTTTGGCCAATTAACGGAATAATTTGATTAACCGCCACCAGGAAAGCGACGGCATACACCAAACCCAGCAAACGAAGGATGACAAAGCGCGTAAGCCAGTAGGATGGCCGGGCATCCTGGTCGGCAAAAAGAATTGCAGGGGTATGCTCCGTGTGGTTTGCTTTGTTCATTTGCTTTATTAAAAATACGACATAAAATCGGGTTAATCGCAAAGGTTTCGGGCCAAAATCGCACAGGTTTCCCTAAAAACACACCTTAATACTGAATTTTAACCGGTTTTTTCAATAGATGTTTAAACAATCAATATTTTTATTATCTACTGATAATCAAATAATTATAAGTAAAAAAGTGTTCCCTTCTGTTTTCAGGAAACCAAACAAAACTTTGATTTACAGCTCTTTAGCTATTTTTTACTGTTCCCTGGTGTTCCCGCTGTTCCGGGGGGGGAACACCGCGAAAGGCACCAAAAGCAAAAGCCCCGGGGTTAAAACTCCGGAGCTTTTGTTACTTTTTATTACCATGGACGATGGTCCATCAACTATTGACTTTACGGGAACTTCACACCCGGATAAGCGGCAACATTGGTTTCAGGAATGTTTGAACCATATTTAGCGTTAATAGCATCGATAAACTGGTTAGCGACAATGGCATAACCGCGCGGGGTAAGGTGCACGCCGTCTAACGAAAATATTCCGCCGCTGATATAGCTTGAGTCAAAGCCCACACCATCAACCACCAGGCCATACTTTTTTACGTTGTTTAAAAACGTATAGGCATCAAACACCGCAAGTCCGTGCGCAGCGGCCACTGATTTAATGGTATTATTGAACGCAACAACATGCTCGCGGGTTAACGCAATCTCGTTTTCATCCAGTACATATTGATTGTCAACCGGCGTGTACGGTGTTAAACCATAAGGCAGCGGCCCGAAAGGTGTAGTTACCGGTGTACCGATCTTACTGGTTGGGAAGGTCAGAACGATCAGGTCGCTTGCAGTGGCGAGCCTTGGCGCATAGGTTGTGCCGGAAACCAATGCATTGATATAAATTCCCTTTACCGATGGATTTGCCTGCTGTACGCCGGCGACAATAGCACCTACAGTAACCGTGTTAAAGTAAGGGATGGAAGTAACATCCGGAACGGTAGCCACAACACCCTTAGCGCCTTTGGCCGTTAAAGTGCCTATTAACAAATTATCCAGGGCTGCAAAAGTATTAGGATCTGTTAATACATCACCCGCGCCGCCCGACGTTGCATAGCCCAGCGCATCATTATTACCCAGCCAGTTTGAAAAGAAGGTAAACGGCTTGGCGGTAATAAATGCGAGGTAAGGCATGGTATTATTAGGCGAGTCCTGCGGCAGTAGCCTTTCATAAAAACCATTCAGGTTACCATAAGGTGCATACGTGATCTGTAGTAATTTAATGCCGGGCACACCATAGTTTTCAATATCACCGGTGTATTTTGTATATAAAGTCACATTGCCGAATCCGGGAACAGCGATCTGGCCCCTAACAGCGAGGTTCGATGTAACAGTTGTCAGATTAGGCGACCCCGCCGCACTAAACCCTGCTAATTGCAGGTACCCTGATCCATTGGCCTGGTCGCTGCTGAATAGTGGCTGGTTGAATACGCCTCCGCCAACAGTTTGCATTTGTTTGGCAACGATAGACGGATATGAATTCATTTGCCCGGCCAAATAAAGGCCGCCATCAGCATAACCTGCCGTTAATGAATTGCCAATAGAGATATATCGCGAAAAATCAGCTCCTCCGTTTGTAGGCTTCGGGGTTTTGATATCGGGCTTGCAGGCAGTTATTAATAATAAGCCTGCAATTATATAGTAGTGTTGTTTTAAAAATTTCATCTGCTTAAATATTAATGATTACCAGTGATAAGAAAGTGAGATACCCGGAATATATACATTGGTTTCATAGGTGCCCGACAATTGTGTATATGCATTAGTTGTTTGCCTGGCCAGCAGGTGTTCAAATTCAAATGATGCATCTATATTAAGGTGACGGGCTAGTTTGTACCCGATACCGCCTGTAAAATAAACGCGGTTAGCGTCAGGCACCTGTGGTGAAACAAAATCAGCAGGAGCGGCGGCAGTAGCGTAACCTCCGCCAAAGCGCAAGGCCAGTTTTTGGCAACCCCTGTATTCGGCGCCGCCCCTCAAGGTGTACGCCTGCTGGTAATTTTGCGGAAGAACGGTGGTGTTTATCGTTGATGATTTCTGCGCGTAAGTAAATGACAAGTTTTTAAACACATCCCAGTTTACCTCGTTGGCATCGAAGGCGATGGTCCAGTTTGGCGAAGGATATAACCCGATACCAATGGAGTTGGTTGATGGCAACGGCACTTTTGACGTAAATGTATTAGGCGAAGGGAAGTTACCCTGTACAGATGGCGCTACGGAAAACATGGCATTACCGTTAAACGTGGTAGAAACACCACTGCGGTGCGAAAGGCCAATAGTTACGCCCGATAGGGTTTTGAAGAATATACCAGCGTTCCAGCCGTAGCCTTTGCCGGTACCACTTAAATGGCCCTGTCCGTCGGCGCCTGCCGAATTTGAAATAGGAATAGCCTGGTGAAGGTCGATATCTGCGTGGTTATAAACAAAGCCGGCACCTATACTCAGGTAGTCTGTTAGCTTAACACTCAGTGTAGGCTGAAAATAGATGGTTTTCAGGTCGAGGCTTTCGAGCGCATATTTTCCCTGCCAGGTGTCGCCCCAGTCAGTTAAACCGCCAAAAGGAGTATAAATCCCCAAGCCGAATTTCCAAAAGGAATTTTTTGGCCCCCAAACGCCGTAAAATGTAAAAGGAGTAGCAATTTTATTCGCTGTACGGAAGGTGGCGTTTGAATTGGTTGGGTTAAACTCCGACATAAAAACCAGCGGACTGATACCGGCCTGCACGTAATTTTCGGGCAGCATGGCCACTGCACCCGGGTTAAAAAATACCGAAGCGCCGTCTTGTAAGGTTCCTGTGCCGGTATGGCCCATACCAATCTGCTTCTCGCCTTCCAGGTTCACCTGGAAACCTTGAGCAAACACCATAACAGGCATTAGTGCAAGCACCAATAGTAAAAATTTCTTCATAAAATAAATTATTTGAATGGTTTATAATGTGCAATTTACCGGCTCCAAAACCAATAACTGCAAAAAATAAAATTAGTTTGGATTTAAATGAAAAAAAGGGCTATAATGCGGAGATATTAGTCAAAAAGTCGGAGAATACAGATTTACGCCTTATCAGGTAAAAAGATTGATTTTTAACAGGATTTATTCCGTTATTGAGAAAGAGCAGAATATTATATTTTTATCATAAATGAGTAAAAGAGTTGCCCGTTTAAGCTTATCGAAATTTGCAGACTTGTATGCAGATAAATTAGCAGGACCTGATTTTTTCATCACCGATGAAAAGCAGTTGTTAAGTTTAAGTGAATTTCCCTACCGGTCAGACGGTTACATCATTGGTATTTGCACACGAGGGCATGCCCGGGTTGAAGTAAACTTGCAGAATTATGAAGCCAGGCCCGACGCCATGCTTTTAGCTACACCCTTTCATGTTTTAAGGATCTACAATAGCAGCGAAGATTTCCTGTGCAGGTTCATTGTTTTTTCAAAAGCGTTTTTAACTGAAAACAACGTTAACAGTCACTTTTTGGAATCATTCAGCTATTTTAAAAGCGCTTCTATCCCTGTTATTTACCCTGAACATACTGACGCTGCCGTACTGCTGGATATTTACCTGCAAATTAAACAAATTTTAGAGCGGGAGGACCACCCTTACCGCATCGAAATATCAAGAAGTATCCTCACGATGCTTTTGTATGAGGTAGCGTTTATTTACGAAAAACAACACCTTATCATTAAAGGCAAACAAACCCGTAAACAGGAGTTAAACGTATTGTTCCAGGAGCTGGTATTCCATCACTATAAGGAACACCGGAACGTACAGTATTACGCCGATGCACTTTTTGTATCGCCGAAACATTTAACTGAAACTATTAAAGAAGTAACCGGCCGTACTGCAGGAGAGTGGATTGACGATGCGGTAGTACTGGAAGCAAAGGTATTGTTACGGAACCACAACATAAGCATCGCGCGCGTAGCTGAAAATATACACTTTCCCGACCAATCGTCCTTTGGCAAGTATTTTAAAAAACATGCCGGCATGTCGCCATCCGACTACCGTTTGGTTTCTTCTTATTGATATTTTCAGATCTGATCAGTTCCATAGGGGATCTATCTGTCACTAACCCGCAATATTTCTTTCTTCCGACTTTTTGACTAATATCTCCGTATTGCAGCCCTTTCATCGGCTTAATTCCGCTTATAATTTTACCGTAATTATAAAAACTTAAAAAGCGCCCCGTTTACGCTGCTATTAATTTATTTGAATTGCAAACAATTAACCGTTGTTGTGATTCATTTTTTTTTAGTAATTGGTACCGGGCGAAAGCAAGTTGGTTTAGATATAAACACTTAAAAATTTAAAGGATATAACCATGAACGACGTTGAAAATGTTAAAGCCATTAAAGGCGGTGAATTTTTAATCAGGGAAACCACTGCCGAAAGTATTTTTATTCCGGAAGAATGGAATGAAGAGCAATTGATGATCGCTGAAACCTGCAACAACTTTCTTGCCCAGCATGTTACACCTAATTTAAACAGGATTGACGCGCAGGAAGAAGGTTTAATGTCGCATTTAATGGATGAAGCGGGCGCTTTGGGATTGTTGGGAATTTCAGTCCCCGAAGAATATGGGGGTTTCGGAAAAGATTTTAAAACCTCGATGCTGGTTACCGAGAAACTTGGCGCGGGCAACTCTTTTTCTGTTGCCTTTTCGGCTCACTCCGGCATCGGAACATTGCCCATATTGTATTATGGTAATGATGCTCAAAAACAAAAATATATCCCCAAACTGACCAGCGGCGAATGGAAGGGCGCTTATTGCCTTACTGAACCAAGCTCAGGCTCTGATGCAAATTCAGGCAAGGCAAGGGCAAAACTTACCGAAGACGGCAAGCATTACCTCATCACCGGCCAAAAAATGTGGATCACCAACGCTGGTTTCGCAGATGTATTTACCGTATTTGCCAAAATTGATAACGACGAAAACCTGAGTGCCTTTATTGTTGAAAAAGATTTTGAAGGCATTACCCTCAATACCGAAGAACATAAAATGGGTATAAAAGGCAGCTCGACCCGCCAGGTATTTTTTAACGACTGTAAAGTACCGGTAGAGAACTTGTTGTCTGAACGCCAGAACGGGTTTAAGATAGCCGTTAACATCTTAAACATTGGCCGCATGAAACTGGGTGGCGGTACCGTTGGCGCCAGTAAAGAAGTGATTTCGATGGCCGTTAAGTATGCCAACGAACGTGAACAATTCGGACGGGCTATTTCAAAATATGGCGCTATCAGGCATAAACTTGCCCAACAGGCTATCCTGACCTATGCTGCGGAATCGGCAGTTTATCGCGCCAGCCAGAATATGGAAGAGGCGACCGACATGCTGATAGAATCAGGCTTGGATGAAATAAAAGCAAAGCTTAAAGGCACTGAACAGTTTGCCATTGAAGCCGCGATCATCAAAGTACATGCTTCCGAAGTATTGGATTATGTAGTTGATGAAGGCGTACAAATTTATGGCGGCATGGGCTACAGCGCTGAAGCCCCGATGGAAAGGGCTTACCGTGATTCAAGGATCAACCGGATCTTTGAAGGCACCAACGAAATCAACCGCATGTTAACCGTGGATATGATGCTGAAACGCGCGATGAAAGGCGAACTCGACCTGATGGGCCCGGCCCAAAAAGTAGCGGGTGAATTAATGAGCATCCCTGATTTTAGCGCAGGCGGCGATGAAGGCCCGTTTACAAAAGAGAAAAAATATATCGCCAATTTCAAAAAAGCTATATTAATGGTAGCCGGCGCAGCAGTTCAAAAACTGATGACCCAACTGGCTAAAGAACAGGAAGTTTTGATGAACCTTGCCGACATGCTGATTGAACTTTACGTAAGCGAATCACTGCAGTTGCGCGTTGAAAAATTGGTTGGCCTGCGCGGCGAAGAAAGCTGCAAAGAGCAACTGGATATGATGCGCGTTTACATTAACGACGCGGCCGAAAAAATCGCAAGATCTGGCAAGGAAGCCTTAAACTCATTTGCCGAAGGCGATGAAAAACGGATGATGATGATGGGCCTTAAACGCTACACCAAAACCGATGACTTAAATACTACCCAGGCACGCCGGAATATAGCCGCGAAACTGATTGCTGAGAATAAATATTGTTTTTAAACATCTGCAAACCTAAAAATCAAATAACCAGTTCTTTGTGAACTCCGTGCCTCCTTTGTGTCCTCCGTGGTAAAAAATAAACACGGTGTACACAGAATTGTTCGCAGAGACCATGGAAGTATTAAAAAATAGAATTTTAAATGAAGATATTAGTTTGTATCAGCCAGGTACCGGATACCAGTACCAAAGTTGTTTTAAAAGACAACAATACCGCTGTTGAAAGCAACGGGGTTACCTATATCATCAATCCTTATGACGAATGGTACGGCCTTATCCGGGCCATCGAATTAAAAGAAAGCGGCGTAGCCAGCGAAATAGACCTGGTAACCGTAGGCAAGGCAAATACCGAACCCGTTATCAGGAAAGCACTGGCCCTCGGTGGCGATAAAGCCATCAGGATAGATGCCGATAGCAACGACCCTTATTTAACCGCCGTTTATATCGCCGATTACGCCAAAAGCGAGCATTACGACCTGATTTTATGCGGCAAGGAATCTATAGACTATAATAACGGCACCGTTGGCTCCATGCTCGCTGAATTACTGGACATGGACTACATAGGCTTTGCCACCGAAATAAAAATAGAGGGAAATACAGCTATCGTAAAAAGGGAGATTGAAGGCGGCGAAGAAACCGATAGCTGTAACTTCCCTTTGGTGATCTCGTGCCAAAAAGGAGTTGCTGAGGCCCGGATACCTAATATGCGGGGTATTATGGCTGCACGCACACGGCCGCTGAACGTGGTAACGCCTGCAGCTATCGAACCAGTTACTTCTATCCTGTCGTACGAACTTCCGCCTGCAAAAGCTGGCGTAAAATTAGTCGACCCGGCTGATATGGATCAGTTGGTTGAACTGCTGCATAGCGAGGCAAAAGTAATTTGATGCTTACGATGTTTTACCACAAAGGACGCGAAGAAGGCGCAAAGAACACAAAGAAAAAAATTGAAAACTATTAATACTCAGCGCTCTTTGTGCCTCCTCTGCTTCTCCGTGTTAAAATCTAAAAATGATAATTAGAAGTATTTAAAATAATTAGAATAAAATGTCTGTAATTGTTTTTGTTGAACATGATGGCGGGATCATCAAAAAGAAAAATTTTGAAGCCGTTCAATATGCATCGGGTATTGCCCAAAAAATGAGCGCGACGGTAACTGCCGTAATCCTGGGAACGATTGGTGACGCTGAGCTGGAAAAACTTGGAGAATACGGTGCACAAAAAGTATTGCATGTTGAGGATAGCCGGTTGGATGAACTGCATCCACGTGCTTATACAAGCGCCCTGTTAGCCGCCATTGAAAAAGAAGGTGCAAAAATAATTGTCACTCTAAATGATATTAACGGAAGGGCAGTTGCACCGCGGATTGCCGTTAAATTGAAGGCAGGCCTGGTAGCAGGCGCCCTCACCTACCCCGACATGGAGAAGGGTTTTGTGATCAAAAAAGCGGTTTATTCGGGCAAAGCATTTGCTTATGTAAATATCGCCAGTGATACAAAGGTGATCATGCTGATGCCCAATACTTTCCCATTGGCCAAAACAGAGGGCAAAGCCGCCATTGAAAAATTGGCGGTGAACTTCGGTGATAAGGACTTCGGCATAAAAGTAAAAGAAGTGAGCAAAGTTACAGGCGAAGTGTCGTTGTCAGATGCCGCTTTGGTAGTATCAGGTGGCCGGGGCATGAAGGGCCCCGAAAACTGGTACCTGATTGAAAATCTGGCCAAAGAGCTGGGTGCTGCAACGGCCTGTTCGCGCCCCGTATCCGATTCCGACTGGCGGCCTCATCACGAACACGTAGGCCAAACCGGTGGCACTATCCGGCCCGATTTGTACATTGCCGTCGGTATTTCAGGTGCAATTCAACACCTGGCAGGCGTAAACGGCTCAAAGACGATTGTGGTGATCAACCGCGACCCCGAAGCGCCGTTTTTCAAGGCAGCAAATTATGGGATTGTCGGCGATGCCATGGAAGTATTACCCAGGCTGACTGAAGCAGTTAAAAAATTTAAACTACATAAATAAAACCATGACTTTTTTTTATGAAGGACAGGTATTATGGGCACAAATAGATGCTAACCAGCATATGCGGCACACCGCTTACGGTGATTTCGGTGCGCAGGCCAGGTTAGGCTTACTGGAGTACCTGGGCTTAACGCCGGCCGTGCTTTATGGTCATAAAGTCGGGCCGGTACTATTCAGGGAAGAGCTGATTTACCTGCGCGAGATCGGGATAAACGAGCATATTAAAGTAACCTGCGAAATCATAAAATCGCGACCAGATGGCTCTCGATGGTCAATGCGGCAGGAGTTGTTCCGTGGCGATGGTGTAAAAGCGGCTATTATTATTGCCGATGGCGCCTGGATAGATATGGAAAAACGAAAGCTGGCACCCTTGCCTCCCGAGCTAATTGAATTGTTTAAGCATGCCCCAAAAAGTCACGATTATATGGAAGAACCCAATAAATCCGTTACCTCTTAAAGACCAGCATTTTACCTATGGAACTAAAAGAAGCTTTTGACAATGCGGTTGCAGCAAGTAAAACTTTGCCTGCACGGCCTGATAATGAAACTTTATTACAACTCTACAGTTTATTCAAACAAGCGACTGAAGGGGATATCAATACGGATAATCCACCGGGCATGTTTGATTTTGTAGCCAAAGCCAAATATGATGCATGGTTAAAATTGCAGGGGACGTCACCCGAAAATGCGATGGAACGATACGTCGGCCTGGTAAATCAACTCGGCGGAAATTAATTTCCGAAATTTTGACAAATGTTTCCGCCATATAGCCCTTTGTTTTTCGCGGTTAAAAAGGATATTTGTTAATATAAGCCAATACTAAATTATTTTATTCTACCAGTTTTACTAAATCCTTCAATAAACAAACTATTGCCTCGTTTTAATTGTTCTGCAATATGAAATGAACGTTGGCTTAATTTTGATTTAAATGGATTTACAGATTTGGCCGGATAGTTTTTTTAATTTTTATTAAATACTTAAATGATGTCCTTATTTAACAAAAAACATTTCCTGTTAGTAATTTTTTTGCTGACTGTATGCTGCGTAACCGTAGCTAAAGCCCAAACAGACCAGATTGAAGGGCAGTGGTACAATGATATCAAAAGCGCCAAAGTGTTGATCACGAAGGGGAGCAATGGTAAATTTTACGGCAAGGTGGTATGGTTAAAGGAGCCTTTAGAGAATGGCAAACCAAAGGTGGATCGTTTAAATGAGGACCCCAAATTACGCAGCAGGCCACGGCTTGGGCTGCAGGTTTTATCGGATTTTGTAAAAGACGGCATAAATAAGTACACCGATGGCACCATTTACGACCCGCTTAATGGAAAAACCTACTCCTGCAACATGACATACAAAGGTAAAACGCTCGCCATACGGGGGTATATCGGCATTTCTCTTTTCGGCCGTACCACCACGTGGTCGCGGGTTGAATAAATCAATATAAAATAAAACAAGCTTAGTACAATGAGTGCTCAACGAGTAATAAAAAAAGTAGCAATATTAGGTTCAGGCGTAATGGGCAGCCGTATTGCCTGCCACTTTGCAAATATTGGTGTGCAGGTGTTGTTATTGGACATTGCGCCAAAAGATGCGCCAGCCGGCGATAAAAAAGCCCGCAATAAAATTGTAAATGATGCCCTGGAGTTTGCCTTAAAATCAAACCCCTCTCCTATCTATTTAAAGTCATTTGCCAAAAGGATAAGCACCGGCAATTTTGAGGATGACATGCCCAAAATTGCCGAATGCGATTGGGTGATTGAAGTGGTGGTTGAACGCCTGGATATCAAGCAAACCGTATTTGAATCCGTAGAAAAATTCAGGAAGCCGGGAACCTTGATCACCTCGAACACCTCCGGTATCCCTATCCACCTTATGGCTGAGGGCCGCAGCGAAGATTTCAGGAAAAACTTTTGCGGGAGTCACTTTTTTAACCCGCCACGCTATTTAAAGCTGCTTGAAATTATCCCCACAAAAGATACTTCGCCTGAGGTGGTGAGCTTTTTATTGGAATATGGCGAAAAATTCCTGGGCAAAACCACCGTACTGGCTAAAGATACCCCGGCATTTATCGGTAACCGCATAGGTGTTTTCAGCATCATGAGCCTGTTGCATTATGTACAAAAAACAGGGCTGACAGTTGAAGAAGTGGATAAGCTAACCGGCCCTGTTATTGGTCACCCAAAATCGGCCACCTTCCGCACCAATGATGTGGTAGGCTTAGATACCATGGTGCATGTAGCCAACGGTTTGTTTAAAAATGCCCCTGATGATGAAGCTAACGAACTATTTGAGATCCCTGATTTTGTAAACAGCATGCTTAAAAACAACTGGTTGGGCAGCAAAACCGGGCAGGGCTTTTATAAAAAAGAAAAAGTTGACGGTGTAAACCAATTTTATGCGCTCGACTTGAAATCACTCGATTACAAGCCATCCCAAAAAGTAAAATTCGCTGCTTTAGAAACCACTAAAACAGTTGAAAAATTAGAAGACCGCCTGAAAATATTGTTTGCATCGAAGGATAAGGCCGGTGATTTTTACCGCGCTACGTCTTACCAGCTTTTTGCCTATTCAAGCAAGCGCATTCCCGAAATTGCTGATGAACTTTACAAAATAGATGCCGCCATGAATGCCGGTTTCGGCTGGGAAATGGGCCCCTTTGAAAAATGGGACGCCCTCGGAGTCGAAAACACGGTTAAAGAAATGGAAGCGGCGGGTAATAAGCCTGCAAAATGGGTTTATGAGATGCTGGAATCCGGCGCCAAAAGCTTTTATGTGATCGAGAACGGTAAACGGATGTATTATGATATTCCGTCAAAAGCCTACAAAGTAATTCCGGGTACAGAAGATTTCATCTTACTGAAAAACATCACCGCGACAAACACCGTGTGGAAAAACAGCGGCAGTACCATCACCGATATCGGCGATGGCATCCTCAACCTGGCTTTTCATACAAAAATGAATACGATAGGCGGCGAAGTGATTGAAGGTATCAACAAGGCTATTACACTTGCTGAAGCAGGCTATAAAGGCCTGGTGATCTCAAACGATGGCGCCAACTTCAGTGCGGGAGCCAATGTTGGGATGATATTTATGATGGCGGTTGAACAGGAATTTGACGAGCTGAACGCAGTCATCAAAGCATTCCAGACTACCATGATGCGCATCCGGTATTCGTCCATCCCGGTAGTGGCAGCGCCACACCAGATGGCCCTGGGCGGAGGCTGCGAAATGTGCCTCCATGCCGATAAAGTGGTTGCACATGCTGAATTGTATATGGGATTGGTGGAATTTGGCGTAGGATTGATCCCCGGCGGCGGCGGCACCAAAGAGTTTGCCCTTCGCCTGTCGGACGAATTACAGGATGGCGACATCGAAGTAAATAATTTCAGGGAGCGGTTTTTAACCATTGGGCAGGCCAAGGTTTCTACTTCAGCTTACGAAGCCTTTGAATTTGGCTACCTGAAAAAGGGCCGCGATGCAGTGGTAGTTTCGCAAAACAGGCTGCTTGCCGAGGCAAAACGTCATTGTTTGCAAATGGCCGAAGATGGATATACACAACCTGTACAGCGAACTGATATTAAAGTTTGGGGTAAACAAGCGCTCGGCCTGGCTTATGTTGGGGCCAATACCATGTACAGTGGCAATTACATCAGTGAGCACGATGTAAAGATCTCGCAAAAGCTGGGCTACGTGCTTTCAGGCGGCGATTTGTCACAACCATCGCAGGTTAGCGAAAGCTATTTGCTCGACCTGGAAAGAGAAGCTTTTCTTTCCCTTTGTACCGAAAAGAAAACGCTGGAACGCATTCAGTCTATCCTGACGGGCGGAAAAATACTTAGGAATTAATTTATAACAGAAAAAATTCAAGATAAATGAACGCATATATTGTTGCAGCCAGCCGCAGTGCTATAGGGAAAGCCGGTCGCGGTGGGTTCAGATTTACCAGGCCTGATACGCTTGCTGCCGATGTTATTAAACACCTTTTATCCACGGTGCCAAATGTGGATAAAGAGCAAATAGAAGATGTAATTGTTGGCAACGCGACACCTGAAGCAGAACAGGGCCTGAACGTGGGCAGGCTGATCTCCTTAATGGCTTTGGATACAGATAAAGTGCCGGGGATGACGGTGAACCGGTATTGCGCCTCGGGTTTGGAAACCATCGCGATAGCCTCCGCAAAAATACATAGCGGCATAGCCGATTGTATTATTGCCGGGGGTGTGGAAAGCATGAGCCTGTTACCCATGGGCGGCTGGCGGATCGTCCCTAATGCCGATATTGCCCTGGCACATCCTGATTATTATTGGGGCATGGGCCTTACCGCTGAAGCAGTGGCAAAAGAATATAATGTAAGCCGGGAAGAGCAGGATCAGTTTGCATTCAATTCGCACCAAAAAGCTATTAATGCGATAAAGGAAGGTAAGTTTAAGGATGAAATTGTGCCGATGAACATTACCGAAATTTATATAGATGAAGCAGGTAAAAAGAAAAAAAGAGACTTTAAGGTAGACACTGACGAAGGCCCGCGTGCCGATACCTCAATGGATGCTTTAGCCAAACTAAAACCGGTTTTTAATGCCAAAGGTGTGGTAACTGCGGGTAATTCATCCCAAACAAGTGATGGCGCTGCTTTTGTAATGGTAGTTAGCGAAAAGTTTTTAAAACAAAACAACCTGAAACCCATAGCGCGGCTGGTTAATTACGCTGTTGCAGGTGTCCCCCCGCGGATCATGGGCATTGGCCCGCTGGTGGCTATCCCGAAAGTATTGAAAGCAGCAGGATTAAAACAGCAGGATATTGATTTGATTGAACTGAATGAAGCCTTTGCTTCGCAGTCCCTCGCGGTAATAAAAGGGTTGGAGCTTAATCCGGAGGTCATCAACGTAAACGGCGGGGCGATCTCCTTGGGACACCCGCTTGGTTGTACGGGCGCAAAGCTTTCTGTTCAGCTTTTTAATGAATTGAAACGACGCGATAAAAAATACGGCATGGTAACCATGTGCGTTGGTACAGGCCAGGGCGCCGCCGGAATTTTTGAACTATTATAGTTAGATAAAGTATTATTCGTAAAGAATGGCAACAACAGATAAAGGCCTGAGATTATTTGATTGCATGGCGGTACAGGCAAAAGATCCCAGGCCTGATCTTTTAAATGCCAAAGTAAACGGCGTTTGGCAATCGTACAGCACCCAGCAGGTGCATGACATGGCCTGCCAGTTAGCCGTTGCGCTATTAAAAGCAGGCATTTCTGCGGGAGATGGTACGGTAGAGGGTGCAGATAAAATAGGCTTGATCAGCAGCGGCAGGCCCGAATGGATAATTACCGATCTGGCCGTACAGCAAACCGGGGCTGTTTTGGTGCCCTTGTACCCCAATACCAATGCAAAAGAAATTGAGCAGATACTGATCGAAGCGGAGGTAAAGATCATGTTTATCAGCAATAAAGAATTATATGAAAAGGTAAACAGTATCCGTAAAAACATCCCATCGTTAAAAGCTATTTACACTTTCGATCCCTTGCAGGAATGCGCTAACTGGACTGAACTCTTAAAACCTGTTACAGCAGATGAACAGCAGAATTTGCTGGCGATCAGCGATAAGATCAGCGAAAATGATATTACCACCATCATTTATACTTCCGGTACCACCGGCAGGCCCAAAGGGGTGATGCTTACCCACAAAAATATCGTAAGCAACGCAATGGCTTCCGGCGATGTGCTTGCGCAGATCCCAATAGAAGAGCGCCGGGCTTTCAGCTTTTTGCCAGTGAACCACATTTTCGAAAAGATGTGTTCTTACATCTACCTTTTCTTTGGGTTTTCAATTTATTATGCAGAAAGCATGGATACCATCGGCCCGAATATTAAAGAGGTGCAGCCTTATATTTTTACTGCCGTGCCCAGGGTACTCGAAAAAGTATTCGAAAAGATCATTGCCGAGGGTAAAAAATTAAGCGGGATTAAAAGTAAAATATTTTTATGGTCGATTAAGATCGCCGATCATTTTGATTTAAATGGTAAGAGCCCCTGGTATAAATTTATACATGGCATTGCCGATAAACTGGTTTACAGCAAGTGGCGTGCGGCTTTAGGTGGTAACGTAAAGGCGATAGTCGTAGGCAGTTCCGCCTGCCCTATCCGCCTCGAAAGAATTTTTACTGCTGCCGGGATTGTTATTTTAGAGGGATACGGGCTTACTGAAACTTCTCCTGTTATTTCTGTTAATAATTATGATCCCGAGAAAAGAAGGTTTGGCACCGTAGGGCCGTTATTACGCGATGTGCAGGTAAAAATTGCAGATGATGGCGAGATACTTTGCAAGGGCCCCAATGTAATGCCTGGCTATTATAAAAACCCGGAACTTACCGCCGAAGTTTTGCAGGACGGATGGTTCCATACCGGGGATATCGGCGAGCTGGATAAAGATTCATTCCTGAAGATCACTGACCGTAAAAAGGAAATTTTTAAAACTTCCGGTGGCAAATACGTGGCGCCCCTGCCCATCGAAAATAAAATGAAGGAAAATTATTTTATTGAACAAATGATGGTGGTTGGCGCCGGTAAGAAATTTGCATCGGCGCTGATCGTACCTTCCTATGCCAACCTGGTTCCCTGGTGCAAAAAAAATCATATCCCTGATATGGCAAAGGAAGAAATGGTTAAAGACAGCCGGGTTATCGCCATGTATCAATCTATACTTGAGGGCTTCAACCCTGAATTTAATCGCGTTGAGCAGATCAAAAGGTTCGTGATCCTTCCCGATGAATGGACGGTTGATACCGGTGAGCTTACCCCTACAGGTAAAATGAAACGAAAGATCATCACCGAAAAATACAACACTGAAATTGAAGAAATGTATGGTGATCAAATGGATTTGGCTTCAACCTCTGACAAATAAAAAATGGATACCATACAACTTACTATAAATGAAAAGGTCGCGGTAATAACGCTCGACAGGGGCCGCTCCAACCCTATCAATCATCAAATGGTTAAGGAACTGACGGCCTGCATAAAAGAGCTCGAAAACAACAACCAGGTTGGCGGGGTGATATTAACCGGCAAGCAGGGTTTTTTCTCATCAGGTGCCGACCTGATGGAGGTTGCCGATTACGATGAGCAGCAAGCCAAGGGCTTCTGGACAGATTTTTTTGCTCTCCAAACTACTTTAATATCCTTTAAAAAACCAATGGTAGCCGCTATAAGCGGGCACAGCCCGGCGGGCGGATGTGTGTTGGCCATCTGCTGCGATTACCGCTTAATGGCCGAAGGGGAATATATCATTGGCTTAAATGAAATTCCGGTAGGCATCATTGTACCGGAAAGCATCTTTAAAGTTTATGCTTTCTGGATCGGCAAACAAAAGGCTTATCAATACTTACTGGAAGGCAAGCTTGTTAAAGTAAATGAAGCAGCCAGCATTGGTTTGATAGATGAAGTTTGCCCGGCAGATAGCCTGCTGGCACGGGCAGAGAAAAAACTAAAAACGTATATGCAGTTTAACCCGGTTACCTGGAGCCAAAGTAAGTTAAACCTCAGGCAGGAACTGATCAACTACTTAAATACTGATCAAAGCGCCACGCTCGAACAGATGTTGAAACAATGGTGGGCGCCTGAAACAAGAGCGACTCTGGAAATGATCATCCAAAATTTAAAATCGAAAAGTTCGGCCCCTAAAAAATAATCCGGAAGGATTAAACCCATAAATAAAACACGTAATGGAACAACAACAGCAACCTGCCGGCGGCATGTTAAAGGATGACGCTTTAAAAGGAAAAACCATCATCATAACAGGCGGCGGTACCGGCCTGGGCAAAGCCATGGGCACCTATTTTTTACAGTTAGGGGCAAATTTGGTAATCACCAGCCGCAAGCTGGACGTGCTAAAACAAACAGCTGCCGAAATGGAGGCCGCCACGGGTGGAAAGGTGTTAGCTGTTGCCTGCGATGTGCGGAAATATGAAGAGGTTGAAAACATGCTCAACGAGTCTGTAAAAACCTTTGGGGGTGTTGATGCCCTGCTTAATAATGCAGCGGGTAACTTTATCTCCCCTACTGAACGTTTGTCAGCCAATGCCTTTGCGGCGATTATAGATATTGTGTTAAAGGGTTCAGTTAATTGTTCGCTGGCGTTAGGTAAGTATTGGATCAGCGAAAAAAGGCCGGGGAATATTATCAATATCGTAACCACCTACGCCTTTACAGGGTCAGGTTACGTGGTGCCATCAGCCTGCGCTAAAGGGGGCGTTTTGGCGATGACAAGGTCGCTGGCTGTTGAATGGGGCCGCCATGGTATTCGCTGCAATGCGATAGCACCGGGGCCATTCCCGACCAAAGGCGCATGGGAGCGTTTACTGCCGGGCGAAATGGCGCAAAAATTCGATTTTAAAAACCGCATACCGCTAAAACGTGTAGGCGAACACCAGGAATTGGCCAATCTTGCTGCTTTCCTTGTTTCCGATTTTTCGGGCTACATTAATGGCGAGGTGATCACGATTGATGGTGGCGAATGGCTGCAGGGAGCCGGTCAGTTTAACGCACTTGAAATGGTACCGGATAAAATGTGGGATGCCATTGAACAGGCTACCCGCAAAGCATAAAAAAAGCCACCGGTTAGACGACAATGTCTTACCGGTGGCACAATTTCCAAATATTATTTAGCGGGCGTTTTGAAGATAGGTTTCAATGATTTTATCATAGATCCCCACGTTATTTTTTTTGTTTTTCAGATCTTCTTTTGAAATATCATATTTTTTTGACCAGTAATCTACTTCGGAATTTTCCTTAACCTGCTTCTTTTCATTTTCAGGAATTTCGATGTCGGTGCGATTTTTCATGATATATTGATTAAAGTTTTGCGTTAAAATTATGTTATGTTGCTTATTATTAGTGTGTTTAAAAAAGCAAACCAATTACATTAACAACGCCTAAATCTACCGGTTTGTTTGTTTAGTTATTATTACTAATATGTTAAGGAATTGTTAACAATATTAAGCGGCTGTTACCCACGATTCTTCATCGAAGCATTATTTGTTAAAAAAAGAGGCTGCGGGTGTCGGCTCATTTTTAAATCTTATATTTATTTTTAATTAGAAAACGAATAAAAAATGTATAAATCAGCAAATATCATGATGGGCGAAAATATATTTTTATTCCATTTTTTCTGCAATTCTTAGTCAATCAACTAAGGATGAACGAATTGAGTCATTTTCTGATCAAAACATGCCAGACAAAATGATTGCAACTTCCTCAATCACTTTACATTACAACCACATAACTTTAACTACCTTTGCCGCAATTACATGAGACAACTTAAAATAACCCAGTCAATAACAAACCGCGAGTCACAATCGCTGGATAAATATTTAAGCGAAATCGCTAAAGTCGACCTGATCACCGCGCAGGAAGAAGTGATACTGGCACAAAAAATACGCGAAGGCGACCAGGCTGCCCTGGAACGCTTAACAAAAACCAACCTTCGTTTTGTGGTGTCGGTGGCCAAGCAATACCAAAACCAGGGACTAACCCTTGGCGACCTGATCAACGAGGGAAACCTGGGCCTGATAAAAGCTGCAAAGCGTTTTGATGAAACCAAGGGTTTTAAATTTATTTCGTATGCCGTATGGTGGATCCGTCAATCCATTTTGTCTGCTGTGGCAGACCAAAGCAGAATTGTGCGTTTGCCGCTTAACCAGGTTGGCTCTTTAAGCAAGATCCGCAAATCATCATCAAAATTAGAACAACAATTTGAAAGGGTGCCTACACCTGAAGAGCTGGCCGAAGACCTGGAAACAACTGTTGAAAAGATATCTGACTCCCTCGCTAACGCTGGCCGTCACTTGTCCTTTGACGCACCTTTCGTTGTGGGAGAAGAAAACACCTTGCTGGATGTAATGCAAAGTACCGACGCGAGTACAGACAGCATGCTGATCACCGACTCCTTATCACAGGAGATCAAACGCTCACTCGGAATTTTAGCTGAACGCGAAAGACAGGTGATTGTATTGTTTTTTGGACTTGGAAGCAGCACAGCTCATTCCCTAGAGGAAATTGGCGAAAAATTCAGCCTTACCCGCGAACGTGTCCGCCAGATAAAAGATAAAGCGCTGATGCGTTTGAGGCAAAACTCCAAATCGAGGTTACTGCAATCGTATTTATAATACAAACAAAGGGGATTTGCTCCTCAGCATATTTGATCCGGCAACAGCAACGTTTTTTACGTTTTGCTGTTGCCGGATTTTTTTTACATAAGTTTAGCCAGGATAAATTTTTCAGGTGTGTTTGCATCACAGCATACCCCAATAGAGGCGAGCTTACCCGTTTATTGAGAAAACATTTTCAGAAAAAATCCAGCCTTGCAATTTGTCCTTTTCGCAAGTTCATATTTAGCATGTGATCAACGGGAGAACCTTTGAACGTTTTATGATCAAGGGTGATATTCACTCCATTTGCATAAGCAGGCACTTTAATTTTGAAATGATTACTGATAATGGCCTTAACCTGCACTCTGGCAAGTCTGGAATGTTTCCATTCGGCAGCAAGTTCTGCGCCGCCCCGTGCCCTTAAACCTTTAAAGCTGCCATCTTTCCATTCAACAGGCAATGCCGGTAACACCTCAATATAGCCATTGCTGCTTTGCAAAAGCATTTCGGTAATTCCTGCGGCGCCACCAAAATTCCCATCGATCTGGAACGGCGGATGACCGCAAAGCAAACTGATATACGATCCTCCACCATTTGTCATGTTTACTTTATTGCTTTCAATTGGCTTTAACAGCATGTGCAAAAGTTTAAACGCCCTGTCGCCATCATGCAACCGCGCCCACAGGTTTATTTTCCATGCCAACGACCAGCCGGTACCGGCATCTCCCCTCGCTTCGAGTAACGCTTTTGCCGCACCAGCTAACTCCGGATTACTGTCATTAATTTCAGAACCTGGGTACAGGCCCCATTCAGGCGAAACATGGCGGTGATGAGGCTCTGCTTCGGGATAATCCTGCAACCATTCCATTAAACGGCCTTTTTTACTGATCTGATCGGGCGGCAACTGTTTTACAGCCGCTTTAAGCCGGCTCCTGAAACCGGGATCTGTCTTCAATATGTCTTCTGATTGTATCGTCGCGTTAAACAGGTACCTGATGATCTGGTTATCAATGGTTGGGCCAACGCAAACGTTGGCATGGTCGCCGTTGGGCAGGATAAATGTATTTTCAGGTGAATTTGAAGGCGCGGTAACCAGCCATCCATGGGTCGGTTCCTTCACCAGCATATTCAGGTAAAATTCAGCCGAACCTTTTAAAATGGGATATAATCTTTTTAGATATGCCTGATCTCCGGTAAATTCATAATGCGAATAAAGCATCTGGCATAACCAGGCCGAGCCGGTATTGTAAGCGCCCCAGCTATAATCCTCGCCCGGCGAAGTATAGCCCCATATATTGGTAATTACATGAGCGACCCAGCCCTGGCTGTCATAATAAGCTTTTGCAGTTTGCTCACCTGGCTTAACCAATCCTTTAACCAAATCAAAAAACGGTTCGTTCAGCATACCGAGGTTGGTTTCTTCTAAAGGCCAGTGGTTCATCTGGATATTGATATCCAGGTGGTAATCGCCGTTCCATGGGGTTTGTATGGTATTTGCCCACAATCCCTGTAAGTTTGGCGGTAATAAACCTAAACGGGTACTGCTGATGAGCAAATAACGTCCAAATTGAAAGTATAAAACCGGCAAACCGGTATCACTGCCATCCGTAGTAAAAGCAGCCAGCCTTTCATCAGTTGGCAGGTTATCTTTGCTTGTTTTTCCAAGGTTTAACGACGCCCTGTTAAACAATGCTTGAAATTTATGGATATGACTATTTCGTTCACTCGCATAAGGATAAGTGACCGCTTGTTTTAAAACATTTTCAGTAAAGGCTTCAAAATCCGGTTTTTTATAGTCTGTAGCCGAGGATATATAGATAATAGCGCTATTTGCACCATTAACCACCAAATTATTATTTGCCGGCTTTAGTGTTCCGCCCTGTTGACTTATGGCAATCCTTGTAAGGTATTTCATCCCTTTTCCGTCGGTACCATTGTTCATCTGGCCAAACATTTGCAGCTCATTGCCGATAACGGTGTCTTTAAATCGCTCCGGGCGGCTTATCCCTACTTTAAAGTTTAATTTATGCCCTTCATCAGCGGTTAACCTGATGATGAGGCAATCATGATCAAAACTTGCAAAATATTCTCTTTTATAATGCGTATCGCCAAGTGTGAAAGATGTTGAGGCAATAGCGCTGTCGAGCGATAAACTGCGACGATAATTTCCGGCTTCGCCCTTGCCATCATATTGATAATCTATCGCCAGGTCGCCCAACACCTGGTACGAACCATAAGGCACATTTGCTCCTTCGCCATTACCTGAGCCCGGCCCTTTGCATTTAAAATATTTGCTCATTAACTCCTGGGCCTCAATATTCTTACCTTCCAGTAAAAGCTTCCTTATTTGGGGAAGATATTGGTAAGCGCCCGGCAGGTCAGCATCCTGTTTAGCGCCTGACCATAGGGTAATGTCATTTAATACGACATTTTCCTTTCGGATGCCGCCATCCGGCATCAGGCCAAGCCGGCCATTACCCAGGGGTAAGCATGCTTCCCAATAGGTTGCCGGGGTGTTATACCACAACCGTAATGGCGCCTGCTGCGCAACGCCCCAAAACGGCAGCAGCAACAGTAAAAGGAATATCGATCGTAATCTTCTATTTATCATTTACACGGGGAATTTAAATTCTTTTTTAACCGTTTTTATCCATTCGCGCGCGAGCAACTGGTTCCCCGTCGGCAAGGGTGTATCCCATCCCAAATCCAGTAATCAGCGGGCGCTTTTTTACAAGCCGATAAAAAAAGCTGTTGTAAAGGTATAAAAACTGTGTTAAATTGAGCGGCTAGTTATTCTATTACACCCACTTCCGCGACAGACACTCCAGTACCGCTAACCACATGCTTTACTGTGAATTTAAAGTATTGTGCTTTTACCGGCTGTTTCAGCGCAACTATTTGTTCGATGGGATTTGATTTGATATTGGAGAATTCACCCTCCGCAACCTGCTGCCAGGTTACCCCATCGCTGCTGATACTGAAGGTATAACGATCAGCAATACCATCAATTTTTTTATCCTGCCTTGGCAGGTAAGTAAAGGCTTTTATCATTCTTTCTTCGCCCAAAGAAACGCTGATCTCCTGCGGCATATCCGTGCCTGAGGTGTTCCAGATAGTATACGGGTCATCATCGATAGCCGATTGGGCGTTTCCTGAAGACGGACTTGCAGCAAGCACCTTCCAGTTTTGTTTGGAAAGGCCAAATTGCTTAACAGCTATCTCACTACGCTCCGAAGGATTTTCAAAACCTGCAGCTTTCAGTAAACTACCATTCTTTAAGTCAAAAGGGCTGGCATAAACGGGCGATTTAAAAGTTGGTTCAGTTCCGTCCAAAGTATAATGGATGCTTTCAACAGGGGCTTCTGTTGTTATAGATACTTTTCCTTCTTTATCCCTCAAAATTTCAGGGGCACTTAAATGTATAGGCTCCTTAAATAATCCGAAATCGCTAAGCGCGATACAAACCGGCGCGTATAGGTGTAATTTAATTTTGGATGATGTTATGGATTGCGGCAAGCGGATCAAACGGCAGGCGCCGATGGAGGTAACGCCCGCTATTTTTGTCCATCTGCCATCCAGCCAGGCATCAACCCTAACTGAATCTATCCGCTGGCCGAGTTTAATATTCTCGCGCAGGCGGATCACGTTAAACGTCTTGGGGCTGTGCAGGTTGATGATCAGTTCCGGGTGGGTAACCGCGTTATCAGTAGCCCAATATGAATAACGGTCATTATCAATAAGCTTTTCCGGTCCGTACTTTAAAGCGTTATGTCCGCGCACATTATCGGCTGTAAATGTAGCGCCATGCGCCAGGTTTACCGCGAAAGTCTTTTTGATGATCTGACCGAATTGTTTTAGCTTATTTACATCCTCGCTGGTAAGCTGTCCCGTTTTATCAGGTGACAGCCCCAGGTCGAGGCATGCGCCCCGGCCTACACTTTTATAGTACAGGTCGACAAGCTGGTAAGCTGATTTTGATTGCCCATCCTGAGATTTGTGATAAAACCAGCCGGCTCTCAGCGGAACGTCGCATTCAGCGGGCAGCCATTGTGCAGCATTGCGGGTACCTTCAACACTTTCCCACGCTTTAACGTTGCCGTTTGAGGGAACCTCCCCTACTTCCGCATGGGGCACAAATGTTTCCCAGCAGGTTTCGCCTGCATGGCCTTCCTCATTGCCCACCCAGCGGACATCGGGGCCTACGTCGCCAAAAATACAGGCGCCGGGCTGCATTTTACGGGTAATAGCCCAGGTATCGTTCCAGCCATAATAGGTTGATTTATCAATTTTACGCACTTCGCGCGCGCCGCCATAATAACCGTCGCCGCCATTCGCGCCATCGTGCCACGACATAAACAGTGGCCCATAATTGCTGTAAAGCTCTTTCAATTGTTTACGGTAAACATTGGTTACATATTCGGGCGTACCGTAAATCGGGTTGTTCCTATCCCAGGGCGAGCAATAAACCCCCATTTTCATGCCCAGCTTTTGGGTGGCCAGCTCGTATTCCTTTAAAATATCCCCGTGTCCGTTTTTATATGGAGTTTTGCTGATGTTGTGATCTGTGGTTTTTGTCGGCCATAAACAGAATCCATCATGATGCTTGGCTACTACTACAATGCCATTTAGCCCGCCGGCTTTTGCCGCGCTCAATATCTGCATTGCGCTAAAATGTGCCGGGTTGAAAAGCTGATTTGGTTCATCACCATAGCCCCATTCCTTGTCGGTAAATGTAGCCATACTGAAATGGACAATACAATACATCTCCGTTTCCTGCCACCGCAACTGGCGTGTGGAAGGTAATGCGCCATAAGGTTTGGGAGCGGGTTGCGCCAAAGCAGTTGCTCCGCTTAACAATAATAAAAATGCTGTTAACCTGTTTTTCATCATTTATTAGTTTTTAAACCAGGAAGATGGAATCTCCTGCGGAGATGATCCGTTAAAACTGTATTTTAATTTTAAAGTGAAACCACCGCCGCCCTCGATAAAATCGAGCGCGAAGGGCTGCAAACCTTTTCGCAGCGCCACCTGCCCGTTCTTTTCAATAGCCGAATGCAGGCCATCATTGTTTACGGTTTCGCTGTTGGCTATTTTCAATATCCCGCCGTCATCACAGGTTAAATAAAAACTGTAAATGCCATCGGCCGGGATATCGATATAGCCCCTGTACTGCAAGCCAAATGACGGCGCCTTAACGGTTGATGGAACTGTAATGCTGTTGCTGGTAAACACACTATCTGGCTTACCATTAATTAACAGGGTACTTTTAAAAAATGCTTTGTAATAACTGCAAACCAGCCCCGGCTTTGTTTCTGCTGCTTTAACGGCTTCGGCGTATTTTTCCTTTTTATAATTCAGTGTATAAATATCACCGCGCAAACCATTGGGCATAAATGCTGCAAGCTTAACTGTTTGCGATGTTTTGATCACCAAAGAGCCTTTTAGCTCGGCTGATAAAGTGGACGGTAATGTATTATCGGTAGTATAAAAAATGCGCATTGCGCTCAGCGGCTTTTTAACCAGCAAAGTATCTGCATCGGTAAATACATTTTCGGTGATCATACCCGGCAAATCGGGCAAGCGGTAATGCACTTTTAAGGCATCCAGGCGTTTGTATTGCATGATAAGCCTTTGTGTGTATGAATCGTACTCACCGGGCTGGTTCGTCCATAAATTTTCGGCAAGGGCGGTCATCCGGGGCATTATCATGTAATCAGCACGTTTCTCCGATGGTATGGTTTCCGACCAGGTACAGGCTTGTCCGCCAATAATTAATCCTGCCTCAGTTGAAGTCAGGCCTTTGGGAATAGGGTTGAAGTGATATACTTTATATACCGAGTATTGGTCGGGCTGATTATCAAAATACAGCGGCTCACCTGGCGCCATAATTACCTGGTTACCATTTTTTACTGCTTTAACCGGGGCGTCAGGTACCCAGGTGCGCCAGTACATAATTTTTGCTGTAGGGCTTATTCCGCCTTCTATAATTTCGTCCCAGCCGATCAGCTTGCGCCCTTTCGAGTTGAAGAATTTTTCCATCCGGTTGATGAAGTAGCTTTGCAGCGCCGGCAAATCCTTTATTCCTTCCCGCTCCATTAATGCCTTGCAAGCCGGAGATTTTGCCCATTCAGACCTTTCCACCTCATCTCCCCCGATGTGGATATATTCAGATGGAAAAATAGCCATGATCTCGGTAAAAATATTTTCAGCAAACTCAAAAGTCTTTTCGTTGCAAGGGCAGATGGGTTCGCTAAAATCGTTCTTTTTATTTACTTCGTTACAGGTTAAAAAAGGATAAGCGTTGATCGCGGCCATCATATGGCCCGGCATGTCAATCTCGGGGATAATATCAATGTGCCTGGAAGCGGCATAAGCCACCAGGGCCTTCATTTGCTGCTGGGTATAAAATCCGCCGTAAAGTATTTTCCCGTCACGATGGATAATGTGTGATCCATCTATCTTAAAATCAGGGTTATCTTTCTCCCGTTTCATGCACACTGAATCGTTTATATCGAACGAGCGCCATGCACCTTCTTCAGTTAGCTTCGGATATTTTTTTATTTCGATGCGCCAGCCCTGGTCATCAGTTAGATGCAGGTGCAGCTTGTTCATTTTATACAACGCCATTACATCGATCAACTTTTTAAGATAACTGATGCCAAAAAAATGCCGCGATACATCCAGGTGCATGCCCCGCCAGGCATAAGCCGGTGCGTCGTTTATCTTTAATACAGGCAGTGAAAGATGCTTATAAGTTTTTCCGCTTTCTATTTCCGCGGGCAATAATTGCCTGATGGTTTCGATTGCGTGGAATATGCCGGCAGGCGATCCGGCTGAAATGGTGACCTTTAAAGGAGTAATTTCAAGGCCATAGGCTTCAGGGGCAGTAATAGATGCATCATTTACCAGTTGTATAGAACGCGACGCCTGTGAATTTATAACCTTCAGTCTTTTACCTAAACCTTTTATCAAAATTTGGTTAAGCTGATCAGCTTCGCCGCTAAAATAACCATGCGGGATAACTATAGTTGTTTGCGGGCTGATATCAAAAGTTCCTGTTCCCCTAACCAAATGTGCCGGCATCGGAATAAGGGGTAAGTTTTGGGCCTGGGAAATATTTATTGTGACAATGACAGTAATAAAGGATAACAGAAAAAAACGTTTACACATATGTAGAATTTTAAAAGACAGCATAAATATTTCAGGCTATCCAGCTATCAGCCATGAAAAAATATAACGGCAATCCCTCCTGCTAAACAAAGCTGGCGCGGAGCGATGACCAAATGTAAAAAAAATTAGCTTCTTTCGTGGATAGGTGAATGTCTGAATTTTAAAAAGGTACCCCCTCTTTTTGAAAAAACCGTTTTTATCTCAGCAATTATGGCTAAAGCTATCTCTTCAGGGCTTAATGCCCCGATATCAAGACCAGCAGGCGCATAAATACGTTCCATGTTGTCGTCGGAAATCGGCCGACTTTCTTTAGCCAGTTCATTAAATATTTTTTCGGAGCGCACCCTGGGGCCGAGCATCCCGATATAAAATGCCTCAGTTTGCAGCACCTTTGGCAAATTTGCCTTATCGGTTTTATAATCATGCGACATCAATACGATGGCCGTGTACTGGTCGATCCGGATATCACTTAACTGATCGTAGCTAAAAATGGCATCAACAGTGTCGGCCAATTTGGTATTTATCTTCAGCGGGCTTGAAACCATGGTTACCTGCCAGCCAACCTCCTTTGTGAGCCGGGCAAGCGGGTATATGTCATATTGATGACCCATTAAAACCAGCCTGATCTCGGGCAGCAGTATTTCAATAAACGCAGCTAATTTTCCGCCATCGGCCTTTTCAATTTGAACGGGCATTGATTTACCGCTTTCAATCCGGGCGTTTATATGTTCCTGCAAATGTTGTTCGATGGTTGTATCAGCAAAAACAGTCAGGCTTTGAGCCGTTTTGTACCGGATTACGTCGCCGGTTCGTACATTCGGCCAAGTACCTTCCAGGTTGGTAATGGTCATCAACACGTTCGTTTGCCTGTTAGCCGCTACACAGGTTTTTAAAACCTCCACCGGGTTGTTTTTATCCTGATATTGAAGCGGGGTAAACAAAACGTCAATAATACCGTTGCAACCCAGTCCAACTCCTATCTGATAGGTATCATCCTCGGTTGTATCGTAAGTTATTAAGGAAGACTCAGATTTAGCGATAGCCAGGCGGGCGCGTTTCAAAGCATCCCCCTCCAGGCAGCCGCCGCTAATGCCGCCTACCCAAACACCATCGTCGGTTACCAGCATCCTCGCCCCGGTACGTCTATAGGATGAGCCCTCAACCCTTACAACCGTTGCCAGGGCCGCTCCCGTTTTGGCTTTATCTATTTTATCGTAAGCACTAATTATCGCATTGATCTCTTTCATTTCTATTTTTTTTCAGCCTTTATCTGGTCCTGAATATAACAGGCAGTACCGGCATCAAATTGTATCCTTAAGAAGGGCGATACAAACCATGTAAATTACTGTGAAAATAAGGTAAAAATACCTGAATTAAATTGAAAAGCGGATTAACAAAAAATATCAGCGCACGGTAACAGCGGGTTTATGCTTTTATCATCAAATAAAAGTAAACATTGCTCCGGGTGTTAAATCCAATGTCTTCATATACTTTAATGGCGCGTTCATTATCATCCCGTACATGCAAAAACGGGATGTTTGAAGCGGCTGTCATTCTGTTTAGCTGGGCAAGTAATAGTTGCCGGGCATAGCCTTTACCTGTATGTTCCGGGTGCGTACAAACCGCGCTCACCTCGGTATAGTTAAAGGGGTGCAACCTTTGACCCGCCATCGCTACGAGTTTGTCCCCTTCAAAAATGCCGTTATAATGTCCAAATTCTATGGTGCGCGAGGCAAACGGACCAGGGTTGGTTAATTGGGTGAGGGCTACCATCTGCGGTACATGCTTTGCAATTAAAGGCACCAGGTCCACCCTTACCTGCTCCAGTTCTTTCGCGGCGCGGTAAACCATTTGCAAACCCTTTATCATTCTTAATACTTTCCAAACAGCAGGAATTTTTATTTCAACCGGACTAACAAACAACACCGGCCCGCTATGAGGAAGTATTTCATGAAGTAAAAGGAAACTCTCATCCGTATTTTCTTTAAATGCGGCAAAAGGCGAAACGTCCTTTTCAAAATACCTGACCAACTGGTTGCCAAAAGAAAGATGTTCGTTGCCTGAGACCAACGCGTTCCAGGCAGGATTGTCCAATACATGTTCCATTGCGGCAAACCTATAAAAAGGTTTTCTATTAAGTTGAGGTATCATTGTGATGATAAGAAAAAGACACCTTTTAACTGCAAAAACTATGCGGGTGTTTTCGAGCCTTTAAAACTGCTTTCTCGGCCGTTTCTTCTTTGTATCCTCCCCAGGCCTTCCAACTTTTACATACGATGCCGGTGAAGAAGAGTAACTGTTATTGGATTTAAAAGATGGCTTTTTAACCGGGACGGGTTTGTCGATCGTAATTTTCACACTCAATTGCCTGTCGCCTAAAAAAGTTCCGTCCAACGCTTCCATAGCCCTATCGGCACCTTCTTTGTCTGTCATCTCCAAAAAAGCGTAGCCTTTGCATTTCCCGGTTTTTTTATCACGGACAATTTTGATGGTATTCACTTCTCCGTGGGGACTAACCAGCATCACCAATTCCAGTTCCGTAATATTCAGGGGAAAGCCTCCCACAAAAAGTTTGATCATAATTTAAGCAGCAATAATTGGGTAAATATACTATTCAAAAAGCAAAAGATTTGGTATTGCCTTACAGTAAATAACAAACTTAATTTATTGATTTGTTTTGTTGATTGATATTGATGTTATTTAAACCGGGTTTTTATTTCCGGTATTTTTAAAGTTTGTTGTCGGCAAGCCACTTTTCGATCAATTGGGGGTAAACCGATGTGCCGCCACTTTTATTCCTTATACCATAACCGTGCCCGCCTGATGGATACAAATGCATCTCGGCCGGAACCCTGGCTTTTTTTAACGCGAGGTAATAATACAAACCATTTTCCACATTTATGGGGTCGTCTTCTGTTTGCATGATAAAAGTTGGCGGGGTATTCGCCGTTACCTGTATTTCAGGAGCCAGTTTACCTTCTTCTTTTTCATTAACCAGGTAAGCCGGGTAAACCAATATGGTAAAATCGGGCCTGCAACTTACATTATCTGCTTCGTCCACCTTTTCATATGTCCTATTAGCATAGTTATTGCTCACCAGGGCAGAAAGGTGCCCCCCGGCTGAAAAGCCCATGATCCCGATATGATCCGGTTTAACGCCCCATTTTACCGCGTTTGACCTCACCAAACCAATAGCTCTTTGTGCATCCTGTAAGGGCAATTCATACCGCAATTTGCCGGGTGGGGCCGGCACACGGTACTTTAACAGGATTGCTGTAACGCCAATTGAATTAAACCAATTACAAAGTTCAGTGCCTTCAAGATCCAGGGCCAGGATATAATAACCACCTCCCGGGCATACAATAACAGCAGTTCCGTTTGGATTTTTTGGCGTAAAGATCTTTATCGTCGGGTTGGTAACATCCGCCAGGCGTATCACGTCTTTCCCTGCCACTAACTCTTCGCCGGGCTTGCTCAAATCGTGCTCCACCAGTTTATGGCCATTAGCGGTATCGATCAGCCGGTTTTGAGGCCACAGGCTGATCTCAACAGGTACCTGGGCTTTTGCAATCACACTCATTAAACAAACGATAATTAGTAAATATTTTTTCATTTTAACAGGCTTGAATAGATGATCGCTTCAATCTTCGGTATGATATCCCCATGGCTGTTTGGCGATTGCTGCGTCATGATGAGGCATACCATATGTTTGTTCGGATCGGCAAAATAAGACGTGCCGTAATAACCGCCCCACGAAAAAGTACCCTCGGTCCGTGCAGTGCGGGCGGCGGATTTTGCACTCGCGATACCGAAGCCCAATCCGAAGTTATCCGTCCCGTTAAACGGAAAATCGAGCTGGCTGCTGGTCATCATTTGAATGGTACGCGGCGAAAGTATCCTGTGCCCGTTATAAATGCCGCCGTTTAGCAGCATCTGCATAAAAATGGCATAATCAAATGCCGTACCGGATAAGCCGGCACCGCCCGAAAAATAATGTTTTTTCATAAGCGGGTAATCCGGATCAATGTGCCGGAAGGTGTGGTTCCATTTAATAACGTGCTGTAAGGAATCTTCGGTGTAAACTGTTGCCATCCGACCGGCTTTTGAAGCGGGTACGTTAAAATAGGTATCCTTCATACCCAGGGGCTGAAAAATATTTCTGGCAAAAAAATCATCAAGCGACATGCCGCTGATCACTTCAATTAAACAGCCTAATAAGTCGGAATTTAAGCCATATTGCCATTTTTCGCCAGGCTGAAACATCAGGGGCTGTTTGGCCAGTATTTTCATTTTATCCAGAAGGGTTGCATCAAAATACCCAAGCCCTGATGGAATATGTGCTTTTGCATAAATGGCGCTGCCGGTTTTGGTACCAATATCTGTATAGTCGATTCCTGAGCTATGCGTAAGCAAGTCGCGGAAGGTGACCTCTCTTTTAGCAGGCACGGTTGTATAAGTAGTATCGGCAGCGTTAAATTTATCAATAACCACCGGGTGCCTGAATTCGGGGATGAAATCAGCAATGGGTTCATCAAGTAAAAATTTGCCGTGCTCATAAAGGATCATCATGGCCACACTTGTTATGCCTTTTGTTTGGCTCATGATCCGGAAAATGGCATCCTTTTCCATTGGTTTTTTGGTCTCTGCATCAGCATAGCCATAACCTTTATACTGCACCACCTGGTTATCTTTAACTATCAGCGTTACAATACCTTTAATCCATCCCTTTTGCAGGTAATCCTGCACCAGGGTGTCAATTCTTTTCAGCCTTTCTGTACTTACTTCCGGATTTGGCCTACCCGTAATTTGTATCGCCTGCGCACCGGCAACAAAGGGCATGGCTGCAATGAGCATGAAGAGTAAATGCTTTATGATGGTTCCTTTCATATTAACCTGGCTTTTTTAAGTAATTGGCATTTTAAAGGTAGAAAAATTATATCCTCAAAAAAATCGAACGTATTTAAATTTCTTATTTCCCGTCAACAACAGAAAATAAATAAAAACCGTATCCTCCAATAATCAAATGCTCATTATCCGGGCCTGCAACCACCTCTTTTTCTGCAATATGGTCGTAAAATTTCAGCGGGGTGATTCCCTGGTACTTAAAGGCGCTCCATTTTAAATAGGAGGGTTCTTCACCAAAATTAAACACACCATAAAACTGATGCCCGCCAAGCGTTCTTAAATAAGCAGCGACGTGTATATTAAAAGGCGGTAGCCAGGCAATATTTTTATAGTCGCCAATCACGGGTAATTTTTTCCGGATACTTATTAATTTTTGTGTAGCTGAAAATATTCTTTGCTCAATCGTTCCCTGTTCGTCAATTTTTTTATTCTTTTCCCAGTCAATAACGGGCCGGTGCATCCAGCGGTTATCATAACTTTTACCGGGGTCATCCAGGTACGAGTAATCATTGCAATAACCCAGTTCATCGCCATAAAAAAGCATCGGCACCCCGCCCGGGAAAAAGCTATGGGCCTGCATCAGCAAGATTTTATTGATGGATTGCTCAATGGCCTCATCGCTATTGGCTTGAATAGCCTTTTCGAGCCCGCACAGCGAAGCCAGTGTACCGCTGATCCGTGCATCGCCGGTTTTAGGGTTAGATGAAAAAAGGGCTCCCGTTGAAGGGCTGCCGGGGAAACTGCCTTCATAATATTCCTTCAGGTATTTACGGTGCAGGTAGGGATCGTATCCTGCCGACCGGATCATGTGGTCGTCATAAGCCAGCCCGATATCATCATGGCAGCGGGTATAAGTGATCCACGAAGTACCGTAAGGCTTTTTCAATAGACCGGGCTGCGCTTCCAGCATAACGCGTGTATCGCCCGTAGCCAGCATATCCCATTGCAGCGCCATTTGCGTGGCGTTATAGGCAAAATCGCATTCCTTAGCCGTATATTCTCCGGTACCGAAGTATTTCATGATCTCTTCGGGGCTAACAATGGCTTCTCCTAAAATCGCCATCCCGGGGGCAGCGGCAATTACGCACTGTTTTATTAAACGCAGCAAAGTATGCGCCTGCGGCAGATTCTGGCAGTTGGTGCCCAGCTGTTTCCAGATAAACGCCGGGGCGTCGATCCGCAAAATGTCAACCCCTAAATTGGCATAAAAGAAAATATTATCCAGCATATCCACCAATACGGCTGGATTGGTAAAATTTAAGTCCCACTGGTAATTGTGGAATACCGTCATTACCCATTTATTACACTCAGGGATCCAGGTAAAATTTCCGGGGGCGCTTTCCGGAAAGATCTCCGGCATTGCTTTTTCATATTCATCAGGAATAGCCCTGTCGTCAAACATGTAAAAATAATCCTGGTATTTAGCATCACCCTGCCTCGCTTTTTCGGCCCATTCATGGCGGCGTGAGGTATGGTTCAGTACGATATCCTGCATCAGGTACATGCACATTTTATCCATCTTTTTACGCACTACCTTCAAATCGTCCAGCGTCCCGAAACGTTGATCAACCTTCCTGAAATCGGAAACAGCATAACCGCCGTCACTTTCGCCTGCCGGGCTCTCAAAAACAGGGAGCAGATGCAGCAGGTTAACACCCAGTTTTTCAAAATGATCCAACTTATTACCCAGCCCTTTTAGGTTTCCGCTAAAACGGTCGACATACAGGCTCATACCTGTAATTTCGTTGCTTAAAAACCAGTTCCCTCTGTTTTCTTTTTCGACGTCCTTTGTTTTTAAAACGGATGAACGGGTTTTATAAGAATTGATGACAACCTCTATCAATTCATCAAAAGCACTTTTGCCGGCGGGATGTTCGCTGTATATTTCATTGTATAAGTTGTGTATCGCGTCGGCATTTGCGATCATCCGGGTATAGAAGAGGTTGTCGGCCCAGGCGATGTCGATATTGTTTTTTTTCAATGCAGCATTGATCAGCTGATGGATGGAAGAATTGTACACGTTATTCGTTCAATAAAAATACCTTATTATAATTTGCGCCCTTTTAATGCCCGGACACAGCCATCGGGATATCCTCAGTTACTACATCCTTTTTTATACGGGTGGTAGCCAGTGCTGCGATGAGCAATAATACCCCTGCAAAAGTAATGGCATTGGTAGGGTTGTCACCAAGGAGGTTTTTGTAAACGTAACCAAAGCTAAGTGTTTGTAAAATCATCGGCACAACAATCATCATATTGATGATTCCCATATAAACGCCATACCTTTCTTTTGGGATATTGCCGACCACCATAATATACGGCACCCCCATCATGCTCGCCCAGGCGATACCAAAGCCGACCATCGGGGCAAATAAAAGCATTCGGTCGGTAATATGCACAAATACCAAGAGGCCTATCCCGGCCATAGCCAGGCAGGCGATGTGTACATATTTGGCGCTGAATTTGCGCGCCAGCCATACCAGGCCAAAGGCTGAGCAAAAGGTGATGATGTTATAAAAACCATTTACCTTACCGGCCCAAACTACCGCCTGTTCATATAATTCCTTGTTACCATCGGGTGTGGTATGGAACACAGATTTTGCAATACTTAATGACACAAATTGCCAGTAACAGAACATCGCATACCATTGAAACAGGTAAACCAGGGCCAGTTTCCACATTACTGAGGGCATGTCCCCTATCGCGGCAAAAATCTCTTTTATAGGTTCAAGGAAACCTTTTTTGCGGGCGCGAAGCTCCGCAAGCTCCTCATCTGTCGGCGGGATCTCCGGGGTCGTCATCACCGACCAAACTACTGATACGATAGAGCAAACCGCGCCAACAAAGAAAGAACCAAAAACCCAGTAAGGGATACCAGATTGACCGTCGGCGGTTTTAGTTTCGCCGGTAATAATGTTTTTAAAAAAGCCCAGCGAAAGGTTAGCAAGGGTAATACCAAGGCCGGTAAAAAAACTTTGGGTTAAAAAGCCCAGCGCACGTTGTTTGTCGGGTAATTTATCGGCAATAAATGCGCGATAAGGCTCCATTGCGGTATTATTAGCCGCGTCCAGTATCCATAACAGCCCGGCGGCCATCCATAAACTCCGGCTAAACGGGAAAGAGAACAGGCAGAGGCTGCAAAACACGGCCCCCATTAAAAAATAGGGTTTACGTCTCCCCCATCGCGGGTGCCAGGTTTTGTCGCTTAAAGCGCCAATTAAGGGCTGTATCAATAAACCGGTCATCGGCCCCGCCAAATTAAGCAGCGGCAACTGGTCAGCGCGGGCGTGCAGAAACGTGTATAAAGGGTTAATAGCCGTTTGCTGTAAACCAAAACTGTATTGAATGCCAAAAAAACCGACATTCATATTTATTATTTGCCAAAAGCTAAGTTTTGGTTTAGTGAAAGCCATAAATTAATAAAAAATTATCGTTGATAAATCAACAGGTTCATAATCAAGAGATGAACAATAATACTTTTTTGATTTGACAATAAAAGCAACAAAAATATTTTATAAATATTTTTGTATTAATAATTGATGTTTTATTGCCAACCTGTGTAAATAACGAAGTATTTGCAGGGGGAAACTTATTCATTTTTGACGATAATTTATTTTATTTTATCGGATAAACTGTACTTTTAAAAATGACTTTTGATTTTTCAGGTAAAAATATTGTTATTACCGGTGGCACACGTGGTATTGGCAGGGCTGCATCGGAGCTGTTTGCAGCATCGGGCGGCAACGTTATACTCACTTACCGTTCCGACGCGGAGACTGCCGGGCAAACTTTAAGAGGATTAACCGGGGAAGGACATCAAATTTATCAACTTGATGTGAGCGATCCGGGTGCCATACAAAACTTTTTCAATTGGTATTCCGAACGTTTTGATAAGCTGGATGTACTGGTAAATAACGCAGGCATATACCTTGAACACAAGATACTGGAAACGGATTTTGAGAACTGGCAGAAAAACTGGGAAGAAACCATAAAAGCGAACCTGAACGGGCCGGCCAATATGTGTTTTTTTGCAGCCGGCCTAATGGCTCGCAATAAGCATGGGAAGATAATAAATATTTCGTCGAGAGGCGCTTTCAGGGGAGAACCGGATCATCCGGGCTATGGGGCCAGTAAAGCAGGTTTAAATGCGATGAGCCAATCGCTGGCAATTGCTTTGGCGCCCAGCGGCATCAGCGTACATATTATAGCACCAGGTTTTGTGGAAACTGAAATGGCGGCAAGTGCTTTAAGGGGCGAGCCGGGTGTTGCGATAAAAAGGCAAAGCCCGTTTGGCAGGGTAGCGAAACCTGAAGAAGTGGCCCGCTTAATTGCCGTGTATGCCAGCGATGGTTTGGAATTTACCAGCGCCGGCATAGTCGACATTAATGGTGCTTCTTATTTAAGAAGCTGATCCATACAAATTATATTGTTTCTGTGATCAACTTTTTACTGCTTTCAGCAGGTATACTACCCGCCAATTTCTGCTCCAGGTAAGGTTGATGGTATTTAGCGTAAAATTGCTTTTTTGAATCCTTATAACTGCTGATGGCACCAAGACGGTTCATCAAACGGATATAATACCAGGCCATATCTACCTGGTGCGGCATAAAGCCACTGCGTGCGCTGCGTGGAAACAGGTGATGGTTATTATGCCATTCGCCGGCTACAAAACCCGGCCATATCTGGTTTACAGACATGTCATTCCTGTTAAAATCAATACCGTCGCGTTGTTTGTCTTTTCCTTTGCCATGCCCTTCGTAATTAAAGGTACGTACGCCGATAGCCCAAAAGCCGGCTGCACCAAATAATGTGCAGGCTAAAGCGTTACCACCCATCAGGTAAAATGCCAGGTACCAAAACGACCAGTTGAGCACCCACGATAAAATTGCGCGGTTGGGGTTAACATAAGACCCCCATTTTTGATATTGCGCATAGGTATTACCTGTTACCCCGGTATGTTTCATTAATAATTTTACGCGATTGTATTCCGCTTCGGTAAGATTCTTGGCTATTGGCTGATGGTTTACATCCGCCAAAAAACAATATAAAAAGCCACCGTATGCGTTGTATGGATCGCCGGGCGTATCGGATTTTGCATGGTGCACATGGTGCGACACCACATAAATTTCTTCCGGGATCACATTGATCGTAAGGTTTTGCGTAAAAAACCGCCAGAAATTATTTTTGAATTTATAGGCACCGTGCGTACAATAGCGGTGATGCCAAACTGTGCCATGCGTACCCATAATGATCATGCTGTAAGCAAAAGCCGCGAGCAACATCCAGGGGCTCATGAATTTAAATACGAAAAGAAAAAAGAAAGGCATAAAACACAACACCTTAAGCCAGCTAAAAAATGGAAGCCAGTTTTTACGGGACTTAAAAACATTAAGTCTGGAGAAGAATTCCCGTATGATCCTTCCATTGCTGGGTTTAACCAGATCGCCTTTGGCATCCATCCATCCATAGGAAGGTTGTTGCAGTACAGTGTCTAAAAATGGCATTATTTTATAGTTTATTAATTAGGGTACAAATTGGAATTTGCCGTTGAGCCGTTCATTTTTTTATTAATGAACTCGCGGAGAGTTGTTAGTGCCTGGCTCTTTTTGGGTTAAAGGCAATGATATATTTCAGTTCGCTGTTTAAAATTGTTTGGCTGTTCATCAGTTCTTCTTCTTTGCTTAAAGGCGAATTCAAGGCTGATTTTACAGATTGGAAAACCGGTAATAGTATATCCGAAAATGCTTTACTTGCTACCGCCGGATAATAGTCTTTTTGGATTCGCACCCTGTCGGTCTCCGATACCAAACTTACTTCCCAGGTATCGTCGGCTTTAAAACCATGTTCTTTTGCCTCATTCATCAAATCATACACATAGGTCATGGTTTGGACCTTTATCGTTGCTAAATCCATTATTATTTAAATTTTTTGTAAATTGATTGTTTGTTGCAGGCAGTTTCGAAATTGAATGCTGCGTTTATTGAAGTCCTGAAAGCTAAATGACGATTAACCCCGCCGGGGATTAACTCCTTTTTAAAGTCTTTTTTCATGCTATGCTGGTTAATGCTTAAATATCACCGCATTATTATCCAGGCAATGTCTAAGAATTTAAATTGGATTAGTGGATTTGTTAAAGGTAAGTAAAATTATTGAATTACTGTTGATTTTATCAGTAAAAAAACCTATTCCTAATCTGTGTTTTTTGTTAAAAAATGATAAACCTGTTATTCTCTGTCGACCAGGCATTTAGCATTCCCACTAATATATAAACACCTTGTTAACTTATTTATTGCAGCGCTGCATGCCTTTATTTAAAACAAATACTATGGCGTCTATAGTCGGGTTTGATTTAAATAATATGAAAAAACTTTCCTTTTATTTTTAGATTAATAAATAATTGTTAAATATTTTTATCAAAAGTAAAATTTGCCGATAATAATGACTACCTTGTCAACTTATTAATAAATAATTTAATGCAAAAAGAAGGAACAGTAAAGTTTTTCAATACCCAAAAGGGTTTTGGATTCATTTCACAAAACGATAACAGGAACGAAATTTTCGTTCACTCTACCGGCTTAATCGATAGCATCCGTGAAAATGACAAAGTACAATTTGATGTTGAAGAAGGCAAAAAAGGCCTGAACGCAATAAATGTAAAAGTTATCAACTAATTTATTTTAGTTTTATCGTAGAGCACTTGCCCTTTTAATGGCAGGTGCTTTTTATTTTGGCCTCACCTAAATCCTCTCCAAAGGAGAGGACTTGAAAGGCAAAATGAAAATGTGTATTAATTTTAAAGACCACCTCTCATCCAGAGAGGAATTGAAAGTGGCTCGTTTGAAAATGGCCCGCTATTTATTAACAAATAACTCCTGCATATGGCTAAATCAAAATCAACATTTATGAAAAAAGAGCTGGAAAAGAAACGGCTCAAAAAGAAAGAGGACAAAGCTTACCGCAAAGAAGAGCGGCTGAAAAATGCAACCGGCGGCGACCTTGACAGCATGCTGGCTTATGTAAATGAGCACGGCGAAATTGTATCTACCCCCCAACCAAAATCATTCGCCGAAGAAGGCGAACCCGCAAATCACTAACCAAAGTACCCGGGCTGCGAATTAAAGTTTGTTTATTTTATTTTGCATCGCCTGTTTGTCGGCCTGCGTTTTTGCCAATGAAAAAGCCTCTTCAAAATTTTGTTTTGCTTTTTCATTGTCAATGCCGGCATAAAGTTCGCCCAGCAAGGCAAAATAAAACTGGTTATCAATAAGTTTCAACTTCTCTGCTTCGATGATCGCTTCTGCCTTTCCGTTTGCCTTTGAAAGCGCATAGGTTCTATTAAGCGCAGCGATAGGTGAATACTCCAACTGAAGCAGGCGATTATACAACTGCAAAATATTCTCCCACTTTTCCCGTGTATCGGCTTTTTGCGTATTCCACCAGGCGATGCCGGCCTGCAAGTGATATTTTGATAGTTCGGTGCCGACCGAGGCGCATTTAAAATAATAGGCCCCTTTACCGATCAGTTCCATGTTCCATAAACCGGGATCCTGATCATCATATAAAACCAGTTCCCCGTTTTTATTTACCCTGGCTTCAAACCTGGAAGCATGAAAACACATCAGCGCAAGCAGGGCGTATACCTGCGGTTTACAGGTGCTTTTATTTTCAATAAGCATGGTACATAAACGTAAGGCCTCAAGACAAAGGTCCTGCCGGAGCGTTTGATTCTGGCTTACCGAATAATAGCCTTCGCTAAAAAGCAGGTAGATAGTGGTTAATACGTTTTCGAGCCGTTCTTCAATTTCCGAAGGTCCCGGAAACTCAATCTTTATTTTCTCCTCCCTTAATTTCTCTTTAGCGCGGTATAGGCGTTTATTGATGGTTTCTTTGTTTGATAGAAATGCCTCGGCGATTTCATCGATGCCAAAACCGCAAAGTATGCGTAAAGACAAACCAATTTGCGCCTCTGGGGATAAAGCAGGGTGACAGACGGCAAACATCATTTGCAGCTGGCTGTCGCTGATGTTTTGGGGCGATAAATCGATTTCCATCAAATCATCAGCCTCAGATGAACCTGCAATCTGCGGCGCAATTTTAGTTTCGAACGTGGAGTTTCGAACCAAATAATTTTTTGCCTTGTTTTTGGCAACGTTATAAAGCCAGGCTGTCGGATTGGGAGGGGCACCCTTATATGTCCAGGTTTGGGTGGCAGTTAAAAAGGTATCACTGGCAATATCTTCGGCAGTTTCTATCTGGTCAAAACCAAAGCGTTTGCAGAGGACCGCAACGATTTTACGATATTCCGTTCTGAATAAATGAGGTATCAGCTCCTGGTTTTTCATCGAAGAAAAAAATGTTGCGTAAAATCGCGCAGCAAAAACAGAGAAATTATATTTCAATTTCCATAGCGATGGGTTTAAAACCCATCGCTATAAGGTCACGAGTTTCTATTGCTGCAGCAAATTTTTAATGTCCGTTATCCCTTTTAGCTATTCTGCGCACTTCCATAGTATTGCCTTCGCCCTGTAAAACCGGACAACCTTTTGCAAACTCAGCTGCTTCTTCAGCAGATTCAGCCTTTACAGTGATAAAACCGCCGATTGTTTCTTTAATTTCACCAAACGGTCTGTTGGTTACCAGCTTGTTGTGATGCACCACTTTTGCGTCGTCAAAAAGCAAACCCGTGCCGCTTACAAATTTGTTTTGAGCAGCTATACCGCCGATCCAATCCATTGTTGCCTTCATCCAGATCTCCATCTGCTCGGGTGAGGCAATCTTACTGCCGTCTTCGTGCCTCATAATTAATGCATACTCGTCCATTTTGTTTAAGTTTTAATTGTTAACTAATTTATGAATTATACCTCCATAACAAGTGGCTAAAAACAAATTGGACATCAGCCTGAAAAAAATCACGCATTTACAACCACAGCGAGCCAATAGCCAGCGACAGCGCAACTGTCATTACAAAAAAGCCGATTTTAAGGAATGACCAGGCACTAACCGTATGCCCCTCGCGGCGCAGCGCCACCAGCCATAGTATAGTTGCGAGGGAACCTGTGATAGAAAGATTGGGGCCGAGGTCCACTCCTATCAATATGGCGCTTTTTACAATTTCGGGCAAATGAGTAATTTGGATGGCATTGCCGGCGACCAACCCGACGGGCAGGTTATTGGCCAGGTTACATGCAGCGGCTATAGTGAATCCGCTTCCCCAGGTTGCGCCGGCCGTTGAATGGGCCGCGCTTTGATCAAGCAGTTGACTTATCGCATGGATGAGCCCTGTTTTATAAAGCGCCTCAACAATAATAAACAGCCCGGCCACCAGCGGCAGCACCGACCAGGTAACACCTTTGATAACAACGCGTGGATCTTTCCGGGCGCTGATAATAACGATAGCAGAGGTCAATATCCCGGTTATTGCGGTAGGAAGACCCAACTGCAGATCCACGGCCGATGCAATCAGCAAAACTACAGCCGTTCCTAAAATACCATATAAAGCCGTTTTACCGCCACGGGAAAGCACGGGCACCCGGATATTGGTTTCGGTTTGTTGTTTTAAAGCCTTTCGTTGGGTTAGATATAGCATCAAATAAGTAGCGGCGATAGCAAAAACCGATGGTAAAAAATACAACCTGAGCCAATGCAACAATGGCGGCATATGGCTGCCATAAATAACCAGGTTAGCCGGGTTAGAGATCGGCAGCACAAATGAAGCCGCATTGGCGATAAACGCACAAATGAGCAAATAGGGTAAAGGATTTTTAACCTTCGCGGCCCTTACAGCTGCTGCCACGGCCGGGGTTAATACTACGGCAGTAGCATCATTTGATAAAAATACGGTGACTATAATACCTACCAGGTAGATGAGCAGGAATAGCCTTGTTGATGAACCTTTCGCCAAAACCGTTGCGTGCGCCGCCAGCCAGTCAAAAAGTTTTTCTTCGCGGGCGGTTTCGGCTAAAAGCATCATCCCTGTTAAAAAAAGATATACATCCATTCCTCTTGAAAACCCTGTTAAGGCTTCTGCGGGAGAGATTTGCTGTAAAAGGAGAAGTAACAATGCACCTGCTACCGCCCAAACAGCTTCAGGCAATTTAAATGGACGGATAACAACCCCAGCTATCGCTAAAACCGAAATAATACGGATGAGGGTATATGACATATAAGTACTAAGTCGTTAGTCATAAGTCGCGCATTTCTTTACTTATGACTTTTGTAGTAATTCAAAACCGCCCAAAAGTAAGAATTTGTATTACAACGGCTATCATTGGCTGTTAATGCTTTGATCCCCATTTGGCGCCTCCCCTTTTTGAATTTGCTTAAAAAAATAGTTTTTCGGGGTATTTTACTACAACTAAAAACTTAGTTAAACGCTCATTTTATAGTAATAGTATCATAAAAAAAATATAGTTCAAAAACACTCATTTATGCGCTTTTCGATAAAATAAGCCTGTTTTTTTGGCGTTCAGGTAGCTCACACAAACACAAAAAACATGAACAAACTCTTGATTTTTATCGCAGCATTTTTATTGACCATTCAATTTTCAAATGCGCAAACTGAAAAAGGTTCACAAACCCTAGGCTTTAATTTGGGCTTTGGCTCAGGCAAATCGAATGAAAGTCCCGGTGCTCAGCAGACTGGCGATGGATCATCATTTGACCTACATAATAGCAACTTTAGTTTTGGCCCGGCCTACAGTTATTTTATTGCTAATGGCCTTGACTTAGGCGCCGCTTTTAACTTTACATCGACAAAGCAGACAAGCCCTGATAATAATTTTGGTTATCCTTTAAAATATCACGACTATCAAGCCAGCGGGACCTTATATGCCCGAAAATATTTCCTTTATAAAAACAAATTCGGGATCCGTACCGGGCCGTTTATCAGCTACGGGAAAGAAGCAACAAACTTTACATATGCGCCGGTACACGATTATAATCCCAGCAACTCTACCGCGCACAACCTAACAGCGGGTATCAAAGTCGATTTGGTTTACTACGCTTCAAAAAATCTTGGTTTTGCTGCTGCATTAGCCAACCTTCAATACAACCATTACACCTCGTCGGGCGATTATCAACTCAATCAAACCAGCAATAATATTTCGTTTTACACAGGTACTTCGGCATTGCAAATATCTATGTTTTATGTTTTTGGTGGTAAAGGATAATGAAGTAATTATTGTTTACATTTGGATAAGAAATTCAAATTGAAATGGGAATTATAGCGCCAGGTATTTTATCCGCTATTTTTTTAGGCTGGATATTATACAGAAGTTTTATCACTAAAGACATTAAAAAGTACAAAAACGAAGTTTTTGGAGGATTCTTTTTTATCGGGACATGGATAGTGATCTATGCGGTACTGATAAACATCTCCTGAATATCGTCATAAAAGCACACCTTAACTTACACCCTTATACAATTCTTAATTCCCGGCGGTGAATAAATATCACTTTTGGGAATTTTTTTATTACACGGGCATTTTTCGGCTGAATAAAATTGTCTCCGTAAAAATCGGTCAAATTTTCAAAACCGGGAACCTCAATTTTGCTGTAAACAATTCAGGCGAATTGCTTCGCCTGAATGCTGATGCGGGCGGATTGCCATTTGGGACCCTGACGCATGCGCTTTAACAGGATGACATTCTATTCGTTTCTGTGCTTTGGATACGGGTTTTAACCTGTTAATTTTTAACGGGGAAGATTTTTAAAAAAATTTAAAAAAATTCGCAACAAAAAAAAACAATGTCCGTATAAAAGCATTCATTGAGCGCCCTGCTCATCAATAATTTATCAAATCAAAAAGATCCCCAGCGCGAGGCCGGGGACCTTTTTATTGACACGAAAATAATACATAACTTTTAAATAACCAACTCCTTATAAATAAATAAGTTAACTATTGGTAGATTTCACCGATTGCCTTTTGATTTCACCGATTTATATTTTTTGATTGCACCGGTTTTCTTTGATGATTGCACCGATTTTGAAAGGCGATTTCACTGATTCAACCATACAGCTAAAATTCCTGCAAATAATACTGGTATTTTGATGTCGCCTTCCAACCAATGACTAATGACCCAATGACTTAATGACCATTAGGCCAGCGCCTCGGCAATTTCAATAAAACCTTTTTCGCGGGCCAGGTCGGCAGCAAGTTTACCGCCTTCCATACGGATGCTTACATCGGCGCCATGCTCAAGCAGGAGGATGAGCAGGTCGATATTGCCATTTTGTGCAGCAGAGTGCAGCGCGGTTACGCCGGCCTGCTGCCTTACATTTACCTGCGCGTTGTTTTCAATCAGCATCCGCGCAATCTGGGTATAATTTCCGGCCGCCGCTGAATGCAGGGGATAAACCCTGAAACCGTTATTTGAGGGCAAGTTAACATCCGCTCCTTTTAAAACCAGGTATCGTGCAATTTCATACTGCCCGAAATAGCAGGCCAGGCCCAGGGATGTAAACCCATCTTCGGCATAAAAATTTATCGCTTCGGGGTGCTGGTATACCAGGTTAGCAACCACATCAAACTTGCCTGCCGCTGCGGCTTCAAATAGACTGATCTCGTCAACATATTTCAGAAGCAATGCGGTAACTTCTGGTTTTTTATAGTAACAGGAGAGCATTAGCGGAGAAACCTGGTGACTGGTACGGCTTTTTGCCAACGCCGGCTCACTTACCAGCAAGGCATCAAGGCCGTTCAAATCGGCATTGGTGATGTATGATTCCAGTTTTTCTACGCTCATGTTGTATTTAGTTAAGTGGTTGATTAGGTTGATCAGGTTAAAACCGGCCTGCAAAACACTTTTTTAAACCACAGTGCTTCTTCAACCAATTAACATAATCAACTCAATCTAACCTAATCAACAAACTCTTTACGTTAAATTAACATCTTAATTCCAATATTACTAAAAAATTAAAATAACAAGGTAAATAAGTTGTTTAATCTATTAACTTTATATTTGTAGAATATCAGGGTTACATCAGGATGCCGGTAAAAGGAAATCAGTTTAAATCAAATAGTTTCAAGCCAGAAAATCAGCCACGCCAGTCTTCGGCAAAAACCGAAAGGGAACGGCCTGTAAAACAAAAGCAGGAAAGTCAGCGTAATTTCGGGCTGATGAACAGCCAGATCATCAAAATTACAGGCTTATTTTCGCTGTTACTATCCGTATATTTTTTAGTTGCCTTTACTTCCTACCTGTTTACCTGGCAGGAAGACCAGAGCTATGTGTCAAAAGCAAACGGCGGCTGGGGCAATTTATTTAAAACCACGCAGGAGTTAATGGACAATGGGGTTAAAAGCCCCATAGTTGATAATTGGATGGGTAAGCTTGGTGCGCTGTTAAGCTACCAGTTTATTTATGAATGGTTTGGCGTTGCGTCATTCCTTTTTGTACTGGTATTTTTTATTATCGGCTACAGGCTGCTGTTTAAAGTGAGTTTGTTTGCGATCAGCAAAACGTTGGCATATTCATTTTTCGGCATCGTTTATATCTCCGTTTTTTTGGGCTTTTTTCATGCTTTTATCTCAGATAGTCCCCATTACCTCGAAGGCAATTTTGGTTTTTGGACGAACCGCCTGCTTGATGCGCAAATCGGACAAACCGGTACTGCCGGCATCTTAATTTTTGCAGCGCTTACCCTATTGGTAATTGCTTATAATATTGATTTTAAATTACCCGGCCGTAAAGGGAAACTTGCAGAAACAAGCCCGGTTAATCAGGTGGTACCTGAACCGGCGGATCTGGAGGATGAAGAAATATCTTTGCCCGTTGAATGGCCCGGAAGAGCAAATAAAATGAAGGGCAATGGCGAAAATACGGTAAAGCCCGAAGCACTTAAACAACAGCCATTTGTACAAAATCCAATTTTCCATGAGCATGTTGTTTTAACACCCGACCCAAACAGCGAACGGCACGAACCGGAGTATGAGAATGAGATCCCGCTTACGGTTGGCGTTACCCGCCCTACCCCTGTGTTAAATATCGAAAAAAGCGATGATGAAAAGGCCAACAGCCTGCTTGAACAATTTGGTATTTACGACCATACGCTTGAGCTGGCGTCGTACAAATATCCTACCCTTGATCTTTTGGAGAATTATGGTTCGAACAAGATCAACGTAAACTCGGATGAACTGGCCGCCAATAAAAATAAGATCGTTGAAACGCTGAACCATTATAATATCGAGATCGATAAGATTAAGGCAACCATAGGGCCAACGGTTACGCTGTATGAAATTATACCGGCGCCTGGCGTACGGATCTCCAAGATCAAAAACCTGGAAGATGATATTGCCCTGAGTTTAGCGGCGTTGGGTATCCGTATTATTGCGCCAATGCCAGGCAAGGGCACCATCGGTATAGAGGTGCCCAACCAAAGCCCGGAAATGGTTTCCATGCGGTCGGTGCTGGCTACGGAGAAATGGCAGAATACTACCATGGACCTTCCCATTGCGCTCGGAAAAACCATTAGTAATGAAGTGTTTATTGCCGACCTTGCCAAAATGCCACACTTATTAGTTGCAGGGGCAACCGGCCAGGGTAAATCAGTTGGTATCAATGCCATATTGGTTTCGTTGTTGTTTAAAAAACACCCCGCTGAACTGAAGTTTGTTTTGGTTGACCCGAAAAAAGTGGAGTTAACCCTATTCCGTAAGATAGAACGGCATTTCCTGGCCAAACTACCGGATGAGGCCGATGCTATTATTACCGACACTAAAAAAGTAGTGAATACACTGAACTCGCTTTGTATTGAGATGGACCAGCGGTACGACCTGTTAAAAGACGCCGGCGTACGTAACCTGAAGGAATACAACGAAAAATTTGTAAAGAGAAAAATAAGCGATCCGGAAAAGCATCGTTATCTGCCATTTATTGTGCTGGTAATTGATGAGTTCGCTGACCTGATGATGACTGCAGGCAAAGAAGTGGAAATGCCGATAGCACGTATCGCGCAGCTGGCCCGTGCGGTGGGGATCCACCTGGTAATTGCTACACAAAGGCCATCGGTAAATATTATTACAGGTACCATAAAAGCCAACTTCCCATCAAGGCTGGCCTTCAGGGTGCTGTCAAAGATCGATTCGCGCACGATACTGGATACAGGCGGCGCCGACCAGCTGATCGGCCGCGGGGATATGCTGCTATCCACCGGCAGCGACCTGATCCGCCTGCAATGCGCCTTTGTGGATACGCACGAAGTAGAGCGCATCTCCGACTTTATCGGCAACCAGCGGGGCTATCCATCGGCCATGCTATTGCCTGAATATGTAGGCGAGGGTGAAGCCAGCAGCACAAAAGAATATGATCCAGACAATCGCGACCCAATGTTTGAAGAAGCCGCACGTTTAATTGTACTGCACCAGCAAGGCTCCACCTCGCTGATACAGCGTAAAATGAAACTGGGCTATAACCGCGCCGGGCGTATTATCGACCAACTGGAAGCAGCCGGTATAGTGGGCCCTTTTGAAGGAAGTAAAGCCCGCGATGTTTTATACCCGGACGAATACAGCCTTGAGAGATATTTGGAAACACTGGCAAAGCAAGGCAACTAAACCAGATCAGAATTTTTGAATTAAACAATTTACACAATTGAACGTCTAACAATAAATCTTTCACCAGCTAAAACAGCAATCGGTGAATAATCACAAAATATAAAATCGGTGAAATCACCAAAAAAACAAATGAAAAAGCTAATTTTATTACCCCTCCTGTTACTGATAAGTACTTACACATTCGCTCAAAAAGATGCTGCAGCTAAAGCCATATTAAATAAAGTAAGCGAAAAATACCGCCTTTACGATGTGGTAAAAACAGATTTTGATTTTACGCTGGACAATCAGCAGGCAAAAATAAAAGAAACCCGCAACGGCACACTGATAGCCCGGTCCAAAGCCAATAAGTTTAAAGTTACCATTTACAGCGCAGGCCCATCATCAAAGGCCGATGTGGAGCAGGAAGTAATCAGCGATGGTAAAACCCAGTGGACCTATCTTAAAAAAGACAATGAAGTACAGGTAAATAATGTAGATAACAGTAGTAACGGCATCAATCCGGCGCAAATTTTTACCATTTACGAAAAGGGCTATAAATATATTTACAACGGCGAAGTAAAGATAGCCGGCAAAACGTACCAGGAAATTGACCTTACCCCCGAAGAAGATAAACAGTTTTTTAAAGTGCGTTTAGAGATCGACAAAGTAAAAAAACAGATCTACAGCGCCTTGATCTTCGATAAAAATGGCAACCGTTATACTTATACCATCAAGGGCTTTGTACCTAACATCCAGGTACCGGATAATACTTTCAGTTTCGATCCTAAAGCGCATAAAGGCGTTGAGGTGGTGGATTTGAGGTAAACCCGGGAAACTACAGCGCTACAGCATTGGGATATTTTTATACTGATGTTTATCAGATAAGCAGGATTCCGCATAATCCAAAACTTTTTCCCTTTCAAATACGTCAAGCTGATTCTTTACGGGTATATAATCGGTAGTTGAGGGAATTCCAATCACAAAGTATTTGTCATTGAGTTTATCTATTACGCAGCCGGATGCTTCAAAAACTGCAGCGACAGCATCCAGATTATGCTCATCATCTAAAATAACAACATGAACAGTTGAATTGCCCGAACGCTGCACCGTTTTACGGTAAACCAGCACACCTTCAGTTTGTTTATATTGGGCCCAAACTACATCATCCAACGCCAGTTTTGGCGCATAAAAAGGGAGACTTTTCAGTTTATAGTAGCCGTACTCTTCGTTAACCACTTCCGCCAGCAAGGTTTCGGTAGCGTAATCGTCAAGTATATCGCTGAAAAAGTTAAAAAGTATTTTTATGGAACTGCTGTCGGGCATTTCGTTAATTTATTTTGTCAGTTTATTTTTGTCTGAACTCGAATTTATAGAATTAAAGAATTGCACGAATTTTTTCACCATTTCGTTAAATCTTAAATTCCATAAATTCATTAATTCCACGAATTCGAGTTCAGAAAGTTTTATTCTGCATTCCCAACCTTTACCCGTCGCTCCATCACTTCCCGCCAGGTGGTTAATATAAAGCCGTTATCAGTTAAGAATTTCTTTAGCCGGGGATCAAGCATGGCCAGCAGGTCGCCTTTGCGTTTGTTGCCGGTATCGGATATGTATTTAAAATTAGCTGATGGCATAGTGCAATGCATAATCACCATGGTTAAACCGGGGCTCAACCTGCCGATGCTTTCGATATAATGATCGGTGTACCATTTTTGAATTTCGGCATCTGTTTTATGATCTACATCGGGCATATTCCAGTCGTAGCTCGAATTGTGCAGGTCATCCAAAACCGGCAGGCCGCTTTTCCACAGGTACGCTCCTATTGCTTTGGCTTTGTCCAGGGCAGCAGGTTCGGCTATTTTCATTCCTTCGGTGTATTTGCCTTGTTTTTTTAGCTCGGCAATTGTGGCCGCTCTGGCTTCATACCTGTAAAAAAAGTCTTCGCCGCCTGGAAACATCACCGGAATCTGTTTTTCGATCCCCAGCTGCAAATATTTTTGCATGTAAGATTCTTTTGCAAAAAGCGTCCCCATATGCGAATCAAGGTGCGTGGGTTTAAATCCCATAGTTAATGCTCTGTCCAACTGCGCGCGCATCTCTTTATCCACTTCATCGGCAGACGCGCTAAAGTAAACACCTTCAACAGAAGGGTACAAACAACCCTGTTTATCCACCAAACCCGGCACCGCTGCCTTTCCGGCCAGCGGGCCCCACCTGTAATTATTCCATTCGGAGGTTAAGGTTAAGTGCAGGCCTGCATCAAATCCGGGGTGTTCCTTAATATACTTTACTATCTCGGGCACAAACGGGCAGGGCATCATTACACTGGTTGATGTGGAAACCCCTTCAGAAATCGCTTTTTCAACCCCTTCGTCCGACTCATGCGACATACCCGCATCATCCACATGCAGAATAAGCACCCTGGCCCCCTTGGGCCAGCCCAATTTTTCGGCATAGGTTTTTGTTTGCTGCGCGGATACGGCGACAGCAGCAATCAGCAGAAACGATAAAAAACTTAACTTTTTCATATAAAAATCCTCTCAAAATAAATCTCCCGGTCAAAACTTTAACCACTGAGAACACAAAGGGGGCACAAAGAGCACAAAGGAAAATTGGTTAAATATCTCCTCAAAATAACTTAATCAACCTTTCACCTAATCAACTCAATCAACCTAAACCCGAATATAAATCTTTCTCTTATCCAGTATCTTACCAAACAACCAGCACACCAGCATGTAGTAAATGGCAAATAATAGTGAGCCTATAGCGCCGGGCGCCATTACCTGGAACACCTTTACGCTCATGATCTCGTTAAAATTCATTTTATTGATATAAAACCAGCCAACTACAAACCCAAAGAAATCGCCAAAAATGTAAATAGCCAGCGGGTTTTTACCGAAGGTGGTGAAAAAGGACGTCCAGTTTAAGGGGTTCCAGTTTCGCATTTCAACAACATAAACCAGGGCCGAAATTAATATGAGGTCGATACCAACGGTTAAAAGTACAAAGGAGCTTGTCCATAATTTTTTGGCGATAGGGAAACTCATGTTCCAGCAAAGGGCGAGGAAAATAAACAGGAAGCCGACCATCAATAGTTTCGAAATCATTTCAAACGACTTACCCTTTTCCTGGATAAACTTACCTGCATAATAGCCACCGATAACATTTACAATGGATGGCAACGTGCTTAAAATACCTTCTGGGTCGAAGGCAACGCCTTCGCCATGATACATATGGTTTTCTCCAAGCACTGCCTTATCAATGTAGGTACCAACGTTGGTGAGCATACCAAAATGATTACCCGGATCACCGAAGATCCGCAGGATCACCCAATAACCCAGCAATAGTAATATACTGATAACAACGATAACATTCTTCGACTTAATAAAATATACCATCAATGCTGCAAACAAGTAACAGAGTGCAATGCGTGGCAATACGCCTAGAATACGCAAATGGTCAATTGATCCAACCGACCAGCCCCCGTCAACATTGTGACGGAGTGAACCCAAAAATTCAAGGCAATAGGCCACTAAAAAGATCAAAGCTGACCTTTTTAATATTTTCAAGATAACTGAACTGCTGCTAAGCCCTTCAAATTTTTTCATGGCGAAACTCATCGCGTTGCCCATGGCGAACAGGAAGGATGGGAACACCAGGTCAGTAGGTGTAAAGCCGAACCATTTGGCATGATCCAAAGGGGCGAACGATACGTCGCTGCCCGGGTTATTTACGATGATCATAAAACAGATGGTCATCCCGCGGAATACATCCAGCGAGGTAAACCTGTTGTTGTTTTGTTCCATATTTACCCGGTTTTAAACTCTGATATAGATTTTGTTTTTATCCAGTATTTTACCAAATGTCCAGCAAACAAGCATATAGCATATAGCAAACAGCAACGACCCTATTGCGCCCGGCGCTACCACCTGGAAAAATACGTTGTTGATCCATTCATAAAAGCTTTTAGGCCCGATTTGAATCATATACAGGATCACCACAAAAAGCTCGGAAAACAGGTATACGGGCAGCGGGTTTTTGCCTACTGTGGTAAAAAACTTAGTCCAGTTTCCCTGGTTCCATAGTTTGATCTCAACGATATAAATCAGCGCGGAGATCAGTACCAAATCTATCCCAACGGTTAATAACACAAAGGGGCTTGTCCATAATTTCTTGGCGATAGGGAACGTCATATTCCAGCAAAGTGCAATAAAAATAAACAGAAAGCCGTATAACATCAGCTTTGAAATGGTTTCGTATCCTTTGCCTTTTTCCTGGATGAACTTACCGGCATAATAACCGCAGATCACATTTACTATGGCCGGCAGTGTGCTTAAAATACCTTCGGGATCGAATGCCACCCCTTCCCCATGATACAGGTGAGCATCGCCCAATAAATTTTTATCCAATGTAGTACCGAAATTGGTGAGCATCCCATACGGATCACTATGATCGCCGAAAATGAGCAGTATAAACCAGTAACCCAAAAGCATTGCTATGCTGATGACCACAACGGCCGTTTTTGATTTAATAAAATAGATGATAAGCGAAGCAAAAAGGTAACAAAGGGCTATGCGCTGCAATACGCCAAAAATACGGGTTGTGCTGATTGGCGCCAGATGGTAGCCGGTGGCGTCATGCAGCACAAAGGGGAACCAATACATCAGGTAGCCCAGCAAAAAAATGATTGCCGCCCGTTTAAAGATTCTGAAAACTACTGCACCGGTTCCTAAACTATCAAACTTTTTCATCGCAAAACTCATCGCATTGCCCACCGCAAATAAAAAGGATGGAAATACAAGGTCTGTCGGGGTAAAACCAAACCATTTGGCATGTTCAAGTGGGGCAAATGGGGCTGCACCGCTTCCGGCAGTATTAACAATGATCATAAAAACGATCGTCATTCCGCGAAAAACATCCAGCGAAAGAAACCGGTTAGGGCTTTGTTCCATAGTTTAAAAATAAGTTTAAAGTTTAATTCAGGAAATATCCGACAAGATATAAAATATTTGAATTTTTTTATGAAACATCAATACTTTTTAAAATAATTTATGAAGTCGGGGTTAGATATTAGAGGCTGGAGATTAGAGATTAGGAAAAGGCCATAGTCGATAGTCCATGGACCATAGTAGAATTTTTTTTGCCATGTACCATAGTCCATCAACTATGGGCAAAAACCATGTACGATGAACTATGAACCATGAACTATTCTTCCTATTTTTGACCACCAATGCTTACGATTACCAACCATACCCTCGAAAAGCTGGAGATGTTACTCCGGACAACCGGCTATAAGGTGAGGTACGAAAAAGGAAACTTTAAAACCGGGGCCTGTTTATTGCTTAACAGCAAAATAGTGGTGGTGAATAAATTTTCGGGGCTGGAGAGTAAAATATTGGGATTAATTGAACTGGCGAGGACACTTGAAATGGACCTTAGCCTGCTGGACGAGAAGCAGGCCGCATTTTTGCACCAGTTGAAACAAACAACACTTGAATTTTGAGGGTCACATTTTTAGGCACCGGAACTTCGCAGGGCGTACCTGTTATTGCCTGCAGCTGCGAGGTTTGCACCTCCGCAGACGCGCGCGATAAACGTTTGCGCACCTCTATTTTAATTGAAGGCGAAGAAAAAGTAGTAGTTATTGATTCAGGGCCCGATTTCAGGTACCAGATGTTACGGGCTAAAGTACAACGCCTGGATGCCATTGTATTTACCCATGAGCACAAAGATCATATAGCGGGCCTGGATGACATCAGGGCCTTTAATTATAAGCAACAGGGGCCGGTTGACATATACGCGGACGCCAGGGTACAGGAAGCCTTAAAAAAAGAGTTTCATTATATCTTTCGCGAATTTAAGTATCCCGGTATTCCGCAATTAAATTTACATACTATAACTGGCGAACCTTTCAATATCGGCAAAATAACATTTACCCCTATTGAGGTTATGCACTATAAATTGCCTGTTCTTGGTTTCAGAATAAAGGATTTCACTTATATAACTGATGCCAAAACGGTTAGTGAGGAAGAAAAAGAAAAAATAAGGGGTTCAAAAATATTGGTGGTGAACGCCCTGCAAAAAGAGGAGCACATATCGCATTTCACTTTCGACGAAGCGATTGCATTTGCGCAGGACATAGGCGCGGAGAAAACTTATCTAACCCATATCAGCCATCGTTTAGGAAAACATGCCGCCGTTTCGACCCTGTTGCCCCCCGGTATTGAATTGGCTTATGACGGGCTGGAGCTGTCTATTTAGTTGATTGGGTTAGATTAAGTTGATTAAGTTAACCCTGGTTTTATCAATCGACTCATAAACTTTAAACAAACCACTCACTTAATCAACTTAATCCAACCCAATCAACCAATTACAACTTCACGTAGCTGATCCTGTCAATCGATCCCCGGTAACTTCCGAGATGCCCTTTGTGTCGCACGTCAATTTTCCCGCGGATAGTAACGCTTTTGTTATTGAGTTGAGTGAATTTGCCATCGCTGATTTCAAAGATGCCCCTGTTGGTGCCTTTTAAAACCAGCGGGCAATCCTGACTGAAATTCACCCAGATGGCGTGCTGGCTTGAGTGATCAGCAAAAAGGCTGTCATTTACCAGTGCCGATTCCTCTTTACCTTCTTCGTAAGTGCCATCCACCTCCACATACTGGTGATCGTACAATTGAATACTATCGATCAGCTGCCTGAAACCTATACGCTTATAATTTAAGTCGTCGTTACAATTGCTTTCGTATATTTTTTTTTCGTGTTTGCAGGATTGAAAAAAAAGGGGGGCTAAAAAAAGGAGGGCCAATATCGCTTTACCAAAAAAAGCAAGCATATGTTTTGGATAAGTAAATGCCATAGCGCGAATCATACGTTTAAGCTAAATATCTAAAAATGGCTATTACCCCTATGCCCCTTTAGGAAAATTATGCATTAGACCATTTGTTAATCAATAAGTTTAATGTGTAAATTAAAAAAAAATACGCCGATTTCCAATTTAAATAGAAACTTTACATTTGAAAACCAAAAAATCAATGATGAAGACCAGGATAGTTACGTTGTTTTTATTGTTTTTTGCTGTCGCGATTAAGGCGCAGCAAAAGGTGATTCCGCTTTACAACGATGCTGCACCGGGTTCCGAAAACTGGACCTATAACGAGCAGGAATACACGCCAGGCGGCACGCCATTGGTTTACGATGTATCGCATCCAACGCTAACCGCTTATTTGCCAGATCCCGCGGTTGCCACCGGCACTGGTGTAATTATTTGTCCTGGCGGCGGCTTTTATATATTGAGCATCCGTGATGAAGGTACCGATGTGGCCAAATGGTTGAATCAAAGAGGAATCGTCGCCTTTGTTCTAAAATACCGTACCAGGCAGAGTTTAACAACGGACCCAGGAAAAGAGTTATGGGAAAACCTGCACAAAAAGGATTTTAACGAGATCATAAAACCCGTGGTTGCTATGGCGATTGCCGACGGCCGAGCTGCAATTACCTATGTACGCACCCACGCAGCGGATTACAACTTGTCGCCATCGCGCATCGGCATAATTGGTTTTTCGGCGGGAGGTACTGTTACTGCTGCCAGCGGCTTTAACTATACAGCAAATGACCGCCCGGATTTCGTGGCGCCTATTTACCCTTATGTTCCTCCAGAAATACAAAGTGCCGCCGTGGCAGGCGATGAGGCCCCATTCTTTATCGTCGCGGCTACGGATGACGAGCTTAGCCTGGCGCCGCACAGCGTTAACCTGTATTCAAAATTGCTTGCTTCAAAACATTCGGCTGAGTTGCATATTTATGTAAAAGGCGGCCATGGTTTTGGGATGAAGAAGCAAAATATTCCTACGGATACCTGGATTGACCGCTTTGGCGACTGGCTGGGCGAGCAGGGCTTTTTGAAACCCATTGACCCCAAAGTTTTAACCCACCTTGAAGAGGAAGAAAAAAACAGGAAAATTAATGCCGAGCGGCCCGCCAGGGATTGGGCATTCATCAAAAAATACGAGGATGAAAACAGCAAAGTACCCGTGCCTGTAGCTGGCGAAAATCGCGTCGTTTTTATGGGCAACTCCATTACCGAAGGCTGGAACAGTTGGGGCGACCCTGCTTTCTTTAATGGAAAGCCTTATTATGACCGCGGCATCAGCGGGCAAACTAGCGGGCAAATGCTGGTGCGTTTTCGCGAGGACGTAATCAGCCTGAAACCAAAAGTGGTGCTGATCATGGCAGGGATAAATGATATCGCCGAAAATAATGGACCTTCAAAACTGGAGGATGTTTTTGGCAATATTGTTTCGATGGCCGAACTCGCCAAAGCAGCCCATATAAAAGTGGTGCTGTGCTCAGTTATGCCCGCTTTCCGTTTCCCCTGGCGGCCATCTATCGACCCTGTACCGGCCGTTGCCAAACTGAATACGATGATTAAGGATTATTGCGACCAAAACCATTTGGTTTACTGCGATTATTTTACAGCCATGGCCGATGGGCGCAGGGGCTTACCTGCAAACTTGTCCGGCGATGGCGTGCATCCTAACCTTGCAGGTTACAAAATGATGGAGCCAATTGCGGAGAAGGCGATTGCGAAGGCATTGGGGGGCAGAGATTAGAGGTTGGAGATTAGAGGTTGGAGATTAGAGATTAGAAAAAACAGACTTGCGAAGTTTTGAAAACTGCTATGTAGAAAAGCAAGCGGACAGGTATGAGATTTATTAATCACATAAAGTTATTATTTTAGTTTCAGTAAACAAAAAACAATTCTCAAACTGCTATATGCGGTCAAATGCCGCCAGTAATTGTGTGAAATAAAA
>JARLHA010000067.1 GCA_031292485.1 Mucilaginibacter sp.
CATATCAACAGAAAAGGGGTTATTGCTAACCTGTTTTGTGAACAAGCTCCCGATTTCCAAAATACGCAGCCAATTTTGTTGATAACCCTGTATTTTAATCGTTTTTAGCCTAAATTTATACCTGAATAGTTACAAAATATCCACTGAGAAAATTCCAACCAAAGCTAAAACGGAGCAATCGCGAATAATGCCGTGTGGTAATGTCTGTCGAAATGCCACGCGGCATGCAAAGTTCGCGATTGCATCCGCCAATGGGCGGATCGTAATGACAAATATTTTCAATTTAATTTTTCTCGCTTTAAATCAACAACTTACAAAATATTTCTTACAAATACTAATTAATTAGTTGCAATCCTAATAAATTAGTATCACATTTGATTTTAAATTATATGTTATGCAAAAACTGGCAAAAAGAGAAGAACAAATAATGCAGGCCTGCTGGCAACTGGAGAATGCGTTTATTAAAGAGATCATTAATGAAATGCCCGATCCCAAACCGCATTATAATACCATAGCCACTATGGTAAAGATTTTGGAGGATAAAGGTTTCCTGGCACATGAAAGTATTGGTAACGTTTTCCGCTATTATCCGGTCATATCAAAAGACGCGTACCAGAAGCATGCCATGAACGATATTGTAAGCCAGTATTTTGATAATTCGTACCCAAACATGCTGATGTTTTTCGCCAAAGAACAAAAAATCTCCGACGAAGAATTAAATGAAATTATAAACCTCATTAAATCGCAAAAGAAATGATACCCTATATCCTGCACGTTGCACTGCTGATAACGGTTTGCCTTTTGTTTTACAAGCTATTGCTGCAAAAGGAAACATTTTACCGTTTAAACCGCATCATCCTGGTTTTTTGCCTGGCGCTGTCGTTTATATTGCCGCTGATCCCTATTCCGCAGCAATGGGCACTTCGGGCTCCGGCTAAACCAACCGAAGTGCAGGATCAACCTATAGTAGTTTCGCCTGCGGTTGCCAATGTACCGCAGATCAACCCGGTAACAAACCCCGGCAAAACAAAACAAGCATCTGCTACTGCTACGCCGGTAACACCTGCCAAACCAGCGCCGGCCTCAGCCATACAACATACTGCACAAACAACTGAACCATCCGTACCTGTAATACAAACCGTATTTAAATGGTTGTTTTATTTGTACTGGATAGGCGTAGCCGCTTTTGGCCTTAACCTTTTATTACAGGTGGTAGTATTGCTTTTCCAGGCCTATACCAAACCAGCTATCAGGGATGGAAAATTCCGTATTGTTGAACTGACAGGCGACAAAGCGCCCTGCTCTTTCGGCAATCATATTTTTATCAACCCCGAAAAATACGACTGGGAAACCTACAGCCAGATCTTACTGCACGAAAAGGTGCACATTGAACAGCGCCACAGCTTTGATATCCTGGTTGCCGAGCTGATGCTGGTTTTGCAATGGTTTAACCCCTTTGCCTGGTTGTATCGTACCGAAGTTGAAAATAACCTTGAATTTTTAACGGACGATGCCGTATTAGGACACGAAGAAGTGGAACGTTCAAGCTACCAGATGAGCCTGCTTAAAGTATCGGCCCCTCACCTGTCGCTGGGCATCACCACAAACTATAACCAGTCTCTTTTAAAAAGACGCATCATTATGATGAACGCCAAGCGCTCAAACATCCATATCATGTGGAAGTACTTCTTCCTGGTTCCGCTGCTGGGCATTTTGGCCTGCGCCTTAAACAGCCCTGCAGCTTACAGCGCGTCGGCCACTAATTCGACGGCCAATATAAAAGCATTGATTAAAGTTAACCCGGTAGTTAAGCCGACCTTTAATTTCAATTTTAAAGAAGACCAAACCGAAGGCTTGTGGTTTGCCAATATCAAAAACGACAAGGTGCGCATGGAGTTTAAAAGCGATGATGACGAACATAACTGGTCGAGCAATGCGGATTTTAAACTGAGCGAGTTTTCAGCTATCCCAAGGGACAAAAAAGCGGAATTCACTATTAAACGCGAACCCGGCACCATCCTGTTCAACGGCAAGTTTGATGGCAACGACGGTTACGGTCATTATAAATTCACTGCCGATCATCAGTTCAATACCTTCCTCGGCGAGCGTGGCATCACCGGTATTGAAGATGGTGATGACTTTGCGTTTTTTATGTTTAACATCAACAAAGAATACGTGGCAATGCTGGAGAATAACGGTTACAAAGGCCTGTCAAAAAGCGACCTGATCTCGATGGGTGCGCTTAAGGTTGATGAGGCTTATATCCATTTCTGGAAAGAGTCGGGCTATACTCATCTTACAGCCAACGAGCTGGTGGCCGGAAAAGCATTAGGCATAACCTCCGAATATGTTAACGAGATCCGCAAAGCGGGCTATACCCACGTTACCTTCGAGCAATTGCAAAGCTTTAAAGCAACAGGCGTTACAGCCAAATATATCGCAGGCCTGCACGGAGCTAATGTTAAACCCGGCAAAAAACATGATAATGGCCACAATAATGGCGATGATCATAATGATCATGACCCAATGTCCGCCGAAGATGTGGTTTCCGTAAAAGCGATGAACGTTGCCTCCACTTATATCAACGCTATCCAAAAAGCCGGTTATCCTGATATTACCTTGAATGAACTCACCAGCATGAAAGCTGTTGGCATTACCCCGCAATATATTGACGAATTAAAGCTTGCGGGTTATATAAATGTCCCTGTTCACCAACTTATATCCCTTAAATCAGTGGGTGTCACCCCCGAATATGTAAAAAGTATGGCGGCAATAGGGTATAAAAACATCCCGGCAAATGAACTCACCAACATGAAGGCGGTTGGTGTAACAGCTGAGTTTGTGGCAGGTTTTAAAAATTCACGCTATACAAATATACCGGCCAACGGGTTGGTTTCTTTGAAATCAGTAGGCGCCACACCTGAATTTGCCAAAGGTTTTGCGAATCTTGGTTATAAAAATATCCCCGCACATCAGCTGGTGAGCTTGAAAGCCGTGGGCGTAACCCCCGAATATGTGCAAAGCCTTAAAGCCGCTGGTTATGATAATATTCCGGTTAATGACCTCGTTTCCATGCGGTCGCAGGGGATTAGCCCTGACTTTGCAAAAAGTTATGAAAGTGTGGGTTATAAAAATATTTCTATCCATCAATTAGTCACTCTTAAAGCTATGGGTATTAGCCCTGAGTACATTAAAAATTTCCAGGATGCAGGCTATAAAGATGTTTCCATAAATGAATATTCGGGATTAAAAGCCCTGGGTGTTACCCCGGATTTTATTGAAAGCTTTAAAAAAATTGGCTATCCTAATATATCTTTAAATGAAGCTACTTCGCTAAAGGCAACGGGCGTAACCCCCGATTATGTAGCAAAAATGCGTGAAAAAGGCTTTAAATCGCAGGATCTTAATAAATACATCCAACTAAAAAACAATTTCGGCGACGACAACAATAAGTAAATAAGGAACCTGATTAATCGCTTTTGGCTTTGTAACAGCCTCGTTAATTATCCTTCAGTGGAATGCTATGCAAAAAAATTAATTAAAAAATTCACATAAACAATTGTAAATCAATATGAAATCAAAAGAAGTAAATACAGGCACCTGGAAGTATTTCTTCCTGCTGCCCCTGCTGGGAGCGCTTACCTGCCCTGCTTATAGCCAGGTAGTGGTAACGCCGGTTGTCAGCCCGGTTGTTGTAACGCCGGTTGTTACCCCCGTGGTAAGCCCGGTTGTTACCTCTGTCGTTACCTCCAATCTTAACTCAATAGCGAACGCCACTGTTAACCCTGTGGTTACGGCTACCGTTAATGCAAATGTTAACCCTGTGGTTACGCCAATTATTAACGCAAATATTCATCCCATTATCAATGCAGAGGTTAACGCAATTGTTAATCCGGTGGTTAATGCTGAAGTAAATGCTGAGGTAAACGCCGACGTGAACATAGCAGATGGCGACAGAAGCGAAGGCAGCTGGTTTGCCGAAATAAAAGACGACAAGATCAGGATGGAATTCAGGGGCGACGACGATGAGCACAACTGGTCGGGCAGTTCGGATTTTTTGCTGAGTGATTTCCCTAACCTGCCAAAAGAAAAAAGTGAATTTTCGTTAAGAAGGGAATCAGGAACGATGGTATTCAACGGTAAGTTTGATGGCGACCTGGGTTACGGCCATTATAAATTTACTGCCGATAAATCGTTTAGCGAGTTTTTAAAAAGCCAGGGCGTTGCCGATGTGGACGACCGCGATTCATTCTCTTACTTCATGGTCGACCTGAAAAAAACCTATGTTGAAATGGTTATCAGGAATGGTTTCAACGGCATTACCCGTAACCACCTGGTGGCTATGGCGGCACTTAAAGTTGACGAGCCCTACATCAAAATGTGGAAAGCGAACGGCTTTAACGAAATCACGCCCAATAACCTGGTAGCCGGTAAATCTATGCATATTACGGAAGCTTATATCCAGGAGATCCGCAATGCCGGGTATAAAGACATCAGCTTTAACCAGCTCATCGCTTTTAAATCGCAGGAGATCACCGGCGAGTATATAAAAAGCCTCCGTAAAGAAAAAAATGGCAGCGGCGAAGAAGAGTTGCCCCCTGCGCACCAGGTAGTTGCCTTTAAATCGATGCATATTGACGCAGCGTATGTCAACTCATTCAAGGCAGTAGGTTATGATAACATCCCCTACAGTCAGCTAACCGCCATGAAATCCATGGAAATTACCCCCGAATTCGTAAAAGGCTTTATGGAACTGGGTTATAAAGATATTCCCGCGCATGACCTTATCGCATTGAAATCTATGAACGTAGATGCCGCTTATATCAAAAACTTTGAAGCAGCGGGCTTTAAAAACATTGCCGTTCACGACCTGGTGGCCCTCAAATCGCAAAACATCACCCCCGAATACATTAAAGGCTTTGAAGACCTCGGTTATAAGGACATCCAGATGCACAACATGATCTCTTTAAAATCAATGAATATAACTCCGGATTATGTTAACGGATTTAAAAAGCTCGGCTTTACCGATATTCCTTTAAATGAACTGCCTGCATTAAAATCAACCGGCGTAACGCCCGAATATGTGGCTGCCATGCGTGAAAAAGGATTCAAATCGGATAATTTAAGGAAGTACATCCAGTTGAAAAGTTCTTTTGGGGAGGATGAGAAGGATAAATAGGTGATTGGAATAATAAAAACCATGTCATTGCGAGGTACGAAGCAATCGCGAACTATGACTTTCGGTAATAGCGCATGGAAATTCACCGGCGGTAATGCAATGTTCGCGATTGCCGCGCTGCGCTTATAATGACAAATTTTAAACTTCTTTATAAAATTAGAATCATGAAAAAAATATTAATTATATGCTCTTGTATCGCATTGCTTTTTGCAATGCGGGCATCGGCGCAGCAAAAAGTAAAGGTTAAAAGTATCCATCGCCATAATGAAGGCTGGTCGAATTTTGGCGGAAGCCACGTGCCCGGCACCTGGGTTGCGTATATCGAAGATGAAAAAGTCCATATAGATTTTACGGGTGAGGACTGGAACACCGGTCGTTCATTTTTATTATCAGAACTGGGCACGCTGCCTGAAGGTAATGAAGGGACCTTTAAAGTAACCCGCGAATCGGGCACAGTAACCTTTAAGGGTGAATTTGAAGGTGGCAAAGGCAGGGGATTTTATTCCTTTGCTGAAAATCCCACATTTAAAAGTTACCTGGAGCAAAAAGGTTATTCGGCGCTCGATAAGCAATTGATGCTGGATATTTTCTTTACGGATATCAATAAAGGTTATTTCGATTTTTTGAAGGAGAACGGCTATGCAAGTGTCAACAACGAAAACTTAAAAGACCTTGCCCAGCAGGACCTGAACCGTAAAGTAATGGAAGACTATTTCGGCTTGTTTAAATCCGAAAGCTGGGGCCATCCCCCACTCGATAAAATTGTGGAGCTAAGGGAACACGGTGTAAACGCCCGTTTTGTAAACAGCTTTCGTACAATGGGCTTTAAACAAAACATCCCGTTGGATAAGGCACTTGAATTACGCGATCATGGCGTTACCCCTGAGTTTATTACCAGCATCCAAAAAATGGGGTACGAAAAAATAACGCTCGACCGCGCTACTGAATTACGTGATCACGGTGTAAACCCCGAATTTATTCACAGCATCCAGGATATGGGATATAAGGACATCACCCTTGAAAAAGCCCAGGAACTGCGCGATCATGGCGTAAACCCCGAATTTATCCGGAGTATCAGCGAATTAGGCTTTAAGAACCTTACCCTTGATAAGGCCCGGGAACTGCGCGACCATGGCGTTAATGCCGAATTCATCAGAAAGGCACGTGGCAAAGGCGTTAAAGTTGAAACCCTGGATGATTATATCAGGCTGAAAGATACAGGCTTTAACGATTAATATTCGTCTGAACTAAGATCTTTCGTTAGCAATCTATTTTTCAATGGAACTCAAGAACGCTGCGCAGTTCGTAGGATTTTTCACTTATTGTTTGTTTTTTATGGTGTTAAAGAGGGCTTCGCCGTTAAAGGATTTTAGGATTTTAATGTAATAAATCAGTTTATAGTTTTTGATGCGCCCTGACCTACAATGCGTCTCTTTTTTTTATTTCAAATCGATCCGTCGCAAAACCAATGACTAATGCCCAACCCTACCCCTCATGTTCCATTTCGTAATAGTCTTTTTCGAATTCTACTTCTTTTGCTTGCGGCTCCAGAATACCCCTGCAAATTTTGGCGATATTGGCAGCAGACGCGCCGCCATTTTGTATTGGGGCCAACCGTTTTAACTCGTCAAGGTTAAAATAGGAATGTACCTTTTTACCTAAGGCTAAACCAACGTATACTACTGTTGAATATTGGGTAATCAGTTCGCAGCAATTGGCAATCATTTGGTTAGTATTGCCGCTCCGGTAGATCAGCGTACCCTCCGGAGCATATTTTCGGATCTCAGCTTCAGCCCTTTCAAATTTCTCATTGGGATGAAGCTTAAAAAGCAAGCGGCGGCCGTCAGCAATTTCAACCGCCTTTTTTATAAACGCGGCCCGGTTCTCATACCTGAAAGTTTCGCGCATATCCGTAGTAGCCACCATCACATAGTCACGGTACGGGAAATCATTATCCTTAAACTGGGCTATGTTATCGTAATTAGGAATGCCTGTTACCACTATCTTACCGGCATCTGTACCAAGCCTGGTAAACTGCTCTTTGTAACCTTCGGAGCCGGCACAATATACGTCACAAATATTGGAAGTACCGTTTAACGAGGTCCCGCCGCTAAAGCCCGGCGAAAGCTTTAATGCCTTAACTATTTTACTCAATAAAGTGTATTTATCAGTCATGCCCTCCTGTACCCAAACAATTTTATTTTTCCGCATCCTTTGTGGAATGTGCAGGTCCGAACAGTAAACTATTAAATCGTATTGGTTCTTTTTGGCCTGATAATCAATTTGCAAGCCGTTATCTCTGAGGTATTTTTCAGAATTTTCTTTAAACTGGCCCGAAAATATGGTACCCTTAAACAAGGGAGTATTTTTCATCAGGAAATTGGCCCACTTCAAATCAGTAAAAAACTGGCTGAACCAGCAGTCATATTCATCCAGTTGCCGCGCTATCTGGTGCATCTGCCATGTTTGGTTCATTGAACCGGTGATAAACAGTACCTTTTTTCTCATAGGGTAACATTAAGATAATATTAAATATGCAACCCGATATTAAAATTGCTATATTTTAATTAAATACGAAAATAAAATATTGCTGATTAAAACAACCTCACCCAATTGTAAAAATCTACCATTTGACTAAAATAGTACACAGGTCAACAATCCGTCGGGGCTAACCGCTTTTTCTTAGCGGGCCCCAAAAATATTTTGCTTGATATAATGTCTAAGCGAAATAAAAATAATTCAGGTTTCAGTGATCTTTGCGAAATCCTTAGTGCTCCTTGTGGTTAAAATTTGACCACAAAGAACACCTTGGGTTTCACAAAGGACGCTAAGATTTTTTAAGGATTAATTAACAGGGATTTCCTGCGATGGTTTCTGCGCTTCAGCATTTTTGGGTAAGGTGATGATGAGCACACCATCTTCCTGCTTCGCGCTGATGGCTGCAACATCCACCTGGCCGTTTAAGTTCAGCATCCTTTCAAATGATTTGATCGGGTATTCCTGTTTGCTGAAGTTCGGCAGGTTTTCTTCATCAACCGTACGTGTTCCGCTGATGTATAAAATATCATCCTGTACCGATAGCTTAATATTTTCCTTGGCATAGCCAGGAGCATAAACATAAACCTCAAAATTGGTTTCGTTATCCGCAATGTTTATCGGCAGGTTATATTTTGGCCGGCGAAAGTGCCCGCCCCTGAAATGGCCGTGTTTTCCAAATGCAGGGCCGCAACCTTGTGCGCCCCCTGCTGAATTATAATTTCTAAACATTTGTCTTTCTTTTTTTGAATGGCTTAATTACCCTTCTGTAATTGAAGACGTGCATGGGGTAGAAATTACTTTAAGAAATATTTTATTTTTTGAAAAACAAATAACTTGTTATTGCCAGCGATGGCGCGGCAATCGCGATCCCTGCTTTACCACGTAAACAGCTCTCGATTGCATGGTCGCTCCTCCTTATAATGACAAAAACTGTTAAATATCCCTATCTGCCACATCGCCTCCGCCACTCCTCTTTAAATGCCGCCTTATCAGCCTCATCCATCGTCATCAGCTTATCTTTCAAAATGTCCGCGCGCCCTTCGCCTCTATACTTTACCAAAGAGGCGCCCAACGAAAGCCGCCCGAATAAGATCCGGCATAAAACAGTTAATGCCAGGGCCTGCCAGTAGTTTATTTTTGCCAGGTGGGTAACCTGCGGCAGAATGATATTCCATAAAAACATTACAATCCCGCTCAGGCATAAGATCACGGCAACAAAATAAAGCAGGTATAATAATTTACGTTTCATTCCCCAATATATCGTTTATCTTGTGTTAATAATCTAAAAAATCATTGTACAAAGTTTGCAAACGGCTACGCAAATGTTTTGCCGCATATCCTTTACGCGAGATGATTGTTTTTAAGTTTTCACCGGTTTCGTCCGCTATTTGCTGCAGGGTTTTATCTTCCAGTTCATTCCATATAAAAACCTGCTTTTGTTTTTCAGGCAGTTCATCCAACGCCTCAAACAATTCCTCCCAAAACAATCCTTTCAGGTAAACCGATTCAGGGTCATCCTCATCCGGCAGCAAAATATCCGCAAAATTGATATCAATTTCATTGTCACCCTCAAACAGGTCATCTAAAAACACTTCGTTTTTTTTCCGGCTTTTGTCAATTATTTTGTTCCGCGCTACTTTAAACAGCCAGCCGCGCAAAGACAAAATTTCGTCCTTGTCATCAATATTACTTAATTGGCACCAAACATCCTGCAAAATATCTTCCGCGTCAGCTTCGGTCGGCACTTTTCTCCGGATAAAGTTAAAAAGTCCCTTGCTATATTCGCTAACCGCTTTTACAATATTTTTTGACCTTTCAATCATTCGTTTCTCATTGCTTTTTTAAGGCAGACGAATGAAACCAGTAATTACTTTATGTATTATCTTAGCAAACAAAAAATTACTTTAGCAAAATCATCGGGCAATATGTTTTTTTACACTTCAAAGATCCTTGAATTTTTCATTCACCCAATAATCTGGATTTTGGGTTTGTCTGTCGCGGCTTTACTGGTTAAAAAACCAGTGATTAAAAAACGGTTACTTTTAGCCTCTGTTGTCGTGCTTTTTATATTCACTAACCCATTTTTGATGAGTAAATTTTCCGGATTATGGGATATTAAACCTGTTCCGGAAAAAACCGCTATACCCTACAGCTGCGCTATAGTTTTAGGCGGGTTTTCATCTGAAGGTAACAATGGCGAAGGCTTTTTCAATACCGCTGCGGATCGGTTTATCCAGGGGCTTAAATTGATCTCGACAGGCCAGGTTTCTCATATTTTGATAACAGGGGGAAATGGACAACTTATACCCGACAGCTTTATAGAGAGTGATTGGGTAAAAACCCAGTTAAAGCTATTTAAAGTACCCGACAGCTGTATTTTAATTGAAAACCGAAGCCGTAACACCATTGAAAATGCAGCCTTTACAAAACCAATACTTCAAAAAGCAGGACTACAGCCACCCTATTTATTGGTGACATCAGCATTTCACATGCGGCGTTCACTTGGTATATTTAAAACAACAGGTATAAAAGTAATACCGTATCCATGCAACTATCTGCCGGGAACAGGCTCAAATACATCAATAGGCGATCTTGTACCTGATGGAAGTCTCCTCGGAACATGGGATTATTATATAAAAGAAGTAATAGGTACCCTGGTTAATAAATTTAGATAACAAAGTATTTTAATTAAAAACCTGATTTTAATTTACCGGAATATGAAAAAATGGCATACATTGTGTATTGTGATCGTCCTGGTAGCTGCCATGCCGCTAATTTCACACGCACAGGGCAGCAAAAAATTGCGCGTACTTGTAACCACTGATATTGAAGCCGACCCGGACGATTCCGAATCACTCGTCAGGTTTTTAACATACAGCAATCAATGGGACGTTGAGGGCCTTATTGCCACTACATCCATCCATCAAAAAACAAGGGTTGCGCCCGAGAGTATCCTGGCAATTTTAGAAGCTTACAAAAAAGTTCAACCCAATTTGCTGAAACACGAAAAAGGCTTTCCTTCGTTTTTGAAACTGCAGGGCAAAGTAAAACAAGGCTTGCCGGTTTACGGTATGGACGGCGTTGGCAAGGGCCATGATTCGCAGGGATCAGAATGGATAGTGAAAGTTTTAGAGAAACCTGACGACCGGCCCCTTTGGGTGTGTGTTTGGGGCGGCACTAATTGCCTGGCCCAGGCACTCTGGAAAATAAAGGAAACGGTGCCAGCTGAAAAAGCAGCCAATCTATATAAAAAACTAAGGATCTACACCATATCCGACCAGGACGACTCCGGCCCCTGGATCCGCAACACCTTCCCCGGCCTGTTCTTTATTTGCAGCCCTGGTTATGGTTATGGCAATGCTACCTGGCGCGGCATCAGTTTTGCGATGCCCGGGTCAAACAAAGATGTAGTTAGCAACGATTGGATAGCGGCCAACATTCAGCAGGGCCATGGCCCCCTGGGCGCGGTTTACCCGGATGTGGCCTACGGCATGGAGGGTGATACCCCATCCTTTTTGGGGTTGATATCAAACGGGCTTAATGACCCTGAACATCCCGACTATGGCGGATGGGGCGGACGGTATAATTATTATACGCCCCCGCTTTCAACCGAACCCGATCTGATCAAAAGCCCCGGATGGCCGGTTGCCCTGCCTGAAAAAGGCCCGCTGTGGACAAACGCTGAAGACTCCGTCTGCTCGACCATCGATAAAGCATGGCACAAAAACGAACAAGCCACGATTTGGCGCTGGCGCGAAGAATACCAGAATGACTTCGCGGCCCGCATGGCATGGACAACAAAGCCCTATAACCAGGCCAACCATCCGCCGGTAGTCAAGCTCGGCCATCCCGATCATTTTACCGTAAAATCGGGCCAGCGGTTCCATCTAAGCGCAAAAGGCAGCTTCGATCCCGATGGCGATTCGTTAAGCTACCTTTGGTTTCAGTATCCTGAAGCCGGCACCTACAAAATATTGTATTTTACACCCTATGCTGCAAATTTATACGATGAACAGGTGACCGCCCCGGTGGTATCCAGCCCGCAAACCATCCATTTTATTTTAAAAGTTACTGATAAAGGCACACCAAGATTAACCCGGTACAAACGGGTGATTGTAACGGTGGTGCCATAATGTTAGTTAAAAGTTGATTATGTTAGATTAAGTTGATCGGGTTAGTGGATCTGAAAAGATAGCCTCCCATCATAAAAAAAATCCTGTTGCTATCAATCAGCCAAAAAATTGATTAGGCTGAATTATTTGATTAACTTATCTTCGCCTTCTATAAAAACATACAACCAAATAGTAAATCGGTGAAATCATACACATAATCAGTGAAATCACAAAAAAACACATAAATGACCTATTGCTTAGGAATAAAAGTTAAAGAAGGCTTAATCGCTTTAGCCGATACCCGCATTACATCAGGTACCGAGATCACTACCAAAAAGAAGATTACGATTACCCAAAAAGACAATTTTTCCCTTTTCATCATGACCAGCGGTTTAAGGTCTGTAAGAGATAAGGCCGTTGTTTATTTTAATGAACTACTGGAAACCAAAGAATATAACAAATTATATAAAGCAGTAAATGCCTTTGGCGAGCAGGTGAAACGGGTTGCGAAAGAAGACAAAGACTCATTAGAAAAAGCCGGCTTTAAATTCGATTTGAATACCATCATCGGCGGTCAGCTTGCCGATGATGATGAGCACAAACTGTTCCAGTTATACCCCGAAGGTAACTGGGTAGAACTCGGGCAGGGTGCCCCTTATGTAATTATTGGTAATTCGGGGCATGGAAAGGCCATTTTAAACCGTATATTAGATGAAAATTCAAGTTTAAAGCTGTCCCTTAAAACGGGGTTCCTTTCTTTCGATTCTACACGTGTGAGTGCCAACAATGTTGATTTTCCGATTGACGTTGTCGTGTATCATAAAGACAGTTTTCATCTTATTGAAAAACGTTACGAAAAGAAGGACCTTGAATACATTTCCACTCAATGGGCCGAGGAATTAAAGGCCGCCCTTGAACACATATCAGAGGAGTGGATGGACTCCGCTTTTGATGAATCAAATTAGGTTGTTGAAAGGTTGTAAAGTTGTAAGGTTGAAATGTTGTTTCATGCCGCTTAGGTAAGTTTAATATTTTCAGCAATGTCAGGTTTTGGAACTTTTTTAAACATTTACAATTATTAAAACTTTTCAACTTTACAACATCCCCCATGAAATTCAACGTCCTTGCTGAAATGGAATATACCGCCCGGTCGGCTGGGACAATTATATTAAACATACATGCGCTGCGAACGCCGCATCAAACCGTAATCAGCGAAGCATTTACCACCGAACCTTACATCAAAGTTGAAGAGATGACCTCTGTACATAGCGAAAACAGGCTGATGCGTTTTGAAATTGAAGAAGCCGGCTCCATTAAAGTTAATTACCAGGCTACGATTGATAATTTGTGCGAGGTAAAGGATTTTACAGATGTAACTGAAGTACCGGTTGCGCAAATGGACCATACTATTTTCCCTTACTTATATCCCAGCAGGTACTGCCAGTCGGACAAGCTGTACCGGCTTGCCCATAACCTTTTCGGCCATATTTATAATCCATTTGAAAAAGTGGCCACGCTCACCAACTGGATCAACAAAAATGTATTGTATTTAAGCGGTTCCACCAATTCTCAAACATCCGCTTTTGACACGGTAACCGAACAAGCCGGCGTTTGCCGCGATTTTGCCCACCTGGGTATCGCGTTATGCCGCGCCTTAACCATTCCCGCCCGTTATTTTACCGGCTACGCCTATCAGTTAAAACCTGCTGATTTTCATGCCTGCTTTGAGGCTTATATTGGCAACGAATGGGTTTTGTTTGATGCTACCAGGCTGGTGCCGCTTAATGGCCTGCTAAAAATAGCCTCAGGCCGCGACGCTGCCGATACCGCTATCGCCAATATATTTGGCGATGTACTGTTTACCTCCATGCTGGTAAGCTGCGAATTAGCCGAAGATGGCTTTACGCCATTTTATTACGAAGATGGCCAGCTAAAAGGACTCTCCTATTTATAACATGATCACCCAGTATCCCCTACCAATGACTAATGACTAATGCCCAACTGAGACGTCGCGGGCAGATTCGAACTGCCGTTTGGGGTTTTGCAGACCACCACCTATCCACTCGGTCACGCGACTTTATTAAAACTAATTAATCTTCGCAGCAAAGATAATTATATAAACTATAATTCCTATAGATTTTATATACTTTTAGCAAAAGTCTGCTATTTAGCTTTTTAATTTTAAGGCTCCGATAATTATTTTATTCAATAAAAACTAAGCCGGATAGATTTGGTTGTTGAATAATCAACTAGTCCCGATTCCTGTTTTAATTTTAACTTCGCTAATTAATTAGCTATGCATCATGTAAAATCACTATTTTTATACAGGTTTGCAGGTATTCAAAAAACTATGCTGAACATTGTAAATTCATGAAAAAACTGCTGTTTATTTTTTGCTTATTGATGACGCCGGCCACTTTTGCTTTCGCCGGCGACATTGCGATCAATCATTTTGTGATCAAGGAAAACCCTTTTGCCAAGGACGAAGTTGCAATTATTGCCACCGATTCTCTCGGAAACATTCGTGAAAATGTAAACGGGATGTTTAGCTTTACTATAAATGGACTTGAAGACACCTTGCGGTTTGAAAAAGGCACCGCATTTTACAGGCATAAAATAGTGCGTTCAACGTTTTTGTATGCCCGCCACCAAAACGAGAGCGGAACACATTCCATCCTTTATTATGTTTACCGTACCGGCGATAAACTGAGCCCCTTTCACATCAGTTGGGTGCTGTTGCTGGCAATACCCTGCGTATTGTTCCTGCTTGCCTATATGTTTAAAAGGTTTATTGTCGTCGCCATTATCATCTTTGCCATATTCGTGTATTTTAATTACCATAACGGGCTAAGCATACCTACGTTTTTTGAAAGTATTATTGACGGGTTAAAAAATATTTTTTAGACCGAAATTTTCTGGAACTGCATTCAACCCGCACCTATCAACTCATCAATTCAAACGCTGCTATTTTAATGCAAATACCTTTAATTTAATCTCCATTTTTCGATATTATAGTAAAAGAAGGGTGCAACTTTACCCTTTCAAAAGCCCGCCAATCGTAAAAATTATATTTAAAATCATATATTTAGATATTAAATATAATCACCAAAAAGCAGAATGATCATGATTTTTGAATTTAAATATCATAAAAAAATAACTATATGTGTAGTTTTCAACATTCGTTGATCATAAAAAAGTGCATTTAAAGTTAAATTTTGAGGTTATTCCCTACCGCCATGAACTCAATGCGTCCTTTTTACACAAATCTTCTTTAATTAAAATATTCCACTTATATTTGTTACTTCATATGGCAGGTTTCTACACTTGCCTTTTGTGATAAGGTTTAGGTTAAAGCCCCCGAACTGCGAGAGTAAGGGGGTTTTTATTTTTAAATAAAGTCCGAATGTCGGGAAACACCGAAAGTCGGCAGGATTCTCTTCCTTAATTCATTACCTTATCTTTTTTTGAAAAACCTTTTCTTCCTGTCTTTTGGAATCTCCCCCACCTCAGAACGGCATGCCAATACCAAAATTAAGCTGCATAAAATTATAGGTATCCCCGCTATTATTTATCTGGTAGGCAGTTTTAAACGGCCCCGTATGGAACAACTCGTTGAAGTGGTTAACCAGCACCCATTGATCCGAACCGTTAAACTGGGGGTCCTTAAATTTAAATGCAGCATCGAGCCTGAAAACGAAGAACGCCAGGTCGAACCTCAAACCCGTGCCTATATCCAAAGCGGTAGCAGGCAAAATATTATTCGCACTGAATTCAACATTGGGCGCATTGGTTTGCGCGTGCAAACGCCATATATTGCCTGCATCCATAAATATGGCACCTTTCATCACCGAGCCAAAAAAATCATCAACAAGTTTGTATCTGTACTCGAGGCTCGAAATAATTTTTATTTCTCCAAACTGGTCCAGATATTTCAACCTGGACCGCAACAAATCACCTTTCGAAGGCAATTTAGTGTTCCCGCTGGACGCTCCGTAAAATGTAGCGCGGTTAAATTTGCCCGGGCCTAAGGTACGTGGCAACCACGCCCGCATATCATTTGCTCCACCGGCATAAAATTCTTTTTCAAAGATCAACCCGTCGGTAAAAGTGGTATCGGCGAACTTTAGCTGCCTGCTGTTACCGTACGGAATACCAATACCAGGGTTTAAACGGAATACCAGTTGTTTTTGTCCCCCAAAGCTATGATATACACGAAAATCGGTTTCGGCTTTAGCATATTGGGCAAAAGTGCGCCCAAAGATGGTCCGCTGGCCGGTTGAATCACGGGGGGAGTTTAAAATACTGGCAAGCAGGGCAAGTGTATTACCCCCTACATCCAGGCTTCCCCTGAAATATACAAAATTCTCATAAGTGTTTAGCTTATTGGCATTGAACTGGTAAGTGTACTGGCTGCCCGCGGTAAAAATAGTTCGCCCGATAAGGTAACTGTAAGCATAAAGTTTATTTAAAGCTAATTCGGCCTGGGCCGCAGGGTTGATAACCCCTTTTGAGAATTCTATATTAATAGGAGTTATCGTATGTGTTTTTTGAGCGGTTTCCGCAAAATCATAAGTAATTGAATTGATAAAACTTGTTCGCTGCACCAAACCCTGCTCATAAAACAACTGGTAGTTGGTTGAAAAAGTAGTATGCGGCACACCGTATTTGCCCAAAATGGGCAATTTTGTAAATGGTGAAATAATACGGGGATAAATCAGGTTTGCACCAACCGTAAGGTCCTGGTTCGAAATACCATTTGGATTGCTTGCACTGCTGCCGTTATCAAACAAAACACTCCAGTTTAATTTTACCTGCAGTATGGCTGCGTTTTTAAAAACATCCCTGTCGGTAAATGTATTGCCAAGGTTAAATCCGTACTGACCGGCGTTAAAAAGAAACTCGCCCTCAACTCTGTTTGACATTTGCTTAAGTGGTACGATATCAATCCTGGTGTCAAGGCGGTGGGTACTATCGGGCAACCTGGTATAAGTTGGGTTAGGCACATTACGAAATACATTTAGCTCCGAAAGTCTCGAGGTGGTGAGCGTCTGCCGGTCAATATCGTAAATCTGTCCCTTACGTTGAAAAATATAATCGATGGCGGTGCGCGGTTTAAACTTGTGCGAAAAATCAACAAATTTAAACTGCGAATCCACTTTTAAAGTATCCGCTTTACCGGGAGTGCGCCCCTCGCTATTGGAGACCACGATCAGTGTGTTATTGATCTTGTAAACCGGATGAGCAGATTTCCCCGCCGGATTATCAATCGTCATTTTAATATCCACCACGCTGCTTCTGAAGGTGGAATCGTAGGTATAATTGATGTATTGCCGGTAAAAATCGTAATAACCGTTACGCTTCATGATCAGGTAAAACTCGTCCCTGTCATATGCCAAACTGTCGGTATCAAAACGGCCACCCGGCTGTACGTGCGAAAAACGAGGCCGGTTCACCCGGTATAAATTTCTTACATTTTTGTCGGCTATGCTATCCTGTATTTTACGGATTTTAAAAAGCGGCCCCTCTACCGCTGTGAATATCAGTTCGGCCTTTTTATCTTTTATTTTGATACTGTCGCTCACTTTTGCTTTAAGATACCCTTTGTTTTGAATAAAACGTTCAATTTGAATCCGCGAAAACTCAACCAGGTTACTGTCTAAAATTGCCGGGGGATCACCGATATTTTTTTTTCCGTTTCGGCTAAAAAAATAATAAAACTGCAGGTTGAGCCAGTTATTGGGTTGCTGTTCTTTATCTACATAGTTTACAGCCGCTTCCTTAAAATCCTCGTTTGAAACACCCTGTATCGTTATTTTCCGTACAAGGGCCTGCCCCGGCTGCAGCCTGCGGGTTAAACTACAGCCACAGACCAGAAAGAGCAGAAGAATACTTAATATTGCAAAACGGTTACTACCAGGGTTTGTATATGCTTTCAAAATCTCAAATCAGTTTATTAAGGTCCCTCCAATCAAAAAAAGATCGTTTGGAACACGGTTTGTTTTTGGTTGAAGGCTATAAATCAGTTATTGAATTTATTAATTCTCCATACCAGGCGGATGCCGTTTACCATACGGCTTCTTTCGACCCAAAAATGCTGAAATTATCCCGAAATATAAACTTATGTGAAATTTCCGTTACAGACATGGAAAAGATCAGCAGTTTAAAAACGCCGCAGGAAATTATCGCATTGGTCAGGATTCCCTCCTGGCCTGCACTCAATAACGCAAAGCTTCAAAAAAAGTTCACAATAGTTTTAGATGGCATACAGGACCCCGGAAACATGGGCACTATCATCCGGACCGCCGATTGGTTTGGCATTGGGCAAATCATTTGTTCTGCCGATACGGTTGATGTTTATAACCCAAAAGTAGTGCAGGCAAGCATGGGTTCTTTATCACGGATCAATGTTTATTATGCCGACCTCGCTTCAGTTTTACCCAGGCTTGGCTTGCCCGTATTTGGCGCCATGCTGAACGGGGAGAACATTTATAAAACCAATTTCGGGCAGGAAGGCTTGATCGTTATGGGAAATGAGGGGAATGGAATGCGACCAGAAATTGCCCGCCTGGTTACGGCAGCGGTAACCATTCCGCGTACAGGTAAGGCTGAATCGCTCAACGTTGGCATTGCCACCGCGCTTTTTTGTTCGGAAATCAGCAGAAATTCACAGAATAAAGTTGTCGGTCAATAAATAATTGCTATTTTTGCAGCCTTGAAAAACGGTCGGGTGGCCGAGTGGCTAGGCAGAGGTCTGCAAAACCTCCTACAGCGGTTCGAATCCGCTCCCGACCTCGAATATTAAAAACATTAAATCGACAACATCATGGGCGTTACCCGTTTAAAAAGAAAAGACAGAAAAAATAAAACTACTTCAAGGTTAGAGGTACAATTTTTAAAACTGGCCACCAACCTCGAGCTTGGAAGCCGTTCTGCTGAGCCAAAAAATAGCCAGATCGCAAAAAATAATGCTGCTTTATTAAAAGCTGCCGCTGCAAAGTAGAGACGCAATACTTTGCGTCTGATTTTTGATAGCAATGATATATAAATCCTGCTGGTTTTAAACCGGTGGGATTTTTTTGTTGGACGATTTTTTTGTCTGAACTAAGATTTCTCGTTAGCAATTTATTTTTTAATGGAACTCAAGGGGGGCTGCGCCGTTTGTAGGATTTTAAGATTATTGGATTAAAAATCAGTGCAATCAAGTAATCATCAAAAAAATCAGTGATTCAGTAGCTTCTTATTTATTCTCTTTATCAGCCCCGGCCCTTCATAAATAAACCCGGTATACAATTGAATCAGCGAGGCACCGGCGTTTATTTTCTCCATGGCGTCTTCCGGCGAATGAATCCCTCCTACGCCAATTATCGGAAATGACCCTTTCGACTTTTCATTCAGGTAGCGGATCACTTCTGTTGACCGTTGAGTTAATGGCTTGCCGCTTAAACCGCCGGTTTCATTTTTTACATCACCTTCAGATACCAGTCCTTCGCGGCTTATGGTGGTATTGGTTGCTATAACACCCGCTATACCCGTTTTTTGAACAATTTCAACAATGTCATCCAGTTGTTCGTCAGTAAGATCGGGCGCAATTTTCAGCAGAATAGGCCGACTGATGCGATTTTTTTTATTTCGCTTTTGCAGCGTATCCAACAAGTGCATTAAAGGCTCCTTTTCCTGCAAAGCGCGCAGGCCCGGCGTATTGGGCGAGCTCACATTTACCACAAAATAATCAACCACATCAAACAACCTGTCGAAACATTTGATATAATCGCTTACTGCGTCTTCGTTAGGCGTTACCTTGTTTTTTCCGATGTTGCCGCCAATGATAATGCCTTTTTGATAGCTTTTAGCGTTTCGTCTGAAAGCTGCGATGCGTTCTGCAACCACATCAACCCCTAAATTATTAAAACCCATCCGGTTAATCAGGCCACCATCGGGCGGAAGCCTGAACATCCGGGGCTGAGGGTTGCCCGGTTGCGGCAAAGGCGTTACTGTACCCACTTCAATATAACCAAAACCAAGGTTGGCCATTTCACCAATAAACTCGCCATTCTTATCGAATCCGGCGGCCAGACCTATCGGATTTTCAAACTTCAAACCAAATACTTCCTTTTCTAACCGGGGGTCCTTCATGTGCCATAAACTACGGCTGAGTGCCGCGCCTCCGGGAAAGCGGTTAAAGCGTTTAAGACCAGCCGTTACAAGATGATGCACCTTCTCGGGGTCGAACTTAAAAAGTATGGGTTTTAGCAAGAAATACATGCCGGCGAAGGTAGGAATTTTGGTTCATGGTTCACAGTTGGCCGCTCTTTGTAAATCAAAAAAATGTAACAGATTAGTTAATAATATTTACCAGTTAAAAGAATTTCTATATTAGCGAAACTAAATTGTAATTGGCAGCTATTGATGCCTTGAAATAAGAACTATTAATTATGAACTTTTTGAAAAACTCCCGCCGTAGTTTTATAAAAAATGCAGCTATTGGCTCCATTGCCAGTATTGCGCTGCCGCAAATTGTAGCTGCCGCGATAAAACCCGGAAGCATTAAAAAGATAAAGCTCGAAAAAGATAGTGTGATCCTTTTCCAGGGCGATTCCATTACCGATTGGGGCCGCAGCCACGACGCAAAATTGCCCAATGCCCACAATACATTAGGGTCAGGGTATGTACTGCTTACTGCCGGGCATTTGCTGCTGGATTTTGCCGGCAAAAACCTGCAGATCTACAATAAAGGCGTAAGCGGGAATAAAGTTTACCAATTGGCCGAACGCTGGGATACTGATTGTCTTCAGTTGAAGCCCGATGTATTGAGTATCCATATCGGTGTAAACGATTATTGGCATACACTTACTAATGGCTATACCGGAACCATTGACACTTATATCGCCGATTACCATAAACTGATCAACCGCACTAAAGAAGCATTGCCTGATATTAAAATAATCATTTGCGAGCCTTTTGCTACTAAAGGTGTTAAGGCTGTTGATGAGAAATGGTACCCTACTTTTGATTTGTTCAGGAAAGCGGCACATGATATTGCCGCTGAATACCATTTACCTTTTGTACCTTACCAATCTGTATTTGACAAGGCCCTTGAAATTGCCCCGGCCACTTACTGGAGCCTGGATGGCGTACACCCCAGCGTAGCCGGCACAGCATTGATGGCGAAGACGTGGATGGAGGTTGTGGGATAGCCCCCCAGCCCCCTAAAGGGGGAGCTTTTGATTATCGTGGGTATTAATTGTAAAATTTACTCTCCCCCTTTAGGGGGTCGGGGGGTTTTCGTATCTTTGCGCCCAAATGATCGCTATAAATAACCTCACGTTCGAGATTGGTGCACGGGCCCTGTATGATGAAGCAAACTGGCATATAAAACCAGGTGAAAAGATAGGCCTTATCGGCGCCAACGGAACCGGAAAAACTACGCTGCTAAAAATTATTGTCGGGGATTATAGCCCTACTTCGGGAACCATATCCATGGCTAAGGACATTGCCATTGGCTACCTTAACCAGGACCTGCTCTCCTACTCATCCGACAAAAACATATTGCATGTGGCCATGGAAGCCTTTGAACGCCAGAACCAGCTGCATGATGAGATTGAAAACCTGCTGCAAAAACTGGAAACAGATTATACGGAAGACCTGCTGCATAAGCTGAGCGACAAACAGCATGAGTTTGAAGTGCTGGATGGTTATAATATTGAATACAAAGCCCACGAAATTTTGGCCGGTTTAGGTTTTACCGAAGCCGATACACACCGCAAGCTGAGCGAATTTTCGGGCGGATGGCGGATGCGGGTGATGCTTGCCAAAATATTGTTGCAGGCGCCTGATATCCTGTTGCTGGATGAGCCTACCAACCACCTTGACTTACCCTCTATCCAATGGCTGGAAGATTATTTAAAGGCTTTTGACGGCGCGGTGGTAATCGTTTCGCACGACAGGTGGTTTTTGGATAAAGTTATTAATCGCACAGTAGAATCCCGCAAAGGAAAACTGACGGTTTATGCCGGCAATTATTCTTTTTATTTAGAGGAAAAGGCCCAGCGCGAAGAAATTCAAAAAGGCGAGTTCAAAAACCAGCAATCAAAAATAAAACAGGAGGAACGTTTGATCGAGCGTTTCAGGGCTAAAGCGTCAAAGGCAAAAATGGCGCAATCACGTATCAAAGCGCTTGATAAACTGGAGCGTGTGGACGATGTGGATGACGATAACCCTTCGGTAAATTTTAGCTTCCGTTTTTCAAAGCAATCAGGCCGTCACGTGGTCACATTGGAAAATATCACCAAAAAATATCCGGCCATTGATATTTTAGATCATACCGAAGCGATCATCGAAAAAGGTGATAAGATAGCGCTGATCGGTGCTAACGGCAAAGGTAAATCAACGCTGCTCCGCATTATTGCCGGGGCAGATACTGACTATACGGGTAAAGCCGAAACCGGCCATAACGTAACCCAAACGTTTTTTGCCCAGCACCAGCTGGAGGCTCTGCACCTTGAACACACGGCCCTGCAGGAATTACAATCCTTCGCGCCAAAACATACCGAGACCGAACTGCGCACCATTTTGGGTTCGTTTTTATTTACCGGCGACGATGTATTTAAAAAGATAAAAGTATTATCGGGTGGCGAAAAATCGCGCGTGGCGCTGGCGAAAGCGCTTACCGCCGATGCTAACTTCCTGGTACTGGATGAGCCAACTAACCACCTGGATATTCAATCAGTGAATATATTGGTACAGGCTTTGCAGCAATTTGAGGGTACGCTGATCGTTGTTTCTCACGACCGGTATTTCCTTGATAATGTGGCCAATAAAATCTGGTTTATTGAGAACCAGAAGATCAAACAATACCCGGGCACTTACAGGGAGTTTGATGAATGGTATGCAAAACGCAAAATTGAACCAAAAGTTGCCGCCGCACCTGCCCCTTCGCCTAAAAAGGAAGAAAAAAAAGAGGCTGCCCCTGCAAAGCAACAGCATTCAGAAAACAAGTTTCAGCAACTGAAAAAGTTAAACCAGGACCTGGGCAAGATGGAAGAACAAATTGCCGAACTGGAAAAAACCATCAAACAACTGGAAGCCCAGCTGGCTGACGAAAAGCTGTACAATGATGCTGCCAAAATGAAACAGGTAAACAGCAGTTACGAATTGAAAAAGATGGATCTGGGGCATTTACAATTAAAATGGGAAGCCCTTGCTGAACAGATAATGGAATTGGAAGCATGATTTAATTTCGGATTGCGGATGTTCGATTTCGGATTTTGTTCTTCATCTAAACATTCCTGCCCCCTCTTTACCACCTTGCGGTAGAGAGGGTGGTCGAGCGAAGCGATGACCGGGTGAGTAAACTATACGAGCGGCATTAACGCCGGTCTGATGCATTTATGAGGAAACCTTATATCCTATTGTTCCTTTTATCGATCACTGCGAAGTGCTTCGCACAATCCCCCTATACCGATTCCATCTACCAGCCCGAAATAAAAAGCGTTGAGTTTTACAACACCAAAAAGCAGGCTTCATTTCCGCTCATCACTTTAGGCTCCGGCGAAAAGGTAATGCTGGCATTTGATAACCTGAATGGCGGCAGCCAGGAGTATTATTATACCATTGAACATTGCGATGCCCTATGGAACTCTTCAAATATTTCAACCACCGAATATCTTCAGGCTTATTCAGACGATAAGATCATCAACTATACTTATTCTTTGGGCACTTTTCGAAAATATACCCATTACGAACTTACACTCCCGAATGAGAATATTGCCCCCAAAATACCCGGTAATTATATTTTAAAGGTTTATGAAGACGGCGACCAAAACAAACTGGTTTTAACCCGCCGGCTGTATGTGCTGAACTCCAAAATTGGCATCAGTGCAGAAATGATACCTTCGGTGGATAATTCAACCAGGTCAACCAACCAAAAGATAAATTTCACGCTTAACTACGGCAACCTGCCTGTTCAAAACCCGGCAACCAACCTGCGGACGCTCATCATACAAAACAACCGCCCCGAAACCGGCATGTTAAATACACAGCCCACCTATATCCGCGGCACTCAATTAATTTTTAACGATGTAAACCGGAATGATTTCCCGGGCGGAAATGAATTCAGGCATTTTGATACGCGTACCTTAAAATTAAACTCCGAACGGGTGCTCCGTATGATGCATGATACCGCCAATACCATTATCATGCTGACAGACGCCGACCAGGGGCAACAAGCCAACTACAGCTTCCAGTATGATTTGAATGGCAGTTTTTACGTCCTTAACCAGGACGGCACCGATCCGCGCACCGATGCTGATTATACCCATATCTATTTTACGTTAAGCACCCAAAAGTCGCCAATGGACGGTTCGCCATACCTGGTTGGCCGTTTTAACGATTTTAAGCTGGACGAAAACAGCAAAATGCACTATGATGCCAACACCGGCAAATTCGCTATCGTCCTGCACTTAAAACAGGGCGTTTATGATTATACCTATGTTTGGGTTGATAAAGCAAGCGGCAAAGCGGATGATACCGCATTGGAAGGCAGCTATTTTGAAACGGAAAATGACTATCAAATATTGGTGTATTACCGCCCCCCCGGCGCCCGCTGGGAAGAACTGATCGGCTACAGGCTGCTAAATACCGCAAAAAAATAATCAGAGGATTGTATGACCTGCCGGTGACACAAACCAAAATCCGAAAAATGCCGGTGCAGACAAGCGAATATTTTCAAAAATCCCGCCTCCACTAAAACATTTAGCCCCTATATTTCATTATATTTAAAAGTGATACATAAATATTTGAAATACTTATACCCTTGGCACGATTTGGACGCATAGCCCTCAAAACAATTCTCTGGATCCTGGGAAGTATCGTCTTCCTGATACTCCTCATCATCATATTGATCCAGGTGCCATCCATACAAAATTTTGTAAAGGACAAAGCCGTCACCTTTATACAGGGGAAGATCCATACCAAAGTGAAGATCGGGCATATCACACTCGGTTTCCCGAAGATGCTGGTGCTGGAAGATGTTTATTTTGAAGACCAAAAGAAAGACACTTTAATTGCCGGCGACAAGCTAAAGGTAGACATTGATACGTGGGGATTGCTGCATCGTAAAGTTGAGGTAAGTGAAATAGACCTTGACGGCATCACCACCAATATTAACCGCGGAGCCGATAGTGTTTTCAACTTTCAGTATATCCTTACCGCCTTTGCCGGGGAACAAAAAAAACCGATAAAACCCGCGGATACAACGACCGCCATGAAATTTTCCGTCGGAAAAATTGTGCTGGATAAGATCAACGTATCCTATAAAGATGTGATTACCGGCAATAACGTCAAATTCATTTTGGGCCATTTTGATACCCGGATCAAGGATTTTGATTTGGATAAAATGAAATTCGCGATCCCGAAGATCACCATTTCGGATGTCGACACACGGATCATTCAAACAGCGGTGGAAGAACCAGCTCCAACGGCGGCGGCGCCTGTTGACACGGCGATTAAACCTATTAATGTGACCTTGAAATTGGGCATCATAGATATCTCGAAAATAAAGGTAGATTACCGCGGCCCACAGATGGCCACCAATGTAAATCTGGGGAAGTTGCTGGTCGAAATGGATAAGATCGACCTTAAAAATCAAAACGTCGGCATCAAAAGTATTGAGCTGAGCAATACCCGGGCCTGGTTATCGCTGGCTAAACCACAAAATTTAAAAGCCGTGGCTATAAAAGCCGTGAAGAAATTGGATACGCTGGTCGCTTCGCCGCAAAAGTCGATAGGCTGGCATACAACAATAAATAAGGTCAGCTTTAGCGATGACAATGTTAAGTTTGACAACGAGGCACAAAAAGCGTTGCCAAAAGGCCTCGATTTCGGGCATATGGACATCCTTAACATTAACTCAGAAATAGAAAACTTAAGCTATAGCCCCGATTCGGTTTCCGGAAAAGTAAATTCATTTAGCTTTCGCGAGAAAAGCGGGCTGGTTATCAATAAATTTCATACCACGTTTTTATACGGACCAAAAAGCGCATATCTGAACGATCTTTTGGTAGAAACCCCTCATACACTTTTACAAAAGCAATTGCAGGTAAGTTATCCATCTATAGCGTCGTTAAGCAGTGATCCGGGTAAACTTTTTGTAAATGCCAATTTGGATGGCAGCCATTTAGGGCTTAAAGATGTTTTGCTGCTGATGCCGTCCATGGCAACTATGGATCCTTTTAAAAATGCACCAAATGCCGTTTTCAGGATCAATGGCAGGGTCATCGGCAAGGTAAACAACTTGAGTATCCCAAGCCTCGAGATCAGCGGGCTAAGCAATACCCATATCAAAGCGTCGGCCACCATTACCGGATTGCCGGATATGAATAAAGCCTATTTCAACGTAAACCTGGCCGATTTTAATACCGGAAGCACTGATATTGCCAAACTGGTTTCGCCGGGGATGATACCCGCGTCGGTAAACATCCCATCCAACCTTAATCTTAAAGGCACTTTTAAAGGCAGCATGTATAACTTTGCAACAAAGCTGGGCCTGCGCACTACCTATGGCGCACTTGACGTGGACGCAACAATAAAAAACGGCAATAATAAAACAACGGCATCCTATTCGGCCAATATTAAAGCCAATAACCTGAATGTGGGTGCACTCACCAAGCAAGCCCAACCCGTTGGCAACATTTCATTAACTGCTAATGTTAAAGGCACCGGCCTCGACCCGAAAAAAGCGGATATACAATTTAGCGGAGATGTGGTACAGGCCTATGTAAAGGGCTATAACTACCAACATCTGGCGCTCTCGGGCACGGCGCATAGCGGCAGTTATACGGTTAATGCCCGCATGAAGGATCCGAATATTAACTTTTCATTGGACGGAAAGGCTGATATGAATAAAAAATATCCTTCGGTAAATGCCACCCTGATGATCGACAGCATCAACCTGCAAAAGTTAAAATTAACAACGGGTGAAATGCGCATTCATGGCAAACTGGTTGCCGACGTTCCTACAGCCAATCCTGACTATCTTAACGCCAGTATAAAAATAACCGATCTGCTCATTAACCAGCCGGGGAAGGCAATCCACCTGGATACCATCAGCCTGGTATCAACTGCCAATGCGGATAGCAGCACCCTAAAACTAAAGGCGCCAATGCTATATGCGCATATGGCCGGCAAATATAAATTGACTGAAGTTGGACCGGCATTAGAGGATGTGATCAATAAATATTATAATACCGCGATAGCAAAACCTGTAGCAAATGCCAAACCTGCCTATTCGCCGCAGCATTTTAACTTTGATGTCCATTTGGTTAAAACCCCGCTTGCCACCGAATTTTTACCGGATCTGAAAACGCTTGACCCTGTTTTAATCACCGGGCAATTTGACAGCCAAACCGGCAGCCTGGTAGTTAACGGTGCTATGCCCCGGGTGGTTTATGGCACTAACGCCATTAATAACCTGAAGCTGGCGATCAACACCGGCAATAATGCTTTAAATTACGCCTTAACTGCCGATGAGATCAAATCGGGCTCTTCCATTGATCTTTTATATACCAGCGTTACCGGCAGTGCACAAAACAACAAGCTAAGCATGAGTCTGCAAGTACGCGATGCGGCAAGAAAAGAACGCTACCGGCTTGCCGGCGTATTCAGCGTTATGCCTGACGAATACCAGTTCAGCTTTCTGCAAAACGGGCTGATGCTGGATTATAATAACTGGACGGTAGCTTCGGACAATGCGCTTCAATTTGGCGGAAAAGGTTTGCTGGCAAAAGATTTTGCCATATCCAACGGCGGACAGGTATTAAGCGTTAACAGCGATTCGCAAACGATGAATGCGCCGCTCACCGTAAACTTTAAGAATTTTAAAATTGAAACCCTGACCCGCGCAGCCGAGCAGGATTCGCTACAGGTTGGCGGCGTGTTGGACGGCAATGTACACCTGGCCAACCTGCAAAAATCGATGACTTTCACTTCTGATTTAAATATCAGGGATTTTAATTTCAAGGAGAATACTGTTGGCAATATTGCCTTAAAAGTTAACAACCAAACCACTGATGCCTATGCGGCAGATATAGCGATCAGCGGCAGGGGCAACCAGGTGAGCATGAAAGGCCTGTACTATACCAACCCTGCCGGAAAGATTGACTTCGATCTGAACATAACCAGCCTGAATATGAAAGGTATTGAAGGTTTTAGCTTTGGCAGCCTGCGCAATGCGAGCGGCACTATTAGCGGTGACCTGAAGATTGGCGGCACCACAAGCGCGCCGGAGGTGCGGGGCAATGTGAACTTTAACAAAGCAGGCTTCAATGTAGCTATGCTGAACTCCTACTTCACGATGCCAAATGAAAGCCTCACTTTTAATAACGACGGCATCCTGTTTAATGATTTTACCCTGGTTGATTCACTTGGTAATAAAGCGGTGGTTGCTGGTACCCTTTACACTAAAAACTATTCAGATTATAGCTTCGGGCTGGATATTACGGCGAATAATTTCAGGGTAATCAATTCAACGCAAGAAAACAACAGACTCTATTACGGCAAGCTGTATGTGGATTCGAGGATAAAGATCCGGGGCACGATGGTCAAACCGGTAGTCGATGCATCGTTAACAGTTAACGACAAAACTGATATGACCATTGTTTTACCCGAAGAAGATCCGGGAATCGAGGACCGGAAAGGCGTAGTAGAGGTAATTAATCCGCATGAAACCAAAGAGGATTCCCTGATATTGGCCCGGCAGCTGGATTCGTTAAGAAAAACAGAATTGAGGGGCCTTGACGTTTCGGCTACCATAAAAGTAAACAAGGGCGCCAATTTCACTATGGTGGTTGATGAAAGAAACGGCGACATCGTACAGGTAAAAGGCGATGCGCAGCTGAATATGACGATTGACCCCAGCGGAAAAACAAGCCTTACCGGAACCTATACGGTTGAGCAGGGCTCCTATAATTTATCTTATGCAACTGTAAAACGTAAATTTCTGTTCAAAAAAGGAAGTTCGATTACATGGGACGGCGACCCAACACTCGCGAACGTTAATTTAACTGCAACTTATATCGCCAATGTACCGCCTATCGACCTGGTGAGCGACCAGCTGGGCAGCTCGCAAAATACCGTCCAGTATAAACAAAAGCTGCCTTTTAATGTCAACCTCAGCATGAAAAACCAATTGTTAAAGCCAAGTATCAGCTTTGACATCGTATTGCCCGACAGCAGCTATTCTGTGGGGCCGGAGGTAATTTCCACTGTCAATTCGCGGCTCGACCAGGTAAGACAAGATACCAATGAAATGAACAAACAGGTATTGGGTGTTTTGGTGCTGGGCCATTTTATCGGGGATAACCCATTGCAAAGCCAGGGCGGAGGAACAACCCTCAGTGGCGCCATAAGGGGCAGCGTCAGCAGCTTGTTATCCGACCAGCTTAATAAACTGGCGGGTAACCTGATCGGCGGCATACAGTTAAGTTTCGATCTAACATCCGGTGCCGATTATTCAACCGGGACCGAACAAAACCGGACGGATTTGAACGTGGGCCTGTCTAAACAATTCCTGAATGACCGTGTCACTGTAACGGTGGGGAATAATTTTAACCTGGAAGGCCAAAACCAGCCGGGACAAAAAACAACTGATATTGCCGGCAATATATCTGTCAATTATAAATTAACAAAAGACGGGCGCTATATGGTGCGCGTTTACCGGCGCGACGAATATATTGTGGTTGAAGGCCAGGTGGTTGAAACAGGCGTCGGCTTTACCATCACTTATGATTTCAACAGCCTGAAAGAACTATTTGCTAAAAAAACACGGAAAGAAAAGGCAGCGGAGAAAAAATATAACGAGGACCAGAAAAAGAAGAATGAAGCGCAAAAGGCAGCCGACCAAAAAGCAGATTCAACATCTGCTACAAATCAGCCGCCAACAAAATCAAATTAATATGGCAAGGATCAGATACCTGTTTGTTTTTATAATTATACTTATCAGTGCCTGCAGTACTACAAAATACCTGGCGCCAGGCCAAAAACTGTATAACGGGGGCCAGATAAAAATCACTGACAAAAACACCAATAAAAGCGAAGCCCATGCCATTACCGAGGAATTAGAGGATCTGCTGCGGCCCAAACCCAATAGCAAAATATTGGGCCTGAGGTTTAAACTTTATATGTATGAAAAAAACAAAACCAACAAAAAAAAGGGGTTAAAACATTTCCTGATGACCCACCTGGGCGAGCCACCTGTTTTGTTAAGCGCGGTGGATATTGTTAAGAATACCAATATCCTGCAGAACCGCCTGCAAAATGAAGGGTACTTTCTGGCTCAGGTTTCTGGCGACACAATCATCAAAAAGGACCATAAAATTGCTGAGGTTGTATATTCCATACAAACCGGACTCGTATACCGCTACCATAAAATTACTTTCCCCACCGACAACGATGATTTGGACACCGCAATAACAGGATCGGCCAAACAAACTTATTTAAAAGTCGGCGACAAATTCAACCTGGATATTATTAAGAATGAAAGGATAAGAATTGATACCCGTTTAAAAGAAGAAGGTTTCTTTTATTTCGCGCCCGAGGACCTGATCATGCGTTACGATAGTACCATTGCCGGGCATCAGGTGGATCTGTTTGTAAAAGTAAAAGGCGAAACGCCCGATGAAGCACGCTGGATTTACAGCGTAAGAAATATTTACGTTTACCCGGATTACAAATTGAGGGATACGGCGCTGAAAATGGATTCAGCGGTAAAATACCGCTGGTATAATGTGATCGATCCAAAGAAAACCTTCCGTCCGTTTACCTTTAAAAACAGCGTATTGCTTCACCCCGGCGATATTTACAACCGAACAAAGCACACCAATTCATTAAGCCGGTTTATTGAGTTGGGGCCTTTTAAATTTGTAAAAAACAGGTTTGAGGATGTAACGCCCGATTCGGCCAAGCTGGATATTTATTACTTTTTAACCCAGCAACGCCGGAAATCATTACAGGCGGATATTGTTGCCCGGCAAACATCGGCAAATTATAATGGTACCCAGCTCGACGTAAATTTCAGAAACCGAAATCTATTTAAAGGAGCCGAACTGTTTACCCTGAAATTTTTTGCGAGCCAGGATATACAATTCGGGTCGTATAACAAAGGCTACAATGTTTACCAATATGGTGTAGAGCCATCTATATCATGGCCCCGGTTTGTGGGGCCGGTTAATTTTAGTTCGGATAACGCCTATATCCCACGCACCATTTTGTCGGCAGGATATACCATTGTTAACCGTTCAAAATTATATTCATTAAATTCGTATAATGCATCTTTCGGGTACCAATGGAAACCAAATGTGCACGTTCAGCACCAGCTCGACCTGGAAGATGTTACTTACGTAAACCCCAGGAATGTAAGCCAGAAGTATATCGACAGCATTCATAATACCCATAACCCTACCCTCGCACACGTTATTAATGCTCAGTTTACTTTCGGCCCTTCTTACAGCTATACTTGGACCAATACCATGGAAACCAATAAGCAAAACACGCTTTATTATAACGGCAAGGTAAGTTTATCAGGGAATATCTATGGTTTGGTTACGGGTGCTGATACACCAAGAAGAGTAAGCAAATTATTGGGTACTACGTTTAACCAGTATGTAAAATTAGAGAACGAGGTACGGTTTTACCATAGAGCAGGCCTAAACAGCAAAATAGCTGCCCGCTTTATGGTGGATGTGGGCCTGCCTTATGGCAATTCAACCGTGCTACCCTACTCGCAGCAATTTTTTATTGGCGGCTCAAACAGTTTGCGTGGCTTCCAGGCACATTCCATTGGCCCGGGTGCGTACATTCTACCGGCGGAAAAGGCAACCGGAACAGGCTTTTTGCCTGACGAATCAGGAGATATAAAAATTGAAGGCAATATTGAGTATCGCCCCAAATTATTCAGCATCGTTGAAGGCGCGCTGTTTATCGATGCCGGAAATATCTGGCTGTTAAACAGTAACAAACTTTTACCCGGCGCTGCCTTTGGAAGAAACTTCCTGGGCCAGATAGCTGCTGATGCGGGCTTTGGCCTGCGCTTTAATTTAAATGTATTGGTATTACGTACCGATCTGGGATTTCCATTTTTGGAGCCTAACCCCGCCATACCTGTTCATTTTGGACAGCATGGCGTATTTAACCTGGGCATTGGCTATCCGTTTTAAATCTGAATGGCAGCCATTTTACAGGCGCCTTGTTTTTAATTGAGCTTCGTGGTTTTACCTTACGTTTCTATCATATTTGTCCTATTCTTATTTTACATCTTGCTAACTTTGCCTTTTTTAAATAAGGCAAGTTGTGTTTTCGGCATTTAGTATTATCTTTATTAACAGCATGCCGCATCCTTTAAAGGGGGGCGTTTCACGCTGATAGCTTCATCACATTCAATACAAAATCTATTTTTAAGTGGAACAAGTACAAAAAAATAGAACGATTATCATCATAAGCCTGCTTACCATAGTCACGGGAACTATAGTAATGTCAGGCTGGATATATAATCTTCCTGCACTTGAAACAATCATTCACGGTTTTGTTGCTATGAGTTTTAATGCCGCGTTATGTTTTGTATTGTTTGGGGTTGCATTGCTGCTCACTCAATGTCAAATCGGGAAATTCAAAACCTTAATATTTGCTATTTTATCGTTAATGGGTACGCTGATCGGCCTGGTGACTGTATCACAGGACCTTTTTCATTATAATTCCGGACTTGATCAGCTATTTGTTACAGATAAAACCAAAGCATCTTTCGATTTTCCCTACCCTGGCAGAATGGCTTTTAATGCTTCCATCAATTTTATCTTCTTTGGATTAGGCTCGCTGTTTCTTATTCCTCAAAAACGAATATTTAGCCATTTGGCCCAAAGCTTCTTTCAACTCGTTACCCTGCTATCGGCTATCGCGCTGATTGGGTACTTATATGGTGTTTCATTTTTCCGGGTTGTTTTGTACAAAACATCCATGGCAACACATACGGCTATTCTTTTTTTTATCCTATCCATAGCCGCATCACTTTTGAACCCGTCAATCGGTATAACACAATTATTTACAGGAAAGCGGATAGGTAACCAAATGGCCAGGAGGCTTTTTACCTTAATGATATTGATGATCATCGTTTTTGGTTCGTTAAAGAACCAAACGCATCGTTTCCAGCTATTTTCGACATTGGATATTGGGGTCTCTGTTCTCGCTGTTGGTTTCCTGCTGGTTAGCCTGCTGCTCATCTGGAACACAGCCAACTGGCTGAACAAGATAGACAAGCAGCGTTCTGACGCGGAAGAAGAAGTAAAATGGATGAATCTTGAACTTGAAAAAAGGGTGGAAGAAAGAACAGCAGAGTTTCAAAAAAGCGAAGAGAAATACCACTCGTTGATTGAACAGGCCTCTGATGCCATCTATTTGCTTGATTTTAAGGGAAATTTCACTGATGTAAACGCCAGTATGTGCAAAATGATGGGGTATACCAGCGAAGAATTATTGCAGATGCGTATCGAAATGATCATCGATCCTGAAGAATTAAAAATCGATCCCCTGCCTCCCAACTTACAGGGCCATTCTCAAACAACCATCCGCGAGAGACGTTTTATCCACAAAAACAGATCTGTATTTACTGTAGAGGTGAATGTGAAAAAGTTTGCTGATGACCGCATTATGGTTATTGCCCGCGATATTACAGACCGAAAGAAAATGGAAATGGAACTGCGGGATGCAGAGTTAAAATTCCGTACAATCGCCGACAAATCAATGGTGGGTGTTTACATCGTTCAGCAAGGTAAGTTTGTTTATGTAAATCCTCGTTTCGCCGAAGTTTTTGGTTACGAGCCGAAAGAAATGATCGATACATTCCCTGTTGAAACAATTATTCATCATAGCTATCGCAAAATCGCCGGTGAAAACGTTAGGCGCCGGGTGGAAGGTGAAGTTGAGAGCATCCATTACGAAGCCCTTGGCGAAAAAAAAGATGGCTCAACGCACTGGGTTGAGTTTTATGGCAGCAGAGCCATAATTGGAAATGAAATTACCATCATAGGTTCGATGATCGACATCAACGAGCGAAAAAAGGCTGAAGAAGAATTAAAGGCATCTGAACAGAAATATAAGCTGCTTTTCGAAAGTAATCCATCGCCTATGTGGATGATTGCAAAAGACGACCTGTCAATCATCGCCGTTAACGATGCTGCGGCACGATTGTATGGATATTCAAAAGAAGAGCTTTTGCAAATGAATGTTTCAGCATTCAGAATGAAGGAAGACCTGGACAAACAGGCCGAACGTTACCGCCAAAATACTGAAGGGTACATTGAGCCGTTTGTGATCAGCCATATCAAAAAAGATGGAACGATAATAGTTGTTGAGATAATTGCCCACGATATTGTATTTGAAGGCCGGCCTGTAAGGCTTTCATTAACAAATGATATTACCGAAAAACTTAAGGCCGAAGATTTACTGAAAAAATCAGAAGCCAACCTGCAAACGATCCTTAATACTACCGATACCGCCTATGCTTTATTTGACCTTGAGCTTAAAGTACTTGCGTTTAATCAAAAAGCCGTTGAATTTACAAAGGAACACTATAACCATTTACCCGCAAAAGGCGACGGTCTGTCAGATTATTTTCCGCCGGAAAGGTTCCCCCAATTTACAAGTTTTACAAACATTGTTTTGCAGGGTAACAACATAAACTACGAAGTAGATTACCCGCAGGCAAATGGTGCTGTTTTTTGGTACGATGTGCGCTTATTCCCGATAACTAATGATAGTAAAGAGATTTTGGGAATGTTGATGGCATTATATGATGTTACAGAAAGAAAAAACGCTGAAGAAAAATTAAGAAATGCCTATGAGCGCATCCAGAATCATATCAACAGCATAAAAGATATGGCCTGGAAACAATCGCACCTGATACGAAGCCCGCTGGCTAATTTAAAAGGGCTTACAGCTTTGCTGAAAGAAGACCCATTAGAAAGAACGATATTTGACCACATACAGACTGAACTTAACAGAATGGATGCTATCCTTATCGAAATGGCGGATGAGGCATCGGATCATGATTTTGATGACTGACTAATTAGTAGTTGAATTAGAAATTACTTGATTGTTGATTGATGACCGGGCCAATTAATATGAGTAACCTTGCGCCCCATATGGTCAAAACGCTGTTGAGATTATGAAGAATAACCATAAAAAAGCAACTGCCGCCCTGCGGGAATCGGCAAGTGCCGCGATAAAGACAGTAATCCCCCTGCAAATCATCGACCTCCAGCAAGACGGCTTTCATCCCCTGGTTAATATTACGCTATTCGGGAAGCCATTTATACTGGTACTTGATACCGGTGCATCCAAAACTGCATTTGATGAAACGCTGCTGCTGCAGGCGCATGAACACGCAATTCTTACTACAAGTGATAAGCTTTCCACCGGCCTGGGGACAAATACCATGACTTCCTCAACCGCAGTGATTAATGATCTTCATATCGGTGAGTTTTTAGTTGAACCTTTTGAGGTGGCTGTTTTGGATCTGTCCACCATCAATATTGCTTACAGCCAATTAGGCCACCCCGAAGTTTTAGGGGTACTTGGCGGGGATATATTGATGAAATATAAAGCAGTGATTGATTATGGGAAACATGAATTATGGCTTTCAATGTAACATAAACACAATAAACTAACCTGCTTTTTTAAATTCCTGTTTGCATACCTGGATGGTACTTAACCCATAAATAATAAAGAATGATAAAAGTACCATACACACTACCGGAGGGTAATTTCGGGGCCTGATGAATTCAATACGCCATTGTTCTCCCACAAAATTAAATACGTTAAGTAACATGCTGAGCAAAACTAATAAAGCGCCTGCCCGCGTCTTCATATAACTTTTTACAATGGATTGTTTTCCTTCGTCCGTTTTAATTTGGGGAGCATTTCTCGAAGCAAATATAACAGGTATAAGCGCAGTTAATGCTAACCCAACCCACACGACAATTTTTGTTGGTTTACTGTGCGGCAAATAAAGGCCGATGACAACAAGTAAACTCACGCAAAACATGGTTTGGAGATTTAAACGGGCTTTAAAATTTGCCAGTAGCTCCTTTCTTATTTTATGCCGGTAGGTATGCTCATATACTTTAACGATTTTGTCAACCCCCAAATAGCCTCCAAATTCACGGTCCGCAACCGTATCAAAAACAAGGTCGATAGTACGATGGTCGCCGGCTGACCTTTCCTTTTCAATAGCAGTTATCATATGATCAGCTATTTCATCGTATATCTCCTGAAATTTTATGCCATACCAGTCCATTCGTTTATTGATCCATTCTGATTCTTTTGTGGTAAGTGTCATTTTAAAGAGGTTTAAGGTTCAGCAAAAGCTCTAGTTGATGAATAAATAGTTGTGCTTCACTCAGTTTATCGGCAACTTCTTTACCACCCTGTTCCGTAAGGCGGTAATATTTACGCACCCGGTTGTCAACAACTTCCGTAAATGTTTCCAGCAAGCCATCCCCCTCAAGTTTATGAAGTGCCGGGTACAAGGCTCCTTCTGTTATCACCATATCCCCGGAAGTTACTTCTTTCACTTTTTGTGTAATCTCATAACCATACATCTGGCTGTTATCTTCCAGCAGCTTAAGGATAATGGTTTGCAAAGTGCCTTTAAGCATTTGATTCGAACTCATGAACAAATATATAAACATTTTTATATACATAAGAAAACTATGTATATAAATAAAAAAGCTTTGCACATAAAAAACCCCGCTTTAAACTAAAGCAGGGTTTTTATGATCTTCAGAATAATACTATGTATCTATCCTTGCATATTTGGCATTCTTCTCAATAAACTCGCGGCGCGGTGCAACTTCGTCGCCCATAAGCATAGAGAAAGTGTGATCACATTCGGCTGCATTATCAATGCTGGCGCGTTTCAAAGTACGCGTGCGGGGGTTCATGGTAGTGTCCCATAACTGCTCAGCGTTCATTTCGCCCAAACCTTTGTAGCGTTGAATGTGTACGCTGTCTTCTTTTCCGGCACCTTTCAACCGCTGCACTGCGGCATCGCGCTGTTCTTCTGTCCAGCAATACTCAGACTCTTTACCTTTTTTTACCTGGTATAACGGCGGCGAGGCCACATAAACATAACCGTATTCAATTAACTCTTTCATATAACGGAAAAAGAAAGTTAATATCAGGGTGGTAATGTGCGATCCGTCCACATCCGCATCCGTCATGATCACAATTTTATGATAACGCAGTTTGCTGATGTTTAAGGCTTTGTCATCCTTGGGTGTGCCAATGCTTACGCCAAGGCCGGTAAACATGTTTTTTATTTCCTCGTTTTCGTAGATCTTGTGCTCCATGGCTTTCTCCACGTTCAGAATTTTACCCCTTAAAGGTAAAATTGCCTGGAACTCGCGGTCGCGGCCCTGCTTGGCAGTACCACCCGCCGAGTCACCTTCCACAAGATACAACTCGCAAAGTGCCGGGTCTGAATTTGCGCAATCCGAAAGCTTACCGGGCAATCCAGATCCGCTCATTACGTTTTTACGCTGTACCATTTCGCGGGCCTTCCTTGCGGCTGCACGGGCAGTAGCAGCAAGGATCACCTTATTTACGATCATACGCGCCTCGCGCGGGTTTTCTTCCAGGTAATTGCCGAGTATTTCGCCCACTGCCATATCCACAGCACCCATTACCTCGTTATTGCCCAGTTTGGTTTTGGTTTGGCCCTCAAACTGCGGCTCGGCCACTTTTACTGAAATTACAGCAGTAAGTCCTTCGCGGAAGTCATCACCTGTAATTTCAATTTTCATATTTTTAAGCAAACCCGACTTGTCGGCATAGGCCTTCAAAGTGCGTGTCAACCCTCTGCGGAAACCGGCCACGTGCGTACCACCTTCAATGGTATTGATATTGTTTACATACGAATGCACGTTTTCCGTATAAGTATCATTGTATTGCAAGGCCAGTTCAACCGGGATACCCTGTTTGTTACCATCAATATAAATAGGTTCAGGAATCAGGCTTGCCCTGGTACCGTCAAGATATTTAACAAATTCACGCAAACCGCCTTCTGAATAAAATTCCTCGGTAGTATGGGTACCATCTTCATTGGTTTCCCGTTCATCGGTCAAGTTAAGGCGGATACCTTTATTTAAAAACGCAAGTTCGCGCAAACGGGCAGCGAGGGTTTCATATTTATATTCGGTGGTTAATGAAAATATTTCCGCATCCGGTTTAAAAATGATGGTAGTGCCTCTTTTATCGGTGTCGCCGATCACCTTTACATCATATAAAGGCTTTCCCTTTTCATATTCCTGGGTCCATATTTTACCATCCCTGTAAACAAGGGCCGTTAAATGGATGGAAAGCGCATTAACGCAACTAACACCAACACCATGCAACCCGCCGGAAACCTTATAAGTATCTTTATCGAATTTGCCGCCGGCGTGGAGAACGGTCATTACAACCTCAAGCGCCGATCGTTTTTCTTTAGTATGAATAGCTGTTGGAATACCACGGCCGTTATCAGAAACCAAAATTGAATTGTCTTTCTGAATGATAACTTTTATGGTGTCGCAATGACCGGCAAGCGCCTCGTCAATTGAATTGTCTACTACTTCGTATACCAGATGGTGGAGCCCTTTTGAACCTGTATCACCGATGTACATGGAAGGGCGTTTTCGCACCGCCTCTAAACCCTCTAAAACTTGTATATTATCTGCTGAGTAATTTGATTTGTCCTGATTTTCTTCGCTCATATTTGGTTAAAAAAACAACTAACAAAAGTACGATTTTTACCCCGTATTACAGCATTTGTTGATAAAAAGGATACGTAATTAACATGTACGGGAAGATGTGCGGGGAGATGTGCAAATGTGCGGATGTGCAAATATGGGTGGCAAACCTGCATTTCGATCCAAAAAATCCGGAACCTAAGCCAAAAATCCGAAAGAGACTAATATCTCAATATCAAAAAAAACGGCAAATCAATAAATTAGGATACTTCCATCGAAACCTTATCTTTGTCAAAATTTTTTTTAGTCAAAACAGTAAAACAAATAAAACCTGCCGGGGATGGCAGCAGCATAAACCAATTAAATTCAATGAAAACTCAAGCTTCTTTTTTAACTAAAATTGCAACAGGCTTATTGCTTGCAAGCACAATTATCGCCTGCAATAAACCCAAAACTGACGACAAACTGGCCGCCGCCGCACCCGATAATAAAGAAACCATCGTTTTTATAAACCAGGACACTTTATTAAGCAAGTATAATTACGCCAAGGATGTAACTAAAACGATGCAGGATAAAGGCAAAGCCGCTCAAAGTGACCTGGCATCACGAGGACAGGCTTTTCAGCGCGAAGTTGCTGATTACCAGAAAAGCGCATCAACCATGCCTGCTGACCAAAGGCAAACAACCGAACAAAACCTGCAACGCAAACAACAGGATCTGCAAGCTTACCAGCAAAATGCAACAGCCCAGTTTCAAAATGAACAGGCCAGCGAAGGTAACAAGGTATATGATAAAATTGCTGAGTTTATTAAAGGTTATGCCAAAGAGAAAGGCTATAAATTGGTATTAACTTATTCAAAAGCTAACCCAACTGTTATATATGGCGATTCCGGATTAGATGTTACTGCAGATGTAATCAAAAGGCTGAACGATGCCTATACCAAAGAAAAGAAATAACAACTGGCCCACACGTAAAACAACTTGTTTACAATAATATTTGTCGATTAAAAACCCCAACTTTGAGTTGGGGTTTTTTTGTGCATATGAAAAAAGAAAGAAATGAAAAATTTATGAGGATGGCCATAGCGCTGTCTGAACAGAACGTTAAACAAAACATGGGCGGCCCTTTTGGTGCCGTTATTGTTAAAGATAGGAAACTAATAGCGGCAAGTGCTAACAGGGTGATTTCTGAAAACGACCCTACTGCCCATGCAGAAGTATCAGCTATTAGACTGGCCTGTAAAGAATTGAACACGTATGACCTCAGCGGATGCGAAATTTATACCAGTTGTGAACCATGCCCCATGTGCCTGGGGGCAATTTATTGGGCACGCATTGAAAAAATATATTATGCCAATACCAAAACGGATGCAGCACAAATAGGCTTTGATGACCACATGATATACAGGGAGCTTGAGTGTGATTTGGCCGGCAGGAAACTCCCGTTTGAACAGGTGCTGCGCGATGAAGCTTTTGCCATATTTAAACTATGGGAAACATCCGCTTTAAAAAACAGTACGAAATAGGTTAAATCGACCTGCTAAAACGCGTTATCGTCACCTTTAAGGGAATTCCAGACAGTTAGCATAATAATACGGAGGTCAAGCAAAAACGACCAATTTTCGAGATACCAAACATCGGCTTCAACACGCTTTAGCATAGCGTCAACTGTTTTTGTTTCACCCCGCAAACCCTGAACCTGTGCCCAGCCGGTGATCCCCGGTTTCAAAAAATGCCTTACCATAAACCTGTCAATCAATTGCGAGTACTGCTTGGTATGCTTGATCATGTGCGGCCGGGGCCCCACTACAGACATATTTCCTTTTAAAACATTAAAAAACTGCGGGAGTTCATCAAGGCTCGTACGCCTTAAAAAGGCACCGATCCGGGTAATACGGTTATCATCGCGGGAGGCCTGCTTATGGTCAGAATCATTATTAACTTTCATACTCCTGAACTTATAGCATTTAAAAGGATGATTGTCGCGGCCCGAACGCACCTGTGTAAAAAACACAGGCCCTTTTGATTCAAGCTTGATGAGGATGGCCAATATGGGGAACAGCCAACTGAAAACAAAAAGAATTACAAACAACGCAAAAACGCAATCAAACAACCTTTTTATCGAGCGGTTAAGCAAACTTTCAAGTGGCTCTGTTCTGAAAGAAATAACGGGTATATGTCCTAAACTCTGAATAATGATGGTTTTTTTTGAATAATCGAAATATTCAGGTACCGATTTAAACCTTATCAGGTTTTTATCGGCATCAAGCATCAGTTTCTCTATTGTTTTTGCTTCGGATATGGGCAAAGTGCAAAATATTTCATCAACCTTATTTTTTATTACATAGTCAATACAATCTCTGGTGCCTCCCAGGTACAGCTGGTTTTCTTTTACATTTTTTGGGTTGTCGTCAAAAAAGCCGATTGTTTTATACCCCTTATCAGGATTGGTTTCAAAAAAATTGAACAGGTCGTAACCTATTCTTCCGGCTCCGATAATAATAACATCCCTTGTATCAACTAACGACCTCCAATCGGCTCGCCTGATCAAAAGAAAAATTAGTTTCCATAAACCAAGCAAAAATCCAAAAAGAGCAAGCGAGTAAAATAAATACTGGCGGGTTATAGAGTATGCATCAGTTCCAATCAGTATCAAAATTGTAAAACAAATAAGGCTTACAAAAATGATATAAGTTCTGATGACTACGCGATAGGTTTTTATGGAATCCTTATTGAGTACCTGCTCGTAAAGGCCGGAAATGTTTGCGGAAAGTAACCATATTAAATTAAATACCAGCACAATAGGGAGATACCTCCTGTTATTGCCAAAATATATGCTTGAACCCTCTTCAATGAAGTAAATAGAGATCATGCTTATATTTAAGATGATATAATCAATAGCCAGGTTTAATGCTTTAAAAAATGTAGTTTGCCGATTTATCATTTATAAATAAAATAATTAAATTAAACATATCAACCTCAAAAATCGGATCTGATAATATTTAAAATAGAATAATTTCCCGGTAATTATTATGGTTTTTTATTTTTAAACACCCCGGGGTATTAATAATTTCACTAAAGTAACCGGAGGATAAACCAACTACTTTCTGTTTAATTATTCTAAATAGGTGCTAAAGAAACCGTCGCCAAGGATCTGCAGACCTTTGAAACAAAATTCATTTCAACAAATTCCAATCCGAAAGAAGCGGACTGGCTTACACCAAAAATATCATTGCTGTATTTGAAGTATTTTATAAGCTGAAAAACAGGCTTTTTACAAAATGACAGTTTTAAAAATTGTGATGGAATTGAAAACAAAAAAATATTCTGGCAGAAATCTTTTTTCATAATTTTAATTATTGCAGGGCAAAATTATTTTTTTAACAAGTTATCATTTCAAAAATATGAATTTTATTAAATTTAACGAAATCAATTATTGGTAAATTTGAATTCATAGATAAATTCAGCAAATTAAAATTCACAACCTGGATTAGGTTTTACGCCAAACTGAAGGTATGATATATATTTATTATTCTGACATAATATATATATTGTCTTTTAGTTAAAAAAATCGTCTTTCAATTCATCTATTTCTCTTCTATCCTTTTTGGTTGGCCGCCCCGTGCCCCTGTCGCGTTTTAAAATCGGTGCATGGAACATGGATTTAAAGGCCTGTGTTTCTTCCATCGGGGTAACATCTTCATAGAAATTAACAGCTGTTTTGGCATCCACCCGATTTTCAAGCAAACCCGTAACTTTTAGCACCCTGCGTTCAGCTCCTTTCGAAACATGGTAAACTTCGTTAAGCTTAACTTCGCGCGATGGTTTTACATTTTGCCCATCTAATTTTACACGGCCTGCCTTGCAGGCATCCGTAGCCAGCGTACGTGTTTTAAAGGCCCTGATGGCCCACAGGTATTTATCTATTCGCAGTTTTTCTTTTTCGGGCATAATAAACACAAACTTAAGTTTTAAGTCGATAAGTTTTAAGTCGATTTTTCAAAGGCTAACAAATTCCTTAAAATTCCTTTAATTTGTCTAAATTTATTATTTACTGATGCAAAACCTAAAAAAACTAATTGAAGCAGCCTGGGAAGACCGTACCCTGCTGCAATACACCGAATACGTAAACGCTATTGATACCGTTATCGAAAAACTCGATAAAGGCGAGATCCGTGTTGCAGAACTGATCGGTACGCGCTGGCATACAAATGATTGGATTAAAAAAGCGGTAATCCTTTATTTCCCTACCAGGCAGATGGAAACCATCGAGGTTGGCCCTTTTGTTTTTCATGATAAGATGAAACTAAAAACCGATTACGCTCAAACCGGTGTCCGCGTGGTACCACATGCCATTGCCCGTTACGGCGCACACCTGGCGAAAGGGGTTATCATGATGCCGTCATACGTAAACATTGGCGCTTATGTGGATGAAGGCACCATGGTTGATACCTGGGCAACTGTAGGCTCATGTGCCCAAATAGGTAAACATGTGCATTTAAGCGGCGGCGTTGGCATTGGCGGCGTTTTGGAACCCGTGCAGGCGGCCCCGGTTATTATTGAAGATAACTGCTTTTTAGGTTCAAGGGCTATTGTTGTAGAAGGCGTTCACCTGGAGCGCGAAGTGGTTTTAGGCGCAAACGTTGTGCTAACCGCTTCTACTAAAATTATTGACGTTACGCACGAAAAACCAATCGAATATAAAGGTCATGTTCCGGCGCGGTCAGTAGTTATCCCTGGTTCTTATACCAAAAAATTCCCTGCCGGTGAGTACCAGGTTCCTTGTGCCCCCATCATCGGCCAGCGCAAAGAATCAACAGATAAAAAAACGTCCCTGAATGACGCATTGAGGGAAAATAATGTATCGGTATAGATAGATTTGAGACATGAGATTTGAGACGTGAGATAGGAAAAACTCAGTCCGGTCCAATTTTAATATGTTATTCCTATGCTAAAAGTCTCAAATCTCAAATCTCATGTCTCAAATCTCAAAATCCTCATCAGGCTCCCTAACTGGCTTGGCGACGTGGTAATGAGCACCGCATTTGTTTCGGCTGTCAGGGAGCTTTACCCGGATGCTTCAATTGATGTCATTATAAAAAAGGAGTTGACAGGGATCGCCGTATTGATGCCGGGCCTGCGCAATGTTCACTCTTTTTCAAAGCAGGAGAACAAAGGCTTAGCGGGTGTTTTCAGGTTCGGAAAAAAACTGAGATCTGAACAATACGACCTGTTTTTTAACCTGCCAGAATCGCTGTCGTCCCTCGTAATGGGATGGGCCACGGGAGCAAAACAACGGGTTGGGTTTGGAAAAGAGGGTGGTTTTTTTTTATTGACGCATCATTATAAAAAGCCAAAAAACATTCACCGGGTTGATGAATACGTTTCCTTGCTGGAGCAGTTTACCGGCAAAACAATTAGTAACATGCAGGTTAGTTTGGAGGTGCAAAAACCCGGGAAACCAATTACCGATTGGGTGCTGGTAAATTTCAATTCCGAAGCTTCTTCGAGAAGAATGCCGCTGGAAAAGGCTAAATCGCTTCTTAATTTATTAACCAATCATTTTAAAGAAGTTGAATTCACCTTTGTAGGAGCACCAAAGGAGGCTGCTTTTATTGATGAAATTATCAATGGAGCTGAAAACATCGGCAGGATAAGAAACTTTGCCGGTAAAACAGACCTGGTGTCACTCAGCCAACTAATGGCAGCTTGTACGGCCATGATAACTACAGATTCAGGGCCGGCGCACCTGGCCAATAGCGTAAATACACCTGTTATTGTATTGTTTGGCGCTGGCAATGAACACAACACCGCACCATATAACACACACAATCTGACAGTTTTACGCGCCGGAAAACTTGATTGCGAGCCCTGCGTTAAAAACACCTGCAAACTGTATGGCATACCAAAATGTATGCAACTGTTAGATGATTTGCAGATCATTAACGCTTTGAGCGTATATTTGCCCCATGCTTAGAGACGAAGTTGCGAATGCTTTTAAAATTATACAGGAAGGGGGAATCATCCTCTACCCTACCGATACCATTTGGGGTATAGGCTGCGATGCGACCAACACCGAAGCCATCAAAAGGATTTACAAGCTAAAACAGCGGGATGAAGCAAAAAGCATGATCGTTTTGCTGGATACCGAAAATAAACTGGAAAGCTATGTCAGCGACATGAACCCGTTGGCGTATGACCTGATAGAATATGCCGAAAACCCACTGACATTAGTAATGCCGGGGGCCAGGAATATTTCGCCGGCATTGATCAGCAGCGACGGGAGCATAGGGATCCGGATTGTAAAGCATCCGTTTTGCCAGCAGTTGATCCAGCGAATGAGAAAACCATTGGTTTCCACATCTGCAAACATCAGCGGCAAACCCTCGCCCCAATATTTTTCACAAATTGATGACGAAATAATAAACGGCGTGGATTATGTGGTCGACTTGGATCAGCACAGCATGGAAATTAAAACACCATCAACCATAATGAAATTAGCGCCAAACGGAAGTTTTGAATTTCTGCGGAGATAATTTGATTTACGATCTCAGATTTACGAATTACGATTGGGTACTTCGTCGAAAAAATCTAAAATCGTAAATCGTAAATCGTAAATTATTGAAAAACCACCTTCAACACCCTATATTTTCAGTCATTGCAAAACTGGCTGCGGAGCAAAATACACAGGTTTTTGCAATCGGAGGGTTTGTGCGGGATCTTTTCCTGGACAGGCCTTCAAAAGATATTGATATTGTTATTATTGGCAATGGTATTTTCTTTGCAGAGCGCGTTGCACAAAAACTACACGTAAAATTAGCCGTATTTAAAAATTTTGGCACTGCATCGCTTAAATACCAGGATCTGGAGATAGAATTTGTAGGTGCCCGAAAAGAATCATACAGGTTGGATTCAAGAAAACCCATCGTGGAAAACGGAACGCTGGAAGACGACCAGAAGCGGCGCGATTTCACCATTAACGCTCTTGCCATTTCTTTACACCCGGATACTTACGGCCAGCTTTTAGATCCCTTTAACGGCATTGCCGACCTGGAGCAAAAACTGATCAGGACACCTTTAAATCCAATCGAAACGTTTTCAGACGATCCGCTTCGGATGCTGCGTGCTATCCGCTTTGCCGCGCAATTGAATTTTAAAATAGACGATATCGCGGTAAAAGCCATCGTTGAAAATGCTCACCGGATCAGTATTATTTCGCAGGAACGCATTACTGATGAGCTAAACAAAATCATTTTATCGGCCAAACCGTCTATTGGCTTTAATTACCTGTTTGATACCGGCTTGCTGCATAAAATATTTCCGCAGATGACAGCGCTTTACGGTGTCGATTATATTGACGGGAAAGGGCATAAAGACAACTTCTACCACACCCTGCAGGTACTGGATAACATTTGCGAAACAACGGATGACCTCTGGCTGCGCTGGGCCGCAATTTTGCATGATATTGCCAAGCCCGCTACCAAACGATTTGAGCCCGGTCATGGGTGGACGTTTCATGGACACGAAGACAAGGGCGCGCGGATGGTACCTAAAATATTTACCCAGTTGAAGCTGCCATTGAACGAAAAAATGAAATTCGTTCAAAAAATGGTACAGCTGCACCTGCGGCCCATTGTGCTGGCGCAATCCATTGTTACTGATTCGGCAGTGAGGCGCTTACTTTTTGAAGCCGGTGAAGACATTGAAAGCCTGATGTTGCTGTGTAAAGCAGACATTACCACCAAAAACGAATATAAGGTTAAAAAATACCGTCAAAATTTTGAGTTGGTGCAGCAAAAGTTGAAAGACGTTGAGGAGCGTGATAATATGCGCAACTGGCAACCACCGGTAACGGGTATCGATATTATGGAATTATTCGGAATAAAAGAGGGACGCGAAGTTGGAATCATTAAAAACCAGATCCGGGAAGCGATACTGGAAGGCGAGATCCCTAACGAGCGCGAAGCTGCAATAAAATATACGATTAAAAAAGGTGAAGAAATTGGCCTGAAAGTTGTTGGGAAGAGTTGATTTTATTTCGGATGTCGGATGTTCGATTTCGGAATTAATCTCCCTCCGCGAAATACCGAAATATGACTAAGAGGATTAGAACATAATATTCCAAATATGGCGTCTCGAATTCCGGATTTAAATAAATTCGAAATCGAACATCCGAAATACGAAATTTGAAATAAATCCGAAATCGAACATCCGACATCCGAAATAAACTAAAACATTATTATTTTTGTAAAAATCTACTAAAAAATGGCACTATACAGGTTCAGGATCACGTTTGAAGACTACGATGATGTTTTAAGGGAAATAGACGTAAAATCTAACCAAACATTTGAGGACCTTCATCGGGCTATCCACCAATCCACAGGTTATAATCCTGAATATCCTTCATCCTTTTATATCAGTAACGACCAATGGATAAAAGGCGAAGAGATTACTTATATGCCTAATCAAAAAAGGATAGATCGTGGTGTGGCGCTAATGGATAAGGTAAAATTATTAAGCTATATTGACGACCCGCACCAAAAATTCTATTATACTTTTAATTTCGACCGCCCTTTTGATTTTCATGTTGAGTTGATGAAGATCATTTTAGACGAAACGCCGGGCACTTCGTATCCCGCGGTAATAAAATCAGTAGGCGAAGCACCGAAACAATTTGGCAATGTGATTACTCCTACTGCCGCTGCTCCCGCTGCCAGCGATGATTTTGACTTCCTGAATGAAATGTCGTACGGCGAAGAGGATGCCGAAGACTTTACTGAAATTGCGGATACAGATGAAATAGGCGAAGAAGATAAAACGATTGCGGTGGAGGACGAGGAAGAAGATGAATTCGGCAGTGAATTTTCAGACGACGAAGGCTTTGAGGATGACGGCAAACTGTCACATGGAGATGATTATTAGGTAGTTCATAGTTGATGGTTCATAGTTCATAGCAGCTACGGGATGGTTCACAATTCATGGCTGCTACACAACAATTTGAGACTTGTTATTTACATGGCGAGTTTTTCATGCAACAAGATATTTCCCATAAGACCAGTGAACTATCATCCATGAGCTTCCGGCTATGAACCATGATCTATGAACCATGAACAACCCACCCTCATCGTCACTGCCGGCCCAACTGCTTCGGGGAAAACCGCGGCGGCTATTGAACTGGCAAATCATTATAAAACGGTGATCGTATCTGCCGATTCAAGGCAGTTCTATAAGGAAATGTCCATTGGCACTGCAAAACCAACAGAGGATGAACTTGCCGCCGCCAAACATTATTTCATCAATTCACACTCCATCACTGATCCTTTTTCTGCAGGTGACTATGAGAAGCAGGCGCTGAATTTACTGGATGAACTGTTTAAGGTTTATGACAAAGTTATCCTCGTAGGCGGCTCCGGCCTGTTTATAAAGGCAGTGTGCGAAGGTTTTGATGAATTCCCGGATGTGGCCCCCGGCGTCAGAGAAAAACTAAACACGGAGCTTGATAAACAAGGACTATCATTTTTACAGGAAAAGCTAAAACTTGCCGACCCTGAATACTATAACCAGGTCGACCTAAACAACCCGCAACGCGTCATCAGGGCATTGGAGGTTTTTGAAAGTACCGGCCAGGCTTATTCATCATTCAGGAGCACAAAGATCAATAAACGGCCGTTCCGATCGATAAAGTTTGGTTTAACCCTGCCAAAGGAAGTACTATACCAGCGCATTAACCATAGGGTTGATGAAATGGTAAAGCAAGGCCTGGTAGAAGAAGTAAGATCATTATTGCCATACCGCAATATAAATGCCCTCAACACGGTTGGATACACCGAATTGTTTGATTATTTTGATGGAAAAACCAGCCTGGACGACGCAATTTTAGCGATCAAACAAAACACCCGCCGCTTTGCCAAACGGCAACTAACCTGGTTTCGCAAGGACGCAGAGATCAACTGGCTGCAGGCTGATAAAAAAGAACTGATTACTGATATGATTTCCGTTGTAGATTCTATCTTAGCATAAAGATAAATCCGTCAGCATGGTAAATTTGAGTATTATACAATTCACGCCCGTTTGGGGCGACAAACCGCGCAACCTGTACCAAATTACCACGCTGCTTAAAGATCTTAAGGCCGATATCATAGTATTACCCGAACTTTGTACCACCGGTTACTCATTTTTAAACAAAGAGGAAGCTTTGATTGAAGGCGAAGATGAAACGGGTGAAGGCGTAATGCTCCTCCGCAAACTGGCCATTGAAATGCAGGCGATGATCATCGCCGGTTTTGCAGAAAAAGATGATGACAAAACATATAACTCAGCCTTAGTGGCCTTGCCCGACAACTCCTTCAAAATATATCGTAAGACACATCTTTTCTATAAAGAAAAATTTTGCTTCGAACCGGGCAATTCAGGTTTTTTTGTGATTGACCATCCGCTGGTGGATTGTAAAGTGGGGATAATGGTTTGCAACGACTGGCGTTACCCCGAAGCAGCAAGGAGCCTGGCGTTACATGGAGCCGATTTGATTGCCTGCCCGAGTAACCTGGTATCCAACTTATGGGGCGTCGGCATGCCTGCACGGGCTCTTGAAAATAAAGTATATCTTGCGGTAACCAACCGCTGCGGTACTGAAAAGAGATTACTGGAAGACGGCAGCGAACAAGCCTTAACATTTAACGGAGGATCGGTAGTTTATGATTTTAATGGCGCGCCATTGGTACAGGCCGGTAAAGAAGAAGATGCTGTGTTAACGGTACAAATTGATCCGCAATTAACACGCGATAAATCATTTAATGCTTATAACAACCTTTTTGCCGACAGAAGACCCGGCATGTACTCCCTCGATTAAAATCAACCCCAAACCCAAGCAATGGAAGAAACCGAAACCGGCGACAAAAACGGGAAGTCAAATTTTATACGCGCCCTAAGCCTGCCAACCGGTATTTTACTGGTTGCCGGTATCATGATCGGCTCTGGGGCATTTAAAAAAATTGTGCCCATGGCACAAACGTTACATAGTGGGGAATATATTTTATTAGCGTGGGTAATTGCCGGAGTTATTACGATGTTCGGCGCTTTTACCTATGCGGGCCTGGCAACGATGACTACGGAAACGGGGGGTGTTTATGAATATTTTCGGCTCATCTACGGCGATTTTATTGCATTTATTTTTGGCTGGTCGGCTTTTACCATTATTGGCAGCGGCGCCATTGCCGCGCTGTCATTTGTATTTGCGCAATCTTTTAATACTTTGGTACATTTACCCGATCCTTTCAGTTCGCTCAGGGATCTCGGCATCGGCCATTCCGTTTTTCCTTTTGTTGATTCGGGGATCAAATTGCTTGGAGCGCTCGCTATCGTATTTTTAACCTGGTTTAACATCAGAGGAATAAAAAACGGCGGGGCGTTAAATAACATCGTTACATCAGCAAAGATCCTGGGGATTTTACTACTGATCATTGGCGGGCTGTTTTTTTCAGGACACCCGGTTGTAAATGCCGAAACAAAAATCGCATCGGATCATCCCCAGGGCTTATCCCTTGTAAGTGCATTGTTTGGCGCTATGCTAAGCGCCTTATGGGCTTATGACGGGTGGGCAAATGTTACCTACATTACCGGTGAAATAAAAAACCCGACACGCAATGTCCCTTTGGCTATAATCGGGGGCGTTGGCATCGCCATGACGTTATATATCCTGCTTAATTACGCTTACATGCAGGTAATGCCTTTAGCTCAACTGGCGCAATTAGGTCCCAACAGAATAGCTGCGGCTGAAGTAGCCGGCGCGCTGATGGGTAAATCGGGGTCAGCTATTATTGCGCTTCTGATTGTAGTTTGCACTTTTGGCGCATTAAATGGTTGTATTATCTCCTATCCGCGTATTTACTTCCGGATGGCACAGGAAAAGGTTTTTTTTAAAAAAGCGGGCAACATACATCCGGCGTTCCGTACACCGCACGTGGCGCTCATTTACTCGGCAATATGGAGTTGTATCCTGCTGGTCAGCGGCACTTTCGACCAGATTACCAACCTGATCATCTTTGCTTCTTTTGCATTTTTTGCCCTTGGAGCATATGGTGTGGTGCGGATGAAAATGAAAGGTGTGATCAAATCTAAGGTGATCGGTTACCCGGTAATTCCTTTTATTATCATCCTTTTTTGTATCGTACTGGTCATCAATACGATCATTACACAGCCCGCAGCTTCTGCAATAGGTTTATTCCTTATATTAAGCGGAACGCCATTTTATTTTTATTTTAAACAAAAAAAACAGTAACCCCATTTTTAAAAAAAACGCTCAAAAAGGAGGCTACACTGTAGCCCATAAATGTATTTTTCTGTCGTTCTATAAGCATGTAACTCCTCCGCAATAAAATCAACCGGGTGGTGAAGCATTTTCCGGTACCATAGGCGCCACCTGTTTATAGAAAAATCCTTAAAAACAAAGGCTCCATGGGAGCCTCCTATTAATGCGTTACGAAAACTTTATGAATTATATAAACAGCTCATATCCGCTTATAAGTTTCAAAGAGCCTGTTTAATCCAACAACGACTGCAAATAAGTTCCGTAACCGCTTTTTAAATATTTATTAACCAAAACCTTTAGCTGTTCGTCATTGATAAATCCGCGGCGGTACGCTACTTCTTCAATGCAGCCTATTTTTGTAGCCTGCCTTTTTTCAATAACCCTTACATATTCGGTCGCGTCGCTCAATGAGTCAAATGTTCCGGTATCCAGCCAAGCCGTCCCCCTGTCCATCACCCCTACATGCAGGTCGCCCTGTTCAAGGTAATGCTTATTAACGTCGGTAATTTCATATTCCCCCCGTGGCGAAGGTTTAAGTTCTTTGGCTATTTTAATCACCTGGTTATCATAAAAATACAGGCCGGGTACAGCATATTTTGATTTGGGGTGAACTGGCTTTTCTTCTATTGAAAGTGCCGTAAAATGCTCATCAAATTCCACCACGCCATAACGTTCAGGGTCAGCAACGGGGTAGGCGAAAATAGCCGCGCCGTCAACATTATTAAAACTCCTTATCAAATTACTGAAACCAGTACCGTAAAATATATTATCGCCTAATATTAAGGCAACTTTATCATTCCCTATAAATTTTTCGCCAATAACAAAAGCCTGCGCAAGTCCATTTGGCTTTTCCTGAATAGCATATTCAAAAGTACAGCCTAATTCACTGCCATCGCCAAGCAGGCGTTTAAAGCTCTCATTGTCCTCGGGAGTAGTAATAATCAAAACTTCCCTGATATCTGCCAGCATCAAAACTGATAAAGGATAATAGATCATCGGCTTATCATAAATTGGCATCAGTTGTTTGCTGATGGCCCTGGTTATTGGATAAAGCCTGGTGCCCGATCCGCCTGCTAAAATAATTCCTTTCATATAGTAGTTTATTTGTTTTTTAATCTGCCAATACAAATTGACAAGCTGTCCCTCCAATAAGGAATTTCCATATGGAAAGTTTGTTTTATTTTACTTTTATCCATTACCGAATAAGCCGGCCTTGTTGCCTTTGTGATATACTCTGACGTTTTAATAGGCAGCGTTTTTACTTTGGTGCCCGAAAGGTCAAAAATTGCCTTCGTAAAATCATACCATGACGCCACTCCTTCGTTGCTGTAATGATAAGTTCCATATTCATGGCTGTTTATGCTTATGATATGCATAATACAAGCGGCAAGATCCATCCCGTAAGTTGGAGTGCCGGTTTGGTCGGCAATGATCTTTAATTCGTCTCTTTCTGCACCAAGTTTTAACATGGTTTTTACAAAGTTGTTACCATATTCTGAGTAAAGCCAGCCGGTGCGGATGATGAAATATTTATCCAGTACCGCTTTAACAGCCATTTCACCTTCCAGTTTGGTTTCTCCATAAACACTAATAGGTTCGGCTATATCGTCTTCATTCCGCGGTGTTGGTTGATCGCCTTTGAAAACAAAGTCTGTTGAAATATGAATGAGCGCCGAGCCGTTTAAAGCACAATGCCTGCTTATGTTCTCCACGCCTGTTTTATTGATCTTTAAAGCTATTTCCCACTCATCTTCGGCCTTGTCAACAGCGGTATAAGCCGCGCAATTGATGCTAAAGGAAGGTTTATAAGTATCAAATACCTTTGCCAAAGCATCATTATCAAGGATATTTGCCTCAGCTTCGGGCGGGAAATAAACAGATGATATCTCATTTTTTTCGGTAAAGTCTTTTAAACACTGCCCTAATTGACCAGATGCACCAAAAACAACAATATTATTCATTATACAAGATTTTTAGAGTAATTGCACCCGGCAGGTTATGGTCTGCTGGCAAATGGCAAATTTGATTCAATATAAAATTAGTAACAAATGACTATTTAAAATCCAAAATCAGGTGCATCTTTTAAAAATGGCAGTTCCTTATCTTTATCAGAAACCAATAATTCATTTAATGGCAGTCCCCAATTAATATCCAGTTCAGTATCGGCATAATGAACCCCGCCTTCCGATGCTTTATTATAATAATTATCGCACTTATACTGAAAAACAGCTATATCACTCAGCACAATAAATCCATGTCCAAAGCCGCGTGGTATAAAGAATTGCCTGTTATTCTCTTCTGATAGTTCTATTGAAAACGTTTGTCCGAATGTAGGGGATTTTTTTCGCAGATCTACAGCGATATCCAATACTGCCCCCCTGGTAACCCGCACCAGCTTGGATTGAGCATTTTCTCCTTTCTGAAAATGAAGCCCTCTTAAAACGCCTCTCGTTGAAAAAGACTGATTATCCTGTACAAAAGTGATCTCGGAGCCAATGCCCTCATTAAACGTTTTCGCATTATATGATTCAAAAAAATAGCCCCGACCATCGTTAAAAATACGCGGCTCAATAATAAAGCACCCTTCAAGTGTAGTAGGTATAAATGTCATTTCAGGAGTAAATGGTTATCGGTTTTCGTACTGATGATCATAATAGCTGGCATAGGCGCCACTTGTTACATTATTTAGCCAGGTTTTGTTATTTAGAAACCAGTCTATCGTTTCTGAGAGGCCTTCTTCAAAGGTTACTGAAGGCTTCCATCCCAATTCCTTGTTTATCTTACCGGCGTCAATGGCGTATCTTCTGTCGTGTCCCGGCCTGTCTTTAACATAAGTGATCAGTTGCTGGCTGGTGCCAGGCTCCCGGCCGAGCTTTTCATCCATTTGTTTGCATAGTAGCATCACCAGGTCAATGTTTTTCCACTCGTTAAAACCGCCGATATTATACGTATCGCCAATCTTACCTTCATGAAACAATAGATCGATTGCGATGGCGTGATCTTTTACATAAAGCCAGTCGCGGGTATATTTTCCGTCACCATAAACCGGTAACGGCTTGTTATTAATAATGTTGTTTATGCTTAACGGTATTAATTTTTCAGGAAAATGATTTGGACCGTAATTGTTGGAACAATTGGAGATAATGGTTTTTATACCATAAGTATCATAGTAAGCGCGTACAAAATGATCTGATGCGGCCTTGCTGGCACTATACGGTGAATGCGGATCATACCTCGTTTCTTCGGTAAACAAGCCCTCATCGCCCAATGCCCCATAAACTTCGTCGGTTGAAATGTGGTAGAATAAATGACCATTGTAATCACCCTTCCATTTTTCCTTGGCCACCTCAAGCAGGTTTACTGTCCCGATAACGTTGGTATAAACAAAATCCATCGGGCTTAATATCGACCTGTCGACATGCGATTCCGCCGCCAGGTGAACAATATCCGTTATTCCATACTTATCAAAAATAGCGCCGATTGTCTCTTTATCCTTAATGTCCGCTTTTTCAAAAACGTAATTTGGCAGGTCTTCAATATCTACCAGGTTCTCCAGATTACCTGCATAAGTAAGCGCATCAACATTAATTATTAAATATTGGGGATATCGGTTTACGAAACGCCGTACAACGTGCGACCCGATAAATCCGGCACCACCGGTAATAATTATTTTTTTCATTTATTTTTTAAATAGTTATACATAGCCAGACCGATGTTGTTTAGCTTATTGCTATATTTTCTTTTGACAAAAAGTCCTGGTAAGCTAAAGCTATTCCTTCGTCAAGTCCAATTTTATGGTGCCAGCCTTTATCGTGCAATTTACTCACATCCATCAGTTTACGCGGAGTTCCATCAGGCTTTGAGGCGTCAAAATTTATATCACCTCCATAACCAATTATCTTTTTGATCAACAGGGCAAGGCCTTTTATAGTAATATCTTGTCCGGTACCGATATTTACCAGGCCGGACTCATCGTAATTTTGCATTAAATAGTAGCAAGCATCAGCCAGGTCATCAGCAAATAAAAATTCTCTTTTTGGCGATCCTGTTCCCCAAATAGTCACTGCGGGCGCATTTTTTTCCTTAGCTTCATGAAAACGCCTTATCAGCGCTGGCAGTACATGCGAATTTTGGGGATGGTAATTATCGTTATACCCATATAAATTGGTTGGCATTACCGAAATAAAATTACAACCATACTGATCGCGATAAGCATCACACATTTTTATGCCGGCAATTTTAGCAATGGCATAGGGTTCGTTAGTGTGCTCAAGCGGCCCTGTAAGTAAATATTCCTCTTTAAGTGGCTGGGGCGCCAACTTCGGATAAATACAGCTCGATCCTAAAAACATCAGTTTTTTGACATTATGAAGGTGCGAATTATGAATAACGTTATTTTGGATCTGTAAATTATCATATAAGAATTCGGCCCTGTAAGTGTTATTAGCCATAATTCCGCCTACCTTGGCAGCAGCTAAAAAAACATAATCGGGTTTTTCAAGCTCAAAAAAATCAGCTACCTGACGCTGGTCACGTAAATCAAGGTTTGCCGAAGTCCTGGTAATAAAGTTGTTAAAACCCTCACTTTCAAGTTTTCGATGAATAGCTGACCCCACCATTCCGCGGTGTCCTGCTATATAAATCCTGGCCGATCTATCCATATAACTCCTTTTTCAAACAAATATAGCTTTTTAAAATATCCCTCATTTAGAATATCTTCAATTTTAGTATTAGTTAAACAATTGCCCGGCCTTTGCCATTCCTGCGGAAAAAACGCCAGGGTATCAATTATTCAAATATCGCAATCAAATATTTAGAAGCAAATATTATAAAAAAAACAGTTAAAAATTATCAAAATTCATACAATAACAGCGATATGTTAAAAAATATTCAATCATAGTCAACCCCTTCCCTTTTGATTCTGCATTAATTTTCCGGAAAATTCTACTTATTAAAAGCTGGACGCGGCCGAAATAACAATAAATTGATTAAAAAGTCTATATTTGCTATTAATCCTATGTATTAAGTTCCAATAATATGGTCTCAAAACTAAGCTCTGATGAAGTCCTTCATTTCCTGATAATTTTTACTATTGTTTTAATTTTTGCCCGTATCCTTGGCGAATTATGCAGAAAATATAAACAGCCGGGTATTATTGGAGAAATACTGGCCGGGTTAATTTTAGGCCCAACCGTGTTGCAGCATTATGCCCCGGGTTTATTTAAAGCTATTTTCTTATCCGTCCCCAGAGCCTATGGCGCATTTGACGGACTTGCCAATATTGGAATTATTTTATTGATGTTTGTCGCCGGTTTTGAAGTAGACCTGAAACAGATCCGCAGGGATGGCAAACAGGCTTTTTCAATTAGCATAACAGGCATTATTTTCCCCTTTATAGTAGGCTTTATCGCTGCCTGGTTCTTTTATCATCGTATATTTTCTACTGGCGCCAATAACCAATTGATCACCGCATTGTTTTTTGGCACGGCATTATCCATTACAGCCCTTTCGGTAATCACAAAAATACTGATGGACCTTGAAATATTACGGACGAAAATAGGCAACCTGGTGCTTACGTCAGCCATGATCGATGACTTTTTGGGCTGGGTATTATTTTCGATCATTATGCAAATGATGAATGCAGACAAGAAAGAGGGTTCTTTTATGCCTGTAATAATGGTTCTTTTATTCTCCATATTTATGGTCACCGTGGTACGCTGGCTCCTCAACAAACTACTTTCTGTAGCCCATAAAAACCTAAAGATAGGCAGAGTAATTACCTTAGCTATTTGCCTTTGCCTTATCAGTGCTATAATTACTGAATATTTAGGGGTACGGGCAGTTTTTGGCGCATTTTTGATGGGTGTTGCCATTGGCGATTCAGAATATTTTACAGATCGGCATAAATTGATTTTACACCAGTTTACCGTGAATATTATCGCCCCCCTTTTCTTTGCTTCAATTGGACTACGGTTAGATTTCGTTGCCAATTTTAACCTTGAGGTAGTTTTAGTGATCCTTGCGATTGCCTGTATTGCCAAATTGATTGGTGCCGGTATTGGCAGCCGTATAAGCGGGTTAAACCGGAATGAATCAATAGCCGTAGCTTTTGGCATGAATGCCCGGGGGGCACAGGAAATAGTGCTGGGTTTATTAGCGCTGCAGGCTAAAATAATTGACAATAAGGTTTTTGAAGGCCTGGTGGTAATGACGGTGGCAACCGTTATTGTTTCGGGACCTGTTATGAAATATTACTTTATGAAAGAAGCATCTCTGCACCCGGAAATTTTGTTAGCTGCGGCTACAGCTGAATAATGTCATCATTGGGAATAATGTAACCGTATATACGCTTTAAAAAATGCATTAAAGACGAAATCGTGGAACAAATAAAATGCCCTTTTTTGGGCATTTTATTTGTTCCACGATTTCTTTTGGCTTTTCAAAAGTATTTGCGGCAAAATAGGCTGTCTTGTAAACGCTATAACCACTAATAACCTCGCCAGTGTTAGCAATGAATTGTACCGGCCGCTACAGTTTCATAAGTGGCCTCGTCAATAAGAATCAATGATCCTGTGATACGGTTTCTGCGATATTCATCAAAAATCAACGGCCTGGTGGTTCGCATCTTCACACGCGCCATATCGTTCATTTTGATATCATTATCCTGCTCTATTCTTTGCATCGTATTGATATCAATTTTATAGATTACTTCTTTAATAATCGCCATCACCTCATTGGTAGTACTTTTTAAATAATACTTTGCGCCAGGCCTGGGCCCTTTTGATGACATCCAGCACATTAATACATCAATGTCCTGCCCTACCTCGGGTTGATTATTATTTTTTACGATCATATCGCCGCGGCTAACATCAATGTCATCTTCAAGGCATATCGATACGGACATGGGAGGGAATGCCTCCTGAAGCGGGCCATCGAACGTATCGATTGATTTTATTTTCGATGTCATTCCCGATGGGAGTATCGTAACCTTATCTCCTGTCCTGAAAATTCCACCGGCAATTCTGCCTGCATAGCCCCGGTAATCATGGTATTCATCGGCATGCGGCCGGATAACAGTTTGTACAGGGAACCTTGCGTCCAGGTGATTTTCGTCACTGCCGATATGTATAGTTTCCAGCGTGTCCAAAAGGCTTGCGCCTTTGTACCAGCTCATGTTTTCGGAGCGATTTACCACATTATCACCATCAAGCGCACTGATGGGAATATACCGTATGTCTTTTATATCCAGTTTACTGGCGAATTCGTGGTATTGCTCAACTACTTTGTTGAATGCCTCTTCCGAATAGCCGACAAGGTCCATTTTATTAACGCACACAATGATATGAGGTATTCTCAATAGAGATGCTATAAACGAGTGTCTGCAGGTTTGTTCAATCACGCCATGCCTCGCATCTACCAGCACCAAGGCCAGGTTAGATGTAGATGCGCCGGTTACCATATTCCTTGTATACTGAATATGGCCTGGTGTATCGGAAATGATAAATTTACGTTTTGGTGTTGCGAAATAGCGGTATGCTACGTCGATTGTTATCCCCTGCTCCCTTTCTGACCGTAAACCATCAGTGAGCAAAGACAAATCCACATGCTGAAGTCCTTTTCTTTCACTCGATTGTTTTACAGCTTCCATCTGGTCCTCAAAAATTGATTTTGAGTCATATAACAATCGTCCTATAAGTGTACTCTTCCCATCATCAACACTTCCGGCAGTTGTAAAACGTAGTAATTCCATATTAATTTAGACGAATATATTGGTATTATTTATAATTTTTATTGTTTATTGCCCTGCTAATCACCAGGTCAAACTGAATTATTTTTTAATTTTTAAAAATAGCCTTGTTTTTTTCTATCTTCCATTGAAGTATCTGAGCGTTTGTCGTCACTTCGCATACCCCGTTCCGTACTGCGTGTTGCCGAAACCTCCATCACGATTTTTTCAAGTGAATCGGCCTCTGATTCAATCCCCCCGGTTATGGTGATGTCGCCCAATGTGCGGAACCGCATATACTTCATTTCTATTTTTTCACCTTCCCTTAAAACCAGAAATTCGGAATTTGGCAACCAGGTGCCATCCCTGAATATTGCTTCGCGGTGGTGAGCAAAATATAACGAAGGAATCGGAAGATTTTCCTGCAAAATATAGTTCCAAACATCCATTTCAGTCCAGTTACTTATAGGGAAAACCCTGAAATGCTCGCCCATCCTTTTGCGTCCGTTGAAAATATTCCACAACTCGGGCCTTTGATTTTTTGGATCCCATTGTCCAAATTCATCCCTGTGGGAGAAAAACCGCTCTTTAGCCCTGGCTTTTTCTTCGTCCCTGCGTGCCCCACCCATAGCAGCATCAATTTTGTGCGCTTCAATCGTATCCAGCAACGAAACAATTTGCAATTCATTTCTGCTGGCATTAATGCCCCTTTCTTCAACGGCTCTGCCTTTGTCGATAGCTTCCTGAACTGATCCTACAATCAGCTGAATCCCCAGTTCGGCCACAAGTTTGTCCCTGAATTCAATAGTTTCCGAAAAATTATGACCCGTGTCGATATGTATAAGGGGCATCGGTATCCGGGCCGGAAAAAAGGCCTTTCGCGCCAAATGAGTGACTACTATTGAATCTTTACCACCGGAAAATAATATAGCGGGCCGGTCAAATTGTGCAGCTACCTCCCTGATCACATATATTGCTTCTGATTCAAGTTCCTGGAGGTGATTAAGATAATATTTATTATACATTTTTTTAATTAACTAATTTAATTTTAGACAATACATTCGCTAAAATCAAATTTACAGATTGTTCCAAAGTTTGATTTGTTGTTTCGACATATATATCCGGGCAAACGGGGGGTTCAAAAGGCGAACTTACGCCCGTAAAATTACTTATTTCACCGGTTCTTGCTTTCTTGTATAACCCTTTAACATCCCGCTGCTCACAAATTTCTATCGGCGTGTCTACAAATACTTCTATAAACATTTCGCCCAATAAAGCTCTAAGTGAATGCCGTTCCTGTTCAAACGGGGTTATAAATGTTGCCAGCAAAACTGTTCCCGAATCACACATCAGCTTTGCAACCTCTCCTATTCTTCTCAAGTTTTCAGTTCTGTCCCGTTCCGTAAATGTAAGCCCTTTATTTAATCCATTTCTGATGTTATCTCCATCCAGCGTATACGTCTTTATTCCTTCTTTAAATAAGCCTTGCTCAACAAGGTTGGCAAGAGTACTTTTACCAGCCCCTGAAAGCCCGGTAAACCAAATACACGCAGCTTTATGTCCATTTGCCCGTTCACGGTCATTACGGGTAATTTTATATGAATGTGCAACGATATGGAGTTTTTCTTTCATTAAAATAATTTTACTTTCATATTTTCATGTCAGCACAAACCATGTATCCCCGTCTCCTAATTGTAAACGTCACACGCTGAATAATATGCGAGAATTTATGCCTGCCCCATCGTGCCGCCAAAATTCATTGGAAAACCTGATGGTTCCTGCTGAATTTTTATACGGCCATGCGCCGTTTCAAATTTATCAAGGTTATCCTCCAATGCTTTTAACAACCTTTTCGCATGTTCAGGAGTTAAAATCACCCTCGATTTTACTTTGGCCTTCGGCACACCCGGCATTACCCTGATAAAATCCAACACAAATTCCGAACTTGAATGCGTAATAATCGCCAGGTTTGAATAAATACCTTCTGCAATTTCTTCAGAAAGCTCAATATTCAGCTGATTTTCATTTTGTTCTTCCATCGCGCTAAATTAACAAAGCCATCCCATTTATTCGAAAGGTTGTCGAAATAATTGAGAAAGCTTAATTAAATTTGATTTTATCCCTGTTTTTTGTCGTCTTTTAATCGCCAGCCGAAAATTATAGCCGGCCGTCAACGATCTCCCGGTTTAAAACGGCCTTCGTATCAAAAATTACAGTTTGCGGCGTCGTAATGCAATTAAAGTCAATTTCCCCGAATCCTGTGTGCGAAACTGCCAGTATGATCGCATCATATAAGAGGTTATTTTTATATATCCCCTCAATATTATTAATCAGGTCGATATTATATTGTTCCTTTACCTTGGCCACATCGGCATGGGGGTCATATACATCAACTTTTACCCCAAACTGTTCCAGTTCATTATAAATATCAATGACCTGCGAATTTCGGATATCCGGGCAGTTCTCTTTAAAGGTTACGCCCAAAATAAGCGCCCTGGAACCGGCAATGCTGTGCCCTTTTTTGATCATCAGCTTAACCACTTTATTGGCCACGAAAATCCCCATATTGTCGTTCACCCGCCTGCCCGACAGAATAACCTGCGGCTGGTACCCCAGCGATTCCGCTTTATGAGCCAAATAATAAGGATCAACCCCAATACAATGACCGCCAACTAAACCCGGTTTATATTTTAAAAAGTTCCACTTGGTGCCAGCCGCCGCCAGTACATCGTTCGTGTCGATCCCAATCAGGTCGAAAATCAGGGCCAGTTCATTTACAAATGAAATATTGATATCGCGCTGCGCGTTTTCAATCGCTTTTGAGGCTTCGGCCACCTTTATGCTGGGGGCTTTATAGGTGCCCGCTGTGATGATCGTTTGATATAAATCATCTACAAAGGCAGCCACTGCGGGTGTCGACCCGGAGGTTACCTTCATTATTTTGGTGAGCGTATACACTTTGTCGCCCGGGTTGATCCTCTCCGGGGAATATCCGCAGAAAAAATCTTCATTAAATTTCAAACCCGAAAACTTTTCAAGTACGGGCACACAATCCTCTTCGGTACAGCCGGGGTACACGGTGGATTCGTAAATCACAACATCATTTTTTTTCAGCACCCCTCCTATTATTTCCGACGCATATAACAGCGGCCTCAGATCCGGTGACTTAAAATGATCAACCGGGGTTGGGACGGTCACAATAAAAACAGTACACGCTTTCAAATCTTCCGCCGAGGAGGTGAAATTTAGCCCCGCCCCATCTGCCCTGTTCAAAACTGCGTTCAACTCGCTGATATCGGCCTCGCTGGTGGAATCATAGCCGCTCAGCAATTCGCTGATGCGGTTTTGATTGAGATCAAAGCCCGAAACTTGATATTTTTTGGCAAATTCAACCGCCAGCGGCAACCCTACATAGCCTAACCCGATCACGGCAATTTTCGTATTCTTTAAATCAAATTGCTCCATTTATAGCTGTTTTGACGAAATCATGCATCGCCGCCAAATATAAAACTAATTGTTCATTTTGTTGATAGGGCCGGGTGTTCCGTTTTGCTGCGCGGAACACCCGGAACGTTGTGAAACACACTCATTATCAGCATGTTAAACATTTTAACAAAACAGAAAATTTAGATAAGTTGTTAATAATCAATCCATTTCAAATATGTTTCTCCGGCAATATACATGTAATTTGCTGGCTATCAGTTAATTCATACCTCAGGATGAAGCATAAGAGTGTCACGTCCTGAAAAAGGTTTACACTTTTTGATAATTAATCCTGTATTGAGTTTACACTGTATTTTAGTCCTGTAATAGGTTTACAGTTTTCTAAAGATAAAGAATAAACGGTTGTTGTTTGCTTGTCGTGTTGGAATG
>JARLHA010000068.1 GCA_031292485.1 Mucilaginibacter sp.
CGCTTTTAAATATGCCGCCGCACACGATGTCCTGCTGGTAATGGCCTCAGGCAACGACGGGCAGGATATGGACACCAAGCCCGAATTTCCAAATGATACTTACCTGGATGGAACCACTACCGACAATGTGATCAGCGTAGGGGCTTCGGGCCCTAAGCCGGGCGAAAACCTTGCGGCCGATTTTAGCAACTATGGAAAAAAGAGTGTCGATATTTTTTCTCCCGGTGTTAAAGTAACTTCGATTGATATGGATGCCGAATTTAACACGGCGGACGGCACCAGCTTCTCGTCGCCTATTGTTACCGGTATCGCGGCATTGATATTAGAGTATTACCCAAACCTGACCGCAAGCCAGGTGAAACATGCGATTTTAGCATCAGCAACCCCGTTAACCGGCACCATCGTGGTTAAACCGGGCGATAAAACTCAAAAAGTTGATTTTGCGTCGCTTTCAAAAACCGGCGGTATCGTAAATGCTTATAAAGCGTTGAAAATAGCGTCAGAAATGAAGGGTGAAAGGAAGGAGTAAAATTAGACGCGAGACATGAGATTTGAGATTTAAGATAAAAATTCTCTCTCAAATCTCATATCTCACGTCTCAAATCTATTACAAATTGCAAATCACACATCATTGCTTATATTTGCGTTCGCAAAAAAGCATTATAGTACAACAATGAGAGAAATACAATTCAGAGAAGCGCTTCGTGAAGCAATGTCCGAAGAAATGCGTAAGGATGAGAATATATACCTGATGGGTGAAGAGGTTGCCCAATATAACGGCGCCTATAAAGTAAGCCAGGGTATGCTTGATGAATTTGGCGAAAAAAGGGTTATTGATACCCCGATCTCTGAATGTGGTTTTGCCGGCATTGGTATCGGCTCGGCAATGAATGGTTTAAGGCCGATCATTGAGTTCATGACCTTTAACTTTTCGTTGGTGGCTATCGACCAGATCATCAATGGCGCTGCCAAAATCATGTCGATGAGCGGCGGACAATTCTCGGTTCCTATCGTTTTCCGTGGCCCCACAGGTAATGCGGGTATGTTGAGCTCGCAGCACAGCCAGTGCTTTGAAAACTGGTACGCCAATTGCCCGGGCTTAAAGGTAGTTGTACCTTCAAATCCATATGATGCAAAAGGCTTGTTAAAATCATGTATTATTGACCCGGATCCGGTAATTTTTATGGAATCGGAATTAATGTATGGCGATAAAGGTGAAGTTCCTGAAGAGACCTACTATATTCCGCTTGGCAAAGCTAATGTTACCAAAGAAGGATCAGATGTAACCCTGGTTGGTTTCGGTAAAATAATGAAAGTGGTAAATGCCGCAGCTGCCGAACTTGAAAAAGAAGGCATCCATGCTGAAGTAATCGATCTGCGTACTGTGCGCCCGATTGATTATGATACCGTGATCAATTCTGTTAAAAAAACAAACCGCTTGGTGATCGTTGAAGAAAGCTGGCCATTGGGTTCAATCGCTACCGAAGTAGCCTTTAAGGTACAGAAAGATGCATTCGATTACCTGGATGCACCGGTATTGCGCATTATGGGTGGCGACGTTCCATTGCCTTATGCACCAACGTTGATACAAGAGTACCTTCCAAATCCTGAAAGAGTGATCAAAGCGGTGAAGGAAGTAATGTATGTGACGAAGTAAGTTGTAAAGGTTTTAAACGTTGTAAGGGTTTTAACTTTTGCAACCTTTACAACTCATTCCAACCAAAATATAAACCTGCTGTGTAAATAGCAGGTTTTTTTTATTACTTTACGTTTTTAAACTACCTGTTATGAAAAAATTTACTTTTAAACCAATGGCAGGTCTGCCAGTATTGTTGGCCGCAGCTATCTGCTTTAGTTCGCTTGGGGTTATGGCGCAGTCCCCTGCAAAAAAGGCTGCAAAACCGCTTGTTGCACCCGCTTCGGCAAAAGCAATCGCTGCACCTAAATCTGTGCCCGCGATTATTGATGCCTTTTTTAAAAAATATAAAGACAAAGGCGCAGATACGGCCATCGATTACCTTTTTAGTACCAATAAATTATTGGCAAACCTGCCACAGCTCCCGGTTTTAAAAGCAAAATTAGATTCATTGCCGCAATCGGCAGGTAAATACATGGGGCATGAGTTAATTGCCCAAAAAAGTGCGTCGCCGAGCCTGTTTTTCTATAGCTATCTTGTCAAATTCGAAAATCAGCCGTACCGGTTTACTTTCATGTTTTATAAACCGGGCACTGAATGGGAATTATACCGTTTTAAATATGATGATCAGATAGACTCCGAATTGGAAGAGGCCGGGAAAATCAATAATAAACATCCTTAATAATTCCAGGCCGCCGCTTAATTTGGTTAAGGCCAGCTGCGGGCGGTGTTTTTAACTGTTGGCTGAACCCGGGGGACTTTGCTTAAGCTAAACATACCAGGTAGCCACAGATTTTTTTCCTGAATTTGAACAAGTTTTAATATAAAGTTATATTTATCGGCTTTCTGACTTCAAATTAATCTTTATACTTTATAAATATGAGATTTCCCTATCTATCCAAAAAATTCGCCTGCGCTTTTGCCTTGATGTTTTTAGCGTTATTTTCGTTAACGGTTAAGGCCCAATCGATAGATCCGCCGGCTTTTAACATGCTGCAATGGCGAATGATCGGGCCGCACCGCGGTGGCCGGACAGTTGGCGCTACCGGCGTTGTGCAGCAGCCGAATGTTTTTTATATTGGTGTAAATAACGGTGGCGTTTGGAAAACAACCGATTATGGCAGAACCTGGCAGCCCGTGTTTGACGAGCAACCGACCGGCTCCATTGGCGATGTGGCCGTTGCGCCATCAAATCCAAACGTGGTTTATGCAGGTAGCGGCGAGGGCATACAAAGGCCGGATCTTTCCGTCGGCGACGGGGTTTATAAATCAACCGATGCGGGTAAAACATGGGTAAATACAGGATTAAAAGATGCGCAGCAAATAGGCGGCCTGGCTGTAGACCCGAACGATGAGAACAAAGTTTTTGTAGCGGCCCTTGGCCATCCCTACGGGCCAAATACAGAAAGAGGTGTTTACCGAAGCACCAATGGCGGCAAAACCTGGGAACGTGTATTATATAAAGATGAAAATACTGGTGCGATCCAGGTTACTATCGATCCAACCAATTCAAATATTATTTATGCCGACCTGTGGGCCGGGCGGCAGGGGCCATGGGAAAATGGGGAATGGGAGGGTGCTGAAAGTGGCTTGTTTAAATCAACCGATGGCGGTACTACCTGGGTTAAATTAACTGCCGGGCTGCCCTCTATTGCCGACGGTTTGGGCCGGATAGGCTTTTGTGTTTCGGCAAGCAACCCCAAACGGATGTACGCCTGTGTAGATGCCACAAAAGGCGGAGGTTTATACCGGTCGGATGATGGCGGGCAATCATGGAAGGAGCAAAGTACCGATGAGCGGCTTTGGGAGCGCGGCGACGATTTCGCGGAATGTAAGGTCGATCCGAAAAACCCGGATGTGGTTTATATTGCCAATGTGGTTACCTGGAAATCAACGGATGGCGGCAAAACCTGGCTGGCTATCCGCGGCGCGCCGGGTGGTGATGATTATCACCGCCTGTGGATCAATCCTGAACACCCCGAAATTATATTACTGGTGAGCGACCAGGGCGCCGAAATTACCGTGAACGGCGGCCAGTCATGGAGTTCTTGGTACAACCAGCCAACGGCGCAATTTTATCATGTGAGTGCCGACAATGCCTTCCCGTACAATGTGTACGGCGGGCAGCAGGAAAGCGGCTCGGTAGGTATTGCCAGCCGTGGAAACGACGGGCAGATCACTTTCAGGGAATGGCACCCGGTGGGTGCTGAAGAATACGGGTATATAGCCCCTGATCCGCTTGACCCCAATATTATTTATGGCGGCAAACTCACCAAATTTGATAAGCGTACCGGTCAGGTTCAAAATGTTTCGCCGCCGATTGGTCGCCGGGGAAACTACCGTTTCCTGCGCACGGCTCCGGTGGTCTTCTCTACGGTCGATCCCAAAAGTTTATTTTATGCAGGCAATGTGTTGTTTAAAACTATAAACGGCGGTAATTCATGGGCGGTTATAAGTCCCGACCTTACCAGGAGCACCTGGGAAATCCCAAAAAGCGTGGGGATCTATAACAGTGATAAATTAAAAACAATGCCGCGTCGCGGAGTGATCTATACCGTTGCGCCGTCTCATAAAAATATTAATACCATTTGGATCGGCACTGATGACGGGCTGATAAAATTGACCAATGACGGCGGCAAAACCTGGAAAGATATAACACCGGCGGAAATTACATCGTGGAATAAAGTCTCCCTGATTGATGCCGGTCATTTTGATGACCAGACCGCTTATGCAGCCGTCAATAAGATCAGGCTGGATGACATGAATCCTTATATCTACAAAACACACGATGGCGGTAAAACCTGGAAAAAGATGGTGAATGGTTTGCCGCGTGATCCTGTGAACGCGGTACGCGAAGACCCGCTTTGCAAAGGATTACTTTTTGCCGGCACTGAAAGGGCGGTTTACGTTTCTTTTAACGACGGGGAGTTATGGCAGCCTTTAAAGCTGAATATGCCTGCAACCTCCATCCGTGATTTGGTTATAAAGGATAACGACCTGGTGGTTGGTACGCATGGCCGTTCTTTTTGGATCATGGATGATATAGCAGCGTTGCGTAACCTTGCTAAACTAAAAAACGGTAATGAAACTGCTTTATACGAAACAGGTTTTGCTTACAGGGTGCGCTGGAACATGAACAGTGATACGCCCCTGCCGCAGGAAGAACCTGCCGGGCAGAACCCGCCGGATGGTGCAATTATTGATTATTATTTCAATGACGATGCAAAAGGAGTGATCAGTATGGAAATACTGGACGCGACAGGTAAAATTGTGCGTACCTATAAAAGTAACGATGCGCCTTACGAGGTGCCGCCGGTAAATATTCCGCTGTACTGGATAAGACCCCAGCAAATACTTTCGACAGCTAAAGGCGCGCACCGTTTTATTTGGGATATGCATACGCAGCCACTAAATTTGCCGCCTGATTACGCAATCGCCGCCATTTATGGCCAGACAGCGCCCAATCCCACTTCGCCATGGGTAATGCCCGGCGTATATACGGTGAGGTTAACCGTCGATGGCAAAACCTATACCCAGCCGATCACCATTAAAATGGACCCAAGGGTAAAAACACCGGCAATCGAACTAAAAAAACAATATGATCTTTCGGATAAATGTTACCGCGAATTTAAACAGGCGGCGATGGCCCTGGATAAGCTGCATAGTTTAAAAATACAGACCGAAAAGGTGGCGCCCAATGCAACGGGTGCTTTGGCTGCTTCATTAAAAAGCATAGCCGATGAAGCTTCAAAATTGGAAAAAGGGGATCAGGCAAGCAAGCAGGACGGGTTTGCAAGTTTAAAAAGTAAGCTATTGGGTTTGATGAATTTAATGCAGCAAAGCGATATGCCGGTAACCATGCAGGTTTTCGGCGCGGTAACGGATGCTGACGCTTCGTTCAGGCAATTAAATTTACATTATAATAGTCTTACCGGTGAAAGGCTGGACTTATTGAATGGGCAATTAGCAAAGGCGGGATTAGAAAAGATCGTTTTATAAGTGCCTTAATTAAGGCATTAATTGGGGAGCTAATTCGGTAACCGGCGCGTTTGACTTTAGAACGACGGGTTTTTATTCAATTTGCCTTTTAAGGTGAACGCCCTGCTTGCAATTTTCCCTGGCGATCTTCTTCTGTCAGCATAAACGGGTGGTGTTGATATTGCAGACCTGGTTTAATGACGGCAATTTTTTTCGTGCAGGTACCGGGCTTAATGCTTTTGGCCAGCACGGATAAGCGCCAATGCCTCGTTTCGGATGAGCGGGTAACCTTGCCTTATGCCCAAAGCTTTAGAGGCCGGGGAGGGGATGCCAACGTGGTAAAAAACGCCCGCAAACCCTATTTAAAAAAACACTTTTCAAATATCATATTTATCCTTACATTTGCGGGCTAATTGTTGCTCATTGAAATCGCTAAGAAATTTTTCGATTCCTTTTACCGGACTTAAACTGGGAAAGCACGCGTTTGAATTCGAGGTAACGGATGCTTTTTTTGATGAATTTGAATATTCACTGGTAAAAAAAGCAAATTTGAAATGCCAGGTTGAACTGGAAAAACAGGAGACAATGATCATCCTGAATTTTCGGATCACCGGGACGATTGATACAAACTGCGACCGTTGCCTGGCGCCATATCCGCAATATGTAGATGTGCGCGAACAACAGGTGGCCAAGTTTAGTGAAGAGGCAGTTGACGAGGATGACGAAATCATCATCCTCACCAAAAACGACCACGAGATTGATATCTCAAAGTTGATTTATGAATACATAAATGTTGCACTGCCGCTGATAACGGTTTGCATTGATGAGGGTAAAACCCCTTATTGCGATAAAGAAATGCTGGAAAGCTTAAATAAGCTGACCGCAAATACTGAACAAAACGAGCAAGTTGACCCACGCTGGGAAGCGCTCAAAAATTTAAATAAAAAATAATAGGATTATGCCACATCCAAAACGTAAAATATCCAAATCAAGGAGAGACAAGCGCAGAACGCATGACAATGCTCCTTTGCCAACTTTAACTACCTGCAAAACTACAGGCGCCGTGCATTTGCCGCACCGTGCTTACACTGTTGATGGTAATGTTTACTACAACGGAAAGTTACTGATCGAGAAAGCAGCCGTAGCTTAAGTTTAATTTTCTGAAATGAAGATTGGCTTAGATATTATGGGCGGCGATTTCGCTCCGCAGGCAACAGTCTTAGGGGCAATTGCTGCTTTTAAAACGTTAGCTGCTGATCAGAAACTGGTGTTAATAGGTGATAAGGATATCGCCGTTAACATCCTTCAGGAAAATAATTTCAGCCCCGATAATTTTGAGTATGTTCATACCACCGAAGTGATCGGGATGGGTGAGCACCCTACAAAAGCCATCGTTCAAAAACCCAATTCCAGTATCGTTATTGGTTTTAAATTGCTTAAAGAGGGAGAGCTCCAGGCTTTTTCGTCGGCAGGCAATAGCGGGGCTATGCTGGTCGGGGCAATGTTCAGCATAAAGGCCATTCCCGGCGTTTTGCGCCCGGCAATTACCAGCATTGTACCGCGGCTGAAAGGGAGTTTGGGCATTTTGGTTGACGTTGGTGCAAATGCCGATTGTAAACCGGAGTTTTTGCCGCAGTTCGGCGCCCTGGGCAGCCTATTCGCTCAATATGTTTATCATATCGAAAATCCGCGGGTTGCCCTGATGAATATAGGTGAGGAAGAGGAGAAAGGCAATATACTTTGCCAGGCCGCCTACCCGCTGATGAAAGAAAGCAAGCTAATTAATTTTGTTGGTAATATTGAAGGGCGTGATGCCTTTGAAGACTGCGCAGACGTAATTGTATGTGATGGCTTTACCGGGAACGTTATCCTGAAGCTTGCTGAATCATTTTACGACGTATGCGTTCAAAGGAATATCAAAGACCCATTTTTTGATATGTTTAATTACGAGCAATACGGCGGTAGCCCTATACTCGGCGTAAACGCGCCTGTGGTTGTGGGCCATGGCATATCAAGTCCTGAAGCGATAAAAAATATGGTGCTTTTATCAAAAAATATGGTGGAGAGCGCTCTTGTTGAAAAAATAAAACTGGCTTTCCAGTAAAAAAAAATAAAATGAGTAAAATTCACGCTGCTATTACAGCCGTACATGGTTACGTACCCGATTATGTACTAACTAACCACGAGCTGGAAACGATGGTAGAGACCAATGATGAATGGATAACCTCACGTACCGGTATTAAAGAACGCCGGATATTAAAAGGCGAAGGTTTAGGTACTTCGGATATGGCCGTACCGGCCGTTAAAGCCCTGCTTGAAAAACGTGGTATAGGGGCCGAAGAAATTGACCTGATTATTTTTTGTACCACCACACCCGACTTTGTATTTCCGGCCACGGCCAATATACTGGCTAATAAAATAGGCGCAAAAAATGCCTGGGGTTACGACCTGCAGGCAGCCTGCTCGGGATTCATCTTCGGGCTGGCGACAGGCGCACAGTTTATTGAAAGCGGGAAGCATAAAAAAGTATTGGTAGTTGGCGGCGATAAAATGTCGGCAATAACAAATTTCAAGGACCGTGCCACCTGTATTATTTTTGGCGATGGCTGCGGTGCTGTTTTGCTTGAACCTAATGACGAAGGTAATGGTGTTATCGACTCTATTTTAAGGAGCGATGGCTCAGGCGCGGCTTTCCTGCACCAAAAGGCAGGCGGCTCGGTAAAGCCGGCAACCCACGAAACAATTGATGCTTACGAACATTTTGCTTACCAGGAAGGTCAGGCTGTTTTTAAATTCGCCGTTACCAATATGGCCGATGTTGCTGCCGAAGTAATGGAACGCAATAACCTTACCGCTGATGATATTGCCTGGCTGGTACCACACCAGGCTAACAAACGTATTATTGATGCTACTGCCAACCGTACCGGCGTAAGTGCCGATAAGGTAATTATCAATATTGAGCGCTATGGCAATACCACAAACGGAACAATACCCCTGTGTTTGTGGGAATGGGAAGATAAATTTAAAAAAGGAGATAACCTCATCCTGGCGGCTTTTGGCGGCGGGTTTACCTGGGGGTCAATTTATTTAAAGTGGGCTTATTAATGTGCAGATACGCAGATGTGCAGATGCAAAAAAAAGCTTCAACAAGAAATTTGAAATTTGCAGTTTTGAAAATCGATCAATAGAACATATATCATATAAGTTTTGTTTATTTGCTTACAGCTAATCATAGTCCCTTAATTAACTAAAATATTGGCATATTTGAAATCTGCACATCTGCACATCAATCATCTGCACATCTGCACATTTGCATATCTGCACATTAATATATTAACTTTATCAAAAACCAATTAACCACCGGGCATGGATATTAAACAGATTCAGGATCTTATACGCTTTGTTGCCAAATCAGGCGTAAACGAAGTATCCATAGAACAGAATGATTTTAAGATCACCATTAAAACCAACCAGGTTCAAACCATTGTTAATGCAACTGTACCCGAAGGGCTGCACTATGCACCTGCGCAACCTACAGCGCCAGCGCAAGCACCTGTTGCTGCCGCACCGGCGCCCGCGGCTGAACCAGTTGCTGACACATCAAAATTTGTTGTTGTAAAATCACCGATGATTGGTACTTTTTATCGTTCGGCCAGTCCTGACAAACCTATCTTTGTGAATGTTGGCGATGAGATTAAACCCGGATCAGTACTTTGCATCATTGAAGCCATGAAGCTTTTCAATGAAATTGAATCTGAAATTTCAGGCCGTATTGTAAAAGTACTGGTTGATAACGCATCACCGGTGGAATATGACCAGCCTTTATTTTTGGTAGAACCTGCTTAATTTTAATGATTGCACCGATGTTTGAAATGATTACACCGATTTTTTGAAATACTTATCGGTGAAATCAAAAAATAATCGGTGAAATCACAAAAACAAAAAAATGTTTAAAAAAATATTAATAGCTAACCGCGGTGAGATTGCCCTGAGAATTATACGCACGTGTAAGGAAATGGGGATAAAAACCGTAGCTGTATATTCAACTGCCGACAGGGATAGCCTGCATGTGCGTTTTGCCGATGAGGCTGTATGTATAGGCCCTCCGCCCAGTCGCGATTCTTATTTAAATATCCCCAATATTATTTCAGCTGCCGAGTTAACCAATGCCGATGCGATACATCCGGGATACGGTTTTCTTTCTGAAAACGCAAAGTTCTCTGCCATTTGTGCTGAATATGGGATAAAATTTATTGGCGCTACTGCTGCGCAGATCAATGCCATGGGCGATAAAGCCTCGGCAAAAGAGACCATGAAAAAAGCAGGTGTACCTACTATTCCCGGTTCCGAAGGATTATTGACCGGCGTAAAAGAAGGTATCGAAATAGCAAAAAAAATTGGCTACCCCATCATATTAAAAGCAACTGCCGGCGGTGGCGGCAGGGGCATGCGTATTGTTTGGAAAGACGAGGAATTTGAAGCAGCCTGGGATTCTGCCCGTGCTGAGTCAGGCGCTGCATTCGGCAACGACGGCATGTACCTGGAAAAATATGTACAGGATCCGCGCCACATAGAGATCCAGGTGGTTGGCGACCAGTATGGCAAAGTATGCCACCTTTCTGAAAGGGACTGCTCGATTCAACGCCGCCATCAAAAACTGGTTGAGGAATCCCCTTCGCCATTTATGACGGAGAAGCTGCGCAAGAAAATGGGCGATGCTGCTATTAAGGGCGCTAAAGCCGTTAAATATGAAGGCGCCGGAACGGTAGAATTTTTGGTTGACAAGGACCGGAATTTTTATTTTATGGAGATGAACACCCGCATCCAGGTAGAACATCCCGTTACCGAAGAGGTAATTAACTTCGACCTGATCAAAGAACAGATCAAAGTTGCTGCCGGTATCCCGATATCAGGCAAAAATTACGAGCCGCAAATGCACGCGATAGAATGCCGCATCAATGCCGAAGACCCTTTAAATAATTTCAGGCCTTCACCAGGCAAGATCACCAATTTTCATTCGCCCGGCGGTCACGGGGTTCGTATTGATACCCATGTTTATACCGGCTATGTAATTCCGCCGAACTACGATTCAATGATTGCAAAAGTTATCTGCGTGGCACAAACCCGCGATGAGGCTTTAAGCACTATGGAACGTGCCTTAAGCGAATTTGTAATTGAAGGTGTAAAAACAACTATACCATTCCATTTAAAATTATTGAAGGACCCTAATTTCAGGGCCGGTAATTTTACTACCAAGTTTATGGATACTTTTGAGTACAGCGAATAAATGGATGGCGTTTAAATAATCAAACGTTTACATCTTTTAAGGGCAGGATATGCCCGCAATTTATAGGTAAAAATGAGCATATTTAGCAAACTGACCAAGTCGATTAAAGAAAAAGGGGAACAGATGGGCGCTGAAATGTCATTTTTTCAGCACCTGGAAGCCCTGCGCTGGCACCTCATCAGGTCTGCTTTAGCCATATTGATATTTGCGATAGTTGCTTTTATTTATTATCACGAAATTTTCTACAATGTAATCCTTGGCCCCACACGTACCGATTTCTGGACGTACAGGATGATGTGCAGCATGGGGGATTTTTTCCATGGCTTGATTCCCTATATTGATGCCAAAGGGTTTTGCGTTAACAGTATAAATTTTCACTTGATCAATACCGACCTGGCCGGGCAGTTTAACCTGCAGTTCAGTTCGTCGATCATGATCGGCCTGATCGCTGGCATTCCATACCTTTTGTATGAGGTATGGCGCTTTATCCGGCCCGCCCTCCACGAAAAAGAACGCAAGGCTGCAAGCGGCTTTGTGTTTTACTGTTCCTTTTTGTTCGCGCTGGGCGTGATGTTTGGCTATTATGTGGTAACCCCCTTATCCATCAGGTTTTTTGTTAACTATACCATCAGCGAGTCCATCGAGAATTTGTTCAGCATCGACTCGTTTATATCGTCGGAAACCATGCTGACCCTGGTGGCGGGGATCGTTTTTCAATTGCCGATCGTAGTTTATATACTCTCTAGCCTGGACATTCTGACCCCGAAGTTTATGCGAGAAAAGCGGCGCTATGCTACGGTGATCATTTTAGTACTGGCCGCCATCATCACCCCCTCGCCTGATGCGTTGACGATGCTGGTGGTTGCGCTGCCTTTATTTATCCTTTATGAGTTCAGCATCTGGGTGGCCGTTATGGTGCAGCGCAAGAAGAAAAAAAATGAGGAAACCGGATTGACGGTTCAGTAATATGATGTGCGGATGTGCAAATATGCAGACCTGCCTACCGGCAGGCAGGTGTGCGGATAAAGAAATAATTTGAAAATTGGAAAATGTGGTAATTTGAAAATACTTTCAGTTTTATCATCTTCAAATTTTCAAATCAACAAATTTTCAAATTAATAATATGAAACAAGGGCTAAAAATTGCAATTGGCGGAGATCACGCCGGGTTTGAATACAAACAGGCTATCATTGATTTTTTATCAGGACAGGAAGTTAAGGATTTCGGCCCTTATTCGGCGGGTTCCTGCGATTATCCTGATTTTGCGCACCCGGTTGCTTTAGCCGTTGAAACCGGAGAATTTGATTTTGGCATCCTGATCTGCGGCAGCGGAAACGGGGTAGCCATCACCGCCAACAAACACCAGGGTATCCGTGCCGCCATCTGCTGGAACGAAGAATTGGCCGATCGTGCCCGCAGCCATAACAACGCCAATATTTTATGTTTACCTGCCCGCCATATCTCTTTGGAAGAAGCAAAAAAGATAGTGGACATATTTTTCACCGTTGAATTTGAAGGCGGAAGACATGCGAACAGGGTGGATAAGATTGCCTGCTGAAGGCGAATCCGCAAATTTTAACGTTAAACAATAGCATAAAAATGCGTTTACCGTTTGGTGCCTTGATTGCTTATTTTTTAAGTTGAATATTTGCTAATTGTAGTTTGAGGGTTTTTGCCGTACACATAGCACATTTGAACTTGTGCCATTCTCAGCAAACTTTTTCTTTAAATCGTCGTCATTTACCTTTAAAAGGATTGTTTGTGCCGTAATAAATCGCAGTTGATAGATATAAGGACATTATTCCCTACCTTTGAATATACAAAAGGATGAATTATGGAGATTCAAATTTCAACGATCAAACTTTACCAAATCATTAAGGATAAAACTGGGGATGATAAAACAGCAGAAGATGTCGTATCGGCAATTCAGGCTACGATTAAAGAAGAAGTTAAGGCCGAGGCTACAAATCAAATAAAAGATCTGAAAATAGAAATTATAGATAGAATAAGTAGTGCCAAGATTCAAACCATTATTTGGGTTGTAGGTGTTGGCGTTTTGCAATTAGTTGCACACTATTTCCTTAGATAATAAAGCATCCATTTTGCGTATCATATCCATTTTGTATTAGATTCTATTTCTTTATAATTTTCTTAAAACATCTACCGTAGCCGCTATGGGTAGCACAGCAGAAGAATTCTTAACCGCTTCAGAAGAAAAGGCATTTGATAAAAGGCACAGGCGCATTATCAATTACAACATTGGTAAATACGATGCGGCTGTTGAGAGGGGATTGTCGCGGATCATCAACCTCGAAAACATTAAGCGCAAGCAGCATGTGATTAAGTGGAGGGTGATGGAAAACCTGGACAAGTACCTGCCCGAATTTGAAGCCAACTTTATGAAACGCGGGGGCAAAGTGATCTGGGCCAACGATGCCGAAGAAGCAAACCGCGAGATCCTCAATATCCTTACAAAAGCCGGCGCCAAAACTGTAGTAAAATCAAAATCAATGGTTACCGAGGAGATCCAGTTGAATGAATTCCTTGAACATCATCAAATTGAATCGCTGGAAACCGATTTGGGTGAATATATTGTACAATTGCTGGGCCAGAAGCCATATCACATCGTTACCCCGGCTATGCACCTCAGCAAAGAGGATATTGCCAAACTATTTAACGAACGCTTTGGCACCCCGCTTGATTATACACCCGAACAGCTTACCCAAAAAGCCCGGGAACTGCTGCGCGATAAATATGTGCAGGCCGATGTGGGGATTACCGGTGGTAATTTTTTAATTGCCGATACCGGCAGCGTTGCCGTAAGTGAAAATGAAGGCAACGCCCGTTTAAGTACGTCGTTCCCTAAAATCCACATCGCGGTGGTAGGGATCGAAAAGATCATCCCTTCCATGGCCGACCTTGATATGTTCTGGCCCATGCTGGCCACACATGGCACCGGGCAAAATTTAACAGTTTACAATACCTTGTTAAACGGCCCCCGTAAACCAGACGAAACAGATGGCCCCGAAGAAATGTATGTGGTACTGCTGGATAACGGTCGCACCAACCTGCTGGCCCAAAAAGAACAGCGCCAGGCCTTATACTGCATTCGTTGCGGTGCCTGTTTAAACGCCTGCCCGGTTTATAAAAACATCGGCGGACACACATACGAAACAACCTACAGCGGCCCGATAGGCTCCATCATTTCGCCGCACATGAACGGGATGGAGCAATTTAAACACCTGAGCTATGCCTCCAGCCTCTGCGGAAAATGTACGGAAGTTTGCCCCGTAAAAATCGACATCCACAAAATGCTGCTGCTTAACCGCCGCGACGCGGTGAACGAACACCTGGTGACCCCCATGGAAAAATATGGCTGGGCTGCCTGGAAAAAAGGGATGCTAAAGCGCAAATGGATGGACTTTTTCAGCGGCAAAACCAAAAATTTCCTGTTAAAAAGGTTCTTCAAAAAAACCTGGGGGCATTACCGTGAAATGCCAACCGTAGCACCAAAATCCTTCAGTCAGGAATGGATGGAACGGAATGATTTTAAGTAGAGAGGAGTCCGAAAGTCCGAAAGAAGCTGCGAAGTGGAAAAGAGTGCGGAAGTCGGGATGTTGATTGCGGAATGTTGAAGGAGTTTATAACCAAGGTAACGAAATGGGTACTAATAGGTCTTGTTTTAACGGTTGGAGTTTAGTTGTCATGTTTATAATTGGCGGCAAATATCGCATCATTTCATCCTTCCAATCTTAATTTTTCGCGACCCCAGCGGGCCCAAGGGGGTCTAATATCGGTAGAAAAAACACCAGCCAGATATGCCGTGCCATCGGTACGGAACCTATACGCAATGCATTGACGTTAATGTCGCTTCACAGGTTGCGTACCGATGGCACGCTTTTCATTTATTATTTATTTTTCTACCAATATTTTGCACCTAACGGTGCAATCAAAATAATCTATAATGAACTAACTCTAAACTCTTTTACAATGAATAAACTTGAGGAATTTTCATTTATTACTTCTCTCAAAAGCCCTTTATTTAAACTCAATAAATCAATACTAAAACGACCATATATTTTTATGATAAATGATAATTCACCATGTGAAATGTCTAAATTTTTATAATAAACCCCCTCTTCATTAATTATAGCGGATGGGTATGAAATTAAATCCCTGGAAAATTCCAGCAAATCATCTTTAGCAAAAATTAAAGCACCCCTAAATGCATTCGGAATATTATTTTGTTTGAATAAGGCTCGTAAAGCGGTTAAATTATCCTCGTCATTTGGAAACCAATTCAAGTCTTTATCGTCGTGATTTACAGTCCAGGATGAACCATTATCAAGTTTTAATACTACATTCTTAAATAAACCTTCATAAGCCTCAACAAACGCTGTTAAGCCACTTACTTTCCCTTCATAAGCGCCGGGTAATTGAATTGAAACTCCATTCCATTCGGTAGGTAAATCACAATCATCATCCCAAAATTGAAGGTATTGCCGTCTACTGTAAGGAAGTACGTTTTTAACGCTTTTATTAAATTTTATCATAACGGCATCTTATTTGCGTTTGAAAAGCTCTGAATAATACCATTTGTAGGGGGGCCAGGCGACGAGCATGGACAGGCGGGCAATTACTTTTCCCCCGCCTGTCCAGGCATACTGCCTGGACACATAACAATTTAAGCGTTCCGCTTAAATTACAATTAATAAATGATTTTTACCGGACTTTCATGATTAGCACTACTATACCAATATTCATGGGCCGAGCCAACAAACCCTACTCTAACCGAAATAAAGTTCGTCGGTTGAGGCATTACGTGACATCAGATAAATATGAGCAATTACCGGCAAAACAACAATAAGTTTTTATTATTTAAGCGGCACGCTTAAATAAGTGTGTGTCCAGGCAGCATGCCTGGACAGGCGGGGTTATCAATTATATAAACTATAATAATCTGAAAAAGTGTAAACCTTGTGTAAACCATGTTTGCTTGTTTTTATGCCGTCAAGCTTCGTCTTTCTAACAAGCATTTCGCTATCTCATTCCGCATTCGCCACTCCGCATTCCGCAATTAAACCAATTCCGAAATCGAAATTCTGAAATCCGAAATCACCCTCAATGCATATTCCCGAACCCGAATTCCTTATAGGTATTCGGTACCTCGTCTGAACTGCTGAAGGCGAAGGTGTAGGTGGTCCACCAGCTTACATAATCGGCATCTTTATCGCCTGTGGGCTCAACGTGAACGCTGCGCAGCATATAAATGCCCTCCCGGCTCATGGTGATGGAGATTTCGCCTTTATCATCGGTAGTATAATTTTGGGTATAAACATTGCCGCCAAGGGATTTTATATAAAGCGATACTACTTCACCTTTAGCTGGTTTACCACTAAATAACAGCTGGGCCATCATATCGTCGCCATATTTCTTTTTATAGGGATTGTCTTTTAAAACAATTTCACTGGCTTCGCCCAGCACTTTTTCATAATCGCCGCCATCGTGGTTGTCAACAGACAATAATGTTTTCATGTAACGGGCATGTTTTTCCTTCACCCTGAACTGGCTGCCATTTTTTACTTTGTCGGCCAGCTTATCATTACCCAGCTGGGTTAAAAAATCAGCATAGTTGTCGCGGGAATAGCTGCTGTGGTCGACACCGGTGGTAATGGAAATAAGCGATTGCCCGCTGGTTTCCATTGGGAAATCCTTTAATAAAATGGAATCTTTTGCCAAACTGGTAAGGTCTGTTTTCTTTTTGCCTGCATAAAGCACAAAGGAGATGATCTTTGCGGTTTGCGGGCCAACTTCGTTTTGCTTTATAAATAAATCACCCTCAACCAAATGCAGGTTAAGTTTATCGCCCTTGTGCAAAAAAAAGTTTTCGGGCAGCAGGAAATAATCATGGGTTGTTGCCGCAAGGCCAATGGCTGCGGCAAGGATAAGCAAGATCAGGGGTATCTTTCGTTTTTTGTTCATTAGTTCAGTGGTTCATTGGTGGATAGTTCATTAGTTCACTGGTTCATTAGTTCATTGGTATGAAGTGTGGGTAACCGGATGCAGTAAACAACTAATATCAGGCTGCAATTTATCATTTTGTTTAGTAGCAATGAAGCATGTGTTAAACAATTTACTTTTAAACCAACTTTATTAAACTTTTCACCAATGAACAAATGAACCAGTGAACAAATGAACCAATTCCGTAGTTTTGCCGGATGATTTTCGACAGGAAAAACCTGACAAATAACCAGCTGATAGATTTTTATTCGAAGTTGCTGTGGCCGCGCATGATCGAGGAGAAAATGCTGATCCTGTTACGGCAGGGCCGCATCGGAAAATGGTTTTCGGGGATAGGCCAGGAGGCCATAGCCATAGGCAGCACCCTTGCCATGAACAATGACGAGTACATCCTGCCAATGCACCGTAACCTGGGCGTATTTACCGCGCGCGAGATCCCGCTTTCGCGGTTGATGGCCCAATGGCAGGGCAAGGCATCGGGCTTTACCAAGGGGCGCGACCGGTCGTTTCATTTTGGCACGCATGAGTATAAGATCATCGGGATGATCTCGCATCTTGGCCCGCAGATGGCCCTGGCGGATGGCATAGCCCTGGCGGATGTTTTAAGCAAACGCAACCGTGCCACCCTGGTTTTTACCGGCGAAGGGGCTACCAGCGAAGGCGATTTCCACGAGGCATTAAACATTGCCGCAGTATGGAACCTGCCGGTGATTTTTTTGATAGAAAACAACGGTTACGGACTAAGCACGCCCGTGAGCGAACAATATAAGGCCAGGCATTTGGTTGATAAAGCCATTGGCTACGGCATGGAAGGACGCCGTATTGACGGTAACAATTTGCTGGAAGTATACCACACCATAAGCGAATTGGCAACCAGCATGCGTACCAAACCGCGCCCGGTGCTGGTGGAGTGTATGACCTTCAGGATGCGGGGCCACGAGGAAGCATCGGGTACTAAATATGTTCCCCAATATTTATTTGATTTTTGGAAAGAGAAAGATCCGCTGACCAATTTTGAACAGTACCTGGTTGACGAAAAAATTTTACGCCCTGAATGGCTGCCACAGATGCGCGCCGAATTTACCGTGCTGATAGACTCGGAAATTGAAAAAGCATTCAGCGAACCTGATATTATCCCCAACGCGGAAACGGAAGTAAGGGATATGTACAAACCTTTCAACTTTCCAACTTTCCAACCTTCCAACACCACAACAAAAAAGCGCTACATCGACGCCATCAGCGATGGCCTGCGGCAAAGCATGCAAAAATTTGATAACCTGGTAATAATGGGCCAGGATATTGCCGAATATGGCGGCGCTTTTAAAATAACGCAGGGCTTTGTGGAAGAGTTTGGTAAAGACAGGGTACGAAATACGCCGATCTGCGAATCGGGTATTGCAGGCGCGGCTATGGGGCTTGCGTTAAACGGCTATAAGGCAGTAATGGAAATGCAATTTGCCGATTTTGTTAGCAGCGGTTTTAACCAGGTGGTAAATAACCTGGCCAAAACACATTACCGCTGGGAGCAGGCGGTTGATGTGGTGATCAGGATGCCGGCAGGCGCCGGAACAGGCGCCGGGCCTTTCCACTCGCAAAGCAACGAGGCCTGGTTTACCAAAACACCAGGACTCAAAGTGGTTTACCCGGCCTTCCCCGATGATGCAAAGGGCCTGCTGATGGCAGCTATAGACGACCCTAACCCGGTAATGTATTTTGAACATAAATACCTTTACCGCAGCAACAGCGGTGAAGTGCCCGACGGCGATTACTATGTGGAAATAGGTAAAGCGAAGATCATACAGGAAGGGAATACCGCCAGCATTATTACCTTCGGCCTGGGCGTGCACTGGGCTATGGAATATGCGGCCAAACACCAGGATCTGTCGCTGGAGATCATCGACCTGCGCAGCCTGCAGCCATGGGATAAAGAAGCCGTAGAGGAAAGTGCCAAAAAGACGGGTAGGGTTTTGATTTTGCATGAAGATACCTTAACCAACGGTTTCGGCGGCGAAATAGCCGCCCATATTGCCGAACATTGCTTTAAACACCTGGACGCGCCGGTGATGCGCTGCGCCAGCCTGGATACCGCTATCCCGATGAATAAGGCGCTTGAGGATCAGTTTCTGGCCAAAGCAAGGCTTGAAGAAACGATGGAACGGTTGTTGAATTATTAGGTTCAAATGGAAAACCTGTCTCCCGAAATTTTAAAGATAGCCATCGTGGGCCCTGAGTCGACAGGTAAGTCAACCATGTCATCTTATCTTGCAAAATATTACAATACCGTTTGGGTTCCGGAATTTGCCCGTGAATATTGCGAGAAACTAGTCCAACCGCCTGCCTGGCAGGATGAAGTGAATATGTTTTACGGGCAACTTTCGCTCGAAGAAGAATTATTACCACAGGCCAACCGGCTGCTGATCTGCGATACCACCTTTATCACCGTAAAAATATGGAGTGATTATACTTTTGGCAAGTCGCCGCAGGAGGTGCTGGACGAATTACCCAAACGACCCTACGACCTGTACCTGCTTTTGAACATCGACCTGCCCTGGGAAGATGATCCACTGCGCGATTTCCCCAACCTGCGCGAGCATTTTATGGAGGTTTGGTATAAGGAATTAAATGAGCTGAATGCGAATTATAAAGTGATATCCGGATCGGGGCCTGAAAGACATGATAACGCAGTAAAGGTTATAGACGAGTTTTTGATTTCGGATTTGAGATAGGATAATCACCAGGAAAAGTGTTAGTTATTTGAAGCTGTTTAATAACGGTTTTGAGAAACTAACATAGGCAAAAGTCTATTGCCGTTGGCTTCAGCCAACGGAATGTTTGAAGTGCGTATATTGGCTTTAGCCAAAATTGCCGCTGTAATTGGCGCTAAATCATTCGGCTAAAGCCGAAAATGTTCAGTTTATCAGGTTCCGTTGGCTTCAGCCAACGGCAATAATGAATTTAAGTTATTTTTATACAGCTTTTTTCTATAAATTAAATAAATCCGCAATCGAACATCCGAAACGGCGCAGCCCTCTTGAACACCATTGAAAACAAACAATAGTGAAAAATCCGAAATTCCCTACCTTCATGCAACGTTGTAAAAATCGCTGCGTCATATAACATGCAAGCTGATCAAAATTTGGAAGCCGTATACATAGACAAGCATTATCAACTGGTGGTGGAGTGCAAACAAGGCAGTAAAAAGGCCTGTTATGAACTTTACCGTTTATATTCAAAAGCGATGCTAAACGTCGCCTTTAGGATAGTGGGTAATATTGCCGAAGCGGAGGACGTTTTGCAGGAAGCTTTTTTAGATGCATTCGGCAAGGTAAGGGATTTCAGGCAGGATACGACTTTCGGTTTATGGCTGAAACAAATTGTGGTCAACCGTTCCATCAACCTGTTGCGGAAACGCAAACTGGATCTGATTGAACTGGAAGGCGAGCAAATTGAAAATATAGCCGAGGAAGTAGCCGAAGACGATGAAGAAGTAAAATATAAAGCAGAACAGGTTAAAGCGGCCATAAAAGAACTGCCCGAAGGCTACAGGTTGGTGATATCGCTTTACCTGTTGGAGGGTTATGACCACGAAGAAATTGGACAAATATTAAATATATCAGAAAACACTTCAAGAACGCAGTTTTTGAGGGCTAAAAGGAAGCTGGTTGAGATTTTAAATAAAAGGGGGATACCATCATGAGCAAAGGATTGGAAGATTTTATAAAGATGAACAGGGAGGAGTTTGACGATCTGGAGCCATCTGCAGATCTGTGGGAAAGGATTGAAAAGCATTTACCGCAGCAATTTAATAAACAAAAAAAGCGCGAAACAAAAACATTTTCACTCGGCTTTGTGCTTCGCGTGGCAGCGGCGGTAATCATCGTAATGGGGGTATCGTTTGCGTTATACCTGCACAACAGCCGCAAGAATAGTGTCGACCTGGCTGCTATTAATCCTGAGTATGCCCAGCAGCAGATTCACTATACTTCTTTAATAGAAACCAAGCGTACCGAATTAAAATCTATTGAAAAATCGGATCCGCAATTGTATAAAGAGTTTAACTCCGAAATTTCCAAGATGGATTCAACCTATAAACAATTAAATAGTGAATTGCCCGCCAGCCCTAACCAGGAAAAAGTTTTATTGGCTATGATCCGCAACCTGGAGATCCAAACCCAGGTGCTTAACAGGCAATTACAGGTGATTGAACAGTTCAATCAGATAAAAAAGGAACAAAAAAATGAGAGTAAAGATATATAGGTTATCCCTGCTGCCGGCTATTGCATTTTTAGCCATCAATACTGCCGGATTTGCACAGGATATTTCAATGTCCGTAAATACTTCTTCCTCATCGGAAGTAGCCGTTAATGCAAAGGTTAAGACTAAAAAGATCAAGACAAAAATGAATAAGCTAAACAACGACCTTGAGTTGAGTTTAGATAATTTAGCTGCGAATATTACTGAAACCGTAAATGATATTGCGCCGAAGATCGTTACGGAAGTGACCAATATGGCCTCAAATATTGTGGTGGAAGTAAATGATGACGTCAATATTAATTCATACAACAGTGATGAAAACGGGTCGGTAAATGAAAAGTTTAAAAACTACAGTAAAAGCTACCCGCTGGATGGAAACGACCGTATTAGATTGAGTAACCAATATGGTAAAATAATGGTTAACACCTGGGACAGGCACGAAATTAAAGTAGATGTACGGATAAAAGCCCAGGCGCAAAGTGATGACGAAGCCCAGAAACTTTTAGATGGCGTACAAATTATTGACAGCAAAGAGGGCGACCAGGTATCCTTTAAAACCCAGATAGAGCGCAATAACAGTTCGTGGAAAATATGGAACTGGGGCGGAAATAACGGGAAACATAAAGTGGAAATTAACTATACCGTTTACATGCCCGCCAAAACAGATTTGAATGTAGAAGATAGCTATGGCTCCATACAATTGCCTGATCTGTCGGGAAAAGTTAAAATCAGTTGCTCTTACGGAAGTATTCTGGCGCAGAACCTTAGTAACCCTGCTAACGAGATTGAAGGTAGTTATGGTAGCCTTAAAGCGGGGAATATCAACGGCGCGCGCCTTGATTATTCATACGGTAGCGCAGAGATTGAAGAAATTAATAACCTGAAAGCTGACCTGAGCTATGGCTCATTTAAATTAGGGAAGCTAAATGGCTCAGCATCGTTAGACCTGTCGTACGTTGGTGGATTTAAGATAGATGAGATCTCTAATTCGTTTAATAAACTGAATATTGATGCTTCATACTCCAGTGTAGCGCTTGGTGTGCCAGCCAATGATAACTTTAATTTTGATATTACCACTTCCTACGGCGGCTTTAGCTATGATGATGAAAAGGTGGCTATCACCAGTAAAACCCCGGCCGATGGCAGCCACCACGAAAGTTCAACTAAAAACTATAAGGGCCATTTTGGCAAAGGCGGCTCCGAATCCCAGATAAATATCCATACCAGCTACGGGAGTGTGAATTTTAAATAATTATCACGAATTGCACGAATAGAGACGAATTTTCACGAATTAGCGACTATCCAAACTTGCGAAGTTTTAGAAACTGCTATGTAGAAAAGCAAGCGGACAGGTATGAGATTTATTAATCACATAAAGTTATTATTTTAGTTTCAGTAAACAAAAAACAATTCTCAAACTGCTATATGCGGTCAAATGCCGCCAGTAATTGTGTGAAATAAAA
>JARLHA010000069.1 GCA_031292485.1 Mucilaginibacter sp.
TCAGTTAAACTTGAATTGGCTTATTCTATCGGGACAGGTTATCCCTTGATTGGTTGCTCCCCAGCAGAGCCTCTCTCCGTTTTACCTGACCTGATAAATATAATGAAATTAACAACTGACACAGTTTAAATTACACTCCCTTCTTCAACAGACGCATTATCCCCACTTTGCGCTCTTAATACTATTGGAAGAATGTCCTTGTAGTTTAACCCTCCTCTATCATCTTTTTCATTCATCAAATTAATTAATATATCTCCACCGATAAATTTTTGCGAAGTATTTGCATATACTGTTTCAAGTATTCGAAACGATTCAAGAATATCGATTTCAACACCCTTATATTCGTCAAATGAATTATCAAGATCACAGTCCCAAATCGAATTCATTGTATATTGTCTGTAAAAAATGTTGACTGCAATCTTATATGGATATTCATTTTTTGAATACCTATTTCTCCAAGTTTTAAGCATATCCAATGCTTCTGCATATAAATTTGTTAAATCGATTCTCATTTAATCTCTTATTTTTCAAATTGAAGGTGAATATAATATATTTTATTGGTCCGATTAGTGAAATTAAAGAACGCGATTTGAAAGTGCTATAAGTTCAATTCGAGCGGCAATCAAAAACTTTGTTTGCGCATGTTTTAAAAGATGTTGAAGAAAGCATAAGACAGTATGAAAATGAACAAACAATTTCTTTCTATGAATTTTAAAAAAGACATTTTTCTAAAAAATGACCTTCAGTCATAAAAAAAAGGCACAGGCACTCCTAAGAGCACCCGTGCCAACCCTAATCAAAAACGAAGTTCTTATACGACCACAACATGTACCGTATAACCACCGGTAACCATGTTGCCGATCCGTTGTACAATCCTGAACAGGTAACTTTGCCCAACTTCGGCATCTTCGGGAACTTCCCCGGTCATTTCCAGTGTACGGCTTTCCCATGGCTCAAAATGTGCTTTATGGGTTACCTGCGAATGTTCCAGCGCTTCTACCAGTTCTTCTTCAATCTTTTCAAGTCCCCTTAAGATCATCCTTTCAGCAAACAAAATGCTTTTGGTAATGAAATTCGGCTTGCTTTCATCAAACTGCAGCGCAACGGGCATTGTTGTGCCCGCAGGTTTTACATTGGCAGGCAATTTGGCGGCCCGCAGTTTTACCAGCGGGTGTTCCGGGTCAAAATGTAAAGCCTGCACGTCAAACCGCAACTCTTTGCGGGTATCTGTTATGTTAACGGCTTTTACCCTGGTTACAAACTTTGCACCCTTTTGTAATAGCAGCAGTTGCTCATTTTTCTGGCCTACATGGCGGTCGTCCATAGGGTCCATTGGCGCGGTTAACGGGTCAATTACCTGGATAAAAGCTTCCGCTATCAGGCATTCATGACCGCCGTTTTCAACAACCGGCACCCAGGGGGTTGGGCATTGTAAAGTAACCGACCATCCCGAAGGTACATCAACAAAACCTGTCCCTATTAAATGGGCGGTGGCTTCTGTAATGGCAAGGGAAGGGTCGGCCCACCAGAATTTTACCATAATACCGGTAGCGTCCTGCAAGCCGTAATTATTTATGGTTGCGAATACGGTATTGTTTTCGCCGGGTACCGGCTGGTTAATACCAGCCGAGCTTTGCACCCAAACATCCGGGGATTCCCAGAAAACTGATCCCGGCGCCAGCGGCCGGTCGCCCTGGTCGCTAAAGTCGGCCCGCACCACAATCCAAGTGGTATCATGTACAGGCTCTTTTCTGCCGTTAAAATTCAGTTTCGGAATTTGCGGCGCGGTAAAACGTTTGTTATCGCCTTTGCCATTGTTCCGGGGCGAATTTCCCCCTTTAGTTGCTATTTCTTTTATTGTTTCCATGATTAATATTTTTTGCTCTTCAGCGCATTATTACAATTTCTAAATTTTTAATTTTCAACAGATTTAAACTTCCTGCATATCCTGAACGGGCACATTAAACGGATTACTTCCGGCAACTGCATCCCAGGCTAACCAGCCATAGCCGCGGTCACCATCCAGATTATAATCCGGCAGTTTTGTAGGGCCGTCAGCAATCAGTTGCACCGCGTTTGAAACCGCGTCGCCAAAAAACAAGTTACTTGTTGGATAAGGCTCTGCCGTAATAATGCCACCGTTCTTCAACCCAAAACCATTTACAAAAGTCTGCGGATAAGTATTTGGCGGGATAGGGTTTTCAGTCGCCTTTGTTTCAGTTTTGATAGTGAGCGGGAATACAGCGAAATTAAGGTCAGCAGCCGGAGCAACCGTACTCTTTGTATCCAGCCAGCGCGGATAGGATGCCGGTATAAATGTAGCGCTGATGCCTTCGGTAGTCAGCTCATTTGATTTGCACAAAGGTATACCGGTAACATTTGGCACGGCCGAAATGCTCGGGTTCAGCGGCGGAGTAAGGTCGGTTGCGGGTAAGGTAACATTGTTTCCCATAATATTAACCTGTGCGCCAAGCATTACAGGTGGCGGATAAGCCAGCCCGCCCATAACCAGCATTTTTTGCATCAGGTTTTCCTCGTCGATAAGGGTTTTGCGCAGCCAGAATAGTTCGTTGGCCACCGTGTTCCAATCAATAACGGGCACGCTTAAAGCTGCTTCAAGTGTTATTAAGCCTAATGGTAAAGCGCCGCCCAGCGTGAAAAGTGCAGCCAATGCAGCCAGGATCGCAGCGCAAATAGCCGCGCCGATATTTACCCCTGCTTGTGCGGGAGATGGCGTACTGCCTTGTGTGATCCAGCCGGGTTCAGGCATGCCGGTGCCTGGCCCCAGAACGCTGTTCACCAGTGCGCCATGACCCGAAGTCATAAACCAATATACTGCCGAAGCGCCTACATAGGCATTTGCCAAAGTTTTATCGTCAAATGCAGGGATCGTTTGAAAACTGGCATCAACCCCAAGTACAGGCTGGGTTGCAGCCGGGTAAGTGTCGTTAAGAGCTTTTGAAAACAGTTTACTGATCTCTGCCGGGAATGAATTTGGCAGCGTTCCCAGGTCGCCTTTGGCCATTGCTTTTACCGATTCGGGCACATCGTCGGGAGCGGGGCCACTCAGGTTGCCTACATTAAATTTATCCTGCAGGTTACCGCCATCACATAGGGCTGGCCAGCCGGTGCCGGTTGTCGGATCAAAATAGGCAGGTGTAGGGTTGTCGCCGCTCATAGATGGATTTGGGTGTTGTTCAAAAAACCCAAAGGTCCACGAGTCTACAAAATTACCAACCAGGCGGTTTCTCCACCAGTGGGTGCGGTAAGGGCCGCCGGTAATGTTATTGATAAATGGCTCTGCGGTAATGGAGGATGCCATGTGGCTTTGCCATCCAAAAACATACGCCTTCTGGTTATCAGAACTTGCATTCGCTACAAGCGATTGTGCAAATTCCGAAGTCTTGTGCCAGCGCAGGAACTCGAAGCGCCTGTCGGCAATGTTTTCAGTTGGCGCCGGGAAGGTTTGATTCATTTCCATCCATGGCCCCAGCGTTAAAATACTGCCCAAAACAACCTCCATCAGTTGTAAGGTCGAAGGAAGGCCGGTAAGTGATTTAGCTCCCTTTTGTATATCCGAAAACTGCCCGATAACAAGCGCAAGGGCAATTTCATCCTGGTTTTGAACGATAACAGATAATTTGTTAAAAAAATCGGTTGTTTTATCAAGGATGGGCCATACCGGAACCACCAGGCCGCTGAATAAAACAGCGTAGATAGCGCCAATAGGGTTAAAGTATAGTTCAAATGCCAAAGCCTGGTCGGTATTGCTCAGGTTCGACATGTCGTTTTGAATTTTAGTGGTCGCAGTAGTGATCTCCGCCGGCGTTAATACTTTACCGGATGTTGCCGGCGGAATGGACTGGGTTAAAAATTTAACCAATTTTTGGCTGACCGGGATGTAACGGAGCATATCGGGCCCCATTGCGCCTAATATGGCAAACTCTTTAAGTTTGGCATTGGCGGGATTTTTTAATTTAATGGCGATCGGGTCTCCCTGCGCCGCGCGTTTTGTAATTACCTGGTTCAGTACCTCGGTATGAAATGCGAGATTTGGCATGATGTTTTTGTTTTTATAAGTAAAAAGATTGAAAAATAGGTTGCATGTGAATTTTGGGCAGACCGGATGAATACTATTCAACTTGCTGACCCTCTGGAGTGCGTTTAAGTTTAATTTTCATTGGCAATGATGGTTTATTCAGGCGCCTACTCTTTTACAGGATTTTCGGCACTCTTCCTTCTTGTTTTTCTGGAAGTAAAATTAGATACCATTAGTGGGCAGCGTTATAGTAAAAGCACCTGAAACGTTGCGTATAAATACTGGTTTTTAACCGGGTATTACTACTTTTAAACCAGAGGTAAAAAATGAAACCACAAATAATGATCATTTGTAAAACTTTTAAGTCTTCAGGTTGATTTAAATAAAAAGTGCGTATACTGCTGCTTTTTATAAGTCTTGTAAACGATGAACCATCTTGCCAATTCCACCTCGCCATACCTTTTGCAGCATGCCAATAACCCTGTGGAATGGTATCCCTGGGGGCCAGAAGCCTTGCAAAAAGCTAAGGAAGAAAACAAACTGATCCTTGTGAGCATCGGCTACTCTGCATGCCACTGGTGCCATGTAATGGAGCACGAAAGTTTTGAAGATGAAAAAGTGGCAGCGGTGATGAATAAATATTTCGTTTGTATCAAGGTTGACAGGGAAGAACGCCCGGATGTCGATCAGATTTATATGAGCGCCGTACAGCTGATGAGCGGCAGGGGAGGGTGGCCCCTCAATTGCATTTGCCTGCCCGACCAGCGCCCCATTTACGGCGGTACCTATTTTCGTAAAAACGATTGGGTGAGCCTGTTGTTCAACCTTGCTGATTTTTATAAAAACAAACCTGACGAAGCCGGGGAATATGCCACCAGGTTAACCGAAGGCATAAAACAATATGAATCTGTCGAATTGGTTAAGGAACAATCTGCTTACACAAAAGATGACCTTGAACTGATCCTTAACAACTGGAAAAAATATTTTGATAAAACAGAGGGCGGCCTCGGTACTGCTCCCAAATTCCCGATGCCCAATAACTGGCAGTGTTTAATGCATTACGCGCATTTGTTCGGGGATGAAAATGTGGCCGTTGCAGTAAAATTAACCCTGCACAAAATGGCATTCGGTGGTATTTACGACCATATCGGCGGCGGCTTTGCACGATACTCGGTCGACGGGCGCTGGCATGTGCCGCACTTTGAAAAAATGCTTTATGATAACGCGCAGCTGGTCAGTCTTTATAGCGAAGCCTATATCTGGAACCCGGATCCGCTTTACCAAAAGATAACGGATGAGATCATAGGCTTTACCCTGCGTGAACTAACCTCTCCTGAATTTGGCTTTTACTCGGCCCTGGATGCCGATAGCGAAGGTAAAGAAGGTAAGTTTTATATTTTTACCAAAGGCGAAATAGAAGAAATTTTAAGTAATGATGCAGATCTCTTTTGCATTTATTATCATATCACCGAAGATGGAAATTGGGAAGAAGAGGAATCAAACGTCCTGTTCCGCAGAGAAAGTGATGAAGACCTGGCAACTAAATTAGGTTTGCCGGTTGAGCAAATGCTTGATAAAATTGAAGCCTCGCGCCAAAAAGTATTTCAGGCACGAGGCCAACGTGTAAGGCCGGGGCTTGATAATAAAATATTGGCATCATGGAATGGCCTGATGTTGAAGGGGCTTTGCGATGCTTACAGGGCCTTTAATAAACCCGAATATCTGGATATCGCTTTAAAAAACGCCGGGTTTATTTTGAATAACCTGCTAAACAAAAAAGGGAGGTTAAGCAGAATTTATGCGCCAAAAGCCTCACCCCAGCCCTCTCCAAAGGAGAGGGAGCACAGCGATTTTTCTTTTAAAGTCCTCTCCTTTGGAGAGGATTTAGGTGAGGCGACTCCTTTTGCTTTTTTAGATGATTACGCCAATCTCGTGGATGCTTTCATTGCCCTGTATGAAGTTGCCTTTAACGAAGAGTGGCTAAACCATGCTAAAATGCTGGTTGATACCGCCATCGAGCATTATTATGATGCTGCAAATGGCATTTTCTTTTATACAGCCGATGACGACGAGCAACTGATCGCCCGCAAATCCGAAATAATGGATGGGGTAACCCCGGCTTCCAACTCCGTAATGGCCCGCAACCTGAAAAAGCTTGGCCTATTTTTTGATGAGGAAAATTACGGGGAGATCTCGGCGCAGCTGTTAAGAAATATTATGCCGCACCTGGCAAGGTATGGCTCATCTTATTCCAACTGGATCATGTTGTTGCTGGACGAAGTGACCGGCACTTACGAGATAGCGATAACCGGGCAAAACTTTGAAGAAACGCGTCGGGGAATAGAAAAAAATTACATTCCAAACAAAATAATCTTGGGCGGTAAAAAAGGAAGTTTACCTTTGCTGCAGGACAAGTTTGGTGCTGTAACACAAATATTTATTTGTAAAGATAAAACCTGCGGATTACCTGCCCTTAATATTGCTGACGCATTAAAACAAATAAAGGAGTTCTGAACCGGGATTGAACAGATTTTTCTGATTTGCGGGATTAACCTGCTGAAATCTAAAAAATCCATAAATCCGGTTAATCCCGGTTCAGACAAAAAAATTAAAAATTAATTAAATGAAGATTAAACCACAACACGTAGTGTCATTAACTTACGATCTGTATGTTGACCAGGACGGCTCTGAAGTATTGGAAGAAAGCGCTACACAGGAGCAACCGCTTACCTTTTTATTCGGTGCGGGACAAATGCTTCCAAAATTCGAAGAGAATTTAAGCGAACTATCCACAGGCGATAATTATGAATTCCGTTTATCCGCCGCCGATGCTTACGGTGAATATGACGAAGAAGCAGTGGCTAACCTGCCGCTCGAAATGTTTAACGGTACCGAAGTGCCCGAAATTGGCAGCATTCTGCCATTACAGGATAATAATGGCAACCGTTTCCAGGGCCAGGTAGTTTCAGTTTCCGAAGATTCGGTAATTGTTGACCTTAACCACCCGATGGCAGGCCAGGAGTTACATTTTAAAGGAAATATCCTGAATGTACGCCCGGCAACGCCCGAAGAATTGTCGCACGGCCATGCCCATGGAGCCGACGGACATCACCATCATTAAGATCCCTTTCTGCCCCATATCAAAGATTTACGAGGTTTTTTAAGCTTCGTAAATCTTTTCTTGTATTTCTCCCAAAAACAATTACTTTCGTTTTGCCGGTTATTTTTTATACCAACCTGAATTTTTAAAAAATTGGCTGCGAAATTTAATACAACAAACTGATTTTGTGTTTTTTTTAAGAATTGTTGCCGGAAATTTGAAAAACAGATTTATATAGTTTATAATTGTTAAAAGAACAATTATAAACCAGGCTATAGCCCCTTAAAACATGGATGGGATTTGTGTAAAGGGGTAAAATTAAAACTTAATTAAAAACGCTATATGAGCAAGTTTGCACCTATCGACACCATTATCTTTGTTATTTACTTTTTTATTGTGGCCGGTTATGGCTATTACATTTACCGCAAAAAAAAGAAAGCAGTCAGCGCTACTCACGATTTCTTTTTAGCCGAAGGTTCGCTAACCTGGTGGGCCATCGGCGCATCCCTTATCGCTTCAAACATCTCTGCAGAGCAATTCATTGGAATGAGTGGCCAGGGATACAGTATCGGTATCGCAGTAGCCGCTTATGAATGGATTGCAGCCATCGCATTGATTATCGTTGCCGTATGGTTTATACCTGTTTATCTTAAGAACAAGATCTTTACAATGCCCCAATTTTTGAAGACCCGGTATAACGAAACCGTGGCTTTGATCATGAGCATATTCTGGCTGTTCCTTTATGTGTTTGTTAACTTAACATCCATTTTATTTTTGGGCGCCGTTGCCATCAATAACCTTTTAGGCGGCACGCCCGATTCTTTTCACTTAATCCTGATTGCGTTATCTGTTTTTGCCGTTTTTATTACCCTGGGAGGCATGAAGGTAATTGGCTTTACCGACGTAATACAGGTAAGTGTGTTGATTATAGGCGGGCTGGCTACAACCTATGTTGCCCTTACTGTAGTTAGCAAAGCTTTCGGTTTAGGTGATAGCGCTCTGGCAGGTTTTAGCCAGCTGTTGAAAAGCGCCCCTGATCATTTCCATATGATATTTGCCAAACCCGTCGCGGGTACGCCACAGCACCAGGTTGATAATTATTTAACTATTCCGGGTTTACTTTCCTATGTGGCCGGCATCTGGATCATTAACCTTAATTACTGGGGATGTAACCAGTATATCACCCAACGCGCATTGGGCGCCGATCTGCCAACTGCCCGTAAAGGCATATTATTTGCCGGCTTTTTAAAATTACTGATGCCGGTAATTGTAATGCTTCCTGGTATCGCGGCTTATGTGTTGCATCAAAAAGGGATGATCCAGGCCGAAATGCTGGTTAATGGCAAACATGGCGAAGTGGTGTCTGACAATGCTTATTCAGCCATTCTGGGATATCTGCCCAATGGTTTGATCGGGCTTTCGCTTGCTGCACTAACAGCAGCCATCGTGGCATCACTTGCAGGTAAGGCAAACAGTATTTCTACTATTTTTACCCTGGACGTTTATAAAAAATACATCAAAAAAGAAGCTGACGAAAAAAATATGGTTATCGTAGGGCGGATCACTATCCTTGCCGCGCTGATCGTTTCTATAATGCTTACGTGGCAGGATGCCCTTGGAATAGGTGGCGCAGGTGGTTTTACCTTTATACAAAAGTATACCGGCTTTATCAGCCCGGGTGTATTTGCCATGTTCCTGTTGGGGATGTTCTGGAAGCGTACAACCGGAGCCGCTGCGGTAGTTGGCGTGATTACAGGCTTTGCGCTTTCAATAGTGTTTAATGAGCTTGCACCCGCCTGGTTCGGTCACGAAACATTTTTATACACCGCTTACCAAACGATGGAAAATGGTAAACTGGTTTGGGAAATTCCTTTCCACGTTTGCATGGGGCTGGCATTTTTCTTTACAATGGCTATAATGATCCTGGTTAGCCTTGGCGGACCAAAGATCAATCCTAAAGCTTTTGAGCTTGATAAATCCATGTTTAAAATATCGCCGGGGGTGCTGGCAATGATCGTGATTACATTGATGATCATTTCAATGCTTTATATAAGGTTCTGGTAAAGCAATTTGCCTGGACACGATTTATAAGATTTCATTGATTTAAAGAATTTTGCCATTCTTTGCAATCTTTAAAATCCTGTAAATCGTGTCCAGGCAATCATAAAAAATCAAGTGTTCCGGAAGGGGTTACATAACATTTGATTAAAATTCTCGATATTACATTTTCACCGTTTTTGGTGGCTGGTATAAACTTTCTGTCCTCATCGCTGAAAAGCTTAACGTCCATCGTAAAAATACGGTCATATTGGTACAGCGCTGAAGCTATCCTAACCCTGTATTGGGCAAGCCGCCCCATCGGGCTGATCAGCAGCTCCAGGTAGGCGACAAATGATTCCATATTTATGTCGTAAGTGTCAAAAGGTACACGAAAGAGGCTCAGATACGGAATAAAGCCATAGTATACCCCGCCAATTCTCAATGGCCGGGTTAGCCTGTCGCCTATTTTTAAAGTGTCTTCAAAAAGAAAACTAAAGTCGTTTGATTCAAGCGGCGCTTCATAGGTGAATTTCTGCAGGTCGTAATTATATTTCTCATTTAGTCTGCCGGCAGCATCATAAAATTGCCAAAGCCCGGTTTTTATACCATTTTTATAATTACCCCTCGCAATAAGTTTTTTGCGGTCAAGCAAAGCCAAATAGGGTCCCTGTTTTATTTCATGGTTATTTTTGAGTACATAAAACTTTTCGACAACAGAATCTGAAAGCTTGTTCTTGCGTTCAACGGTATCTTGTGATTCCTGTGCAAAACAGACAGAAATAAAAAAGAAGCTGTAAAATATCAGGAAACAGGTTTTCACTCAAAAATGATTTCAGCCAAGATAATGTAAGGCAAGCAAAAAATGAAATATTTGAGTCGGGAAAGTGGGGAAGTCCGAAAGTCGGGAAAGTCCGAAAGCAAGCAATAGGACATACTGAACGCTACCAACTCACCAACTCACGAATTCAATAACTCAATAATTCACTAATTTCCCATACCCCCTCTTCGCCCACCGCCGCCATTACGGAACCCGCCACCATTACCCCGCTTTTGCTGCCCTGCAAATTGCTGCAGCCGCATCGTAAACGATAACATAAAATACCTGCCCAGCCGGTTGGTCCGCGTATCAATGATCTGGTTGCCGCTCACGGGCCTGCTTATCCCTGCATTTTCGTTAAAAAGGTCAAACGCCTGGAAACGGATCGATGCGGCGTTTTTTTTCAGGAACTGGTATTCAACATAAGTGCTCAGCAAGGTGGGGTTTTCAACCACCGTACTGCTGAAACCGTGGTTAATGGTTTGGGTAAGATTGTAACCCAATATCCAGCTGTAAAAAAAGTAATTGCGCCCGTCTAAGCCAATTGTCCAGGTGCGGGCATTCGTATTGATGGACGAGGGCAGGGTATAGGCAGTGTTATTTATGCTGTAACTGCCATTAATTTCAGTATCCATTACACTGTCGATATCTATCCGCAGTTTTGCCCCTTGTGTTAAAATCCAGTTTTTACCCAGGTTTCGCTCGTTTTCAATATAGGATATATTATTGTTATAAGTGGCGCTGCCCAAAAGTGTCACCGTAAATTTTCGGTTATCAAAAGGCTGCGAAATGGAATAGTTACTGTTCATCGAATAATATCCGTTGGCATTTAAATAATGGGTTTCCTGTTTGGTGCTGTTTGTAACGGTTGTGCCCCCAACCTGCGTTTCCGAAACAACAGGTTCCGTGTTACTTATGATCTGGTTTTCAATCGTGTTGAATGACAGGTTGGTGAACAGCGAGCTGCCGCTTTTCAGGTCAAACTCGTAATACCTGAAGTTAATGGTGTTGCTGAACGATGGTTTTAAATAGGGATTGCCATAAATCACATTTTGCGGGTTCGAGTAATCGGGGGTTAACTGTAGTTGTGTAAAACTTGGCTGGCCGCTGTTTCCGCTGTAGTTTATGGTAAGCACCTGGCTTTTTTGGAAATTATATACAAACCTGGCAGTGGGTACAAAATTAAAAGTATTGGTATTGAGATGAAAATTGCCCGACTCACCCTCGAGGGTTGATGGTTGCGCCGACAGGCCTACGGTATAATTATATTTTGGTTTGATTCCCCGGATGTTAAACCCGAAACGGTTATAAATAAACTGTGAATTATAGATCGTGCTGAGCGAATCTACAAAAGCCGGCAGCCCGGTTACCGGATCAAGGCGATAATTATATTTGTTGTTATCGGTATTGGTATAGCTGTAAGTGTAGTTTGTTTCAAGATAGGTGGTTTTGCCGATGGGCTCAAGGTACGAGGCATGAATGTTGAATGAATTGGTATTGCTGTTGGTATTGATCTGCTGGTAAAGCGGATTAACAACACTGTCCTGTACTGTACTGTATTTGTCATTAAGGCTTTGCGTGCTTTTGGAATAAGAGTACCCCCCGGTAATGCTGAAATTCCTTCCCTTTTTTTGGAAGCGGTGATTATAAAGTATTGTGGCGCCTCCGCCAGGTGCGCTCGTATTGGTTAAAGCATATTCATTCCCGTTAACAGTTTGGCCATTGCGCATGTTGCTGAAAATATCGGCGTTGTTATCGCTGGATGAACCGTAGGAGAATTTAGGGTTTATCTTCAGGTAATTTAAGGTATCAATTTTATACTCCATGTTAAAATCAAAACGATGGTTCCGGCTATGGTTCTCATCGTTGGTATTGTCGTCGTTGATCAGTGAGCCTGATTGAAAAATATCCTGTTGCTGCGAGGTGGTTGTAGTTTTGGTATCTTTGTCTGCAAAGCTGTAACTTCCATATACCGTTATTTTTTTCCCCCATGAATCCCGGTAATTTAAGCCTGCAGACTTGTTGCCGGTAATGCCGTTTGCTGTACTAACACCGCTGCTGCCCCCCGACGATTTGCCCGACCTGCCGCCGCTTCCCCCTGCCTGCGCCAGGTTAAATATATTGGTGTTATTATTATTGACCGTACCCAACAACGCAATTTGCTGGTCGTTATTAAAATCGTTGGCCGACAATCGTCCCAGGTAACGGCCGTCATTTCCGTCGCCAACCGTTCCGTATCCGAATTTCCCTTTGCGCTTACCTTTTTGGATAGTGATGTTCAGTACCTTATCCGGGTCGCCGGTTTTAATGCCGGTAAGGTTTGCCTGGTCGCCGTAATCATCAATTATTTGTATCGATTCTACAATATCGGCGGGTAAGTTTTGTGTTGCCGTTTGCACATCGCCCGTAAAATAATCTTTGCCATCAACCCTTACTTTTTTAACCTGTTTACCCTGGGCGGTAACATTGCCGTTTGCATCAACACTTACGCCCGGTAATTTTTTTAACAACTCCTCCACCGGCGACCCGTCGCGCACCTTATAGGCACTGGCTTTATATTCAATCGTATCTTCTTTTATTACCATCGGAATAACGCCGCTAATAGTGACTTCTTTAAGCATATTGGTTTGCGGGCTTACCCGTATAGGGTCAAGCTTGATAGGTTTCGTACCATTGTCCATCACATATTTGCGTGAAATAGTTTGGTAGCCAATACCTGAGATGGTAAGTTTAAAGTTTTTTGCGATAACTACCGGGAAATCAAAAAGGCCTTTTTCATTGGTAACCATAACCACACTGTCTTTTGCAGAGGTGAGTTTTACTTTAAGGCCCGGCACAAGGCCGGTACTGTCAGTTACAGTTCCGAAAACCTCGCGTGAGGTAACTTTGGGTGATTGCTGCGCGTTTGCTGCATGCAAAAATAAAAGTACCAGTAGAAACGAAAGCAGGCGTATTTTCATATCGTCAGCATTTTATTATTGCCTTTCGACTATGAATATAAACCTATAGTTTAACAATAATTTTTGTTGTCATATCATTGTTGCATAACTATAATTGTGTCATATCATTGTTGCAGTGCATCCACAAAAACATGCTCCCGGCAAGGTGCTTTTGAAACCAGGGCGGGGGTTTGATGCCCAATATTTTAAACGAACGTTTTTTAGAAACAAACTAATTAAGTAAAAACGAAACTCTTTGCATAACTTTCGACGTATTAATGATGATGAGAATTTCTACCCTGATATTATTTATTTCATTATTAAACCGGAGTGCTTATGCCGCCCCGGCTTCACAAAAAAATACCTTAGCCAACCCGGAGCCTGTCACCTATGCCAATATTGATCGCTTAAATAATATTTGCAGTAATATTTTCCTTACTTATCCTGATTCTGCCCATAAAATAGCAGATACCGCTCTTATCCTTTCTGAAAAATTAAATTACTCTTTTGGGAAAGGGAGGAGTTTCTTAAATCTTGGCATCATTTACTGGTCACAATCCTATTATCCGGTAAGTCTTTTTTACCTTAAATCGGCAATAACATTTTTACCTAAAGACAGGCCGCTTTATCTATCAGATGCCTACAGGGCGCTCGGGCGAACATATGCCGACCTGAAAGATTACAAACAGGCCCTTATCAATCTCGACACGGCATCATATTTTGCGGGCAATAATGCCGCCAGGCTGGCTGAAGTTTATAGTGAACGGACATACATTTACAACCTTACCGGCGATTATGATAAGGCCCTGGGTTTTGTAAAATATTCATTAAAACTGAACAGAATTGCAAAGGCCGAAGATCATATTGCCGTTCTATATGGCCGTATGGCGAGTATTTATTTGGCTGAGAAAAATTATAGGGCAGCTATTGCTTATAATGATACGGCAGCTTTTATGAGCATTAAAATACACAATAAGCGCCTGTTGGCTTACACTTATACCGATTACGCGCTCGCCTGTAATGGCTTGGGTCAATATGCAAAGGCCGTGGATTATGCAAAAAAAGGGATTACTTTATCCGACAGTTTAGGGTTGATGGATGCTGAAACGAAGGCTTTTAATGCCCTTGTTACTACCTATGAGTTAAAACATGATTATTTAACAGCGCTCGGATACCAAAAACGGTTTAACATTATCAAAGACAGTTTAACCAATATCGCCAAATTAAAAACGGTAAAACTCGTTCAAAACTATTACGATCTCAACGCAAAGATGAACCAGTTAACCATTATGTCTGTAAACGCAAAGCTAAACGAGGCGAAAATAAGGTCGCAGCATATTATCATCCGGATGCTTTTGTTTTCAATGGTAATCCTGCTGGCTATTTTAACGGGTACCTACTATTTTTATAAACAGAAAATTTTGCTGGGCAATAAACTGCAAGTGCAGCACAAGGAACTGCTTGAACAGAAAAAATTGATCGAAGAGCAATCGGCCAACCTTCAAAAGGTAAATGATCTGAAAGATAAACTATTCGCGGTGATCGGGCACGACCTTCGGTCGCCGATTGCCAACCTGAGTAATATTACTGAAATGTTTGATGAAGGTTACCTGACCCCCGAAGAAGTACACGACCTGATGAAGAATATTAACCCCATCATAAAAGGCGTGGGGCTAACCCTATCCAACCTGATTGAGTGGGCGGGAAGCCAGATTAAGGGCCATAACTTAACGTTATCGAATGTCGACATATTTTTAATGGGCGTTGAAATGGAACAAACATTTATCCATGCATTGCAGGTAAAAAATATTGAATTTGTAAACAAAGCCTATCCGGGGCAGGGGGCTGTTGCTGATGAAAACCACCTGAAAGTGATCCTGCGGAACCTGATCAGTAATGCAATAAAATTTACTTCTGACAAGGGAACGATAAAGCTGAGCACTACCATTGAAAATAACGGATTAATAGTGAGCGTGACCGACAGCGGTAAAGGAATGAGCGCGGAGGAATTAGATAAACTCTTTTATTTGAATACTCATTTTTCAAATTCTGGCACTTCCGGCGAAAAAGGAACCGGCATAGGTTTGCTTTTATGCAAAGAACTGGTTGAACTTAATGGCGGAATATTAAAGGTAAAATCAAAATTAGGCGCAGGAAGTACTTTTTATTTTAACCTTCCTTTGGCTAAAAGTTACGTCTGATTAGCGCTGCCTTCCTTTATTATATCATTCCCATCCATACAAAAATAGCATCGGAAGAGATATCTCTTTTTCGTTTCTTCTCCCCGCTTGCCCAAAACAGCTTCAGTCAGGATACGTTAATTTTTAAGTTTCGTAAATGCGGGGCTTTTTTGCGTTATCACGTGTTTTATCAGCAAAACGCTCATCTTTCGATGATTTTCAATGGAATCATTTTGTTTTTTGCCCAAATGAAGTAGTAATGAGAAAGTATAATGTTATAAATACGCTATTTCATTTTCAAATTGAATTTATACCTTAGTAAACCGATTTTAAACTAACACCGAATTTACTGATGAGCAAAAAAACACTGTTGCTGGTTTTAACTCTTTTTGCGTCATTTTTGTTGTTCCAAAAGGCAGCAGCTCAAAACGGGCCCGGTATGTTCGACGGCCAGGGCGATGTGGGCAGGGTTAATACGCCTGGCAGCGGCGGTTACGATGCCAAAACCCAGCAATACCGGCTATCAGGTTCAGGCACCAACGTATGGGCCAACCATGATGAATTTCATTACGTATGGAAAAAGATGAAAGGTGATTTTATCCTGCGCACCAATGCCGCTTTTATAGGAAAAGGGGTTGAGGAGCACCGTAAAGTGGGATGGATGGTGCGTACTTCGCTGGATTCGGGCTCAAAACACATCAGCGCGGTAATGCATGGTTCAGGTTTAACCTCTCTGCAATTCCGGCGGACAACGGGCGGTGTTACCGAAGAAAAGAAATTCGACCTGACATCAGCCGATGAAGTGATCCAGCTGGAAAGAAAAGGAAATACCTACACCATGTCTGTCGCCAAAAAAGGCGAAATGTTTGTAAGCCATGAAGTAAGTGATGTTGATTTGGGCGACGAGGTATATGTTGGTTTATTTATATGCTCACACAACCCTGCTGTAACCGAAAATGCCGTATTTAATAATGTGCGTGTCGTTACACCGGCTCCGCCCACCCTTGTTCCATACAGGCAATACTTGGGCAGCGATATCGAGATATTGGACTTGCAAACGCAAAATAGCAGGATTATTTATCAGTCGCCTATATCCTTACAGGCGCCCAACTGGATGCAGGATGGTAAACACCTGCTTTACAACAGCGACGGTTTGCTATACACGTTCGACCTGAAAAAAAATATGCCAACTGTTTTAAATACGGGTTCGGCTAATCATAACAATAACGATCACGTCATCTCGTTCGACGGCAAATGGCTGGCCATCAGCAGTGCCGATAAGTCTGGTGCCTCAATGGGGTGGGTTGTGCCTATAACCGGAGGCGAACCGCGCAGATTAACACCGGTAGGCCCGTCGTACATGCACGGCTGGTCGCCTGATGGCAAATGGATCGTATTCTGCGGTGCCCGTAATAATGAGTATGATGTTTACCGGGTGCCTTCGGCAGGTGGTACCGAAGAAAGGCTCACCACTTCACCGGGCCTGGACGATGGCCCTGAATATTCGCCCGACGGAAAATATATTTACTTTAACTCGGTGCGCAGCGGCCTGATGCAGGTTTGGCGGATGAAAGCCGATGGCAGCGAGCAAACCCAGTTGACCAATGATGATTATAACAATTGGTTCCCGCATATTTCGCCTGACGGCAAATGGATCGAGTATATCACCTTCCTGAAAAATGAAGTTGCCCCCGGCGACCACCCGTTTTATAAGCATGTCTATTTGAGAGTAATGCCTGTTGACGGCGGTACTTCAAAAGTTGTAGCCTACCTTTATGGCGGGCAGGGCACCATCAATACCCCATCATGGTCGCCTGATAGCAAACACCTGGCGTTCATCAGCAACACCTCATTGTTATTCCCAATATTCCCAATATTCCCAATAAGTAAATAATAAAATTATGAACAATTCACGACGGACTTTTTTAAAAACCAGCGCTGTTGCTATTGCCGGCGCCGCTTTGTTACCCGAATTTTTAACAGCCAAAAACAATAAAAAGATCGAAAGAGTAGGTTTGCAGTTATATTCGGTACGTGATGCCATGATGAAGGACCCTGCCGGTTCATTAAAAAAGCTGGCCGATATGGGCTATATTCATGTGGAACATGCCAATTATATAGACAGGAAATTTTACGGATACAACGCAAAAGATTTTAAAAAGCTATTGGCTGATACCGGCTTGCAAATGCCAAGCGGGCACACGGTAATGGTTGCCGAAGATTGGGACAATTCCAAAAATGATTTTACCGATAAATGGAAATATACCATCCAGGATGCAGCTGAGGTTGGCCAGCGCTATGTAATAAGCCCATGGCTTGATGAAAAATTGCGTACTGACATGGACGCCCTCAAACGCTTTATGGATCAGTTTAATAAATGCGGCGAACTGTGCAAATCAAACGGGATGACCTTTGGTTATCATAACCATAACTTCGAATTCAGCACAAAAGTAAACGGCACTACTTTGTACGATTATATTTTAACCAATACCGATCCGTCCCTGGTTGCCCAGCAAATGGATGTTGGTAATATGCTGGGTGCAGGCGGTATTGCCTTGGATCTGCTAAAAAAATACCCTGGCCGTTTCGAACTGATGCACGTGAAAGACGAAATTAAAAGCACAACCGGCGGCGGTATGGATGGTTATGATAGTACCATACTAGGCACAGGGGTAATGCCGGTGAAAGATATTGTTAAAGAAGCACGTAAAATGGGCGGAACATCGCAATTTATTATTGAACAGGAGTCGTACCAGGGCAAGGATCCATTCGATTGTGTAAAAATTGACTTACAAACCATGAAAAAGTGGGGATTTTAATGATATTATTTTAACTTAACCGTTAAATTAGTGATACCCCTCCAATTGTAGCCTTAACCATTGTTATTTCGATCTGCCAAAAAGGTAGATTAACCTTGCATTATTGCAAAGGCTGGTTTGTTATGGTCGGAATGTTGCTTTAAATAACAAGGTTAGTAATGATATTTATGAGTCGAACGAATGTTGATAGCAATGAAAAATAAAAACAATAAAATAAATGGATAGGCGCACGTTAATTAAAAACCTGGCTTTAGCTGTTGGCGGCGCCGTGTTACTTCCTTCATGTCTGCATCCTGACGGAACAACCTATATTAAACTCAAACATATTAATATAGATGCGGATCAGGAGAAATTAATAACGGATATGTGCGAAACCCTTATCCCTAAAACCAATACGCCAGGGGCTAAAGATCTTCATCTGCCGGCATTCGTTTTAAAAATGATTGATGATTGCTATGGTAAAAAAGACCAGCAGGCATTTTTAGCCGGTTTGCGCAAGTTTACCGAAATGGTGAAAACCAAACATAACAGTTCGTTCAGTGATCTGAGTGTAAAAGACAGGGAAGCGGTATTAATTGATATTGAGAATAGCGCAAAACCGAAAGACGGTGCAAAAGCCCCCGCCCGCAAGCCGAGGCCACAAAAACACCTACAGGCCGACCCGCTGATGGCCTTTTACTGGGCCATAAAACAGCAAACTATTTTCGCCTATACTACCTCCCAATATTTCATGACCAAACTGGTTTTTTATGATATGGTACCCGGCAGGTACAATGTACATTATCCGGTTAGCAAACTAAAGCTCGCTTAAAAAAGATGGCAAACTTAAATATTGACAGCGTTAAAGCGCGCACTTTTGACGCTATTGTAATAGGGTCGGGCATAAGTGGTGGCTGGGCAGCTAAGGAATTAACCGGGCACGGCTTAAAAACATTGGTGCTTGAACGCGGCCGCGATGTAAAACATATAAAGGATTATCCCACAACAAATAAATTCCCCTGGGAATTTGAACATCACGGACAACTGCCGGCTGCCGTTACCGAAGCCAACCCGATAGCGAGCCGCTGTTATGCTTTTGGCGAAGACTCGGCTCATTTTTTTGTAAAGGATAATGAGCATCCTTACATTCAGGATAAGCCGTTCGACTGGATCCGCGGATACCAGGTAGGGGGTAAGTCGCTGCTTTGGGCCAGGCAAACCCAGCGCTGGAGCGATTTTGATTTTGAAGGACCTGCGAGGGATGGCTTTGCCGTAGATTGGCCCATCCGTTACAAAGATATTGCCCCATGGTACAGCTATGTGGAGAAATTTGCGGGCATAGCCGGTAATAAGGACGGTATCCCCGAACTGCCCGATGGCGAATTTTTGCCGGGCTATCCTTTAAATGATGTAGAAGTTTACTTTAGCGAACACCTCAAAAAAAACTATAAAAACAGGCATGTGATCAGCGCCCGTTGTGCGCACTTGTCAAAACCAAATCAGATCCATATCGATCAGGGGCGTACCCAATGCCAAAACCGCGATCTGTGTCAAAGAGGATGCCCGTTTGGAGGCTATTTCAGCAGTAATGCGTCGACAATGCCATGGGCTGAAAAGTCTGGTAATATGACTTTAAGGCCATTTTCCGTAGTTGAATCAATTATTTATGATGATAAATTGGGTAAGGCCACCGGTGTTCGCATCGTCGATACAAAAACAAAAGAAACCATTGAATATTACGCGAAGATCATTTTTGTAAATGCAGCGGCTATCAATACCAACCTGGTGTTATTGAATTCTACATCAAGCCGTTTCCCTAATGGTTTTGGTAATGATAGCGGGGTTTTGGGTAAATACATTGCCTTCCACAATTATTCGGCGCATATCGGCGCGGAGTATGATGGCATGAAAGAATGGACAGTTGACGGCCGCTCCCCGACAGGAGGTTATATCCCCCGGTTCAGGAATGTTTACAAACAGGAAACTAATTTTTTGCGTGGGTATGCTTGTGGCTTTGGCGGTTACAGGTACCAGCAACATAAATACGATGGCGTAGGCAGCAGCCTGAAAGAAGGCTTGGTAAAAGGAGAACTGAGCCCCTGGTATGTAGGCTCGCACATGATGGGTGAAACGATCCCGAAAGAAAGCAATCACGTAAGCCTCGACACCAAATTGAAAGATGAATGGGGAGTGCCGTTACTTAGGATGAATATTGATTATGACGATAATGATGAGAAGATGAAGAAAGATTATATTGAGCAACTCACCGAAATGTTTACTTCGGCGGGTTTCAAAAATATCCAGCCTTCAACTAATCACCAGGCCCCCGGCCTGGATATTCACGAAATGGGTGGCGCACGTATGGGCAAGGATCCAAAAACATCCATCTTAAATGAATGGAACCAGGTACACGCCTGTAAAAATGTTTTTGTAACGGATGGCGCCTGTATGACGTCAACATCATGTCAAAACCCGTCATTAACTTACATGGCCATAACCGCCCGCGCGGCCGATTATGCGGTAAGTGAATTAAAGAAAGGGAACATATAAAAAAATTGCAGTTCTAAGTTTGCAGTAAGCAGTAAGCATGCGTCATGTTTTTGTTTATAAAAGGGAGTTGTGTTAGAAGAAGCGAAGTTTAAGTCTCCCCTACCGGGGGAGATTTAGAGGAGGCTGGTGATAGGATTTAGGTGAGGCGTCAATCCCCAAAAATCGTTGTGATATAAAACATTTTGATGTCATCGGATTTAATTAACGCGAAATAGTCAATTTAGGCAAAATAAACGGCGGTGTTTTTATAAAAAATAACCTGTTTTGGCCCCGAAAACTTTATATAAAATGGGGGTAAATGTGCTTCCGGATGCTTAAAATTTGTTATTGTGTTAAAAAAACACAATGAATATTTGTTCAATAGGTTTTTGTTCATACATTAGTCGGGACAACCGATTTTATAGATTTATTTAACCCTTTATTAATTATTTTATGTCTGCAAACACTTATGACGCTATCGTCATTGGTTCAGGGATTTCGGGCGGGTGGGCCGCAAAAGAACTTGCCGAAAAAGGCCTTAAAACGTTAATGCTTGAACGTGGTCGCAATATCGAACACATTAAAGATTATGTAAACGCCACCAAGGATCCCTGGCAATTTGAGCACAGAGGGGGACGTACGCAGGAAATGATCAAAGATTACCCCGTTCTGAAACGCGATTATCCTTTGAACGAAACCAATCTTGACTACTGGGTTAATGAAAAGGAGAGTCCTTATGTAGAGACGAAGCGTTTTGACTGGTTCAGGGGTTACCACGTTGGTGGCCGTTCATTAATGTGGGGCAGGCAATCGTACCGTTGGGCCGATTTTAATTTTGAAGAGAATGCTAAGGACGGCATTGGCGTCGACTGGCCAATCCGTTATAAGGACCTTGAATCATGGTATGGCTATGTTGAAAAATTTGCAGGTATATCAGGAAACAAAGATGGACTTTCGGTGCTTCCGGACGGCGACTTTATGCCACCAATGGAAATGAACGTCGTTGAAAAAGACGTTTCCAAACGGTTTAAAGATTTTTATAAAGAAGCCAGGTCATTCGTCATTGGCCGCACAGCAAACATTACAGTGCCGCACTATGCGCGCACCAACTGCCAGTATCGTAACAAATGCTGGTTGGGCTGTCCGTTTGGGGCATACTTCAGTACACAATCTTCCACCTTACCTGCTGCCATGGCAACCGGAAATTTAAAAGTCCGCCCATGGTCTATCGTTACAAAAATTTTATACGATAAGGACACTAAAAAGGCAAAAGGTGTTGAAGTGCTTGACGCTGAAACCAACCAGACCTATGAGTTTTTTGCAAAAATAGTTTTTGTTAACGCCTCGACATTTAACAGTGCATGGATCTTGATGAACTCGGCTACTGATATATGGCCCGATGGCCTTGGTAGCAGCAGTGGTGAACTCGGTCATAATGTGATGGATCATCATTTGGGTGTTGGCGCTTCGGGGATTGTGGAAGGGTTTGACGATAAATATTATTTTGGCCGCAGGGCAAACGGGATCTATATTCCGCGTTACAGGAATATGGGCGGCGACAAACGCGACTATTTACGTGGATTTGGTTACCAGGGCAGTGGGAGCCGCGAAGGCTGGAGTCGTGATATTGCCGAATTAGGTGTTGGCGGTGCGTTTAAAGATTCCATAACCGAACCAGGTAAATGGACAATGGGCATTGGCGGCTTTGGTGAAACACTGCCGTATCATGAAAACAAAATAACACTTGATAAAACCGTTAAAGATAAATGGGGGTTACCGGTACTTGCTTTCGACGCCGAAATAAAAGAAAACGAGAAGAAGATGCGTTTGGATATGGAAAATGACGCCAAAGAAATGCTGGAAGCTGCCGGGGTAAAAAACGTGAAAACACACAGCGCTAATCCTTTCCTTGGCCGGGGTATTCATGAAATGGGTACTGCACGTATGGGCAGGGATCCAAAAACATCTGTTTTGAACGAATGGAACCAGGTTTGGGACGCGAAAAATGTATTTGTAACCGACGGCGCCTGTATGACGTCTGCCGCTTGCCAAAATCCATCATTAACTTATATGGCATTAACTGCAAGGGCTGCCGACCATGCCGTTAGTGAATTGAAAAAAGGGAATATTTAGTTTGTAGTGGGCAGCTATCGGTTTGCAGTTAAAAAGCGGGCAGTTTATAAAAAATAACTGCCAACTGCACAGCGCCAACTGCCAACTACAATTTGCCAACTGATAAAAAAACAATTATTACAAAAATATGTCTGCAAACACTTACGACGCTATCGTCATTGGTTCAGGGATTTCGGGCGGATGGGCTGCGAAAGAACTTACGCAAAAAGGATTGAAAACGATCATGCTGGAGCGGGGCCGTAACATCGAACACATTAAGGATTATGTTAACGCCACCAAAGATCCATGGGAGTTTCCGCACAGGGGCGGGCGTACCCAGCAAATGATTAAGGATTATCCCGTTTTAAAGCGCGATTATCCATTAAATGAAACCAACCTTGATTATTGGGCAAGCGATAAAGATAGCCCGTACACCGAGGTGAAACGGTTTGACTGGTTCAGGGGATACCACGTGGGTGGGCGCTCATTAATGTGGGGCAGGCAGTCATACCGCTGGGCCGATATTAATTTTGAAGAGAACCTGAAAGACGGCATCGCTGTCGACTGGCCGATCCGGTATAAGGACCTTGAACAATGGTATAGCTATGCGGAGAAATTTGCAGGGATCTCAGGAAACAAGGATGGTCTTTCTATTCTTCCGGATGGCGATTTTATGCCGGCCATGGATATGAATTGCGTGGAGAAGGATGTCGCCACCCGTTTTAAGGAACATTACAAAGAAACCAGGGCATTTATTATTGGCCGCACAGCCAATATCACTGTTCCGCATTATGACCGCCAGGCATGCCATTACCGGGATAAATGCTGGCTGGGCTGTCCGTTTGGTGCTTATTTCAGTACGCAGTCTGCAACCTTGCCTGCAGCCATGGCAACAGGCAACTTAACAGTTCGCCCATGGTCTATTGTTACAAAAATACTTTACGATAAGGATACCAAAAAAGCCAAAGGGGTAGAGGTACTGGATGCCGAAACTAACCAGACTTATGAGTATTTTGCAAAGATCGTTTTCGTTAATGCCTCAACTATTAACAGCGCCTGGGTTTTAATGAATTCGGCAACTGATATCTGGCCCGATGGGTTAGGTAGTAGCAGCGGCGAACTGGGGCATAACCTGATGGACCACCACCTGGGTGTGGGCGCCGGCGGCCTGGTTGAAGGTTTTGACGATAAATATTATTTCGGCCGCAGAGCAAATGGCGTTTATGTGCCGCGTTTCCGCAATCTTAACGGCGAAAAACGCGACTATATCCGCGGCTTTGGTTACCAGGGTGGCGGCGGCCGCGAAGGATGGGGCAGGGATATAGCCGAAATGAATATCGGTGGCGCCTTTAAAGACGCTTTAACCGAACCGGGTGCCTGGTCTATCGGCCTGGGCGGCTTCGGCGAAACTTTGCCGTACCATGACAACAAAGTTACCCTTGATAAAACCAAAAAAGACAAATGGGGACTGCCCGTGGTGGCTATTGACGCGATAGTAAGGGATAACGAGAAAAAGATGCGTATCGATATGGCCAATGATGCCAAAGAAATGCTGGAGGCCTGTGGCGTTAAAAACGTGCATACCTTTACAAGCGACGGCGTATTAGGCCGCGGCATTCACGAAATGGGTACTGCGCGCATGGGCCGCGATCCAAAAACTTCGGTGTTAAATGAATGGAACCAGGTTTGGGATGCGAAAAATGTGTTTGTAACTGACGGCTCCTGTATGACATCAGCTGCATGCCAGAACCCTTCACTTACCTATATGGCGCTTACCGCACGTGCTGCAAATCATGCTGTGGAAGAGCTGAAGAAGGGGAATATTTAAAACGTTGGCAGTGTGCTGTTGACAGATTGCAAAAAAAAAGATTTAATTTCCTTCGCTAATGGCAAAGGAAAGATGAAAAGGGCTAATAAATAATATCTAACCAGTTTTGAAATTTTAATCCAATGGCTGAAGAAAAGTCTGATAAAGCAACCAATCCCGGCAGACGGGAGTTTATTAAAACCAGCGCCGTAGCTGCGGCCGGTTTCATGATCGTTCCGCGCTTTGTGCTGGGCGGCAAAGGTTATACCGCGCCAAGCGACCGGCTGACCATTGCCAGCGTAGGTGTAGGCGGCAAAGGCGAAAGTGATATTTTCAATTTTGATAAAAGCGGGAAAGCCAATATTGCCTTTCTGTGCGATGTTGATGATGCCAGGGCCGCAACATCTGTTAAAAGATTTCCCAAGGCCAAATATTATAAAGACTGGCGCGAATTATTTGATAAAGAATCAAAGAACTTTGATGCGGTATCGGTTTCAACACCGGATCATACACATGCCATCGTAGCTTACCACGCCATGCAGTTGGGCAAGCACGTTTATGTGCAAAAACCATTAACCCATGATATTGCTGAAGCGCGTTTATTAACCGAGGCGGCAAAAAAATATAAAGTGGTAACTCAAATGGGTAACCAGGGCGCCTCTAACGATGGTACCCGCCAATTGGCTGAATGGTACGACGCCGGTAAAATAGGGCATGTTCATACCGTTTATTGCTGGACAAACCGTCCCGTTTGGCCACAGGGTATTCCATGGCCAACCAAAAAGGCGGATATCCCGGCAACATTGGATTGGGACCTATGGTTGGGTACCGCCCCCAAAAAGGATTTTGTAGATAACCTGGTGCCGTTTAACTGGCGCGGTTGGTGGGATTACGGAACCGGCGCACTCGGCGACATGGGTTGCCACTTGTTAGAGGCACCGTTCCGCGCGCTTGGGCTGCAATATGCTAAAGATGTGCAGGCAAGTGTAGGTTCAGTTTATGTAGGGGAGTTCCGCCAGGGACATTTCCCGGATAGCTGCCCGCCGTCAAGTCATATCACACTTACTTTCCCCAAAACCGAAAAAACCCATGGTGACGTTACCCTGCACTGGATGGATGGCGGTATACAGCCTGAACGCCCTGAAGAACTGGGAGCTAATGAAGAATTTGGAGACGATGGAAACGGTACCTTATTTATTGGTACAAAAGGTAAAATGATGGCCAGTACCTACGGATTCAATCCGCAATTATTGCCAACATCGCTTACCAAAGAAACCCATGTGAAACAAAGGTATGCCCGCGTTCCCGGTCAATCGGACGGGCACTACGGGCAATGGGTTGAAGGCTGTATTGCTGGTTACGGTAAAACAGAGTTAAGTTCATCGTTTGATGTTGCCGGGCCGCTGACTGAAGCTTTACTAATGGCGAACCTTGCGGTAAGGGGCCATGATCTTAAGGGCGGCCACATTAAAATGGAATGGGATAATGACAATATGAAGATCACCAATTTTGATGCCGTTAACCAATATGTTAAACGTACATACAGGGAAGGCTGGACAATATAATGCTGAATTGTTGATTTATTGATTTTTTGAATATATATTTAAAGACCAATTATCAATCAATAATTCAATAACTCGGTAATTCAAAAATTAAAACAAATCAATAATTCAATAATTCACTAATTAAAATGAATAGAAGAGACGCAATAGGAAGGGTAGCCCTGATTATGGGTGGCGCGGTAATAGGCGCCGAATTTTTCCTGTCGGGATGTAAACCGGGTGGTGCATCAAATGTATCCGACCTGTTCACGCAGGATAATGTTGCTTTTTTAAACGAAGTAGCCGATACCATATTGCCTACCACAGCCGGTTCGCCGGGTGCTAAAGCAGCACAAGTTGGCCAGTTTATGGGCGTTATGGTAAGGGATTGTTATACTCCGGACGATCAAAAAACATTTATGGAGGGCATAGCCAAACTCAACGGCGCCGCCAATAAAAAATCGGGCAGCAAGTTTGTCGACCTAACGCCGCAACAGCGTACCGATTTACTGGTTGATCTTGATAAAGAACAAAAAGACTTTACCACCAAGCGTGACAAAGACATGGCTGCTGATAAAGCACAGCATAAAGATAATCCGGCCTATGTTCCGGCAGAATTGCCGAAACACTATTTCAGGATGATGAAGGAACTAACCTTGTTAGGTTATTTTACATCGGAGATCGGTGCTACAAAAGCTTTGCGCTACATTGCGGTGCCGGGTCATTATGACGGAAATTTACCTTACAAAAAGGGCGACAAAGCCTGGGCAACCTAAATAAATTATTGAATTATTGAAGGGTGAATTGTTGAATATGATACGTTCCATAGTCCACCTAAAATCAATAATTCAATAATTCAAAATTCAATAATTATGAATAGAAGAGATGCAATCGGCAGGGTGGCCCTGCTAATGGGCGGCGCAGTAATCGGCGCCGAGTTTTTCCTGTCGGGCTGCAGGCCCAACGGTGCTTCAAATGTTGAGGACCTGTTTAAGCAGGAAAATGCCGACTTTTTAAATGAAGTTGCCGAAACTATTTTACCAACCACAGCCGGCTCGCCGGGTGCCAAAGCAGCACAGGTAGGGCAATTTATGGCGGTGATGGTTCGTGATTGCTATACACCGGCTGATCAAAAAACCTTTATCGGGGGAATCTCCAAATTGAACGATGCCAGCCAGAAAAAATACAATGCTAAGTTTATGGATATCACTCCGGCACAGCGTACAGAACTATTGATTGCTGCTGACGCCGAGCAAAAAGAATACTATAAGCAACTTTATAAGAAATTAGCACCCGAAGAAGCAAAACATAAAGGCGATATTAGCTATGTTGAACCCGATCTGCCAAACCATTATTTTAAAATGATGAAGGAAATAACCCTGCTCGGATTTTTTACTTCGCAGGTTGGCGCTACAAAAGCGCTGCGGTATGTCGAAACTCCCGGTCATTTTGATGGCTGCGTACCCTATAAAAAAGGTGACAAGGCCTGGGCAGATGCATAATTGTTGAATTAGTGAGTTAGTGAATTATTGAATCAGTGATTTTGTAGTTTTGGTAATTAATAATTTTTTAATTTGCGCTATTGAATTATTCGCTAACTCACTAATTCGCTAACTCAATTAACTAATTCACTAAATCAACAACTCACTAATTCACTAACTAATATGTCTCACAGAAAACTCCGCATGGGGATGATTGGCGGGGGAAAAGACGCCTTTATAGGCGCTATTCACCGTATTGCCGCCAATATGGACGGCAAGATTGAACTTGTTTGCGGCGCGCTTAGTATAAACAAGGAAATAGCCATCGAAAGCGGGAAAATTCTTTTTTTACCGGAAGATCGCACCTATACCAATTTCGAGGAAATGATCCTGGCAGAAAGCAAACTGCCTGAAGATAAACGCATGGATTTTGTAACCATCGTAACGCCGAATTTCGCGCATTTTGCCCCGGCAATGCTGGCTATGGATCATGGATTTCATGTGGTGATCGAAAAACCTATTGCTTTTACCCTTGATGAAGCTAAACAACTGCGGGCCAAGCAGGAAGAAACTGGCCTGATGCTTTTGCTCACCCATACTTATTCGGGTTATCCGTTGGTTAAAGAAGCCCGTGAACTGGTGAAAAGCGGTGCCTTTGGTAAGATCAGGAAGATCTATGTGGAATATTGCCAGGGATGGCTCAGCAAATTATCCGAACGTGAAGGCAACGCACAGGCCGCCTGGAGAACTGACCCTAAGAAATCGGGTAAAAGCGGTTGCATGGGCGATATAGGTACCCATGCCGCGCACCTGGCCGAATATATTTCTGGCTTAAAGATCACCCAGCTTTGCGCCTCATTAAATGTTGTTGTTGAAGGCCGCATGCTGGATGATGACGGCGCGATCCTGCTCCGCTTTGAAAACAACGCAACCGGTACCCTCATGGCGTCGCAAATTACCGCCGGCGAAGAAAACGCACTTAAAATCCGTGTTTATGGTGAAAATGGCGGACTGGAATGGGCACAACAGGAACCAAACACCCTTACGTTAAAATGGCTGGATAAACCAGCGCAAACGCTAAGAGCGGGCGGCAATTACGGCGACCGTGAATCCATTTACGCGGTGCACAACACCCGCACACCTGGTGGTCACCCCGAAGGCTATTTGGAAGCATTTGGTAACCTTTACCGCAACTTCGCGTTATCATTAAGCGCCCGGTTAAATAACGAAGAGCCAAAACCTGAATGGCTTGATTTTCCCGGTGTGGAAGACGGCATAAGGGGCATGGCATTTATTGAAAATGTAGTAGCCTCGAACCTCAGCAATGAAAAGTGGACAGATTATGTGATTTGATGTGCGGCTAACTAATTGTCTGAACCGGAATTTTTAGAATTACCGAATTAACAGAATTCAGGGAAAATCAAAATTCTATAAATTCCTAAATTCGTTAAATTCGAGTTCAGACAAAAAATAACCAATGAACTAATGAACCAGTAAACTAATGACCACAATAAAAGGACCGGCACTATTTATAGCGCAATTTATAGGGGATGAGGCCCCGTTTAACAGCCTTGAAGGAATTTGCAAATGGGCGAAACGCCTGGGCTATAAAGGGCTGCAGTTACCCACGCTCGATCCCCGTTTTATCGACCTGAAAAAAGCGGCCGAGAGTAAAACTTATGCGGAGGAGCTTAAAGGCGAAATCAACTCCTATGGTTTGGAAATTACCGAGCTTTCCACCCACCTGCAGGGCCAGCTGGTTGCCGTAAACCCGGTTTACGATCAGCTTTTTGATGGCTTTGCACCCGAGCAATTGCGTAACAACCCCAAAGCAAGGCAGGAATGGGCCGTGCAGGAATTAAAATATGCGGCAAAAGCATCTCAGAATTTAGGTTTAAATGCGTCAGTAACATTTAGCGGGGCATTATTATGGCCGATGGTTTACCCATGGCCGCAACGGCCGGCCGGCATTGTGGAAACTGCTTTTGACGAATTGGCCAAACGCTGGAAACCGATATTGGATGTTTATGAAGATTGCGGCATCGACCTTTGCTATGAGATTCATCCCGGCGAAGATTTGCATGACGGTATCACTTATGAGATGTTTTTGGATAAAGTAAACCACCATAAACGTGCCTGTTTGCTTTATGATCCCTCGCATTTTGTGCTGCAATGCCTCAATTATCTGGAATATATCGACCTGTACCACGAAAGGATAAAAATGTTCCACGTAAAGGATGCAGAGTTTAACCCAACCGGAAAGCAAGGCGTTTACGGCGGCTACCAGAATTGGATCGACAGGGCGGGCCGTTTCCGTTCATTAGGCGACGGGCAGGTTGATTTTAAAGGAATATTTAGTAAACTTACACAATATAATTACACAGGATGGGCCGTGCTGGAATGGGAGTGCGCCCTTAAACACCCTGAAGACGGCGCAAGGGAAGGCGCAGTGTTTATTAAAGATCATATCATCAGGGTTACTGAGAAGGCTTTTGATGACTTTGCGGCCTCAGGGTCGGATGATGCGTTTAACCGCAAAACTTTGGGTATTGACTGAAATACCCGCATGAAAAAGAACCAATAATTAAACTATTAAACCTAAAATTATTTGAACAATGCAAATTAACCGTACAGCGTTATTCAGGGCAAGTTGCCTTTCCCTGCTGGTAACATCATTATCGTTTGGGATTCGGGCAGGCACCCTTAACGATTTTGGTTCTGTTTTTAATCTTGATAAGGGGCAACTAGCCTTAATTGCATCCACCGCATTTTATGGCTTTCCTATCGCCGTGGTAATCGGGGGCTTTCTGGTGGATGTTATCGGCATGAAGCGTTTGCTGGTAATCGCCTTTATTTTTCATTTAATAGGGATATTGTTAACAATATTCGCGACAGGCTTTTGGACGTTATACATTTCAACTTTGTTTATTGGAATGGCGAACGGAACAGTTGAAGCCGCGTGTAACCCCCTGGTCACTACATTATACTCGGATAGCAAAACCACAAAACTTAGTCATTTTCATTTATGGTTCCCACTTGGGATAGTAATTGGTACGTTATTGGTATTTGCAATAGACGCCATGCACTTAAATTGGGCCCTGCATACAAGTCTGCAGGTAAAGGTCGGCTTAATGTTAATACCTACTGCGGTTTATGGCTACTTGTTCTCTAAACTAGACTTCCCGGTTACGGAGCGCGTTGCTTCAGGCGTGTCAACCGGCGAAATGTACAAATCCCTGTTAAATCCCCTGTTTCTTTTCATGATCGTGTGTATGATTGGTACAGGCATAACAGAATTATTTACCGGTCAATGGATTGACGTTTTGTTGAAAAAGATCAACGATAACGCAATACTGTTGCTGACCTTAGAAACCGGCGTAATGGCGCTCGGAAGAGGATTAGCGAAGCCCGTTCTCAAACTTTTTTCACCACAGGTATTGTTATTGATATCTACAATACTAGCAGCTACCGGCTTATTTTTATTTACGGTTTTAACAACAAACGCAATTTTCTTTGCCGCTATAATATTCGGAATGGGCGTTTGCTTCTTTTGGCCAACCATGCTCGGTTTTGTCAATACTAATCTTCCAAAAACAGGGGCAATCGGCTTAAACCTGATGGGCGGCGCAGGCATGCTTTCAACAGCCATTTACACCATATTTATGGGTAAGCGTTATGATAACATTGTTGCTGCCGCACACGGTGATAATAGCACTGCGGGTCAACAGATACTACAAACTACGTTAGTTATACCGCTTGTATTAATTGTCGCCTTTACAGGGCTTGTGATCTACATGCGCTTCAGAAACAAAAATGCTACATTAAAAACTGCGGCAGCATAGGGCAATAAAAGTTTAAAATTGTAATTTTAAAAAATTAACATATCAAATAATAAAATATCAAACTACAAATCATCAAAATGAAAAAAGTATTCGGAATGTTACTTATAGCGGCGGTGTTCAGCGCATGCGGCGGCGGTTCAAAATCAGGAAATTCTGACAGTTCAGCCACTGCGCCAGCCACTGATACCAGTGCAATGGCAGCAACCACATCCAGGGCAATAGATACTACCCAGGCCGGCGGTAAGCTGATCGCAAAAAATGATTGTTTAACCTGCCATAAGGTAGACACAAAGGTTATCGGCCCTGCTTACGCTGATGTTGCCAAAAAATATACTGCATCTGATGCGGTTATTGATACTTTAGCCAATAAGATCATCAAAGGCGGAAAAGGTAACTGGGGCGAGGTAGCGATGACCCCTCATGCTGCGCTTTCAATAGGCGATGCCAAAACTATCGTAAAATACATTTTAACACTAAAAAAATAAGGTATTCAACAAGCTATAAGCCATGACAGCAGCCATCCGGATTAAATTATCGACAATGATGTTCCTGGAGTTTTTTATCTGGGGGGCATGGTTTGTTACCATGGGGACGTATCTGACCAAAACGCTAAGCGCCACGGGCACCCAAAACGCTACCGCTTATGCTACACAGGCTTTAGGAGCGATCATCGCGCCATTTGTGATTGGCCTCATCGCCGACAAATATTTTTCGGCTCAAAAAATATTGGGAATCCTGCATATTATAGGGGCCATGCTGCTGTATTATGAAACCACTGTGCCATCATTTGATACTTTTTATCCCGGTATATTGGCGTATATGATTATTTACATGCCTACTTTGGCCCTGGTGAATTCGGTTTCATTTAAACAAATGACTGACCCCAGTAAAGAGTTTCCCCGGATTCGCGTGTTTGGAACGGCTGGCTGGATCATCGCCGGCTTAATTATCGGCTGGTTAGGCTGGGAACAAAGCGGTACCCTGGTTTTAACCTTTAAAATGGCTGCTATTGCATCAGCAATACTTGGTATTTTGAGCTTTACTTTGCCAGACACCCCACCAGTAAAAAAAGGTCTGAAAACTTCCATCAGCGATATTATCGGACTGGATTCCATAGGCTTACTAAAAAACAGATCATACCTCGTGTTTTTCCTGGCTTCGGTCGCTATCTGTATTCCGCTGGCGTTTTATTATAACTTCACCAACCCGTTCCTGAATGAGGTTGGCATGAAACGTGCCGCAGGGGTACAATCGCTTGGCCAGGTGTCTGAATTTGTATTTATGGTAGCGATGCCTTTCTTCTTTGTGAGGCTTGGCGTTAAAAAGATGCTGGCCATGGGCATGTTGGCATGGGCTTTACGATACGTGTTTTTTGCTTATGGAAATGCGGGTAATGAATACTGGATGCTGTTGGCAGGGATCATCATACACGGTGTTTGCTATGATTTCTTCTTTGTTACCGGTCAAATTTATACTGATAACCTCGCCGGCGAAAGATTTAAAAGCGCCGCGCAGGGATTTATTACCCTGGCAACCTATGGGGTGGGTATGTTTATCGGTTTCACCATATCCGGGCCGATAGTGGATCACTGGCAAACTTCGCCAACAAGCCATAACTGGCAAACCATCTGGTTGATACCGGGCGGAATTGCCGCGGCGGTGTTAGTGTTGTTCCTGTTGTTTTTTAAAGATACCAATCAAATACAAACCCAACCCGGCCTGGATATTGAAGAACCATCTCCGGAAGTACAAATATAACCTGCACCATGGCATTTAATCAAAACAGAAGGTCGGCTATCCGCAACATCGTTGCCGGAACAGCGGCAATTACAGCATCAGGCATGTTAAGCTCTTTCAAAAAAGAAGAAAACAAAGAAAAATTGTCGGACAAACTAAAAGGCAATATCAACCATTCCGTTTCACCCTGGTGCTACAGCGAGTTAACACTCGATCAGCTTTGCGAAGTATCCAGGGAAATTGGTATTACAGGGGTCGATCTGTGCGGACCTAAGGATTGGCCTATACTACAAAAACATGGATTGTATTCTTCCATGTGCAATGGCGCCGAGATCAACCTGACGGACGCTTTTGGCGATAAGCAGTTTCATGCCACCCTCCAGAAGAATTATACGGAAATGATTCCCCTGGTGGAGAAGAACGGTTACAAAAACCTCATTTGCTTTAGCGGAAGCCGCAGGGGTAAAAACAATGAAACCGGCTGGAATAACTGCGTTGAAGGATTGAAACCCCTGGTAGCTTTAGCCGAAAAACACAATGTAGTGCTTTGTATGGAGCTGCTGAACAGCAAGATCGATCACAAGGACTACCAGTGCAATAGCGTGGAATGGGGTGTTGAACTGGCGAAAAGAATAGGTTCTGAAAACTTTAAGCTGCTTTTTGATATTTATCATATGCAGATTATGGAAGGCGACATTATCCGAAACATAACAGATTACCACCAATACATCGCCCATTTCCATACCGGCGGCATCCCCGGCAGACACGAAATTGACGATACCCAGGAACTGTATTATCCCGCCGTAATGCGCGCCATAGTGGCCACAGGCTACAAAGGTTATGTAGGCCAGGAGTTTGTGCCAAAACAGGCCGATAAGGTCGCTTCCCTCAGGGCAGCGATACATATTTGTGATGTTTAAGCGTTGTAATGTTGGAAGGTTGTAATGTTGAAAAGTTAAAAGTTAACCATCAATGACTTAATGACCCAATGACGCGAAGCGAATGACGTTCCTACCAATGAACTAATAGACCAATGATCTAATGAACCAAACATCAAGAAGAAAATTCCTTACCCAGGCCGGCGTAATAACCGCAGCCGCGATGATAGCGCCGAAATTACTTTCGGCTAAGGCAGGGCATGTTGCCGGCTTGCAGCTTTATAGCCTGCGCGACCAGTTACCCAAAGATGTAAAAGGATACATCGCTAAAGTTGCCGGGGCCGGTTATAAAGAAGTGGAGCCTTTTGGCTATTCAAAGAAAGACGGTTTTTGGGGGCTCGACGCCAAAGCGTTCAGCAACCTGCTGAAACAGAACGGCCTTACAACCGCAAGTGCACATTTCGGGATGGACCAGTATTTTGTGGAAGGCAAAACAGATGATCTGCAAACTTATATCGAAGCGGCCAACATTACCGGGATGAGCTACGTGATCATCCCATCCATAAACGGCGAAGTGCTGAAAAGCGCAGATCAGTTTAAACAAGTTGCCGAAAAAATGAACAAGGCAGCTGAAATATGCAAGAAGTCGGGTTTAAAGCTTGGCTATCATAACCATAACTTTGAATGGAAACCGGTTGACGGAACTACATTTTATGATGTGGTTTTAAAGGAAACAGACCCCGCACTGGTACACATGGAAATGGATATCTATTGGGTGGTTCGCGCCGGGCAGGACCCGATAAAGTTGTTTCAACAACATCCCGGTCGGTTCGCGCTTTGCCATTTAAAGGATATGGATAAAACCAATCATAACCTGAATACGGAGATCGGCAACGGCGCCATTGATTTTAAAAAGATCCTGAGCTATAAGAAGCTTGCCGGTTTGCAACACTTTATTGTTGAACAGGAAAACTATACCAACATCGACCCAATTGTAAGCATCACCAAGAGCGCAGCTTATGTGAAGAATGTGTTAGGAGTATAATTGGTTGATTAAGTTGATTGGGTTAGATTGAGTTGATTAAGTTTTTGTGCTTGCCCTTTAAAATCAAACAATGACTTAATGACCAATTGACCTAATGACAATACCACCAATGAACTAATGAACCAATGAACTAATAAACTAAAATATGAAATATCCAGTATTACTCGCCGCATTGTTGGCAGGCACTTCTTTTATGGCAAATGCGCAACAGGCAAAACCTGAAGATACCGAAGTTTGGGAACCGGTTCCCAAAGTGGTGACCCCGGCCGCCAGGCCCGGTGATGCGCCATCGGATGCGATCATTTTATTTGATGGCACCAACCTTGACCAATGGGTGCAAAACAATGATGGCTCGCCAGCTAAATGGGATGTGAAAGACGGCGTCCTTACCGTAAACAAAAATTACGGCAATATTGAAACCAAAAAAGCCTTTACCAATTACCAGCTCCATATTGAATGGCGCGAACCTGTGGGCCTTGAAGGTACCGGGCAGGGCCGTGGCAACAGCGGTGTGTTTTTAGCCTCGATAGGCAAAGGCGACGCAGGGTATGAACTGCAGGTTTTGGATCCCTACAACAATAAAACCTATGTAAATGGCATGGCGGGCAGTATTTACAAACAGGCTATCCCATTGGCCAACCCCGGAAGGCCAAACGGCGAATGGCAAACCTACGACGTGATCTGGACCGCCCCCACCTTTAATACAAATGGTACTGTTAAAACAAAAGCACGCGTAACCGTATTGTTTAACGGTGTATTGGTTGAAAATAATTTCGAATTATGGGGTCCAACTTTATACATTGGTAAGCCCGAGTACAAAGCTCACGGCGCGGCTCCTATCAAATTACAGGCCCACGGCGATAAAAGCATCCCGCTTAGCTACCGTAACATTTGGGTAAGGGAGTTATAATTTGGTTCATAGTTGATGGTTAATGGTTCATAGTGCCAAAACAATTTTGTTGAAACACGGTTAAAAACCATGAACTATTTTGAATGAACTTCATTATAAACTTGTTCGTTATTGATAGTTCATAGTTTAAGCTCAACGTTGAAGCTAACTATGAACTATCAACCATGAACCATGAACTGTTCCATCTATGAAAAAAACATCGCTGTTACTGGCCGCATTCATCCTGTTTGCTGCTCAATTAAATGCCCAGGCTACCAAAGCGCCTGCTTATCCGCTAATCAATCATAACCCTTACTTCAGTATCTGGTCATTTTCAGATACACTGAACGCGGCTTCAACCAAACATTGGACAGGCAAAAACCAATCGCTGATCGGGTTGATAAAAGTGGATGGCGCTACTTACCGGTTTATGGGCAGGGAACCTCTGTACTACAAAACATTGATACCCGCCGCTGATGAAACGCAATGGCAGGGTTCATACATGGAAACAGAACCTTCAGGCGATTGGACCGGAGTTACCTACGACGACAGCAAATGGAAGACAGGAACTGCCCCTTTTACAGATGACAAGCGACAAGCGCAAACCTTATGGACAAGCAAGGATATTTGGGTACGGCGCAAATTTAATTTTTATAATACCGATATCAATAAGTTGATTTTAAAGCTTTATCATGATGACAATGTTGAAGTTTATTTAAACGGTGAGAAAATATACAACACCACAGGCTGGACGAGCGATTTTAAAATGATCCCGCTGAAAGAAAAAATTAAAAATAAATTAAAGCAGGGCGAAAATGTACTGGCCATCCATTGTGCCAATACTGCAGGCGGAGCCTACCTGGATGCCGGGCTGGTGGACGAACTAAAACCCATGGCCAGCGATATATTATTGGCCAAACAAAAAAGTGTTGTGGTAAATGCCACCCAAACCATTTATGATTTTAAATGTGTGGGGATTGACCTTGAAGTTACCTTCACTTCGCCCTTGCTGATGAATGACCTGGATGTTTTTTCGAGGCCGGTTTCTTACATCAGTTATAAATTAAAAGCCAATGACGGGCGCAGCCATGATGTGAAAGTGTTCCTCGGCGCTTCAACCGATATCGCTGTTAACACGCCTTCACAGGAAGTCTCAGCAAAGAAATATATTGCATCGGGATTGTCTGTTTTAAAAGCCGGAACCACAAGTCAGCCTGTTTTAAAGAAAAAAGGCGACGACCTGAGGATTGATTGGGGTTATATGTATGTGGCGGTACCCAATTCAAAAAATGCAGTTCAATATATAACTCCGGAGGAAGGCGCCCTGGGCTCATTCCTGTCAAAAAAATACACTTCTGCCACCGGTAAAGGCAAACAGCTATCCCTGAATACGGTATGGAGCTTTGGCAGCGTAGGTACAGCGCCGGTTGAAAAATTTGTTGAGGTGGGATACGATGACCGCTATTCGGTTCAATATTTTGGGCAGAATTTAAAATCGTGGTGGAATGCCGATGGTAAAGAAACCATCGAAAAAGAATTAAACCGTGCAGCAATTGATTATCCATCCGTGATAAAAAAGTGCGACAGCTTTAATAAAAGTATGTTTGCTGATGCCCTCAAAGCAGGTGGCAAACATTATGCTGATTTGTGTGTATTGGCTTACAGGCAAAGTATTGCAGCCCACCAGCTTTTAAAAAGCCCGAAAGGGGAGATCCTTTTTTTATCCAAAGAAAACTTTAGCAATGGTTCTATTAATACAGTAGATGTTACCTATCCTTCGGCGCCCTTGTACCTCATTTATAACCCGCATTTGCTGGAAGGGATGCTGAATGGTATTTTCCAATATTGTGAAAGCAGCGCCTGGCCTCATAATTTTGCCGCACATGATTTAGGAACGTACCCGCTGGCAAACGGCCAGACTTACGGCGAAAATATGCCGGTTGAAGAATCGGGCAATATGATCATCCTTACCGCGGCGATTGTAAAAGCCGAAGGAAATGCTAACTATGCCAAAAAGCATTGGAAAACATTAACAAAATGGGCTGCATATTTAAGCATAAATGGCGTTGACCCAGGTAACCAGTTATGTACAGATGATTTTGCCGGCCACCTGGCCCGCAATGCCAACTTATCAGTAAAGGCTATTGTTGCGCTTGGTGCTTATGCAGACATGGCCAATAAACTGGGCAAAAGGGCTGCAGCAAAAAATTACAGGAATTTTGCCCTGGCAGCGGCTGGTAAATGGCAAACCCTTGCGCAGGCAGGCGATCATTATAGCCTGGTTTTTGGAAGCAAGGATAGCTGGAGCCAGAAATATAACCTGGTTTGGGATAAAGTTTTAGGCCTTAAATTGTTTCCGCCGGCCGTTTATAAAACAGAGATCAACTATTATCTCACCAAACAAAATACTTTCGGCCTGCCGTTGGATAGCCGTAAAACCTATACCAAATCCGACTGGATCTTATGGAGTGCCGCGCTTGCCGATAATCCCAAAGATTTTAAAGCCCTAATCGATCCTGTTTATAAATACGCAACCGAAAGCCCAACCCGTGTGCCCTTAAGCGACTGGCACGAAACAACCGATGGTAAAATGGTGGGTTTCCAGGCCCGCAGTGTGGTTGGAGGATATTTTATGAAAATGCTGGAAGATAAATGGGTGAAATAAACTATGTTTTGCATTGCAATGAATGCTGTAGGGGGCAGGGCGAATAGGCTTTTCCAAAAATTAATCTCGTCATTATACAAGCCGGTGCATTTATAATTGATTTTTAAGCGGGAGTATTAAAAAAAAATATAAATCACTTTATTATACATAATTTTATATTATCATAATATTTTATGACAGCATTTGATAGCTGCTGGATTTATTTATTGGCTCCCCATTTTTGTCGCGTGAAAATTTGTAAATATTTTACAACAACAATTCTTCTATTTATTTCGGTAGCATGCTTTTCCCAAAATCAAAACCTGAAGTTTGAACATATCGGGACCGCAGAAGGCCTGTCGCAAATAACTGTTAACTGTATTATACAGGATAACCAGGGCTTTATGTGGATTGGAACCAGGGATGGCTTAAACAAGTATGACGGCTATAAATTCACTACTTACCGCTATGATCCGGCTGATAAAAATACAATTAGCAGCAATTTTATTCAGGATATTGCAAAAGATAAAGAAGGCAATTTATGGATGGCTACCCTTAATGGGATAAATAAGTACGATATAAAATTGAACCTATTTACGAGGTATTTGCATAATAGTAACAATCAAAATAGTATTTCAAGTAACAATACCAACAAACTGGTATTTGACAGCAATGATAATTTATGGATAGGAACTGAGGGCGGCGGTTTAGACTTTTTCGATATCAAAAAAAATAAGTTTACACATTACATGCACACTAACCCCGGCGCAAACAGCATTGGCGATAATAATGTGCGGACAATATTTGAGGATTCCGGGGATAACCTGTGGATCGGGACGTTATCAGCAGGATTGGAGTATTTTAATAAAAAAGCGAATACATTTTCAACGTTTAAACATTTCCAATCAGATCAGGGCACGATATCCGCAAACGATGTTACGTGTATTTTTGAAGATAAAAAACATCATATCTGGGCCGGCACGAGAGGGGCCGGCCTTAATTTATTTGATCCTTTAACCCGGAAATTTAAGCACTATAAACACGATGATAAAAACGCTCACAGTATCGTTGGTAACAATATACTAAGTTTAAATGAAGATGATGATGGTAACTTATGGGTTGGCGTTGAAAATGCCGGTTTAAGTATTCTTGATGAGCAAACAGGGCAATTTAGCAATTACCGGCATGATGATTTCGACCGTTACAGCTTAAGCGACAATTCTATTTATACAATATACGGCGACAGGTTAGGCAACATGTGGTTAGGTGCTTTCAGCGGGGGCATCAATCTTTTCAAGGGAACTAACAAAAGCTTTAACTATTATGCGCATAATTCTTCGCCAAACAGCTTGTCAAATAATTTTGTACTCGGCTTTTGTGAAGATGCGTCACATAATATCTGGATAGGTACCGATGGGGGTGGGGTAGATAAATTTAATCCTAATAGCGGTACTTTCACTCATTTTAAAAAAGACTCAGTTAACAAAAATAGTATTTCGGGCAACTATGTTGTAGTTGTTAACCATGATGATGCCGGGAATTTATGGATGGGTACCTGGGCTGATGGCATCAGCATTCTGAATGCTAAAACCCACAGGTTTAGCTATCTTAAACATGATCCGGCCAATCCTAATAGTTTGAGCGGAAATAATATTTACGCAATTACGTTTACCAGTGACAAAAAAACCTGGATCAGTACATTTTTTGCCGGGATGGACATGTACGATAAAGAAACGAACACGTTTAAGCAGTATAAATTTGATGCCAATGATCCGCAGAGTTTAAGCAGCGATATGGTATTTTGCATCATGGAAGACAGGAGGAAAAATCTGTGGGTCGGAACCACTGGAGGCGGGCTTGATCTTTTAGATAGAAATACCGGCAAATTCACGCGATTTCTGCATCACGACAATGGTAACAGCATCAGCGACAATACAGTGCAGGATATTTTTGAAGACCATAATGGTGATTTATGGCTAAGCACATTTGATGGCCTGAACCTTTTTAACCCCAAAACCCGGCGGTTTAAAGTTTTTGGCAAAAAAGATGGTCTGCCCGGCGATATCGTTTATTCAGTTAAAGAGGATAATAATAAAAACCTATGGATCAGTACCAATAACGGGATATCCGAATACGACCCGTTAACAAATGATTTTAAAAATTACACAACGGAGGATGGGTTACAGGGCGGTGAATTTAAGCCCCATTCAGGCTTAAAAGCAAGTGATGGCAGCCTATATTTTGGCGGTGTAAACGGATTCAATTCGTTTAGCCCCGGTCAGATATTAAAATCCCGGGGATTTTCGCCGTTGATAATAACGGGGTTCGATTTGTTTAATAAACCTATCGCCATAACAAAAAACAACAACCAGTTGTCTTCGCTAAAAGAAGATATTTCGTATACCAAAGCTGTTTCTTTGTCTTATAAGCAGTCGGTGTTTTCCCTGGAGTTTACTGCGCTTGATTTTGCATCACCACGCAAAAAGAGTTACGCATACATATTGGAAGGATTTGATAGAGACTGGAATTACGTCGGTAACCGCAACACGGCCTTATATACCAATATCCCACCCGGAAACTACACCTTTAAAATGAAGTACCAAAACCCTGCCGGCTTATGGTCGTCAGCTTCTTCAGGATTGCAGCTTACCATTGTCCCACCATTTTGGTTAACCTGGTGGTTTGAGGCTTTGGCCTCAATTTTTGTGATTGGCAGCGTTTTGGGCTGGTTCAGGATGCGGATTCAGCTGATAAAGTCGCAAAAGCTTATTGTGGAAAAGGAGGTTGAAGAGCGAACCCTTAGCCTTGCCAAAAAGACAATCGAGGAAAGGGAATCCCGCAGAGCGGCTGAAAAGGCATTTAAAAAAGCTGAGAACGCCAATAAAGCCCTGGCTAACATTGCTTTTATCCAGGCTCATGAAATAAGGAAGCCGCTTGCCTCAATAATGGGCTTGATAAATGTAATTAGGGTCTGCTGAAAAACTCAGATAGCCAAATATTCATATTTTTCGGCATAGAGCAATTGTATTAGCCATATTTTGAATACTTGTTTCAGTTTTGCGACAGTTTGAGCCATTGCTGAAAAACTCCCGTATATTTTTTTTAACGATAGACATAAAGATGCTATCCCGGCCAGTTTGACCAGGTTAAGCACCAGGAAGATGCAGGCAATCCATGATTCACTGGTATTTTTCAGACGGGCCCTGATATTATCTAAGCCATAAGCTGTTTTTGCCTGTCCGAATTTACCTTCAACCGGGTTCCTTTCTCCCGGTCTTACGTGTTCTTTATCCACTGCCGATGGTCTCCCGAGTGGTTTGGCCAGCAGCCGTATCCCTTTTCCCTTTAGATATTTCCTGTTTTCCCTGCTGCAATAAATCTGGTCAGCTAAAACCTCCTTTGGGTAATAGCCAAAGCGTTGCCGGTATTGCTCCACATATCCTATCAGATGGCTGCCTTCATTAAAGGCATTCCAGCTAATCTCATCTAAAAATGCGTAACCATCCACCAATGAAAGATGAACTTTAGCGCCGAATTCTACTTTGGCATTAGTTTTACCCCGTACAATGGGTCTTACATGGGGTTGATGGATACTTACAATTCTATCGTCTACAGAATGTTCCCGTGCATCAAACATCTTTTTCTGTTGCTGATAAAGCAGATGAATAACCATCAGGTACTTCTGCTCACGGTGATCAAGCGGGAAGATGGGGCATTTATCCAGCAATTTATCAATGCTTTTGAGGTTCCTGGCAAGATAACGGAGTTGTTTGCCTGCTCCTTTGCGTATCTCCTTTCGGGATTTGTTCTTCTTTTGGGCGATCTTCAGGAACTGTTTTCTTGCTTCTTTTCTGTAAGTGCGCGGCTTCTTGGAGTGTAAAACCTTTTTATAGATCACATCGATGAGCTCCTGGGACTTCTCTCTTGCCTCGGATAGCAGCCCTAAATCGGTTGGGTAGGCGATATCCTGCGGACAGGCCGTGGCATCAAACAGAACACGCCCTTTATGCGTTATCGGCTCCGTGCTTTGTTCTTCATTTGTTACTGTACCGGCTGGCTGATGCCCTGTACCCGGACCATCATTTCCTTCGTCTTTTTTTGTTTTTGTTTCGGATGTCTTATCTGCCATATCTTGATGCAGCGCGTGGATCCTTGCATTAATGGCACCTATCTGTTCCATACCCATTCGGGAGCGGAACTCTATAAATAACGATGCATCAAAAGGCGGTTCCGGGTTAAAGCTTGAATAACCCAGAAAATACTGCATATACATGTTCTCTGCTATCTGGGCAACTGTTTCCCGGTCATCAAGGTTGCACATGTGTTTAATAATGAGCGAACCGATTACTATCCGTGGACTTATCGGCGGCCTGCCTGTATGGCTTATGCCAACCGCTTTGGTATAAATATTGCATACCTCATCCCATGGTATCTTGCCCGCTAACACTACCCAGCGGTTCGATGCACTAAGCTTTTGTGAAAATGGGGTCTCGAATCCCGACAGCACTAATTGGCCTGGGCTGACAAAGGGAGGCGGCGATGCACGCTTTTTGGAACCTTTTTGCATTTTTCCTTGCACTTGATTCCCCTAATTTCGCCATAACTCCCTTTATTTCAAAATAAAACCTGTTTATCAGCAGACCCTAATTAAAGCCAATGATTACGAATTTGACCCGGAATGTCTTTTAAAACTTGAAAAAGCCTGCGAAGAACTTGACGAAAAAATACACGCTGTGCTGTCACAAATTGAGAAAAGATACGAGTAAATTTTTATGTTTTAAATCTCTTGCATGAACCTTTCTGCCAGTTTACCGATATGGTTAGAACAATTCATCCATCTTTTAATTTTCACTAAAATGTTTGGAATTTTTATTTGTATTATTAACTAATAAATAAAAAATACTTCTAAATTAGCATAATCTAATCTATTTTTACAGCTATAGCCAATTATATCCGTAGTTAATTGGATCTGGCCTTTAGAACCATTATTTCATAAAGTGAGTACGCATAAATACCTGTTATCGGTCATCCTTTTTTTTATTGCCGGAGCTTGCTATTCCCAAAATCAAAACCTCAGGTTTGAACATATTGGTACTGCGGAAGGATTATCGCAAGTAAATGTGAATTGCATTATACAGGATAGCCGCGGCTTTATGTGGATAGGGAGCCGGAATGGGTTAAACCGTTATGATGGTTATAAATTCATCATCTACCGTTATGATTCAATGAATGATAATTCCTTAAGCAATAACCTGGTTACTGATATAGTTGAAGCCACAGATGGCAATATATGGATTGCCACGCAGAGCGGGTTGAATATGTATGAAAGGAATACCGGCAGGTTTATCAGGTTCATGCATGATGATCGCAACCCAAACAGTATTTCAAGCAATATCATCAACAGGTTAGCATTTGATTATCAGGGTAATTTATGGATAGCCACGCAAACAGGCGGATTGGATCGTTTTGATATCAAAAAAAAGGTATTTCAACACCACATGTATTCCAGGGAGGATTCGGAAAGCATTAGTGATAATAATGTACGTACCGTGTTTGAAGATTCGCAGCGCAATTTGTGGATCGGAACCGCCACTGGTGGACTTGGTCTTTATAATCAAAAAGATAAAAGATTTGTAAAATTTCAATATAAAAACCCTGTTACTAAAGCTATTTCAGGGAGCAATGTGACTTGCATGATTGAGAATTTGAAAGGCCAGCTATGGGTGGGAACACAGGATGACGGGCTTTACTTATTTGATGAAGACAAGGGTGCTTTCAAACGTTTTAAGCATGATGATAAATCGGCAAGCAGCCTTTCCAGCAATACTATTTACAGCCTGAATAAAGACGAAGAAGGGAATTTGTGGGTTGGAACAGAAAACGGCGGTCTTTCTATTTTGAATAAAAAAACCAATACATTCCGTAACTACCTGCATGACGAAATAGATAATAACAGTATTAATGGCAACTCCATCTATTCGATATGTAAAGACAGATCGGGCAATATGTGGCTGGGGGCTTTTAGCGGAGGTATTAATCTTTTTAAAAAATCCTCGGCGAGTTTTTCTCTTTACCGGCATAATTCTTCGCCGGGTAGTTTGTCAAATAATTTTGTGCTTGCTTTTTTAGAAGACAACGAAAAGAATATTTGGGTTGGCACAGACGGTGGCGGGCTAAATAAGTTTAACCCGCAAACCGGAATTTTTACCGATTATAAGCACTCGTCAACAAATAAAAGCATCTCGGGTAACTATGTGCTGACGTTAGACCAGGATGCTGATGGCGACCTATGGATGGGCACCTGGGGCAATGGAATAACGGTATTCAACCCGTCAAAAAATACATATCAATATTTTAGCAGGGACCCGGCGAATCCCAAAAGTTTAACCGGGAACAACGTTTATTATTTAATGCATACCCGCGATAATACGATGTGGATAAGTGCTTTTGGGGCAGGATTAAATAGCTACGATAAAAAAACCAAAACATTTAAACATTATACGCTAAATGTAAACGACCCCAAAAGTATCAGTAGTGATTATATCTATTCAATTTTTGAAGATAGAAAAGGAAATTTATGGATCGGAACATCCGATGCCGGCCTTGATCTTTTAGACCGGAAAACGGGTACTTTTACACATTTTCAGCACAATGAAAAAAGAAACAGCATCAGCAACAATAGCGTAACTGACGTTTTTGAAGACAGTAACGGAAACTTATGGTTGTGCACCCTATCCGGACTGGATTTATTTGACCCGGTTACAAAACACTTTACAGTTTACAACAAACAAAGTGGCTTGCCGAGCGACATTATATACGCTATTGAAGAAGATAATGACGGCAATTTATGGGTAAGCACCAATAGCGGTTTGTCAAGGTATAACCGGTTAACCCGTACCTTTCAGAATTTTACAACCGAAGATGGCGTCCAGGGCGACGAGTTTAAGCCGCATTCGGCTTTAAAGGCCCACAACGGGACCTTGTACTTTGGCGGGGTAAATGGCTTTAACTCGTTTACTCCGGGCGGGATATTAAAACCCGCCGGATTTTCGCCTTTAATTATTACCGGGTTCCAGTTATTTAACAAACCTGTTGAAATAGCGAAAGATGACAACGATTCCTCACCCTTAAAAAAAGATATCTCGGATACCCGGTCACTCACCTTATCTTATAAACAATCCGTAGTTTCCTTTGAATATGCTGCGCTTGATTTTACCCCTGCCGCAAAAAAAAACTATGCTTATATACTGGAGCCCTTTGATAAAGACTGGAACTATGTAGGCAGCAGGAACACAGCATCGTATACCAATATTCCGCCGGGGGCCTATACTTTTAAAATAAAATATCAAAATAGTTCAGGCTTATGGTCGCCCGTTTCGCCCGGGTTGCAAATAATAATCGTTCCGCCGTTTTGGTTAACATGGTGGTTCATAGCATTGGTTGTGTTAGCCGTTATTGCAGGTATTTACGCCATATTTAAAATTCGTATTGAGGCTATTAAAAATCAAAAACTGATACTTGAGAGATTGGTGGAAGAGCGGACTGAAAGCCTTGCAAAAATGACGATTGATGAGCGTGAGTCGCGCAAGATTGCCGAAAAAGCACGCGAAGAGGCCGAGAATGCTAATAAAGCAAAAAGTATCTTCCTGGCTATGATGAGTCATGAGATCCGTACACCTATGAATGGCGTTATAGGTATGGCTGCGTTATTGTCAAGCACCCCGCTTACCACGGAACAGCAGGAATACACAGAAACCATTAAAAGCAGCGGCGATGCGCTGTTGAGGGTAATTAACGATGTGCTTGACTTCTCAAAAATCGAGTCGGGCAGTATGGAACTCGAAGAGCTGGATTTTGATTTGAGGGACTGTGTAGAAGGCGTATTGGATATTTTTGCGGAAAAAGCATCCAAAATAGACCTCGTGTACCAAATCGACCCCAATGTCCCTTCGCAAATTTGCGGAGACCCCATTAGGCTGCGGCAGGTGCTGATAAATCTGGTAAACAACGCCATGAAATTTACAAATAAAGGCGAGGTATTTATCAGCGTAAAAATTTCCGGTCAGGAAAACCAGGACCTGGTATTGCAATTTGACATTCGCGATACGGGGATCGGTATACCGCCGGATAAATTAAATAAGTTATTTAAGGCCTTTTCGCAGGTTGATTCGAGCACCACGCGCAAATACGGAGGTACGGGTTTGGGCTTGGCAATAAGCGAAAAATTAGTTAAGCTGATGGGCGGCAAAATAGGCGTTGTCAGCGAAGTAGGCGTGGGGACAACGTTTTCGTTCACCATAAAATCAAAAGCCGGGCAAAATGTGCAGCGTAACTATGTTTATACGAACCTTGACCGGCTGAGAGGTAAAAATATTTTGGTTGTTGATGATAATGCCACCAACAGGGAAATCCTTGAGGTACAATTAATGCAATGGAAATTTAAGCCCATTATGGCTGAGTCAGGTGATGAGGCATTGAGGATACTTTCTTTAAATAAAACGATAGACCTGGTTGTTTCCGATATGAACATGCCAGTAATGGACGGTGTTCAGCTTGCGAGGAAGATACGGGAACGGCAGCCTGATTTGCCGATTATCCTGCTCAGCTCGTTGGGTAATGAACAAAGCAGGGACGAAGCCCACCTATTTAACAGTATATTGACCAAGCCCGCACGGCATCAGGTTTTGTACAAACATATTGTTGACCAACTAAAAGAAAACGGAAGTGTAATTAAGGAACCTGAACAGGTTAAATCCCAGTTTTCTGAAGATTTTGCCAAACAATATCCGATGAATATTTTAATTGCCGAAGATAATGTTGTAAATCAAAAGCTTGCTTCGCGGATATTGATAAAAATGGGTTATGAACCGGATATTGCCGTAAATGGCCATGATGCACTCAATGCAATGGCAGCCAAAGTATACGATATGGTATTAATGGACGTGCAAATGCCCGAAATGGACGGGTTGGAGGCTACACGTTTTATACGCGAAAACATGGAGTATCAACCCGTAATTATCGCTATGACTGCAAATGCCATGCCCGAGGATAAAGAGCTCTGCATGAAATCAGGAATGGATGACTATTTAAGTAAACCAATGAAAATTGCCGATATTATGGACATTTTAGAACGCTGGGGCAAGCATGTAAATAACAAAAAATAATTTGAGTGGCTGATACTGCAACAATTATACTACAACCAGCTTAATCCCTTATAAACCGGTACTTATTATTATCAGAAAAAGTTAATTTCACCCTGTAATTTTAATTTTTAATAATGACCCGTTTCAACACAAACTCCAGGTTTTTAATCCCGTTTTTTGCAATGTTTTTTTGTTTTAGTTTTAAGGCGAATGCGGCGCAAAAATATTATTACCAGATAAAAATATACCACCTGAAAACCCAGGCGCAGGAAGACCGGCTTGATAATTATCTTCAGAGTGCCTACTTGCCTGCCCTACATCGCCTGGGCATAAAGAATGTCGGCGTATTTAAGCCGGTTGCCGGCGACACCTCGGGTAAAAGGGTGTATGTTTTGATCCCGTTTCGCAGCTGGAAACAATTAGAGGGGCTTATGGATAAATTATCGGCCGACTCACAATACTTTATTGATGGGAAAGATTACATCAATGCGCCATACAATGACGAGCCTTATACCCGGTTGGAAACAATAGTTTTAAGGGCCTTCCCTAAGATGGTTAAGCCTGCGGTGCCACATCTTTCTGCTGATAAAGTTGATCGCGTTTACGAACTGCGCAGCTATGAAAGCCCTACCGAAGCATTTAATTTAAACAAAGTAAAAATGTTTAATGATGGAAATGAAGTGGCGCTTTTTAAAAGATTAGGTTTCAACGCCGTTTTTTATGCAGAAGTATTGTCAGGCAGCCACATGCCGAACCTGATGTACATGACCACCTTTAACAGCAAAGCCGACAGGGATAAACATTGGGATACTTTTTCAAATGATCCTGAATGGAAAACATTGGTGGCATTGCCGCAATACCAGCATAATGTATCAAAAGCAGATATTATCTTCCTTCATCCCACTGCCTATTCTGACTTTTAATGGTTTTGGAGAAACGCGATTTTGATGCCATAGTGGTAGGCTCCGGCCCGAACGGGCTTGCAGCCGCCATACTGATGCAGCAAAAGGGCCTTTCTGTATTGTTGATTGAGGGAAAAGAAACCATCGGTGGCGGGCTTCGCACTGCCGAACTCACCCTGCCCGGATTTTTACATGATATTTGCTCGGCGATCCACCCGCTTGCGGTGGCATCGCCTTTTTTTGAAACCTTACCGCTTGGCAAATACGGACTGGAATACATATTTCCACCAACAGCAGCTGCCCATCCGTTTGATAACGGGGCTGCCGCTATCATTAAAACTGCTATCGAACAAACAGCGGGTTTGTTAGACGCTGATGAACAAGCCTATAAAAAGTTGATGCAGCCAGTAGTTAGTGAATGGCCGTTGATAGCCCCCGATGTTTTGGGCCCCTTACATTACCCCAAACATCCGCTGGCGATGGCCCGTTTTGGCTTTACAGCTTTAACTTCAGCCGCACACTTGGTAAAGCGTTTTAAAACGGTAGAAGCGAGAGGATTGATAGCCGGGATGGCTGCACATTCCATACTACCGTTAACTAATGCAGCTACTTCCGCTATCGCGCTGGTTTTAATGGCCCAGGCGCATTTAAAGGGCTGGCCAATACCTAAAGGTGGTTCAATAAGCATAGCAAACGCACTGGCATCGTATTTTCTTTCGTTGGGCGGCAAAATTGAAACGAATTTTTACGTCAGCTCGATGGAGCAACTGCCATCAGCTCATGTTGTTTTGTTTGATGTTACGCCGAAACAATTGTTGCAAATTGCAGGTCATAGGTTCTCATCCATTTACAAATGGCAGTTGGAGCGGTATAGGTACGGCATGGGGGTTTTTAAGATCGATTGGGCGCTTGATGCGCCGATTCCCTTTACTGCTCCCGAATGCCGCGAAGCGGGAACCATCCATCTTGGCAATACTTTTGAAGAAATTGCAACAACCGAACAACAATGCTGGGAGGGTAAAACAGTCGAAAAACCTTTCGTGTTGCTCACCCAGCCCTCCATATTTGACCCAACCCGTGCACCAAAAGGAAAGCATACCGCCTGGGCCTATTGCCATGTGCCCAATGGTTCAAAAACGAACATGACCGACGCGATTGAAAAACAGGTGGAGCGTTTTGCACCTGGCTTCCGGGAAATTATACTGGCACGGTATACCTTTAACGCCGCCCAAATGGAAGAGTATAACCCCAACTACATCGGAGGCGATATAAATGGCGGGGTAATTGATATAGGACAGTTATTTACCCGCCCTGCCCTGCGCTGGTCGCCCTATAAAACATCCGCCAGAGGTATTTATATTTGTTCCTCATCCACCCCTCCCGGCGGTGGTGTACACGGCATGTGCGGTTACCACGCTGCGAAACGGGCGCTAAGCGACATCTTTGATATCGTCTGAATCAGAATTTGCAGAATTTAAGAATTTGTTGAATTTAAATTTGTTGAAACATCGGATTAACAAAATCAAAAATGCATTCTGTTCATTCTGAAATTCTGTAAATTCTGATTCTGACATTTGTTCGTTTACGATTTTTTTGTCCGATATCGATCATTTTTTAAAAATGAAAAAATGTTAAATTGCTGATTTTTAATACTTTAATTTTGGTACGCCTATTGCATATAACTATGCTATACAAGGTACTATGGATAAGGAAATAACACAGGAAGTTACAATTCAGAACAGAAAAAAGGGGGTCACAATTGCTCTCATCAGCGTCGCGATATTGGTTGCTGCGATTTGGCTGGTAAGGGTGATCTTTAAATCATCGGTAAAGAAGTCAGACATCACCACGGCCATCGTAAAGGTAGGCAATATCGATAATACCATCAACGCCACCGGCGAGGTATTGCCCGAGTTCGAGGAGATTTTAACCAGCCCGATAAACGCCTCCATCAAAAATGTAATTATGGATGCAGGCAATAAGGTTAAGGCTGGTCAGTCTATACTTACTCTCGACAAATCAGCCGCTCAAAACGATTACGACAAACAAAAATTCCAGCTGGAATCCAAACAAAACGAAATTGAAAAATTAAAGCTCGATCTGAACAAAAGCTTTTTCGACATCAAATCAAACAACGATATCAAGCAATTACATATCAGCGACCTCACCGATGCCGTGGAAAATGCAAAGCGCCTTTTTAGCGCCGGCGGCGGCACCCGCGAAGGTATTGAACAGGCGGAACTGAACTTAAAAGTAGCCCAACTGGAAAAGAAGCAGATTGAGAACGAGATCAAAAACAAGCAGCAGACCATGCAGATCGAGATCAAGGAAGCTCAACTTGCTGCGGACGTTTTGAGGAGTGATCTTAAAGCTCTTCAGCATAAACTTGACCTGGCAAATATTGTGGCTACCCGCGCCGGTGTGGTTACTTATGTAAACAAAAATATCGGTCAGAACATTAAAGAGGGCGAATCATTGGCGAGGATAGCGGATTTGAGCAGCTTTAAAGTGCAGGGGAGCATTTCGGATAACGCGATAAACGATGTACATAATGGGATCCCGGTAATTGTGCTGATCAATGATACGCAACTAAAGGGGCATGTGGCAAACGTGTCACCATCCATCCAAAACAGCATCATCACGTTCGATATCCAGCTTGATGAGCGCAATAACGGTGTGCTTCGCCCGAATATGAAAGTGGATGTTTATCTGGTTACAGCCACCCATAGCCATGTAATGATGGTGTCAAACGGTGCCGCATTTAAAGGATCAAACCTACAGGACATTTTTGTGCTCAATAACGGCATCGCCCAAAAACGAACGGTACATATCGGCCTCACCAATTTCGATAATGTCGAAATAAAGGACGGTGTAAAACCCGGCGACATAGTGATCACGTCAGACATGAGCGAGTTTAAGAATTCAAAGGAGGTGGTAGTAGAGTAGAGATTAGTTAATTGGAGATTAGAGATTAGGAGGGAACAATCGGTGAAATCTATTTTAACAATCGGTGTAATAAAAAAAAATAAAATGAAATATCTATCCATCATATTATTACTTACTATCAGCTCAAAAGCTTTTTGCAGCGGCAGCGATACGCTGAGGCTCAGCCTGACAGACGTGGTTGAAATGGCGAAGGGTAATTCTATCGCTGCAAAGCAGGCTGCCACTACCAAAGAGACAAAATACTGGCAGTGGCGCACCTATAAATCAAATTACCAGCCCCAGTTGTCATTAAGCGGTAATTTGCCCGGTTACAGCAAAACGAGTACGCCTGTTATTCAGCCGGATGGATCGATACTCTTTCAATCTATTCACTATGATAATTCGGCAGTAACGTTAAATTTTAGCCAGAGCATCACCGCTACCGGCGCCACCATTTACGGGATGACCCAGATGCAGCGTTTCGATGATTTCGACCGGAATAGTATTTTATATAACGGCGTGCCTTATGCTATCGGGTTTAGCCAGCCCCTGGGCCAGTATAACAGCCTTAAATGGGACAAAAAGATCCAGCCTTTATTGTACAACGAAAGCAAACAGGCATTCATAGAAGCGCAGGAGCAGATCTCTATTACCGTAACCGGCTATTTCTTCGACCTGTTGCTGGCCCAGGTAAACCTGCAAACCGCCGAAAATAATTTAACGAATACCCAAAAGATCTTAAAAATTGCCAACCTGAAATTCCAATTGGGAAAAGTGTCGAAAAACGAGATCCTTCAGCTGCAATTGGAACAATTGAACGCCAAAAAAGCGGCAGGCACAGCGAGGCGTGATGTTGAAATAGCTACCCTTAACCTGCGCAGTTATATTGGCCAGGAGGGAAACGATAAAATTGTACTCGTCGCCCCGCAATCCATCAGCCAGATGACGGTAACAAGCGACCGGGTTTTGGCCGAAGCTTTTGCAAACCGCTCGGATGCTATAGCATTTATAAGGCGAATTGCCGAAGCAAAACGGGATGTCGCGATAGCGCATGGGCAAACCGGTTTAACGGCTTCGTTAACCGCGAACCTGGGTACAACTAATTCAGCCACCAGTATTCCGGGCGTGTTTAGGTCACCGCAAACGCAGCAATTGCTTGAGTTGACATTTTCTATCCCGGTATTGGATTGGGGACGGTCAAAAGCCAAAATAAAAACCGCCGAAGCTAACCAGCAGCTTACTGAATACTCGGTGGAGCAGGATAAACAGACCTTTAAACAGCAAATAGTTACACAGGTATCCTTATTTAATGTGATGCGGGAACAACTGGCCTTAACTGCCGAAGCAGACAGCATTGCCTCAGAAAAATATAAAATAGCGCGCGACAGGTATGTTTTAGGCGACCTGAGTATAACCGACCTGAGCATAGCATTCTCAGAAAACGACCAGGCCCAACGGGATTATGTACAATCCCTTAGAGATTTCTGGAGCGCGTATTATCAACTAAGATACCTGTCTCTGTTCGACTTTGAAAAAAATGAAAAAATAACTTATAAATAAAAAAATCCCAAACCCTCTTTACCGCTTGCGGAAGAGAGGGTGGTCGAGCGTAGCGATGACCGGGTGAGTCAACCCTGCGGACATTACCGTCAATGCATGGCGGCGATCTACTCACCCCGGATTCGCTACGCTCTCCGACCCTCTCTTCGCCAAGGCGAAAAGAGGGTGAAAAAAGAAAAAATATGAAAAGAAAAATAAAGGCAAATTCACTAATTCACTAATTCACTAATTCACTAATTAAAACGATGATACAATTACAAAACATAGAAAAAGTTTACCGCACCAGCACGGTTGAAACGCTGGCATTAAGTAGTATCAGCCTCGATATCGCCAAAGGAGAGTTTCTTTCCATTATGGGCCCTTCAGGCTGCGGCAAAAGCACCTTGCTCAATATAATGGGGCTGCTGGATGCACCATCAAAAGGGCAGATCAAGATCGGCGATCAGAAAACCGAAAATTTATCGGACAAACAGCTGGCAAATTTCAGGAACCAGAAGCTTGGGTTCATATTTCAAAGCTACCACCTCATTAATGATCTGCAGGTGCTGGATAATGTGGAACTGCCGCTTTTATACCGCAACAGCACAGCCAAAGAAAGAAAAGCCCTTGCATCGGAGGCGCTGGCAAAAGTGGGCCTGGCAAACAGGATGAAACATTTCCCCAACCAGCTATCAGGCGGGCAAAAGCAACGTGTGGCTATTGCAAGAGCGATAGTTGGACGTCCGGAGATCATCCTAGCCGATGAGCCTACCGGTAACCTCGACAGCGCGATGGGGAACGAAATTATGGATATCCTAATGCAGTTAAATCAAAACGATGGTACCACCATCGTAATGGTTACGCACGATGAAAATATGGCGCACAAGACACACAGGCTGGTTCGCTTATTCGACGGGTCGCAGGTTCAGTAATTCATCAGCTTAAAAAAAAAATTATGCTTAAAAATTATTTTAAAATAGCCATAGCGGTATTGCGAAGGAGAAAGTTTTTTACTTTCATCAGCCTGTTTGGCATCAGCTTTACGCTCACCATTTTATTGGTTTTAACCGCCTTTATTGATAAAGTAGTGGGCGATAATTATCCCGACAGAAAGCGCGACCGCTCCTTATATATTAACCGTTTGGAACAAAAGGGAAAAGACATGAGTATGTCCGGAGCTCTATCCTATTATTTTTTGAGCCACTATGCGGGCAGCATGAAAACGCCTGTTAAAATGACCATATTTTCAGGTTTTGGCGGCACAAACACCTATGTTAATAATAAAAAGATAGCCGTCGACTATAAATATACCGATGCAAATTATTGGGATATACTGGAATATGATTTTTTAGAAGGGAAGGCATTTACCAAACAACAGGTGGATAACGCTGAAAAGGTTGCGGTAATATCCGAAGATATAAAAAAGGCATATTTTGGAGACGTTGCATCAGTAGTCGGTAAATTTATTGAAGCTGATAACGTAAAATACCGGGTAATAGGCGTTGTTAAAGATATCCCCATTACCAGCTATATGACCTATAGCCAGATTTACCTGCCCTATACCGTATCAAAAACCGATTATAAAGATAAGGGATACGGAGGTGGCTATAGCGCTATCTTATTGGCCAATTCCTCCGCCGATGTGCAGAAAATGCACGATGAATATGAGCAGCTTGTAAAACGGATACCGATAACAACTAAAGGAATCAGCGTTATGTACAGCCATGCTAACTCTTACCTTGCCAGCTATGTTGATACCGGCAGGGAGGACCAGTCAGGGGTGGTACTTGTCCTCACCGTTTTGGCCACTTTTGTGTTTTTATTTATGCTGTTGCCTACTTTAAACCTGGTAAACATCAACATTACACGCATCATGGAGCGTTCGTCGGAGATCGGCGTGCGAAAAGCCTTCGGGGCGTCGTCAAAAACATTGGTTTACCAGTTTATTGTCGAGAATATTATCCTCACACTCCTTGGTGGTATTATAGGCATAGTGCTGGCTTTTATCGCCATACAGATTTTAAACAATGCAAACCTGATCCCTAATTTGGTGCTGTCTGTTAATTTGATGGTATTGTTTATCGGTTTGATTATCTGTTTGGTGTTTGGGCTGATATCTGGTGTGTACCCGGCCTGGCGCATGTCAAAACTGAATGTAGTTACGGCCTTAAAGGCTCAATAATTTAATCTCAAACTGAAATATTATGTTCAAGCATTTATTTAAACTGATCTGGAATAAGAAGAAGCAAAACTTTTTATTAATGTCGGAGATCCTGATCTCTTTCCTGGTCATATTCGCGGTGTTTACGCTGATGGCGTACTATTATAACAATTATAAGAAACCCATGGGGCTGGATTATGAAAACGTATGGGTTGTAAATTATAACAATGCCTATGCAACCAAAAACACGGATTCGCTCAATACGTATTACGAAACGATGCGCCAAACTTTAAAAGCCATGCCCCAGGTAAGCGAACTAAGCTTTTGCAGCGATAATACACCGTTTTCGCAAAATACAATGCAAAGCGGAATGACGGTTAAGGGCAAAAAAATAGATCATATTAATAATTTCACCATAGAGGATAGCTACGACAAAACGTTGGGTCTTAAAATTCTTGAAGGGCGCTGGTTTAACAAAGGCGATGCCGTTGCCAAAAATAAACCAATTGTTATAAACGATGAATTAAGGGAAGAGATTTTTGGAAATGAACCTGCTGTAGGTAAACTAATTGGCGATGACGGCGACAAAAATAAAATGAAAATAATTGGTGTTATACAAGGCGTAAAAGTGAAGGGTGATTATTTGCCCGCCGGATTTGGCCAATATTCACGAGCTGATACCGGCTCATTCCATTGGTTTGGAAAGATTATGATAAAAGTAACCCCGGATGCTGATGCCGCGTTCGAGGGCCATTTATATAAAACACTGGCCAATTATATGAAAAACTCGGATATTGAAATAGAACATCTCACTAATAAACGGATAAGTACAAACTATTTTGCCGTTGTGCCGATTATTGTGCTCACTATCGTAAGTTGTTTCCTGATTATAAACGTGGCATTAGGGTTATTTGGAGTGCTGTGGTACAACATCAACAAAAGGCGCGGCGAGATTGGCTTGCGCAGGGCCTTAGGGGCAACTGGTAAATCAGTTTCGGGCCAGCTGGTTTCTGAATCAATGCTCGTTGCCACGTTATCTTTAATCGTAGGGACATTTTTTGCAGTACAGTTCCCATTACTCAATGTATTTAGCCTGCAGGCGGGGATTTACATTACAGCAATTATTTTGGCGGTAATATTTATTTACTTGCTGGTTTTGGTTTGTTCTTTATATCCCGGCAAACAAGCGGCGGCCATTTACCCTGCCGTAGCCTTGCACGAGGAATAAAAAATTGTCTGAACCGGGATTAAGCTGATTAATCAGATTTTTAGGATTTTAGAACGTTAATCAGGGAAATCGTAAAAATCCCTTTCATCCCGGTTCAGACAATAAGCTTATACTTGTATAATATATGATACTGATCATCGACGACGATATTGCTGTAAGAACATCTCTGCTTTTGTTATTAAAAGGCGAGGGTTATGACGCTGCGGATTGTATGACACCGGCAGAGGCCATCAGGTTTATCAAAAAAGATGAGCCCGAACTCATTATCCTCGACCTGAATTTCTCTAACGACACCTCGGGTAAAGAGGGGATGGAATTGCTGGGCAAAATTAAACAGATTAATGCGCAGATCCCGGTAATCCTGATCACCGGATGGGCAAGTATTGAACTGGCTGTACAGGGCATGAAAGCGGGCGCCAATGATTTTATCAATAAACCCTGGAACAACGATCATTTGTTACAGTCCATCAAAACCCTGCTTGACCTGCGCGGCAAAAAAGCAGCGCACCATACGCGGAAACAACTCGATAAAACTTATAATTTTCAGCATATTATTGGCGAGGATGCCAAAATGCTGGAGATACTGGAGACCATTGGCCGTGTAGCTACCACAGATGCCTCCATCCTGATTATGGGCGAAAGCGGTACGGGAAAAGAGTTGATCGCTGAAGCCATTCACCAGAACAGCCTCCGCAAAAATAAACCCTTCGTAAAAGTAAACCTGGGTGGGATCTCTACCTCGTTGTTTGAAAGTGAAATGTTCGGCCATGTGCGGGGGGCATTTACCGATGCCCGTTTTGACAGGGCCGGCCGTTTTGAACTGGCCAACAAGGGGACTATTTTTTTGGATGAGATAGGCGATCTTGACGGCAACAGCCAGGTAAAGTTACTAAGGGTACTACAGGACCGTACCTACGAGGTATTGGGCAACAGCCGCACCAAAACCGTGGATGTGCGCGTAGTTTGCGCCACCAATAAAAACCTTAACGATATGGTGAACAGGTCAACCTTCAGGGAAGACTTATTGTATCGAATCAACCTTATCACTATTTATTTGCCTGCCCTGCGCGACCGGCCAAAGGACATTCCGCTGCTGGTGAATTTTTTTATAGATAATTTAAAGGATATCTATAACCGCCCAAAACTTTCAGTTGCCCCGGCTGCCATGAAATGGCTGCAGCAATTGCCGCTTCCCGGTAATATCCGGCAATTAAAAAACCTGGTGGAAAGGACCATACTGGTGAGTAAAAACGACGAACTTACCGCCGAAGATTTTCGCTCGCAATTTGAACTTTCGCCTGTAAAAAAAGGCAATATACAGTTGCCGGGTATCGGCACCTTAACGCTGGAGGAAGTGGAGGTTGAAATGATTAAACGGGCGATGGAATATCACAAAAACAAAATATCAAAAGCAGCTGTATCTTTGGGGCTTACCCGCAGCGCCCTTTACAGGCGCCTGGATAAATACCAAATCCCTTACGATGAAGCTGAGGACTAAATATATCCTGTTTGTTATTATCCTCCACCTGGTGGCCCTTACGCTGTCGTGGTTTATTTTTGCGCAAAACAGGATCTACTTTATCCTCTCCGAAGTATTTATCATTATTTCGGTAATTATAGCCTGGCAATTATACCTTCAACTACTTCGCCCTTTAAAAACGTTAATGCAAGGGGTAGAGGCAATTAAGGACCGCGATTTTAATGTAAAATTCCTTTCAACAGGCAAGCACGAAATGGATCAGCTGATCGAAGTGTATAACCAAATGATGGATGAATTGCGCACGGAGCGCACCCGGCAGGAGCAACAGCATTTTTTTCTTGAGAAATTGATATTCACCTCGCCAACAGGCATAATAATTTTGGATTACGACGACAACGTGCAGCAGATCAATCCAAAAGCCCTGCAGCTTATTGATGTTAAGGCAGATGATATTTTAAAATATCCTGTCGATAAACTTGAGCACCCCTTATTGCTTCAAATAAAACGTTTAAATTCCGGCGAAACGATGGTGGTAAAACCAGATGGCATAAATACCTATAAACTCCAGAAATCGCATTTTATCGACCGGGGTTTTTCAAGGCATTTTATTATGATCGAAGATCTCACGACAGAGATATTAGCAGCCGAGAAAAATGTTTATGGGAAGGTAATCAGGATGATGGCGCATGAAGTGAACAACACCATTGGGCCTGTCAATTCTATCATGCAATCGGCATTAAAAACAAACCGGCTTTGGGAGGGCGATAAGAATGATTCATTAAAAGACGCTTTACAAGTGGCGATGGACCGAAACCAAAATCTGAATCATTTTATGCGCGGCTTCGCCGACCTGGTAAAGCTACCTGCGGCCAATAAAAAGCCGCTTGACCTTCATCAGCTCATCAGTTCCATTGCAAGACTAATGGAAATTAAAGCAGGGGAGAAGCGGGTTGAATTTGAATTCCTGCTGGTTGGTGGGCCTTTTATGATCAATGCCGACGCACAACAAATGGAGCAGGTGTTGATTAATATCGTAAAAAATGCCATTGAGGCTATCAAGGAAAAAGGAAAAGTAAGTTTTATCACCTCACCTGGAAAAAGAAGCCTGATAATTGCCGATACCGGCAAAGGCATTGATCAACAACATGCTCCTGATCTTTTCTCACCTTTTTTTAGTACTAAAAAAGATGGTCAGGGTATTGGGCTTACCCTGGTGCGCGAGATATTAACCAACCATGGTTTTGATTTTTCCTTAAAAACCGTTGCCAAAAATCAAACCGAATTTACTATCATTTTTAACTGATTTTGTTTGAGAGAGTTTAGGTGCTGCCTGCTTATCAAATAGTTAATTACGGTTTTATTAAAATTAATTTTAGTAATTTTATTGACAGGATGGCAATTGCCGGGAATTAAATAGGGTGACGAGAATTAACCCAAATGGGAGAAAAAGAGTTACAGGAGCTTATAAAGGGCTGTATTAAGCAGGACAGAAAATGCCAAAAAGAGCTTTACAAAGCCTTTTATGGCTTTGCTATGGGGATATGTCTTCGCTACGCGGGTAACAGAGATGAAGCTGCTGAAGTAATGAACCAGGGCTTCTTTAAGGTGTTTAGCAAAACCGGCAAATATAACGATGCCATTCCATTTAAGGCATGGCTTGGCCGGATCATGATCAACGCTTCCATCGATTTCCACCGGTCAAAACTAAAATTGGCTTTTAATGAAGATCTTGACCAGGCTGGCGAACTGAGTGATGGCGGGTTACCTGATAGAAATTTAAATTATGAGGACCTGTTAAAAATGGTACAGGCCTTGCCGCATGCATACCGCACCGTATTTAATCTTTTTGCAATTGAGGGTTATTCGCATGAGGAGATTGCCGCAATGCTGAATATTAATACCGGAACCTCAAAATCTAACTTGTTTAAGGCGAGGCAAAAACTCAAAGAAATGATCTTGAAATCGGATGCCCGGACCGATAGTTCCAATTATAGTAACGATATGGATTATACACCTGTCATCGCCATTAAAACGGATGATGCACTGCTTGTGTTTTTAAATAAAGGTTTTAAAAAATGAGTGAAGACAATGAATTAGACGATCTGTTTAAACGCAACCTGGAGGACCCGGTACAACCCGAAGCATACCTGGAACCGGACTGGAACGCGCTGGAACAAATGCTGGATAAGCCGAAGAAAAAGCGCGCTATCATTTATTGGATCCCGGCTTTAACCGGCGCGGCTGCGCTTTTGCTGTTGTTTTTTGGTTGGTGGGTGTTAAAAAAACCGACAACTGAACAAAAAAGCGGTCAATCGTCAGTTGCGAATCTGGTAAAAGAGCAGCCAAAAACAGCTAAAATTATAACCGGCAGCCTTCAACAACGGCAACACGCCCAATTAACAAAAACATCAGGCGTTGAAAACTTTGTTACCGGTACAAATAAAGGTACAAAAAGCAGGCGTAAGTCAATCTCATCAATCAATACCATGCCGGGGCGAGCTACCGGCGCCGGCAACTCGCCAAATAGCAAGGTTTATCCGGAAATAAATAAACAAGCCATTGCTGCAACCAATTCCCCCGAATTAAGCAAGCCGAAAACTAATGATTTGACCGCTTCAAGTGTCTCTGTTAAACCAGATACGGGCTTAATCCCCCCTTCTCAGAAGAAAACGAATAAGATTCAGGTAAAGCAAAGCTATCGTCCGCAGTTTGCGCTTAGCGTATTGGCCGCCCCTGATATCAATGGGGTAGGCGGCTTTCAGCAAAGTAAATTGGGCACCAATGTTGGGCTTCTTTTTTCAATGGGCCTGTCAAAAAAACTAACGATCAGCACCGGCGCCATTTATTCCGTAAAACCTTATTTAACCGGGTTTGGCAATTATCATACATCATACCAGTTTCCCGTTACCCCTGTAAATGTAGTGGCCGATTGCCGTATGCTGGATATTCCGTTAAATATAGGTTACCTGGTTTACAACAGGCATCAAAACCAGGTTTCAATTGGTACGGGCCTGTCTTCCTATATTATGTTACACGAAAGTTATAAGTTTAACTACGCAAGTACATATGAAACGGGGCCGGCAAAATACACCGTTCCGGGTATCAATAAATACTTTTTTGGAGTACTTAATCTTAATGCGACCTACGGGCACCAAATCAATTCAAAATTTGGTATCAGTATACAGCCTTATTTAAAACTCCCGCTTGGTAATATAGGCTACAGCCAGGTGCACTTACAATCAACGGGCGTGGCTGTGGGTGTTACCTGGAATTTAAATCCCCTGTCAAATCCCTAAAAAATAAAATTAACAAATAATTATCTGCTTGAATAGTATTAGTCGCTGATTGTTAGGTGTTTATCGTTGTTTTGATTTCTCATTAAAAATCGTAACTGAAAGGTAAGCTACTTTATCAGAATGTTTATTCAATATTTTATTTAAATTAAGGCTGCTATTTATCACAATTAGTTGTATATATTTAGGTAATTTTTAACCTTAATTCTCAATTAATTATGGAAACCAAACCACTTACAAAGTATCTGGCCGAACTGATCGGCACATTCTGTCTTGTACTTTTTGGCTGCGGTGCAGCGGTTATTGCGGGCGCTAATTCAACTGATATTCCGCCGTCAGGCATAGGGCTATTGGGTATATCACTTGCATTTGGCCTTAGTGTTGTTGTGATGGCATATACTATCGGGCCTATTTCGGGGTGCCATATCAATCCTGCCATTTCAATTTCAATGCTTGTTGCCGGTAAGCTATCTTTTAAAGATACGGTGGGGTATGTTATATTCCAGTGCATCGGGGCAATTGCCGCATCGGGCGTTTTGTACTTGCTCGCATCGGGGCGCGCCTCTTTCTCTATGGGCGAATATGCGCTTGGCGCCAACGGCTGGGGCGCTAATTATCTGGGGCATTATTCAACGCAATCCGCATTTATCGGCGAAGCTGTTTTTACCTTCCTGTTTCTTTTAGTAATATTCGGAACCACAGCCAAACGGGCTAATCCGGCTATGGCCGGCCTGGCCATTGGTTTATCGCTTACTTTAATACACCTGGTATTAATACCTATAACGGGCACTTCGGTAAATCCGGCACGAAGCCTGGGTCCGGCCGTATTTGCCGGTGGTAATGCGCTCGGCCAGTTATGGCTCTTTATTGTTGCGCCCATACTTGGGGGGATAGTAGCGGCTGTATTTTACAAAGTAGCATTTGAAGAAAAATAGCAGTTTTTCCTCCGGGATAAAATAAATATTTCAGACAATCCGGTTATTCGCCCTCTGCATTTACGCAGGGGGCTTTTGTTGTTTTAAAACAGGAAAAATATCCTATTGATTATTACGTTTTTTTTATATTTAATTGCGGATTGTTATAAATTGATATAACCATTTGATTTACAGTTGTTATTTATATCAAATATAAAAACAATGGTATGTTGTCAATAGCGTTTTTCCGGTTTAATTTGTTATCAGCCTGCGAAACAATACGTGCATCCATGCTCTTGTGCGCGGCCGACAGCCCATATACCAGAAGGTACCACTTGAATGCCGGGTAATAAATTTGCCAGCCATTCCTGTTTCACTGTAGCTGCATCCTGCTTGGTGGCCTCCGCAATTACTGCCGTATGTACCGTTATAGCTACATCACAGACACAAAACATAACCCCGCTTGACTGTAACTCGTTGATCCCAATTTGTACTTCACCAACTCCAGGTACCTTAAATGAGCCTGCTTTCGGCTCCCAGAAAGGGTTTTGAGCAGCTACGGCTTTTGTCGCATCGTTGTTGATCTTAAACATCTCGCCAAATTTGTATTTCTCCCACAGCGGGTTCCCAAAGGCGTATGGAATAGCACTATGCCGCAAAATAACTACAACTCCGCATTCGTTTTCCGGGGTCCCGGTTTTTTTATTAGTAAGTAAAAATACCCTTGGCCAGGCAAATGGTAAGGTGCCGTTAGGCTGGGTAACATCAAATACCATCCGGTGTTTCCCTTTTACCTGTTTGAACCATTCATCTGCATCTGAAACATCCGGCGCAGAAGTATCTTCGGCCGCTAAACTAAAAGGTGCAGAAAGCATACCTGTGCTTAACACGGCAGCCCCTGTTGCAACCTGTTTTAAAAAAGTGCGGCGTTGGCTTGATTTGGGTTGATCATCTTTTTTCATATGCTTATAATTTGGTGTGTCATCCGGGTGCCGGACGAATGGTTTTAACAAATTTATAGTTGAACAGACTGGTTTACCTCCGTTTATAATTACGGCAAATTACAAAAAAAAGGTCTGCAACGATTCATGTTTTTTTGTTTTTAGCAGAATGTGATTAGCTTTAGTGGGTAAACCTGTTTATACTAAACGCAATTTGATGAAAACCCAAACATTTCTATATTTTCTGGCGACTTTGTGCATTATCGCATCCTGTAAAAAGCATCATACTGCAACGGGCTATAGTGGCTGGGCTACCTATGCCGGATCAAAAGATGGCAACAGGTATTCATCAAATGATCAGATCACCCTACAGAATGTCAGCCAGCTCAAAGTTGCATGGACCTATAGTTCAGCTGATAAAGACAGCGCCAATCGCAGCCAAAATCAGTGTAACCCGATTATGGTCGACGGCACATTGTATGGCACGAGCCCCAAGCTGAAGCTATTTGCCTTAGACGCCACCACCGGCGAACAAAAATGGCTTTTCGATCCGGCGAGCCAGGATACTTCAAAAAAGAATGATCCAATGGCTTATTATAAAGTTTGCCGCGGAGTTAGCTATTGGGAGGATAAAAACGGCGAAAATAAACGGCTTTTTTATAGCGTAGGGCAAAAAACCTTTGCGATTGATGCAGAAAACGGCCGCCCGATTATGAGTTTTGGCAAAGGGGGGTATTTAGACCTAACCGAAGACCTTGGCCGGAAAGTTAATTCTTACGTGTCGGGCACTACGCCGGGGGTTATCTATAAAGACCTGATCATTTTAGGTGCGCGCGTTGACGAATCGGAAGATGCTGCACCGGGGCATATCCGGGCCTATGATGTAATGACCGGCAAACTCCGGTGGATCTTTCATACTATCCCGCACCCGGGAGAATTCGGGTTTAATACCTGGCCAGACAGCATTGCGTGGAAAAAGCTAGGCTCCGCCAATAACTGGGGAGGGATGGCGCTGGATGAAAAACGGGGTATCGTTTATGTCCCGACGGGTTCAGTCGGCGGAGATTTTTACGGAGCACACCGCAAAGGACCTGATCTTTTTGCCAATTGCCTCATCGCGCTGGATGCAGCCACCGGTAAATATATCTGGCATTACCAGGTAATTCATCATGACCTGTGGGACCGCGATCTTCCGGCTAACCCCAACCTGGTAACCATACAGCATGACGGCAAAACAATTGACGCGGTAGCACAGATCACCAAGCATGGGTTTATTTTTATGTTTGACAGGACAAACGGGCAGCCTGTATTCCCGATTACAGAAAAAACTGTACCCACCAGCGCATTGCCTGGTGAAGTACCCTGGCCAACACAACCCATCCCAAGTTTACCGCAACCCTTTGCCCGCCAGCATTTCGGGCCTGAGGATGTGACAGATATTTCGCCCGAAACACATCAAATTATGCTGGCGAAATATAGAAAGGTAAAATACAACACCATGTTTACCCCACCCAGCAAGGACGGAGATTGGGTATTCCCCGGCTTTGACGGCGGCGGCGAGTGGGGTGGCGCGGCGGTTGATCCCGAAACGAAGATCATGTACATCAGCAATACCGAAATGCCATGGGCGCAGGTAATGATTGATGTGCCAAAGAATAATTATGCGCATACGCTGCAGGGAATAGGCCATGCTATTTACAACAAGTACTGCATCACCTGTCATGGGCCTGAATTAAAAGGGAACGGCAGCTCTTACCCTTCATTGGTCAATATCAGCAAAAAATATAAAGCGGAACAGGTGAGCCAGTTGGTTACGAACGGGCGTAATATGATGCCTTCATTTAAACAGATCCCGGCAGCCGAAAAAGCGGCATTGCTGGCTTTTGTATTAAAACTGCCCGAAAAGGCCTCGGATGCCCGGATTATTTCGAAAGAACCTGTTTCCACCAATGCGCAGGATAATATCCCTTATACTATGAACGGTTATAAGCGGTTTTTGGACACCAATGGCTATCCCGGCATTAAGCCACCGTGGGGCACGCTCGACGCGGTCGACCTTACTTCGGGCAAACTGTTATGGAAAGTACCTTTAGGAGAATATCCTGAGTTGACAAAAAGAGGAATCCCCAAAACCGGCACCGAATTATATGGCGGCCCGTTGGTAACAAAGGGTGGTTTGGTATTTGTGGCGGCAACCAAGGATGAAAAAATCAGGGCCTTTGACAAAAAGACGGGCAAGCAGGTTTGGGAAGCCAAATTACCTGCGGCAGGCTATGCAACCCCGGCAACCTATGCCATTGATGGCAGGCAATACCTGGTGATTGCCTGCGGCGGCGGCAAGATCGGCAGCAAATCTGGCGATAGTTATGTTTGTTTTGCGCTGCCATAGGAGGCTGAAAGCAAAAAGCGTAAAGCAAAAAGCCAGAAAAACTTTATTTTAGTGCAATAAAAAACACACCAGGAAGAACAAAGCTTTTAGCTTTAGTCTTTTTGCTTTTAGCTTAATATGGAAAAAGGTCGTTTAGAGGCATTCAGCGATGGTGTAATTGCCATCATCATTACCATTATGGTACTGGAATTGAAGGTGCCGGTGGGTAAACTCGGCGCGGATATCAGCGCCTTAAAACCGCTTTTCCCGGTATTTGTCAGCTATATCCTTAGCTTTATTTATGTAGGGATTTATTGGAACAACCATCACCATATGATGCAGGCAGTTGAATCGGTAAACGGGGCTATACTTTGGGCCAATATGCACCTGCTGTTCTGGCTGTCGCTGGTTCCATTTGTAACAGCCTGGATGGGCGAAAATGATTTTGCCCGCTGGCCTGTAACCTGCTACGGCATCGTACTGATTATGAATGCCTGTGCCTATACTATTTTATTATTTGCGCTGATCCGCCACCATGGCCGGAATTCGGTGCTGGCAAAAGCTGTTGGTAGCGACTGGAAAGATAAAATTTCCATCGCCATTTACGCCACAGCCATAGCGATTTCCTGGCTCAACTCCACCATCAGCTTTATCCTGTACATCGTTGTGGCCTGTATCTGGTTTATACCTGATAAACGGATCGAGCGACAATTGGTAGGGGAGGAACCGCCGTGTGAAAAATAACCTGGTCATTGGTCATTAGTCATTGGCCGTTTTGCATACTTTTCAATGACCAATGACTAATGACGCGAAGCAAATGACAAATGACTATGTTATTTATCCCACCACACCCGGGTGGTCATTTTATCACCACCGGTTAAGCCGGCTACTTCGGCGTTATAATTGGGTAAATTAGTAATTTTTTGGCTCGGCGGATAGGTTAGCCTGCGCGGGATAGTACCGTTGGTTATATTGCCCGGGTAATTTACAGGCGTTAGGTTGGGATAACCGGTGCGACGCCAGTTGCTCCAGGTTTCATATTCGTCCATAAGGGTACACAGCCAGTATTGGGTGTTGATCTGGTCAAGGCCTATCGCATCATTATAGGCAACACCACTGTAGTAAGTTGCTGCATCGGCATCGCTAATGGCGGCAGTTCCTCCGTAAGCGGATAATTGGGTTACAGCAGCCAGTACGCCATTTTTATAGTGTGTTGCCGCACTGCCGGCAATTCCCCATCGTTTAGCGGCGTCAGCTAATAAAAGTTCGGTTTCGGCATAAGTAAGAATTAAATTTGGAGCGGCCGTATAAAGTATATTGTCATTCAACCGCGAATAACCGGCGATACCTGTGCTTGGTATCGAGTCGAGCTTGGTGATATCTGTACTGGGGTTATTACCGCCGACGATGAAGCCGGGAGGCATCCCGATTTGGTCTGCCGGAGTGTTATCACCGGTACTGTTTCCGTTACTATCCTGCGAATAAATCCAGGCAACTACAGGTAAACGGGGATCGCTATTGTTTTTCATGTTACTGATAAAAGCGCTGGATAGCTTAAGATCCGTACTATCATTCCCGAAAATTTCAAGGGCATCCCTGTTTTGCGTTAGCTGATTTCCGTCCTGGTGCTGAACGATAGCATTGTCGGCATTGCTCTTAAATGTATTGGTTGCCGCCTTTGTTACGTAGGCTTGAGCAGTGGTGGGATCAACTTTGGTTAAACGCATCGCCATCCTTACCAGTAAAGAATTGCCGAATTTCTTCCATTCACCTATCTGGTCTGCCGCTGATAAATACAATACATCTCCGGTTGGCTTATCTGCTTTTTCATCCAGGCTATCAACGGCCTGCGATACTTCTTTGAGCATGTCGGTATAAATAACCTGTTGTTTATCATACACGGGCTGATAAATACGGGCGTAATAGCCCAGGCCCGCCTGGAAATAGGGGATGTCGCCATAAAGATCAGTAATTTGCTCAAATACCATGGCCTTCATGATGCGTGCCATTTGGTGAAGGTTCCTGTATTGCGGTTTATTGGCGGTAAGCTGGTAAAGCTCTACTGCCGGTTGCACCTCTGAGGTATAAGAATCCTGGAACATTTCGCCCATAGCGCCAATGTTATTTAAATATTTGTCGCCGTAATAAAACCCGGGGTTTGTTGAGGCAGTATGCTGTATAAAACAGGCAACGCCTCCCCATTTGGTGGCCCATGCGCTTCCGCCGAAACTAGTGCTCCCGGTATACATCAATTGAACAGTGGTTAACAAAAGATTGGGATTATATTGAGCTGCAGGAATAGCATCGGGATTGGTATTTACACCCGTCAATTCCTTTTTACAGGAGCTGGCAGTTACCATTATAAAAGCGGCTATGATTAAATATAGATATATAAATTTCATCTCTGTTATTTTTAATGTTTACACCTGCTTGCTTACAATTTTATATTAAGGTTTAACCCCAATGTCCTCGAATAAGGAACTGCCGGCGCCTCGAGCCCCTGCGTGAATATCGAAGCAGAGTAAGTTGATTCCGGATCAATATTTGGGGTATGCTTCACGATAGTGAACACATTGTGACATACAAAACTCAGCCTTAATCCACGTATTTTATTGTTAAATAATTTTTTGACTGGAAAATCATACCCGAATATCAGCTGCCTGAATTTAATAAAACTGGCATCATAAACAAACATCCCCTGATCGGCGCCATACCAGTTAGCATAATATTGCTGCGCAGTTTGCTGGTCAGTACCATACAACAGCGCCCGCCCCGGTAATGTTAATTTTGATAGCCCCTGCTGGTAGGCGATAAGGTTGGTGTTCGAAAACAATTTTCCCCCAAATTTTCCGTCGATCAGGAACGACAAATTAAGGTGGCCGAACCTGAAAGTATTGTTAAGTCCCCCTGTCCAGGGGTTTTCGGCAGAGCCGAAGGATTTGGGCTGTGCAAGGGTGGGGTCAGGAGCGCCCAATCCCGGGTCGATGATAATATTCCCTTTGCTGTCACGCGCCGGGTCTAAGGCAAATATTTGAAAAGGCTCTTTACCCACAACCTGTTGGGTATACGCGGCAGAGCCCCAATCCTGCGCTTCGGCACCGAGCGTAATTTGATGCTGGCCACCCAGCGCTATCACTTTGCCTTTTATATATGCCGCGTTAAAGTCAATATCCCATGAAAAATTTTCGCTTTTAAAAGGTGTTCCTCCTAATGCCAGTTCAACGCCGTTATAGTTGATCGTACCTACGTTAAGCAATGCAGAATTATAACCCGATGTATAATCAATTGTTACCGGTATGATATCGTTTATTACATGCTTCTGGAAAACGGCAAGGTCAAATTTTAGCCGGTTTTTAAAAAAATCCATTTCTGTTCCAACTTCAAACTCTCTTCGTGAAGATGGTTTTAAGCCGCTGTTAGGCACCGTGCCATTTCCGGCCGTCCCTATCGGGAAAATTCCATTAGTAACCGTTAAGGTACCCCCGATGGAATAAGTTTGCAGCGTTTGATACGGATTATCAGCAGCGCCGCCAACATCGGCATAACTTACGCGTAACTTACCAAGGTCCATGTCAGGAATGTGCAACAACTCCGAGAAAACAAACGAACCGCTGAACGAAGGGTATAAATAATTAACCTTTCCCGGCGCCAGCGTTGAATACCAGTCATTGCGGCCGGTTACGGTTAAATAAAAAAGATTTTTATATGATAAGTCAGCGCTTCCGTACACAGATTCAAATTCTTCGTTATTTAAAGCATATTGATCGGTTAAATTGATGAGATTACCTATGCTGTATAACCCGGGGATGGCAAAGTTTTGGCCATATGCCGTAACGAATTCACCGACAGATTTTCGGTAATTTGCACCGAGGAGTATATCGGCAGAAAAATTCTTGTTCAACTTGAATTTTTTTCCGGTTGTGAAATCGATATTTAATTCGGTTTGTTTTACATTTTGCTGGGTCATGTCTCCACTGGTACCCGTTACAACCAAATAGCCTGTTCCCGGGGGCTCTATATTGGTATTCCGATCATTAGTATAATCATCGGCTACTGCGAGTCCGATAAAAAAGCCATCATCAAAAGTATATTTAACATTCGCAGAGCCCGTGAAACGGTTGCGGTGAATAGCGCCCTGCAATTGATAAGCAGCGAAATAAGGGTTGGTGGTGTACGGGTCCGAAAAAGGATTCAACTCGTTGCCGTTTGCCATGGTGCCGTTATGGTTGGGGCCCGCTAAAGTAGTAATGTTGATATTGGGCGGCACAAACATAGGGCCCCAGTTTAAATTGCCAACGGCATCTGAAACGTTGGGGGCATTTTTGGTATATTCTGATACGTATTGGGAAGAAAGATCAAGCGTTAAATTTTTCGCTAATTTAAGATTGGTGGTTTGATTGAATGTAAGGCGCTGAAGACCTGCGTTTGGTATATAACTTTGGTCATTCAAATCGCTAACCGAAAACCGGGTTGCGCCGTCGTCGCCAAACCCCTTACTAAAAGCTACGGTGTTGGTGAAATTGGCCCCGGGGCGATAAAAGCGGCCCAGGTTACCTATAGCTTGTTCGGAATATGGCCTTTTAACGCCATCAAACTGATAAGTTTTTGTGCCATCCAATTTGGCCCCCCAACTGGATTCCATCGATCCTAAGGCGTCCGCCGCGCTTACCGGTTTGGCGCCATTGGATCCCTGCCCATAAACTGTTTGAAAATTGGTTTCATCAATCACCTGTTCACTCACGAAATTTGAGTTTATTTCAACGCCAAGCCCTTCGCCGCTTTTGCCTTTTTTGGTAGTGATCAATACCACGCCATTTGAACCGCGATAGCCATACAATGCGGTGGCCGCTGCGCCTTTTAATATCGATATAGTTTCAATATCATCAGGGTTAATGTCACCTATGCCGTCGCCACCATCTTTACCACCATAACCACCCTGCACATCTGTGGTATTATAGTTGTTATTGACCAGGGGGATGCCGTTTAATACGTACAGGGGCTGATTGTTGCCTGTCATGCTGGTAATTCCGCGAATAACTACGTTGGTGGCCCCATTGGGTCCGGTGGCAACACCGCTCACGTTTACCCCGGCTACCCGCCCTTCCAGGCTGTTTACAAAGCTATTTTCGCGTGCCTCGGTAATTGTAGCGCCCTTAACTTCAGATATGGAATAACCAATGGCACGTTTTTCCTTTGTGATATTAAGCGCAGTAACCATAACGTCCTTAAGCTGCGTGGTTGATTGTTTTAATTTTACATCTATTGTTGTTTGGTTAGCAACAACAACTTCAAAGCGGTCATATCCGATGGTATAGAAAACTAACACGCTCCCGGTAGCAGCGGCAATGGAATAACCACCCTTTACATCGGTAGCAACCTTATTGGTGCCCCCCTTCACACTCACGGTAACGCCGGCAAGCTGCTCTTTTGTTTCGGCATCAGTTACTGTGCCCTTTATTGCCCTGGCCGAAGCATTATTCTGTGCCCGGGCCATACCCGTAACCAGTAAAATGAAAAGCGTTGTTAAGCAAGCATTTTTAAAAAGAAAAATTAAGCTGTTATGGTATAGTTTTTTTTGCATACAATAAAATTTCAGGTAAAAAACTAATCGATCAAATTCTACGTCACAAATCATGACGGAAATTTACGCACTATTATATTCAGATTAGGTTTGAATATTAAGGCTTTTTCAGCATGAAATGACAAAAAGCATTTAAACGGGGATACTTTAGCTAAAATAATAAAAAATTATTTTAAAAGTTAGTGTAACACAAAAGTTATAAAGATTTAAAACGAAAAGGCAATGATTTTTAAAGAACGTATTGCTTTTTTAAGTACATGCTGGTTTTAAAGCGGTTTGCTTATCATTTATCTGGTCAGTTATTAAACTATCTGCCGGGATGACGCCACTGCCCGCCTATACCCATGGGTACGTGATGGTTAAAAAAGTGTTTGCACTGGCTTGCTGATTGCCATAGCAAGCCACCGGGAGCTTTTAATAAAAAAAGCAGCTGAATACCCAGCTGCTTTTTTGGAGACAAATTCTTGTTATAAGTATACTAGTGTCATGTCAACCATAAATTAACCAATCGTCAATCAACAAGTTCATTGAACGCAAAAAAATACAAAAAGGGTTTACAAAGGGTTTACACAATTTAAGGTTTACATTTTGTAAATATCTAATAATGAGTTATTTATATGCTTTTTCATAAAAATGGGTTTACACTATTTTGCATAACCCCCTCCCCGTATTTTTAAGCTCTTCTGATAAAACGAGAACGTCAACTTATTTGTGACATGACACTAGAACTTAAGCGTCATCCCTAAAGTTGTTTGTATTTCGTTTATAGGAAGCGTGGTTTGAAAACGGCCTACTGTGCCGGTGTCGCCGCCTGTGTTTGTAATTTTTAAACCGCTTGAGGTTACATAATTAATACGGATCCCTACATCCCACGAATCGCTGAGCGTATAACGCAAGCCTGCGCTGCCGCCATAGGCCAAAACTGTGGAACCCGAACTAAGCTGGTTATAGGTTGACCCCGAATTAGCCGAATAATCAAAAACAATGATCAGCGACGGAGTGGAAGAACTTTTTATGATCCCGGCATCAGCCCTTAGGTCTAATATGAAATTTTTGTATAAAAAGGAATATTGAGGACCCGCCATTAAATTTAAGTTATGGTACCTGTTTACCGAAGTTACTGATGTTTGGTTCTTAGTAAAACTGGCATTATAGCCATTTGCCAGGGTCTGATCATCGGCCTGGCTTAATTCGCCCTGGTCCTGGAAGGAAAAGGTAGCGCCAATTGCCAGATTTTTATAAACATATACTGCACCGTCCAGGCCAAATGTTGTTCCTTTTTTTGCAAAGCCCGACTTGTTGTCGCTGTAATTAGTGGATGCAAAGCTGCCAAGGGGGATGGACGTACCACCCATAAATGTCAGATAACTTTTAGCAATTGGTTTGTCATCCTGCGCTTTTGCATTTAAAGAGATTAAGGTGATTAAAATTGCAGATAGAATAGTAAGGTGTTTTTTCATATAAAAGTGCCGGGTGATCTATTTTGTTTGATGATAATATTAGTCCTGATGTAAATCCATCGGTTATGCAAACGTATAAAGGATTCCAATAGTATCCATATCAATTCTTAAAAAATGTTAAATTTTGCATGTAACAATAGCAATACCTGCAATTTTAAGGATTTTAAAGGCGATTTTTTAGAAAAAAGGACATTTTATTCAGCTCGAACCGAAACGAAGCTCATTTCTGGCGCATAATGCCGGAAATGAAGCAGTGATGAGGAGGTCAAGAAAAAGCTGAACTGATAAAGCCTATATTGCTTTCATTTTATTCCCTTTTGCATCATGGGTTACCTGCGCCATGCCAAGCTTTTCCATCAGCGGTGGAATATACGTACCGAAACGACCGCGAAGGCCTTTTTTTAGTCCATACCATCCGCCCACCGGGTTGTTCTCCGACCTGCCCCAGGCTTCTACCGTGCCTTCTTTGGCTGGTTTTTGTTCATCGGCGCTGCCCAGTTCTATCCAGTCGCCATGCTTTTTGAGCATTTCATGCAGGTCGGCCAGGCAACGGTAATCGTATAATAAAACGGTTTTGCCTACGGTGCAAACCAATACTTCTTTGCCGTCTTTTACATCGGTATGCATGGTATATTCCGAAGATAGCGGCGGTGTTTTTAACTGGCTGGGGTTTTCTTTTGTGCCGATCTGGTCTTTCATATATTGGGCTGTTATAGGTTTGAAATTTGTTTTCTCAATTGGCTGATATTGAAAAACTACGGAAGCTAACAGCCGAATTGCCGCAAATGGTGGTCGATATGTTTATAAGCTAAACAACCTACTTGTTCCTTTGTCATTTTTCCAAAAAAAGGATGGATGAAGTATGGGTTTGAAAAATGAGCATTTTCTTCGATCATCGCAATCCACTTCTTTTTTTCAGCCACGACATCACCTGAACCCTCCTTTACTTTAAGTTCAGGGGCTGTGGGGGTATTCCGCCCCGGAGGGTCATCATCTTTTAAAAAACCTTTCAAAGCCATTTTGCCGAACAAACGACCGGGAAACGACCGCCTGCACTTTAGTTCGCCTGATATCATCTCTTCCCATAGCCTGCAATGTTTTATCATTTGGTAAACATTCATCTTGCCCCATTTGGCAGCGCTTTGTTCATTAAGTGTATCGATCCGGGTAATCAATTCGTCCCGTGTTGTTTTGTCAAATACGGTTTTCATCGAAATTTAAAATTGGGTTGCTGTTTGGTTGCTGCTAAGATAAGCGAATATTTTTTGATGATCGGCCAAAAAAAACTTAAGGAGAATAACGGCCCGGTTGATGAGCGGGAAATATAAAAAAAAGGCGACCTTATCAGGCGCCTTGAATATCAGTAAAAACCGATAAATGTTATATAACCGTGGTGTCGCCCCTGATAAGCCCTATCAACAGGGAAATTATTGCAATAACCAATAATACATGAATTATTCCGCCGACTGAGTAAGCGAACACGCCAATCGCCCACCCGATGATCAGGATGACTGCGATAATATAAAGGATTGATCTCATCATATTTTGTTTTTTAGTAAATGTGCTTACCATAACAAAATAATCATGCCAAATCTCCGATAAACATATCATACTGGCCAATTATCGCCTTTATGTTTAGAAAAAGCTACAAATGGTAGAATTTTGCATAACAAGCTAATAAATCAGGGGTCCCGTGTTTAACCCGTCCTCTTCCGGTAATTTAAAACGGCCCAGCCGTTAAAGAATAAGGCAAAGCCAAGAATGGCGACAATGTGGAACCGGATGTCCATCAGCCCGCTGCCTTTTAACATCACCATGCGCATCACCTCGATAAAATAAGATACCGGGTTAAATTTGGTAACCCACTGCGCCCAGGCAGGCATACTTTCAATTGGGGTATATAATCCGCTGAGCAGGTTAAATATCATCGTAACAAAAAACGAAACCAGCATAGATTGCTGCTGCGTTTGGGCATAGGTTGACAGCAATAAGCCCAGGCCCAATACCGCAAGCAGGTATATCGAGGCGAAAATGTAAATGGTAAAATAGCTGCCCAAAGGCACAATTCCGTATACAACCCGGGCAATAATTAAACCAATGGTGAGGACGCTAAGGGCAAGCATCCAGAAGGGGATAAGCTTGCCTAAAATAAACTGGTATTTTTTTATCGGGCTCACATTGATCTGTTCAATCGTCCCCATTTCTTTTTCGCGCACGATATTATTTGCAGCAAATGAGGAGCCGATCATGGTAACCAGCATTACCAATATGCCGGGTACCATAAATACCCGGTAGTTCATGTGCGGATTATACCAATCAGAATAAGTTACGTCAATGGTTGGCTGTGGGTTATACCTGGGCGCCTGGATCCATTGCATACGTACGTCCTGGTTATAGCCCTGTATGATTTGCTGCACATATGCCCCGCCGAGGCCCGCCTTAACGCCGTTAATGGCATTAACCGCCACAAATAAGGTAGCCTGGTTGTCTTTTACCAGGTCACGCTCAAAATGGGGTGGGATTTCCAGTATCAGGTCGGTTTTATCCAGTTCAATAGCCTTGAGCCCCTGGTTAAATGTTGGGCTGTAGTCTTTGAGTTTGAAATATCCCGAAGCAATAATTTTATTGGTCAGGATGCGCGAATATTCTGTATGATCCTGGTCAACTACCCCAAGATTGATGTTTTTAATTTCATAATCGGCTGCAAGGGGCAAAATGAGTAACTGCACCATCGGCATAATAAACAACACCCTGATGATCCCCGGGTCGCGGAATATTTGCTTCAGTTCTTTCTGCAATAAAAATTTCAACATTCTCATGCCAGCCTGATTTTAAATTTATAAATACTGATACCCAGCAGTGTCATGGTCATACCCACCAAAATCAGTGTTTCCTTCCAAACTGACGTAAAACCAAGCCCTTTGATCATAATGTCTTTAATAATGATATAAAACCATTTCGATGGCACTACGTTTGAAATGATCTGCATCGGCAGCGGCATATTTTCTATCGGGAACATAAAGCCGCTGAACAAAAGCGTTGGCAAAAACAATGACATCATGGCGATAAACATGGCGGTTTGCTGCGTTTTTGCGCTGTTGGAGATTAATATACCCAATGACAGGGACGTGATGGTAAATAAGGTGCTCTCCGTCATCAAAAGCCATATGCTCCCCACAATAGGTACGTCAAGTACATAAACGCTAAGCAGTAATATGCTGACGATATTGAGCAGCGAAACAAAAAGGTAGGGGACAGCTTTCGCAATAATGATCCGGAATGGTTTTAAGGGCGATACCAGAATCACTTCCATGGTGCCCATTTCTTTTTCTTTTACAATGGCAATAGAGGTCATCATGGTGCAAACCAGCATCAATACCAAAGCCATTACGCCCGGCACAAAACTGTAGGCGCCTTTTAATTCAGGATTGTAAAGCATCCGTACCTGGGTTTTGATAGTATAGGGCAATTGCTCGTTCTGGTTTAAACTTTGCTGGTAATCGTTGATAATGGAACTGGCATAATTCGTCAGCGTATTGGCCGTGTTAGGGTCTGATGCATCTGCAATCAGCTGGATTTGTGCGTGGTTGCTGTGCAGCAGGTCGTACCGGAAATTTACCGGGAAAACAACAGCCATCCTGATCTTTCCCTGCCTGAAGGTGGCGCCGATATCCTGATCCGAATGCACATTTTTTACCAGGTTAAAGTAGCGGCTGGCTGCAATTTCTTTAGAAATGGTGGTCGAAGCCTGGTCCTGCGATTGGTCAAAAATGGCAATATTTGAATTTTTAACCTCATTGGTAAGCGCGAAGCCGTACAGAATGATCTGTACGATAGGCATCCATATCAATATAAACAGCGTGCGCCTGTCCCTCCAGATATGGAGCCATTCCTTTTTTACAAAAATTAAAAATTGCTTCACGTTTTAATTAGTTTACAATGCCCGAATATTTATTTTTTACCACAAAGGCCACAAAGGAGGCACGGAGGGACACAGAGCCCTTGTCGTTTAAATAATATAATTTCATTTTATCAACTACTCTACTTTTCTTCTCAGTGCTCTTTGTGCCCTTTGTGTTAAAATCCGACACCATGCCTTTATCTCCTGTTCTTTAATGCTTTACGCTTTTTTATCGTATTAAAATTCGCCACCAGCCCTTAATCTCCTGTCCGCACCGCTTTCCTGGCCAAATGCAAAAACACCTCATCCATTGAATCTGCCGAATAATCCTTCATCAAATTGGCTGGTGTGTCCAGCGCGTCAATCCGGCCGTCAACCATAATGGATACCCGGTTACAATATTCTGCTTCATCCATATAATGGGTGGTTACAAAAATGGTAATCCCTCTTGCCGATGCTTCGTATATCAGCCCCCAAAACTCCCTGCGCGTTATCGGGTCGACACCGCCGGTTGGCTCATCCAAAAAAACAATAGCCGGTTCATGCACGATGGCAATAGAAAAGGCAAGCTTTTGTTTCCACCCGAGCGGCAAGGCTTTTACCAATGTTTTTTCCTGCCCTTCCAGGTGGAGTTGTTTGATCAGTTGCGCGGTTTTTTCTTTGATCCGATCATTGCTCAACCCGTAAATGCCGCCGTAAAAGCGGATATTCTCACTAATGGTCAGGTCTTCGTACATCGAAAACTTCTGGCTCATATAACCAATGTTTTTTTTGATCTGCTCGTTTTGTTTATACACATCGAAGCCCGCAACGGTAGCCTGCCCCGATGTTGGTAACAATAAACCGCAAAGCATGCGCATCGCCGTAGTTTTCCCGGCGCCGTTAGCCCCCAAAAAGCCGAAGATCTCACCTTTTTCAACCTCAAAGTTGATGTTGTCCACGGCGATAAAGCTTCCGAACTTTTTTGTCAAATTTTTTGCAGTGATCACTTTTTCCATCTCAATCTTTCATCAATGCCATAAAACAATCTTCAATGTTTGGTTTGATGGCCTCTATCTCAATATTGGTAAAATGCCCCCCCTTTGCTATGTTTTCCAGTTTTTGTTTGCTGTTTTCCTGCGTTTTAAAGACTACGTGATGATATTGCCCGAACGGATAACAACTTTCAACGGCCGGATCATCCTTAATGGCATTCATCAGCTTGTACATTTCATTGGCCTTAATGGCCCATAAAGGTTTTTCAAACTGGTCAATTACGCCGCCAGGGGTATTTATCGATAGTATTTCGCCTTTTTGTATCAACGCTACCCTATCGCAAAGGCTGGCCTCATCCATATAGGCGGTGGATACCAGTATGGTAATGCCCTGTAGTTTTAGCCGGTGAAGCATCTCCCAAAACTCCTTGCGCGATACCGCGTCGACACCTGTTGTTGGTTCATCAAGGAACAAAACAGTTGGCTTGTGGATCAGCGCGCAGCACAGGGCCAGTTTTTGTTTCATACCGCCGGAGAGCTGCCCGGCTTTCCTGTCTTTAAAGGGTTCAATTTGCTGGTAAATTTCTTTGATCAGGTCGTAGTTTTTTTGGATGCTGGTATTAAAAATAGTAGCGAAAAACTCCAGGTTTTCCTGCACCGAAAGGTCCTGGTAAAGTGAAAATTTGCCGGGCATATAGCCTATTCGGTTGCGAATCTCCTTATAATCCTTTATCACGTCAAAGCCATCCACCCAGGCGTTGCCGCTTTCAGCAAGCAGCAGGGTAGTTAATATGCGGAATAATGATGTTTTACCCGCGCCATCGGGGCCAATGATGCCAAAAATTTCACCGCTATCAACGGTAAACGAGATGCCTTTCAACGCATCCACCACCGTTTTTTTTACGCGGTATTTTTGAACAATATTTTCTACTACTACGGGCTTCATATCTGTTAATTGAACTTTACTTCGCCGTACATCCCGATCTTCAGGTAGCCATCGTTCTTTACATGGATCTTTATCGCATACACCAGGTTCGCCCGTTCATCTTTTGTCTGTATAGTTTTTGGCGTAAATTCAGCCTTGTCTGATATAAAGTTGATCACGCCGTCATAGGTCCGGTAACTGCTGGCATCCTTATCAACCAAAACCTTAACATGCTGGTTCAATTTTACCTGTGCCAGCTGCGTGCCGGTGATATATGCCCGCAATGTGATTACCGAAAGGTCTCCTATTTTATACAAGGCTTTTCCCGCTGATGTAACTTCGCCCGCCATTGCATATTTGGTTAGTACGGTGCCATTGATCGGGTTTTTGATATTGGTACGTTTCAGTTGGTCATTGATCTGGGCTACGGATTTGCTCAACGGTTTTGACTCGCTCAATACGCTGCTGTTTTGGGTGCCGGTGGTGGTTTCCTGTACTTTTATCTGTTGTTCGTTTACCGCGATCTGTTTTTTTAACACATCAATCTGGTTGTTCCAGTCGTCCAGTTGTTTGGTGGTGGCAGCATCTGCCTTTATCAAACGTTCTGTACGGGCTTTTTCAGAAATCGCGTTGGCCAGTTGCGTTTTTTGTACTGCAATTTGGTCTTTAAGCATTTGCACCTGCGGCCCTACATCCATTGTTTTTTCATGCAGGGCGCTTATCGAAGCCTCCACCTGTGCCTTTTGCAACTCAAGCGGAATGGAGTCGATTATTCCAACAATGCTGTCTTTTTTCAGGATGGAACCTTCGTCGACATTTAACGACAGTATCTTCCCCGGCACTTCCGCTGATACGATCACTTCATCCACCTCAAATGTGCCAGAAGCATCCGATAAATGATCATTTAAACTACATCCTGTAAATAACAGGGGCATTATCATGATGTATAAAAATATCCGTGTTTTCATGCGTGTAATTTTTTGTTTCTTAATTTTTGATATTGCCTATGGTATTCTGGTAACTGTATTGTGCCTGCAAAAGCTGCATTTGGTGCAGGATCAGGCTTTGCCTTGCCTGGTCCTCATTATTCACCTCGTTAATATAATCGTGCGCGCTTAATACGCCGTTTTCAAGCTGCGCACTTGCTGCATTTTTAACCGACCGCCGCAGCGCAATGATGGCATCATCATTTTTTACCAGTTGCGTATATTTTTCTATATCGGCATTTTGCTGTTTTTGGGTGATGCTGGTATTAAACAGGAAGGTTTCTTTTTGTATATCCAGGCTTTTTCGGCTGATGTCAAGTAATTCCCTTTGATTTTTTAAAGTGTAAAGGCTGCCTAAATTCCAGCTGAGTTTTAACCCGCCGATATAATACCATTGAAAATTATTGCTCAATGGGTTAAGGCCGGGGCGGCCGTATCCTCCCTGTGCAAAAAAGCCGAAATGCGGCCGCAGTTGCGCACTTAACAGCTTGTCCTGCAGGTCGAACGTTTTTTTCTGGTATTCATACGATAATAATTCGGGCCTGCTTATGGTTTGGCTTAATTCCGGCCCGGCCGGTTTTTCAAGCACGGTGTTTTCATCCAGCGGACTGTTAATAAATAAGCCAAGCACATCCAGGAAGGCTTTTTTTGTAGCCAACAGTTCTACTCTTGCCTGTTCGGTTTGTAAAATTTGTGCCGATAGCTCATCCACGCTGCTGCGGTAGGCCGTGCCGTTTGCCACCAGCGCTTTTGCTTTGTCGATGCCGTTTTGCACATCGGCTTTTAGCAAGTCGTTTTGTTTAAGCTGTTCATTTACCAGCAACGCTCCAAAAAACAACTGGTTTACGCGGTCGTACAAGGCATATAATTGAACTTCAAGGCTTTGCTGTTGTATGATTTCATTCGCTTCAGCATTTTGTTTTTGGTTGCTGATGACGCCGCCATCATAGATAGTCTGGTCCAGCTCACCAAATATTTTATACTGATCCTTGCTGTAATTGGGCAATGTAAAGCCTTTTATGGGGATTGAAAAGGGAAAAGTGGTTACATTGGATTGATAGGTTGCCTGCCCGTTTACCGAAAATGCAGGCAAATAACCTTTGGCTGCGTTTGAAACCGAGTAATCTTTTGTTTTGATGATCAAGTCTCTTTGTTTTATAAGCGGGTAATTTTTGCGGGCCAGGTTATAACATTCATTTATGGTTAACGATGCTTGGCCCTTTGCCACAGGCACAAAAAGATTTGCCACGAGAACCAGGAGCAGAATGCTGAACCATTTTTGATTGACAGGAAATTTCGTTGCCTTAAACACTTTGTTCATTTTGCTAAAAAAATTAAAGGTTTATTATACTGACGATCCATAACGGGATTAATTTTTTGCGTTCTTCAATTATTTTCTTAAAGTCCTCTTCTTTTAGTATCCCGGTTTTCATTAACAGCGGGCGCCCTATAAAAGGGAAGACGACCAGGCCAAGTATATTCATCATGATATTGATGGGATGAAACTTAATTTTGCCTTCCGCCTGCAGTTGTTGTAATTGTTTTGCAAAGTGCGATTCTAAAAAGAGCTTTCCATTGCCCGTCATTTTTGGGAGCATATCTGAACCCGATCTCATTTCGCTTACTACAAATAGCGGCAGTTCAGGATTTTCCAGCAGCAACTCAAGATAGTTGTCCACAATGCCGCTGATCTTTTCATTCAGCGTGGTCGCATCATTATATATTACAGGCTTTATTTTGTCAAATAGCTTTTTCATGGTTTCGGCCATAATCAGGTCGAACAGTTTTTCCTTACTCCGGAAGTAGTAATTCACCAGCGCCAGGTTAATATTAGCCTGTGCTGCAATATCTCTCACCTTGGTTGCCGCATACCCTTTACTGGTAAACACTATCCTTGCAGCATCCATAATCTTTTCCTCCGTTGACGGATCGGCGTTTGTTGTATTAGCGGTTTTATCCATGCTGATCAATTTCTGTACAAACGTAAATTAAACAATGCAATTAAACAAATGTTTAAAACAAAAGTTTAATTTAACTTTGTTGTTATCTTTTAGCATGTTTCACCCGGTGAGGGGAATTCATTCGGGCGCGTTTCAAACGGGTTTTCAACGGGAATACGATTAGGGGCTTCCTTTGGGGCAGCTGGTTCATTTGGATCAGCCACCGGTTTAATTTCAGGTTCTTTTGCAGGTTCCGGTATCTCAAGCGGTTCGCCTGTTTCCTTTTTATTTGCCATCATTAGTAGATTATGTTCAAAATAACCTTAATAATTTCGATCCTGGTATGATGAGCATCAGCCTGACAGCTGATTTAGATCATATATTTTGCGGAAGAGAAATAGGTCGAAATAAAAGGTCCGGACGGTTTTTACCAATAAAAATATAACCACCTCCATATTTTACCCCGGCTACGGCATCTATCAGCGTATTTTCTGATAATGATCATTTTAGTAAGTGATCATTATCATGGTTTAATATAATATAGATTCCCGAAATTTACGAAGCGCCCCTAATGCTTGGTTTGATTTATTAGCTCTTTAACAATTACGCCTATGAAAACCATTGTTGTTATTAACGATTCTTCTGCTGAGGCTGAACATGCTGCTGAATTGGCATTGAGCATTGCTCAAATGGTAAATGCCGATTTGCTTATTGCTAATGTTTTTAAAGAAAACACAATGGTAAAAATAGCGGAATATGTTTTAGTTGCAGCCGGGGCTGATAGTAGCGATATGGTTAAAACCTCCAATAAGCAAAGTCTGCTAAGCAAATTAATGGCACTTAATTGCAGTCATAAAAGTGATTTTACCCCACAGATAAGTGATTTTGATGCCTCTGGTTTTACTGAAACCAATATGGCTCAGTTTATCATAAAAAACAATATCTGGATGATGGCAAAGGGTATGAAGGAAAATATAGCGCTAATTACTGAAACCAGGAACTTTGATATTCAATGCGTTTTAAACCGGGTAATGTGCCCGCTTTTGCTTGTGCCCGCAAAATACCAGTTAAAGGGACTTGAAAGAATAGTTTATATGGCTGATCTGAGGTATTGCCAGCTTCCGGTTGTAAAATGTTTGGCCAATATAGCCAGGCCCTGCAACGCTAAATTGCAGATAGCGCATATTTCAATTCAGGGACTTCCTGATATGGAAGAAAATTATGCCAGGAGTTTTTTTAGCGAGGTGATTGGCGCGGTAGTTAATTATGACCAGTTGTTTTTTAATAATATTAAAGAAAAAGATATACAAAAGGTAGTTGACGTAATGATTCATGGCTTAAGTACCGATTTGCTCGTTTTAATCAATCACCAGTTTCATTTCGAACAAATTATCGGAAGATATATCACCGGTCAGCTTCCTGAAAATATTACTGTTCCATTGCTTATTTTTCCGGGTTAAAAGGAGTTTATTTTTTTCAATTGCTTATTCCCGGCTGATAATATGATCTGCGTCACTAATACAAATGACGGGCATCATTTATATGCAACTGCTATGTGTTCATTTTTGTAGTTGCTAATTGTTTGAACAGTTTGATGGTTTCCCTATAATTTACTAATGAGCAAATCTGAGATTATATTTCTTGATGGCCCGCATTCCCGTTTTAAGGAACTGAAGTTCACTTTTCAAATGATTATTGAGTTTATCAAAGGTTTCAGGGGATTGCATTTTATAGGCCCATGTATAACTATTTTTGGCTCTGCCCGCTTTAAAGAAGATCACCCGTATTATCAGCTCACCCGTGAAGCTGCTGCATCATTTGCAAAACTGGGTTTCACCATTTTAACGGGCGGCGGTCCGGGTTTAATGGAAGCTGCCAACCGGGGCGCCAAAGATGTTGGCGGCCGTTCCGTGGGATGTAATATAGTGCTGCCAATTGAACAGAAACCCAATCAATACCTTGATAAATGGGTATACGTAAAGCATTTCTTCGTCCGTAAAGTGCTGCTGGTTAAATATTCATTTGCTTTTGTGGTAATGCCGGGCGGCTTCGGTACCATGGATGAATATTTTGAAGCCTTAATCTTAATTCAAACGCACAAAATCGAGAATTTCCCCATAATTATTTTTGGCAAAGAATATCATAAGGAGTTGATCGAACATATCGAAACCATGAAAAGGAATGGCACCATTGGCGAAGTGGACACTTGCCTTTACCTGGTTACCGATAGCATTGAGGAAGCCAGGATGCATATAATAGAAAGAAGCGTAAAACAATACGGTTTGAAGCCTGAGAACAAAGTAACACCTTTTAAATGGCTATTTGAGCATGAATAAAATAAATCTGTGTGCAAACTCAAGCTAATTTATAATATAGATGGAGAATAATGACCTTTTAAAAGCTGTTATTGAAAACGTTGTTGACGGAATTATTATCATTGATGATCATGGGAGCATTTTGACGGCCAACCCTTCAGCCTGTATTTTATTTGGCTATGGTCAGGATGAGTTAAATGGGAAAAACATTGGTGTTTTAATGACCGAACACGACAGGCCCCAACACCAGTCGCATATTGATGAGTACAAAAAAACCGGGCAAGCCAGGATCATTGGCAAGGGCAGAGAAGTTAAAGCGTTAAAAAAGGATGGCTTGGTTTTCCCTGCAAGGCTGGCAGTGAGCGAAGTAAAATATCTTGACAAAATTTTATTCGCGGGCGTTGTGCACGATCTTAATTTGGAAAAAAAGGCAGAAGAAGAACAGCAGGTATACACAGCTAAACTGGAAGCAATAGTTGAGGAAAGAACCGGCTTCCTGAAGAATATTGTAAAAACGCTTGAGCAGGCAAAAGACGAGGTATATAATTCGTTGTTGAAAGAAAAGGAAGTGAACCAGCTAAAGACGCAATTTGTTTCTGTGGCATCGCATGAATTTCGCACACCCCTAAGCAGTATCCAGCTTTCCGCATCGCTTATTGAGCAATATTATGATAAATTGAACCGCGATAAAGTATTATATCACCTTAATAAGATCAAATCTTCAGTTAATTATATCACCGCTATTTTAAATGACTTTTTATCAGTTGAACGTATTGAATCGGGTAAATTGAAAACTGAATTGAAGGAAGTTGATTTGAATGGGTTGATGGACGAAATAGTAATGCAGATGTCTTTGCAGGCCAAGCCTGGCCAGAGAATTAATTATATTAAAGATGGGTTCAATGAAAATATAATGGTGGATGATAACCTGTTAAAACACTGTGTTTTTAACCTTATTTCAAATGCAATTAAATATTCAGGCGAAGATGGGGTAGTAGAGGTGAAAACATCAAAAAATGAAAAACAGTGTATAATTTCGGTTAAGGATAATGGAATTGGTATTCCGGCCGAGGATCAGGCAAACCTGTTTGAACCTTTTTTCAGGGCCGGAAATATTGGTACCATACAGGGAACAGGTTTAGGCCTCAATATTGTAAAACGCTATGTGGAATTAATGCATGGGGAAATTAGTTTTAAAAGCAACGAAAAGGGAACTACTTTCGAGATCTCTTTACCCGTTGCCTAAAGTGTTTTGGTTGACTGATTCTTTCTTTATTTTTTTGTGATGAACATCACTGATTCACATGACCGCAATCATGGTTTACAACAGTAAACGTTGCCAACTTTACTGTTGTAAACATTAAATATTACTCCAATGTCAAACCTTGTAAAAACAAATCGTTTTCCGTCATTAGGATCAATGATGGAAGATTTCTGGAACACCGACAAGTTTTTTAATCAGCCATTTTTTAATGGTGAAGTTTTGCCGGCTGTAAACATTCGGGAAACTAAAAACCATTATGAATTGGAAGTAGCAGCTCCGGGTTTTAAAAAAGAAGATTTTAAGATTACAACCGAAAACGGGTTGTTGACCATCAGCGCTGAAACAACTGCTGAAAAAAATGAAGAAAAAGAAAATTATACCCGTAAGGAGTTTTCGTGCTCTTCATTTATGAGGACATTTACTTTGCCCGAAAATGTGGTAGAAGGTGATATTACTGCCAAATATCGCGATGGCTTGCTGGACATTGAACTGAAGAAATCAGGGAAAAGTTTAGTTGCCAAAAAGGAAGTTAAAGTTGATTAATTTAGTTGATAGTCCAATACTCCGGCAGTTTGCTGCCGGAGTATTTTAACACCAAACGCCATGGAATCTGCAGCAAATATTTCGTCCAGGTCATTACAATATTATGTAATAGACAGGCATTGGGCTTCTGACCTTGAATTCTTCAGGATCGAAACTGCCTTTTTGCACCGTTTGCTGGAGGATCATTTTATACCACTATGTAACCAGGCCCATATTGCGGAACTTACGCATTCAGGGATGAAATTATATAGCCTCGAAAAGGAAGAAAACGTTGTAAATAAATTACTGCAGGACCAGTTAAAATACCTTGAATTAATAGCAGGGGATATAATTCCTGAAGATGTTGATGACCTGGCCGCGAACCAGATAAATTTAGAAGGAATGGTAGCCAATTTAATGAATGATTTCCGCGAAACCAAAAAAGATATCTTCAGGCTTGTTGCTGGCTTAACTCACCAAAACAAGTTGATTGCTGAACATTAGTCAAACCAAATATATGTAGGTCTACAGTTAGGAAGGCGCCTTTTTAAGGCGCTTTTGTTATTTAGGGAAGCCTAAAGGTGTTTTCAATCAGGGGATTATGTGACTGTCATCATTATCAAATAATTGGCTAATGCTGAAATTTGTATAGTAAATAACTAAGTCATGGAAACATCTGCCAGATCAATAATTCAGTTCAGCAGAGCCCGCAAAATTTGTTTTTTGCGTGTGTTTTTTGTTATCGGACTTTTTGTCTCCTTTAACCTGGCTTCAGCTGAAAACAGGGGGCACAGGGTTTTAATTGCCCGCCAGCCAGATACAACGGTGTCAGTTGAAATTAAAAATGGATTTGAACGAAAAAGCTGGTCAAACCTGTTGTATCCGAATTCAGTGTTGCGCTTTTATCAGCGAAATGGCTTTCAGCCGGCATGGGTAAGTCCCCATAACAATCCGAAGCAAACCTGGGAAGCGATGCTGATGCTGGATTGCGTTTTGCAATTTGGTTTGTCACATGACGATTACCATCCTAAAGATTTATCCTATGACCTTTTGCACAATATCCTTGAAAAACCAATGGTGATAAGTGATGCCGAAAAGGCAAAATATGATATTACTTTAACTGATGCAGTGATCACCTTTATGAACCATTTGCATTACGGTAAACTAAATCCTGAGTTTACGGCAGATAAAATAGATAACGGTATTGAGGGCGGCTTTAATGCTGATGCTTTCCTGGCCACCGCATTACCTCAAAAGGATTTTATGAAATCGATCATCAGCGTTCAGCCTAAGGTAAAAGCCTATGCCGACCTCCAATACCAGATGCACCTGCTCGAAGGTGTTTACCAGGGTGATTGTTATGATATCCCCGATTCAACTGTCAGAAGGATAGCGGCTAATATGGAACGTCTTCGCTGGGCGAACGTAAACGACAGTACTTATATCCATATTAATATTCCTTCGTACACGCTCAAATTTCACCAGCCCGATACCACTTATGAGTTTAAGGTGATTGTGGGGAAACCTGGCTGGCCCACACCGGCCCTAAACAGCGCGGTCAGTTATTTTACCACAGCGCCGGAATGGAGGATCCCCAAAAAGATATTTGAAACGGAGATATTGCCAAAAGCATTAAAAGACCGCGATTACCTTGAGCGCAATCAGATTTCTTTATATGATGAAAAAGGAAATTACATTTCGCCAGGGATGGAAGCGCTTGAAATGATTAGTAACAATCCCGGCAAGTACGCTGCCCGGCAATCATCCGGCTGCGATAATTCAATGGGCCTCATTGTTTTCAGGTTTCCGAATGTATATGATATTTATCTGCATGATACGCCTGAACAACAATTATTCAAAGCGCAGGAAAGGGATTTTAGTCATGGTTGTATAAGGGTTGAACAAGCCGAAAAATTGGCGGACCTGATCCTTATGCTTGACGGCGCTGAAAATTTAATAGCCGACGTTCGCCAAGCTATAAGGCATTATAAAACGCAAACTTTTACCTTGAAAAAGGCCATACCGATAAAGGTGACTTATTTAACCTGCGAAGTGCAAAACGGCGTTGTCGTTGTATATAAAGACATTTATGGCTTGGATAAACGCCTCGAAATGGCTTTATATAACGTAACCGATCCGCTGGTATTGGTTAATTAGCTCAAAACCGGAAGGACGCGTATTGCGATTCTTTTCTCTGATAAAATATGTCGCCTGTTTTTCATCATGTTTATTAGTGATTTTAATCATTCCGCACGGGGCACGGATTGAGGATATTTATAAAAAACAATTGGCTAACATGGGAATCCCCTTAAAAAATAAATTGTCGCCTATAACACCAGCTGAGATCAGGAAAGCCTTTCCCGTAATGGTATATATTGGCCGTATTGCAGCTGTACTGCTTGTACTGGTCGTAGGGGCCTCTTCATTATATTATTCAGGCAGGCAGCGTGAGAAAGAAAAATTGATTGAGCACACCTATGCTGTATATAATAAAGTAGATACAGCAGGCAATCTTTTAAACAGTATTTCCCTCAATAGAAACAGGTATATCAACACTGGTTTGATCGGCTTTTTAAAGGAATATAATACGAATTCAATTTATCTGCAGGCACAGCTCGGCCTGTTGACTAATATGGTTAAGGATAACCCTGCACAAATAACGAGAGTATCAAAACTATGTAACGATCTCGAAAATCTTAACCAGTTCTGGAAATCAGGTCATTTACTATTAAAACAGCATAAAGGCGGGTCGGCGGCACAAATTGTCTTTCTTGAAAAAGCAAAAATGGATGTAGTAATTGCCGATATTAATACCATTAAACAGGCTGAACAGCGGCTGCTCGCGTTAAGGGAAGCGGAAAATAAACAGCTCAGGCAACGAACTGAAGTAGCTATAATCAGCGGTACAGTGCTGATACTGATTATTGTATATTTTTTGATTTGGTTTATATGGAAGGAATTTAATAACAGGGTAAGGGTTTACCAGCAGGAAAAGGAGATCAGTGAGTTAAAGACCAATTTCGTTTCCATAGCCTCGCACGAATTCCGTACGCCATTAAGTTCTGTAATCCTTTCATTATCATTGATTGAGAAATACGCCAGGAATAATGACACCGAAGGTGTTTTAAAACATAGCCAAAAAATAAAAAGCGCAGTAAATAACCTGACGGCAATATTAGAGGACTTTTTGTCGCTTGAAAAATTGAATACTGGTAAAGTTAGGGTAAAAAACGAGCATTTCGACCTCAAAGAGCTGTGCGAATCCATTATGGAAGATATGGGTGTCAGTTTAAAACCGCACCAGCAGCTATTATATAACCCTTCGGAGACGAGTATTATCGTAGACCTGGATAAGCACCTGGTGCATAATGCCATTGTAAACCTTATCTCCAACTCTATTAAATACGCAGGCGACAAGGCCACCATATTGCTTGAAACCAAAAATAATGGAGACGGGATTTTTATTAGTGTTAAAGATAACGGAATAGGTATTGCAGAGGAAGATCAAAAAAACCTGTTTACACCATTTTACAGGGTAAATAGTACCGGAAATATACCCGGCACCGGGTTGGGATTGAACATTGTTTTAAGGTATGTTAAATTAATGAACGGGAAGTTGTCCTTCTCCAGCATGCCCGGAAAAGAAACCCGTTTTGAGATGATATTCAGCGATGGCAAACCCTTGTGATTCAGTACAAGAGCAACCATTATTCAGGTGTAAATGCACGGGGCAGAACAAGATAAACCGGTATTCACCCCCCGGCACATTAATTGAAACAAAGGTCATAAGATCATGAATGAAGTTATAAACAACATCTATAAAAGGCGTGCGGTGAGGGAATATAAAGACATTCCCGTCGAAAAAGACCTGATATGCCGTATAATCGCCGCCGGCAAAATGGCTCCCTCGGCGATGAACAGACAGCCCTGGAAATTTTATGTACTAACGGACAAAAATAAAATCAGGTCTTATTCCAAAGAAATAGCGCACATTGCTTTGCAGGGGATTAAAGATCTTAGTTTAAAAGAGTTGGTTAAAGTAAGCCTGAGCCTATTTCATTTTTCAACCATAACAGATCTGGTTATAAAAAGTGATCACGTATTTTATGGGGCTCCTGTAGTGATATTTATTACCTCGCCGAAAGATGATGAGTGGGGTGCGCTGGATGTGGGGATGTGTGCCCAAAATATGATGCTTGCTGCCAGATCCATCGGCCTGGAAACTTGTCCGGTGGGCTTTGCAAAATTTGTGATGAAAACCCCTGATTATCATTTGCTGAATATCCCTGACACCGACGTTGTTCAACTGGCCATCATTATTGGTTACGGCGATGAACACCCAAAGGAACACGAAATGGTTGACGGTAACGTTTTTTATGTTTAGCGCAAAACTAAAGTGTTGTATTAAACCTGATGGAAATCCTTAAATAGGGATAGGTTTTGTCATAACCAGGATAGTGCTTATAATGGCCCAGGAGGGCAAAATATCCAGGTTCGGCAGATATGGAATATCTCTTGATGATCTTAAATCCCAGTTCACTGGTAACGGTGTGTAAAAAATTATCTGACGCGTTTCCGCTATAGGTTTTAAACCAGGCCCCTCTGTAATTAATGCCGTAAAAAAACCTGTCATCCAAACTGATCATTGCGCCGGCGCTCAGCCCTGCACCCCAGCAAAAATCATAGTCCCTTCCATAGTTCGGGTAGGGGTCTGGCACGGCCGCCAATAAAATAGGGCCGGTGCCAAATGTTGTACTTATTTTTATTTTGTTTGATATTTTAAACTTCGAAAATAAATTGAGCTTTATATTTTCTGAGCTGTAAAAAAAGGCGTCGTTGTTTATATAATCGTAATTGGCGGTAAGGAGGGCCATCTGTTGCGATTTATCAGTGTATTGTACCCAAAAACCTGTTAAGGAACCGTACGCGCTTATAAGGTTTACATTTGACTTTAAACTCTTCCCAAGCTCTGTATTGATAGAAATGAAGCTGAAAGGCACCCTGTAATTTTCAAACGGCGTTCCATATAGTAACTTAATACGACCGTACCAGCTAAAACCTCCATCGTGGTTGTTAACCGAAAAGCGGCGCATGCCCCCGTCAATTTCAAAATAAACTTTAGTTGAATCGCAGGCGTTTGCATTGCCGTAAACTTTGCCCCATTTGCCATCCATTATCCGGTTAAGGCCATTGGCCGGATTAATGATAAAGCCCACAACCTCACTTGCCTGGCGCTTGAAACCACGGCTACGGTTGTTTATTATTTTATTGGCAAACCGATGGGTTATCTCACCTAATACTGAGCCACCAAAACCGGTATTTATAAAATCATTGATGGATGGGGCCTGGTTCTCGCCGGCCGTTTCCCATACATAACTTCCCGCAAATGTTGCCGGAACCGACTGCCAGAAACTATATCCGTTTGACCGGAAAGAATTGAAAAAAATGCTTCCGTGCGAAGGATGTGCAAATTGGTTAGTTAAAAAATCATCGGTATCCCAAAACCAGCTGTTGGGGTTTAAATGGTTACCAACTGTTTTAAAAGAAATGTTTGCCCAGTCTGCTTTGGCAATATATCTGTCAAATAACCAGGGCAGCGCTTCTGTAGTTGATAATAGGAAAACTGATCGGCCAAATCTTTTTTTAACAAGCGTATCCCGGTAATTATATTTAGGAGCGGTATCGGAGTAGGGGAGCCTGGAGACGTTAAACTGAGCAAACAGGGTAAAAGGAGCTAAGCTAAAGATCAAAAAAAATAAAATACCGATCCGCCTGAAAAAAGTGCATTTTGTTTTTCTTAAAGAGAGATAAAACTGGTTCATTTTAATTATCGCCTCAGCCGAAAATGGAACAATGTTTTTACCACGGTTTTGCAATAGATCAAAAGTACCTCTATATAATTGCATGGGAATGACCAGCATCAGCTAAAAGCCTGATGCTGGTCATTTTAAACCAGGGTTCAATGCCCTTAATTTGTTATTAATAATCAACTGGTTTTATACTCAAAAATTCATTCAATGGAAACAACAACGCTTAGCGAAGACGTGCGGACAACGGAAGGGCTAAAAATGATTTACGGAAGAAGGGCGGTCAGGAAATACAAGACCAGGCAGGTTGATGATGCAATCATTGAAAGGATTATTGATGCCGGGCGAATGGCGCCATCTGCTATTAATAAGCAGCCCTGGCGGTTTTATATTTTAACAAATAAAGACACAATCAGAAGCTTTTCTTCGGAAATCACCGCAGTTGCCGCAAAGGAATTTATCAGAACAGGCGAAAATAACCTGTTAAAAACAACTGGTAACCCATTGCAGGCATTTCACGGAGCCGGCCTTTTAAAAGGGACTGACCCTATATTCCATGATGCGCCGGTGGTTATTTTTATTACAGCCCCTAAAATTGACGAATGGGCTGCCCTTGATATTGGCATGTGTGCCCAGAATATGATGCTGGCAGCAAAGGCACTTGGTCTAGACAGTTGCCCGGTTGGGTTGGCCAAATTTGTTGAGCAAACAGACTTGTACTATAAATTAAGGGTTCCCGTGGGTGATCAGGTTCATCTCGCGGTTATTTTGGGTTATGGCGACGAAATTCCCGAGATTCATACGCGAAAAAAAGATAATACCTTTTTTATTGATAAAAGAGAAAGGAATATTTTTAAACGAACCTTACTGTTGTAAGCTTATCCGATAATTAAACAGCGTTTCAGGGCGTCAAATAATTCCTGCGGGTCAAAAGGTTTTTGAATGTATTCAACAGCGCCAAGGCTGATGCCTTCGTCAATGGCTTTTTTCTCAACGCTGGCCGAAATAAAAATAAAGGGGATCGACGCAGTTGAAGCGGTATCTTTCAACGCTGTGCATACTTCATAACCGTTGGCTTCGGGCATCATGATATCACAGAGTATGATATCGGGCAATTGCTCTTTGGCCAAAGTAATTCCGGCATTACCGTTTATTGCTGTAATTACCGTATAACCTTCCAGTTCGAGCAATTCGCAGGTGTTTTCCCTGATGTCGTCATTGTCTTCAATCACTAATATGGTTTTCATGAGGTTTATTTTTGTGGGAATTCAACAATAAAAGTGGTGCCAAGCCCTTGTTTACTTGTAAAGGTAATCCTTCCCTCCAATAATTCAATGTATCTTTTTACAATGTTTAAACCGAGGCCGGTACCCTGTATGTTATTAACGTTTGACGCCCGGTAAAACTTGCCGAATAAATTTTGCTGTTCCTGCTCGGGGATCCCGATTCCTTCATCCTTTATCGTCACCAAAACTATTTTTTGCTTGATTTCAATTGAAAAATGGATGATCTTATTTTCCGGCGAATATTTAATCGCGTTGGAAAGCAGGTTCAAAAATATGTTCTTCAGGATTTTTTTATCCTGCAATATTTCCTTCTCGCCGGTTTGTTTAAAAATTATTTGCTGCCCTGTTTTAAGTATCCCGTTAACTTCCTCGATAATATCCCCGGCAAATACCGAAAGGTCAACCCATTCTTTATTTATTTCCAGCTTACCCTGTTCTGCTTTATCAAGCAGTAAAAAGTCGTTTAAAATAGCGGTAAGGTTTTTTACCGACGATTTGATCCTTTCGATATGTTTTTTTCGTTTTTCCCGCTGATCTTCTGTGCTATAGGTGTCAATTAATGAGAGGCTTGAAAGTATGGCGCTTAAAGGTGTCCTGAACTCATGCGAAGCCATCGAAACAAAACGGGTTTTCATATCGTTGAGTTCTTTTTCACGTTCAAGTGATTGCGTAAGCTCCAGCGTACGTTCTTTTACCCTGGCCTCCAGCTCTTCCTGCGAACGTTTGCTTTCCGTAATATCGGTCACAAAGGCCACAGCCATTTGCTGGCTATCCAATTGGTAATGGCCCAGGCTAATTTCTACAGGGAATTCAAACCCATCTTTTTTCCTCGCGTATAAGCTTAATCCATACCCCATCGGCCTTGCTTTGGGCGTGTTAAAATAGCCGTCGCGGTGGTGTACATGGTTGTGCCGGAAGGCTTGGGGTATCAGTACCTCCACCAGTTGCCCGATGAGCTCGGCTGTTTTATAACCAAAAAGTTTTTCAATACACGGGTTGGCCAGCTCAATACGCCCTTCGGCGCTGATGACCAATATGCCAACAGTGGCATATTCAAATAATGCCTTAAATCCGGCTTCGCTTTCAAGTGATAAGGTGCTATGTTCGGTCATAGAGATTGTTTTTTAACCAAATCATAAAAAACTACATATTAAGAAAGTCAAATTTACATATACTACAGAATATATTCTTAAAAGTTTTAAATGTTTATCATATTAAATTTAACCAATGGTGAATTGACAACGGATTTTCTATCGGCAGAAGAAATCGGGAAAAAGCCAGCACGTTATTTTTGCAGGCAATTGTTAATGCACCCCATCAGCTCTTCTTCTCCAAATGGTTTCACCAAAAAGAATTTGGCGCCAAGTTCGTAAGCTTTAAGCGCATCCGCACTTTCCGATTTTGAACTTGAAAATATAACAGGGATATTACAGGTAGCAGGATTTTTTTTTAATGCCGAAATCACTTCGTAGCCATCCATTCCGGGCATTAAAATATCGCAAATGATCAGATCTGGAATACAGTTGCATGCTATTTTTAGGCCATCAATACCACAACTTGCCGTTTTAACGGCAAACCCTTCTATTATCAACAGCTCTTCGGAGCTTTCGCGGATATCATTGTTATCTTCAATCAGCAATATCAAAACGTTTTGATTTAATGGTGTTGTAATAAAATACTAAACTAAGCTTTAACAATCCTCCGTTTTACCTGTTCAGGGTCAAATTAAACCTGCTGGCGTTACCGTGCGTGTTTTGGTTTGTTTACGGGGGCAAAACGGCCCCTATGGTGCATTTGGTTATCAATAAAATTATTATCGGTTAGGTGGTGTTTAATTTCGCAGCAATAATTTTACTCCTGCACAGGTTTACGAAAACATTAACTGAAATAACAAACGCTTAGCGAAATAAAAACCCGGTTTTAAATGCTTAAAACCGGGCCAACTGCTGTAATCTATTAATTGTGGTGGTTTAGCTGTATTTGATATATCTAATTGTAGTTTGCGCCGGTACCCTTTTTTCATATATCGTTTTGCTGTTTGTTGGAAATATTTTACCACACATTACCAGCACTGCAACCAGTAATATCAAAACCAGGAAGTTTAATAATATACTTTTCATCGCGCATCACGTTTATGCACATTCGGGTAACTTCAGCAAATCATCCTGTTCGTTCTCATCGGCTACTGTTTTAACATATTTGTTTCCCAGCGGGCTGATTGCCGGGAGCAGGTATCTTCTTATTCCATTATTGTCTTTTATATAAGCTTCGCCCCGGTTATCTTTTATCCAGTCATAAATTCCGGCCCTGTCGGTAATGCCGGGTACATTTATCCATTCATTTTCCCATGCGAAGAACTTTATTGCCAGGTAAGGGTTCTCGTGCGGGTCCGTGTCTTTTCTTATCGATGTAATGCGAACAGCCATTGTATTATGTTTTAATAAGGAAAAATCAGCAAGGGTATACCAATATGTCCGGCCAGTTTATCGCCGCTGTGCGGGCCCAAAATCTCTTCTAAATGGAAATGATGGTTAACCAAGACAAGCATGTCATTATGCATTCCGTTTACCAGTACATCAACAACGGTAGCAAAATCTTTTTCTTTGATATGGTCAAAAAGAAGCTGGTCGTAATTAATATTCGGACAAATTTCTCCGTTAAAAATGCTCAGCGCATAGTTTTCCTGCATTTCGGGCAGGCCTTTGGCAGTAAGCTGGGCAATAGACAAAAGTGCCCGCCAGGGCCTGGCCAGTTCGGCAAGGTATCGCACCACCTGTATCCGGCAATAACGCAGATCGGCTATATAAGCTATCTGTTCAATTGTTTTTATCTGCCAGCTTTCCGGAACGAGTAATAGAGGGCAGAGTACTTTATTTAATATTAAATGCGCATTAACAGGCGAAACCTGGCAATCAGCTATTGCCGTATTTCCGTTTCCCTTTACCATTAGCCAGATGTTATTTTTATTGATAAAATCAGCCAGATCAGTACCTGTATTTCCAAAGTCAACTACTTCAACACGCGGTTTATATTCAATTGCAAGGTTTTTGAGCAAGAGCATATTTAACGTTGCTTCTTCAACTGGTGGATAATAGTTTTTGTCACCATTTCCGGCGGTTACTTTTTCAACAGGGCTGTGTTTTTTTTTGAAGGTATTTGCCAGGATAATATTGGCCCCCATCTTTTGCGCGATATACAACGCAAATTCAGCAGCATGGGTAGCAGCTGCAGAATTGTCGTTGTATACAAGGATGTTTTTCATGGTATTGCAGGGCTTTTATATTATAAATTTACGCGGCGAATTAAAAAAATAAGAACCTGTTTAAGGCCAATTAGGGCCTGTAAAGGATATTGATAAAGAGTGCTTCAACTGGCAATCCTATTATCAACAGGAATGATCTTTTTTACATAATTCAGCAAGCCGGGTTCTAAAAACCGCCTGGATGGATAATTTTCAATGCTAAGTACATCCGCTGATTGCGTTTTACCATCCACAGTGAAATAAATAAAAGGGATCTTATGAAAATAAATTGTTTTAAATAAGGATAAAAACACAGCGTAACCATCCATGCAGCGCATCAAAACATCACAAACAATTAGTGAGGGTAATTCCCCGGATGCAAGCAATACAGCTTTGGCACCGCAATCCGCCTCAGTTACATCATAGCCTTCAAGGGATAAACATTTTGCTATGTTAGCCCTGATTTCATCATTTTCCTCAACCAGCAATACGTTGTTTTTCATGACACTATTTTGCAATTAGCTGTACTACATTGTAAAATTAGGCTGAAATAAATGAATAAATAACCTGTTTAGGGTCAAATTAAACCTGTTAAAGATATTGATATACAATGGTTTAAATGGCGCTGTTTCTTCCGGGCGGAACTTTTATGGTGATGAATGACTGTAAAAACAAAAAGTAGCTTTCAACTGAGCTTACTCATTTTCAAGGCTCAGTTCTTTATCCGTTATTTCATGGAAAATACCGGAGATTTTTTCGCATTTTCCGTTAACGAACTCAGGATAGCCGATCACCCGTACCCGTATCGGTTTGCCTTTGGCGGTTATCATTTCGACAACAACATCAAATGGTACCTTGTTTTCAATGGCATCCTTCAATTTATGTTGGATCAGGATGCGGCTCGCGCCTTCTTTATAAAATTTAAGCACCTCATCCAATTCCGGGGGATTAAAATGATCCGGAACTTCCAGGATTTCTCTGACAACTTTGCTCCAGATAGAGTTATTGGTCCTAAAATTCCGCTGCCAGGCGCCGATCCTCGATATTTCGCTTGTTTTATCAAGTATTAACGAAATTTGTTTGGCTTCTTTTTCCTTTAATTTTAAAGCCGTTATATCTTCGGTGTACATCAGCAAACCGCCAATTGCTCTATTTCTTTTGTACCATGGCCTTATCTCCCAGCGCAGCCACACGGGCGAGCCATCCAATCTTTCAATATATGCTTCATCGCATTTATTGGCATGCCCTTTTAAACAGTCATTTAATATATCGCTGAACTTTAATTTGGCGACCGGCGAAATATCAAAAATACTCTTTCCTATAAAGTCTGTATTCTGTAATCTGTGAACTTCGATCCATTTACGCGAAGCAGCCACGTATATCAAATTATTGTCCAGCATCGCTATTTCAACAGGCACCTGCTCAATAAATGTCTGGTATCTTTCGTCATGTTCCTTCTCTATATTTTCAATCAATTCTCTGGTAGATTTTTCCTTCAAGTATTTTTTGTAACAAGCCGAAAAATTTGACGGGTTTGCAAAATTCAGCATCATCGCCATTTGGTTTTTATTACGGCGTTTTTCTGCCAGGTATTTTTCTGCCAGTTCCATTTGCAGGTTGCGGTAATAGGAGAAAATTGTTGTGTCAAATTTCTCCTTAAAATCCCGTTTAAGTTTTGATTCAGAAATAAAGTGTTTTTTGGCTAGTTTTGAAATCCCCGGGAATTCAGTTAAAATACATGATTTTAAGGTCTGCACAACCTCATCGAGCAGCCGGTTAGTAAAATGAACAGAATCGGGAACTTTTTCAATATTATTTATATCAGCGCCGCCCTGGAGATTGTTTAACGGGCTTACATCGGCAACCTGCACATAAAAACCCTTTACGACACCCGCTACCAGATCAGGGATATAAGTTGCCCGGGCAAGTTTAGTTGTTCCGGAGGGGGTAAGTATTGGCCGTTCAAAAACCTGGGTCTTTCCGTCTAATGCTCCTTTTATGTGCACCATATTTTTTTCATATAATGGCCCTAATACAGTTTTAAGAAGCATTTTATCGATCATTTGATCCGGCGAAATTCCAAACCATTCTAAGTAGGCTTCGTTGGCAAACCGGCAAATAAGATTGTTATCCCAATAGGCAAGCATTGCGCTTGAATGACTTGCGACGTTATACCCTAATTCAATAATACGGTTTTCCGCAGTGGTTGGCATTTATTGACCAGTCAAATTAATATTTTACTATTCGACCGAGGTAGCGGTATAATACAAACATGAACATAGCTGTTCGTTTAAAAAATGATATTAGGCACTTTTTTTAATATTTTTTAAATTTAGGTTAATGGGGTGATTTTATTTCACCTGCCGGAGGTGCTGGTATCAAGGTTTGTAAAATGGTCCGCTTCAGATCAGGGATCTTAGAAAATACGATTGAACTGACGATGACGGCGAAAAAACACCAAGCGGATAATGTTTTTTTGATTTAGGAAAGAATGGTATCGACCTGGGAATCTCTCAATTGTAATGGAAATCCAAAATCAAGTTACCTGGTATTTGATTTGTTTGGGGGTATTAAGTCAACTTATTATAGCAGACCCTTTTACTGTTTTTGAAGGCCAAACCGGTAATCCGCCTTCACGTTTCCCTAAAACACCCTCAAGATCGTCTTTATAAATCACTTCTTTTTTTAGCAACAGCTCGGCAATATTTATCAGGAATTGTTTTTTTTGCACTAAAAGCTCTTTTGTTTCTATATAAGCCTCATCCACTAATTTGCGGACCTCCTGATCAATGAGCTTACCGGTTTCTTCGCTGAATGGTTTTTGAAAGCTGGTATCGCGCTGGCCGGTTGAATCATAGTAACTGGTATTGCCCAACTTTTGGTTAAACCCGTAATAAGCCACCATGGTGTAAGCTACTTTGGTAGCCTTTTCAAGGTCGTCAAGTGCGCCTGAAGAAACTTCACCGAAAATAACATCTTCGGCAGCCCTGCCGCCTAAAGCGGCGCATAAATTTTCATAAAATGCCGACTTTCTGATCAGTTGCTTTTCCTCGGGCAGATACCATGCGGCCCCCAATGATTTGCCGCGCGGTATAATGGAAACCTTTATCAACGGATCGACGCTTTTTAAAAACCAGCTTGCAATAGCATGGCCCGCTTCGTGATAGGCGATTGTTTTTTTCTCTTCAGGAGATATGATCTTTCCCTTCTTTTCTGAACCCGCAACAACCCTGTCAATGGCGTCAGCAAAATCCTGTTTATTAACCGTGGTTTCTTTTTTCCGGGCGGCTATTAAAGCCGATTCATTACAAATATTGGCAATGTCCGCACCTGAGAAGCCGGGCGTTTGGGTTGCCAGAAAATGCACATCAACAGATGTGTCTGTTATAATAGGCCTCAGGTGCACTTTAAAAATAGCTTCTCTTTCGGTAAGATTAGGCAACTCAAGGTAAATATGCCGGTCAAACCTCCCCGGGCGAAGCAACGCGGGGTCAAGGATATCGGCCCGGTTGGAAGCAGCCAATACTATAACGCCGTTATTGGTGCCAAAGCCATCCATTTCTGTAAGCAACTGGTTAAGGGTGCTTTCCCTCTCGTCGTTTGAACCGGTTAAGAATGCGCCCTTTCCCCTCGACCTTCCAATTGCATCTATTTCATCAATAAAAATAATACAGGGTGCTTTTTCCTTTGCCCGTTTAAACAGGTCGCGCACTCGCGAAGCGCCTACGCCGACAAACATTTCAACAAATTCGGAACCGGAGATAGAGAAAAACGGAACACGGGCTTCACCTGCTACGGCCTTTGCCAGCAGTGTTTTACCGGTTCCGGGGGGACCCACTAAAATTGCCCCCTTGGGTATTTTTGCACCCAGCCGGGTGTACACTTCCGGGTTTTTAAGGAAGTCGACAATTTCCCTTACTTCCATCTGGGCGTCTTCAAGCCCTGCAACATCCTTAAAGGTTACAGCGCTGTTTTCTTTGCCAAATAAAGTGGCGGTGGTTTTACCAAAATTAAAAATTGAGCCCTCGCCTTGCCCCATAGCGCCGGATCTTCGCATCAAAAAATACAGGAAACCACTGATCAATAAAAATGGCAGAATCCAACTTATCATATTCCCGATGTAGTTGGTTTCTTTGACGTAATTTACCGGCACTTTTTCTGCAACGCTGAAGTTTTTCTCAGCTTCGTCCAACTTCCGTTCAAATATCTCCGGTGAGCCTATCGTGAACCGGTAGTGAGGCCCCTTGCTTAATTCTTTGACATCACCGGTGTCAAAAACTTTTTTAAAGTATTTATCGTTGGCAAACTCTTTTTTTATATAAACATCAACTTTCTCGTTGTTAATTACCGTCAATTTTTCTACAGCTTTACGGCTCAGCATATCCTTCTCAAATTGCTGCCAGGAGATCTCGGCAGGCGAAGAATAATTTATACCCGGGAAAATAAAAAACAGGGCCAATACAAGCAGGTAAATCCAAAAAAGGGCAGGCCATCTGGCCCTGAGTTTTGGCTGCCCGGGGAGGCGTTTTATGGGTTTTTTTGGTTTCATCGGTTGCTGTTAAGTATTTGTTTGCCCGTTCTGACCGCAGATAGAAACTATTCAAAATGTCATTTGCCAAACCGGTAACTGTAACCTATGGTAGCTACAGCTGCGCCGGTTTCATTTTTACCGTCTTTTGCATATTTCTGAATATTTAACAAGCCGTAGTTTCCACCGCCCTCAATAAAGATATTGCCGGAGCCTATTTTATAGCTAAAACCAATGTTTGCCTCAATACCCATATTAAAAGTGTGCAGGCTGCTTTTTACATCAGTTGTGGCATCAAATGATTGCTGAACGTCAGTTGCCGCGCTGGCAAAGGCTGTTGCCCTGGTTTGTGCAGGTACATTGGCTGCCTGTTGCTGCGGTATTTGCAACGGTTGCGTACCCTGGGCATCCAGGTATATGATACTGGTACCGCTTGTCACCTGGCGTGCATTTAGCAATAAACCAAAAAACGGACCCGCGTCAACATAAAACCGTATAGGTGAGTGTTTGAAATCCCACCCGTATTTGGCCAGGATAGGGATCATCAGGTAATTCATTTTTGCTTCGCTGTTATAATTGGCATACAGGTAAGTTGGCGCCTGTCCCGCAGGGAACATCTGGGCGAGCTGATCAGGGGTAGTAAAAGCCTGGAAGCCATTCTTTTTGCCCCCCTGTGACGAATATTCGATCATCGGCTGCAGCGAAAAATGCGTTGAGAATTTTAGCTCGCAGAACAGCCCGAAATCAGGGCCCAGGCGTGAACTGTACCCTGTATTTAAAGGGTTTTGGTTGTTGCTTCCTGCAGTTAAATTCGGGATGCTTATACCGCCGCGCACCCCAAGCGTGAAATTTTGTGCATTAACAGTAAATGTAGAAAAAACTGCAAACGTCAAAATCAGGTAAAAGATTGATTTTTTCATGATAGTAGTTTTAGCGAAGATTAAAAATGGTTTAACAGGTTATAAATGGTTATTCAGCCTTTTATAATTAAAAAATGAAAATTATTTTTCTACCGGTGTCAGCGGCAGCTTATTAATGATGCCTTGTACAACTTCCGGAATGTCATGAATTGCTTTTTCAGGATTTTCAATTTCCCCAATGCCATATCCACGCCAGATAACATGCCGGCTTTTACGGTCTATCAGGTCGATGATCAGGGTGCCTTCTTTATAGGGTACCTGTTCAATGTCCGAGCCCACATACACAGGGAATGGTTGCCGGTAGGTAAAATAATAGTACCGGCTATTGCGGTACCGGGCAATGCCAGAGTAATATCCTCCGTTGTAAATATATACCGGGTTATTATAATATTTTACTTTATTATTAATCGCAATTGAATAGCGTACTAAAAGATCCGGGTGCCCCGCTTTTAAAAGCAGTCCGCGGTTTTCCAGCTTTTCAGTTGCAACTTCTTTTATTTTTTCATCTGCAATATCACTATACCCGTTTGTTGTTGCCGTATCAGTTGAAGGCAGCCACGCAAAAGTGTGGTATTTAGTAAAAGTGGCGCCGGTACTTTGTACAGCATAATATTGATAGCTTGAACAACCCACCAGGGTGTAAACTAATAATACCAGAAAGCATTTTTTAATTAGATTGTTCATGCTACTTTAATTTTAAAAAGCCATTATCAATTATATTGAAGGAAAAACCATTAACGGTAAGTTCTGATCAATCATGATTTCCTTAGTGATACTATGCTTCAACATCCTTACAAATAAATAATGGTGCTGGTGTACCATCGCTAAAAGTCCTGTTCCGGTTTCTTTGCAAAGACGGTTCAGCCTTTTTACCACGTCTTTACCGATAATTTTCCGGTAGGTGATCTTAGGGTATTTTAGCTTGGCAACATGCTCGCGGAACAGTGTTTCCTTGTCGGTTTTTATCGTTGTAGTATCACCGGGCTCAACAACGTGTATAACCTCTATGTCGGTGTCAAACACTTTTCCGATTTTAATCAGGTATTGTATGGCATCAAAGTCTGCTTTATCAAAATCTGTCGCAAAAACTATCTTTTTTAAATTACTCAGGTCGTTTTTAGGCGGGATGATCAACACCGGGCATTTGGCGTGGTGAATAACCGATGTAGTTTCGCTTCCGAAAAAGAAATGATCGATGGGGTCCTTTGTTCTTGATCCCATGATGATTAGTTCAATGTCTTTTTTGCTGGATATTAATTTGATATTTTCTACCAAGTTGCCTTCATTACTTTCAGAATGGATGTGAGGTTTAATATCATCCTCATCCAGCGTTTCTAATACCGGTTCAAGGTTTTTCTCCAGCTCGGCCAAATGTTTTTTGCTTTCTTCTGCAAACCATTCAGGTTCCTCGGCCACCATCGCACCGCCGGCATAAAATGGAGTTACCGGTAACGATTGGTAATTGTGAAACAAAAGAAGATTGGTATGGAGTTTTGCTCCAAGTAATACCGCCGAAGCTGCTGCGTGTGTCGCATTTTCAGAAAAATCGGTAAGAACAAGTATAGTTTTCATGACTCAGTGTGTTATTAGGTTTGTGATTTACCGCCGGGGTTTTAAATGCCCCGGCGGATATTATTGGCCGGGCAGGTATCGTTAATTATAGTCGATAACCAGCAGATCCTCCACTGCCATTACGCCGGGCGCCGACCAGGCTGCCCTTTCAGCGGAGTCTTTTTCGATCCGCGAACGGGTTTTTCCTTTTAAGATAACCTTGTTGCCAAGGGTTTCCACTTTTATATTGTTTGCTTCAAAGTCCGCATTTCGTTCAAGTGCCTTCCTGATGTTTTCTTTTACCACATTGGTGTTTACCCTGGGTTTTACGGCAATAAGGTTGCTGACACCTTTTACCCCTTTAAGAAACCGGATTGCATTAAATGCTGATTCTTTCTGGAAATTCCAATCTACTTCGCCTTCAAGGTAAACCCAACCCTCCGTAACTTTCACCCTGATCTGTTCGTCGGGGATAGTAGTATGCCACTTTAATGTTCTTACAATGTTTTCAGCAATTTCATTATCGGGCAATTTTTCGCTTGCCAGGAAACGAACTTCAAGTTCTTCTGCCACAGCCTGTACGCCCTTTACGCGCCAGGCGGCGTTTTCTGCGGCAATTTTTTTAGCGTAATTATCAACGTAGCCGCTAAGGGTAACAACCCCGTTATGTACGGCAACACCAATTTCGCTTGGGTTAAGAACAGGCTCCCATTTGAGCTCATCCATAACGTTTTTCTGGATCTCTGAATCTGCTTTCATATTGGTAATGATTAATGATTTGACTGCTCAAAATTCCTCATTACGTGGGTGAATTAAAATGATAGTGGTCACATAACTAACTGATATTAAGCATACTTATAGTTGTTTTGTATGACAATAAATGCCAGTTGAAATTACCCTATAACAATGATTTTCAGACGCATCGTTATAAAAGCGTAGTTGTTAGGCGTTGGCTGATTTTGTGATAATAAAAAAAATTATTTTAAAGAAAGCTCTTTAGCCTTAAGGCTATCCTGGAGTTTTTGTTTCGTTTTCTGTTTTTCCAGGTTTTTAAAATACCCGCGCAACAGGAAATTATGTTTTAAGGCTTCCATATCCTGGTTAAAATTATCGGTGCCTTTTTTTACATTTTCCATGCTTGTGCCCAGGTTTTTTGCCAGGGTTGAGTCTTTCAGTAACATGTGCAGCGTTCCGCTTCCGTTGTTCAGGCTGCCGTTTAAATTTTTTACCATTTCATTAAGCCGGACGGTTAAATTATTCACGTTGTTACCTGCTGATTTGATCCTGGCTACAGCTTCTTTTACATTACCTGCCATTGCTGTATCAGCAAGTAAAAGTCCGGCGGTTCCCTTTCCCTGCTTTATGTGAGTTACCAGCTGGTTAAGGCCTTTTGTCATCTCATTGGCATTGGCACTTGCTTTGCTTATATTTCGCAGGGTTATTTTAGCATTGTTTACTACGCCCTCATCATTAAGTAATTCCCAGATAGCAGAATTATTGAGTTTGGTGACGGCCGTTTTTAAGCCTTCTGAGATCGCGGCGATATTATTGTTCGATTGGGATAAAGTTTGCAGCATCTCATCAGTATTGATCGTTTTTCGACTTGCCAGTTCATCCCCGTCCTTTACCCTCCGTCCGGGCACTTTTGGAGGCGTAATATTAACTACTTTTTCGCCCATTAAACCTTCGGTACCTATTGAGGCCAGCGCATTTTCCTTTATAAAGGGTTTTACTTTATCATCGATCGTTAGGAGCACTTCGATGGTGGAGTCATTAACTATCTCAATGTTTTTTACCGTACCGGCCTGTATGCCTGCAAATAAAACATTATCGCCCTCAATTAGTCCGCTTGTATTGGAAAAGCGAACCTTCAGTTGAAAATTGGCCCCAAACAGGTTCTGGTTTTTGCCAATCATATAAAAACTAAATATCAGCGCCAATAGTCCTATTGTCACAAATAATCCGAGTTTAGCATTATTTTCTACCTGGTTTGCCATTTTAAATTATTCAAAAAACTGTTTTACATTTTTATCAGCCGACATGTGAAGCTCCTCATAGGTGCCATCGGTATAACATTTCCCATCCAAAAGCAAAACCACCCTGTCCGCTGTGTTTTTAACACAATTCATATCATGCGAAATGATAATGGATGATGCTTTATATTTCTTTTGTAACTTAACGATCAGCTTATCAATTTCTCTTGCCGTTACCGGGTCGAGTCCTGTTGTTGGTTCGTCATATAAAATAATTTCAGGCTTCAGGATCATTGTTCTGGCAAGGGCAATGCGCTTTGCCATGCCGCCCGAAAGCTCCGCCGGCATCATATCGGCGGTATTCGGTAATCCCACATTTTCAAGGGCTTCCTTTACCAAATTATCAATATCATGCTGGGTAACTTCAATCCAGTGCCTGCGTAATGAAAATTCAAGATTCTCCCGCACAGTCATTGAGTCATACAGCGCGTTGCTTTGAAACAGGAAACCTACTTTCGTTCTTATACGGTCAAGGTCCTCGTGATTCAATTCAGGCACGTTGTCGCCAAAAACCAGGATGCTGCCGCTATCGGGTTTTAATAACCCGATAATACATTTTATCAATACTGATTTGCCCGCACCCGACTTTCCCAATACAACTACATTTTCATCCCGGTGTACCGTTAAGTTAAAATCATCCAATACCATATTATCGCCGAAGGCCTTACATAGGTTTTCGATAACAATAACAGCTTCATTTTTACTGCCGGTATTTGATGCGTTAACTGCCGTTTTCATATCAATCAATTTAAACCGAACAGGTCGGTGATCTGAACTGCAAGCAAGTCAATAATAAATATCAATACAGAAGCCAGCACCACGGCAGAATTTGCCGAACTGCCAACACCACGGGTACCCTTGTTTGAAAAATAACCTTTATAGCAGCCGATGATGCCTACCGCAAAACCAAAGAAAAATGTCTTAATCACTGCGGGCATCAGATCACTATAGGCCAGGCTATGGAATATATCGTTAAAGAAAAGGTGAAAACTGGTTACCGACTTGATATTCACCCCGATATAGGCCCCAAATAACGAAAATGCATCACCCAAAATAGTTAATATAGGCAGCATTAAAGTGGTGGCGACCACCCTTGTGGCAACCAGGTATTTAAAAGGATTGGTACCGGCAACCTCCATGGCGTCTATCTGTTCGGTTACTTTCATGGATCCTAGTTCAGCTCCAATACTGCTCCCGATTTTCCCGGCGAAGATCAATCCTGTTATTACAGGGCCTATCTCTCTAACAATCGCAATACCCACCATTACCGGCAGCTCCGTGGCCACCCCGTAGGTCACCATTGATGGCCTTAACTGCATAGTGAGTACCAAACCCATTATAAAACCGGTAAGGCCTACCAGCGGAAGGGAATTATAACCAATAAAATAACATTGGGCCAGCAGTTCCTTTATCTCATAACGCGGTTTCATACCGACGGTAAAAAAATTCCCTGCAAACCTGGCAATGTTGCCGGTTTGGTTAAAATATTCACGCATTTTTACGAAGAAATCCATTTGTTTAAGTTAAGGCATCATCGCTATTAATTTAAGACCCCGGCTGTTTGCGATGCAGCGGAATCTGTCAATGCAAAAAGAAATTCCTTTTTTCCTTCTTTCAATATCGTTGCTTTTAAGTTCAGTTCATCTTTAATTTTTACCCTCAGCGCTTCCTGTGCGCATGGTTCGCCGTGTACCAGGTAAACTCTTGAAGGGAGCGTTTTGAAATTTTTCAGCCAGCTGATCAATTCTGCCTGATCAGCATGGGCCGATAAACCACCAATCTCTTTCACCCTTGCTAACGCGGGATAATAATGGCCATGGATCTTTATTTCGTGAGTTTGATTTAACAACGATCTGCCGCGCGTTCCCTCAGCCTGGAAACCGATGATCAGAATGGTGTTTTTTGAATCGGTAATGTAATGTTTAAGGTATTCAAGTACCCGGCCGCCGGTAAGCATCCCGCTGGCCGCCAAAATAATTTTACTGCCTTTTTGTTTAATAATTTTCTCAGTACCCGTATAATCTTCGTTAATGGTAATGCCGCTGAACATTTGTGCGCATTCCTTTTCAGGGATGGTTATCCAATCCGGGTATTTCAGCAGATCCCGGCTTGCCGAGGCTGCCATAGGGCTGTCTAAAAAAACAGGAATAGCCGGCGGGATTCTTTTTTGTTTTTTCAACCGGTACAATATGTGCATGATTTCCTGTGCACGCCCGACAGCAAAGCTGGGGATCAGGATATTTCCCCGCCTGAAAATAGTGTCATTTATCAGGAAAGCCAGTTCGTCGGCAGGATCATCTTTATCATGCAGCCTGTCGCCATAGGTTGATTCCATTACTACAAAATCAGCCGTATCTGAATGAGCGGGAGGTGGCAACAATTCGGAATGCTTCCGGCCGATATCTCCCGAAAAAACTATTTTCTTCCCGTAACAATTAATTAGTAAGGAGCAGGCGCCGGGGATATGCCCCGCGACAGAAAACCTGAAATTGATCTGATCATTTAAAACGTAATTTTTTTCAGCGTCAACAGGCACAAAATAGCGTAGCGAAGCTTCCACATCTGCAATGGTATATAAGGGCAGTGCCGGAGCATGCTTTGTATAACCGCGTTCGTTTGCTTTCCGGGCATCTTCTTCCTGTAGTTTGGCGCTATCGCGTAAAATAAGCTCGGTAAGGTCGCGGGTTGGCCTGCTCATATAAATTTTACCCCTGTAACCGTTTCTTATCAATAAGGGGATGTAGCCGCAATGGTCAAGGTGTGCGTGCGTAATAATCAGCGCGTCAATAGCCGAAGCTTTAACCGCTAATGGTTGCCAGTTTTTTTCCCGTACCGATTTTATTCCCTGGTATAAACCGCAATCCACCATTATGGTCAAATCCGGTGTCCTTAATAAATGCTTTGAACCGGTAACAGTTTCTGCAGCGCCAAGGGATTGGATATAAATTGCTTTATTATCCCCAAAAGTCATTTCATGTGGATCGGCGTTCATGGTAAATTATCTTTAATCGCGTTTTATTACATCCATTGAGCCGCAAAGCGGTTAAACTCGTGCCTTAATTCATTGAAGATTTTTTCCTCGGTAACAAACTGTTCATATAAATACTCATTTTCAGTAAAGTTACTTTCCCCAAAAAAACCAGATGTCGTAACTACCTCTTCTTCGATGTGTTTAAGGTTTTTACGCAGATCATGCTGCAGGTCGTTAATATACCGTTGATGAATAATAAACTGGTTTTGAAAGTGATCAACCTTTTCTAAAACTTCAGTGTTGGTGTTATCGGCCGCTATTTCATCAAGCCTTTCCTGTAAAATAGTGAGCTCCTGGCTGTAAAATTCCAGACCCCTTAAGGCGTCGTTATGCAAATCAGTGATATGCTTAATATTTATCTGTTTCATATTACAAGAATATCTTATATCCAGGCTGCTGCCAATGACAGGGAACACTATAAATTATGATTTCGCTCACTATTCATTACCATGAAATATGTGAAATCGAACCGATTTTAAATCCCTGAAAGTGATACATATCATGCCTTTTGCTGATTTACATCATGTAAGCGGGGAGCTGTTCAAGGTAGTTTTGTATAATGATTTTAAATAGATATCGGTAACCTTCAATAGTTGTTTTTTTTTAAAAGGATCGTTATGAAAAAGTTTATAAAAAAATTCGATGAGATCAGCATGGAAGATATTGCCGAAGTTGGCGGCAAAAATGCTTCGCTGGGCGAAATGTTTGTTCATTTAAACCCATTGGGCGTACATGTGCCGGATGGGTTTGCTATAACGGTTTCGGCATACCGTTACTTTATAAAATACAATAAGATTGAGGAAGAACTGAATAAATTGATGCTGGAGTTGAATAAAGAAACTTACGAAAACCTGGCTGCAACAGGAGCGAAGGCAAGGCAAGCCATTATGAATTCGGATCTGCCGGCCGACCTGGCAAATGAAATTATCGACGCTTACAATTTTCTCTTCAAAAATATACAACAGGAAGTTGCCGTACGGAGCAGCGCTACTGCCGAAGATTTACCCAATGCGAGTTTTGCCGGTCAGCATGAATCCTTTTTGAATATAAAAGGAAGCGAGGCCCTGCTGAATGCAGTAAGGCAATGCTTTGCGTCCTTATATACAGACCGGGCTATTAAATACCGTGAAGACCTCGGTTTCGAACATAATAAAGTATTTCTATCGGTAGGTGTTCAGCACATGATCAGGGCCGATAAGGGCTGTTCCGGCGTCGGATTTACACTTGAGCCTGAATCTGGTTTCAGGGATGTGGTGCACCTGGCAGGTGTTTGGGGCCTGGGCGAAAATATTGTACAGGGTACAGTTACGCCGGATGAATTCCTGGTTTTTAAGCCAACCTTAAAATTAAAAAAGAATGCCATCATCCAGAAAAACCTGGGCACTAAAAACAAGATGATGGTTTATGCCGATAAGGCCGAAAAAGGTAGTTCAACCATCAATAAAGACACTCCCTGGGAATTGAGGGAAAAATTTGTACTGAAAGATAATGAGGTGGAAAAGCTCGCTGATTGGGCGCTGTTAATTGAAGATCACTATAAAAAGCCCATGGATTTTGAATGGGCAAAGGATGGTTTAAACCATCAGTTGTACATCATTCAGGCCAGGCCCGAGACAGTTCACAGCCAGGAAAAAGTCCCTGAAGTTAAGGCCTACCAGGTATTGGAAAAAGGGGCTGTCATCACAACAGGCGAAGCAGTTGGTGGAAAGATAACTTGTGGTTATGCACGGATATTGAGGTCGCCCGAAGAAGCCGATAAGCTCAATTCAGGGGATATTTTAGTAACTGATACCACCAGCCCCGACTGGGACCCTATTCTGAAAAAAGTAGCCGGAATTGTAACCAATAAAGGAGGCCGGACAAGCCATGCCGCCATCATAGCCAGAGAACTGGGGGTGGTAGCCATAGTGGGCACCGGCGATGGTACGGTAGCTATAAAAGATGGCGAGTTGATCACCCTGAGTTGCGCGGAAGGCAAAACAGCGAATGTATACCGTGGTAAACTGATATGGAAGGAAACGATTACTGATACCAGCAAAATAAAATTGCCTGACGGGGTAATGGCGCAGCTGATCATCGGCGATCCGGAAAAAGCTTTTCAGCTGTCGATGTACCCCAATCATGGCGTTGGGTTGATGCGGCTGGAGTTTATCATCAGCAATTCAGTTAAAGTTCACCCAATGGCTTTAATTGATTTTAAAACGGTGAAGGATGATGCTGAACGGTTAGAAATAAGGAATCTTACTGTTAATTATCCTGATAAAGAAAAATATTTTGTTGACAAACTGTCACAGGGAGTTGCCACCATTGCTGCTGCTTTTTACCCGAAAGAAGTAATTGTAAGGATGAGCGATTTCAAAAGCAACGAATATGCAGGTTTGGTTGGCGGCAAATACTTTGAGCCGAAAGAAGAAAACCCGATGATCGGTTTCAGGGGGGCATCAAGATATTATCACGAACGGTATAAGGAGGGTTTCAGGCTTGAATGTGAGGCCATGAAGGTGGTGCGGGATGATATGGGCCTTACCAATGTTAAATTGATGATCCCGTTTTGCCGCACCGTTGCCGAAGGTAAAAAGGTTGTTGCGCTGATGCGTGAGTATGGCCTTCAACAGGGAAAAAATGGCCTGGAGATTTTTGTAATGGCCGAAATTCCGTCAAATGTGTTACTGGCAGACGAGTTTGCGAAAGTTTTTGATGGTTTCTCCATCGGCTCGAACGACCTTACCCAATTAACCCTTGGTATCGACCGCGACTCGGCCCTGGTAGCCGACCTGTTTGATGAGCAAAACGAAGCAAGCAAACAGTTAATCACCAGGATGATCCAACGGGCAAATGCACTTCACAAAAAAGTAGGCTTATGCGGGCAGGCGCCAAGCGATTCTCCGGAGTTTACGCAAATGCTGGTTGAAGCCGGTATTAACAGCATCGCTTTTAATGCCGATGCACTTTTCAGGGGAATTGAAAATATAAATGAGGCGCTGGCTAAATGTATAAAAGAACCGGCCCTTGAACATGAATTACTTATTTAATGAATTTAAATTTTAAAAGAAATGACAACTATTATTTATAAAACATATAAAAGCGCCATCTCGCATTGGTGGTTGATTTTATTGGCGGGTATGGTGTTGATCGGTTTGGGCGTTTGGATAATAGCTTCACCATTTCAATCATTTTTATCGCTCAGCAAAATATTTGCTATGGGGATTTTTGCAACAGGTGTTTTTGAGCTTGTTTTTGCTTTAAATAACCATAAAAGTATTGAAGCCTGGGGATGGACGCTTGTTAGCGGGTTGGTAGACCTGTTTGTTGGCGGGTACCTGTTTTTGTACCCGTTGATTACCATGGTTATTCTGCCGGTTATTATTGGTTTTTGGATGCTTTTCAGGGGTGTTTTTGCTATCGGCAATTCCATTGATATGAGGGCCTATGGTTTCCTTGATTGGCGGTGGTTATTAACGTCGGCCATTTTTGTGATCCTTTTGGCCTGCCTTATTTTAGGCAACCTGGCTTTTGGTGTTGTTAACACCATTATCTGGACAGGACTGGCATTTATATTCGCCGGAATATTTCGTATCCATCTCTCCATAAAGCTTCGGAAGTTAAAACATGATTTTTAACATCCATTAACTTAAAAGAAAAGAATGTTTTTTGAATGAAAGGAAAACCGAAAATGGATTGGAATAGCATGATTACAGCGTTTGATGCAAAGCAAAACTTACTCCATTCATTAAATGCATATCAAAAGGCTGTAAATGCCGCCGCGATCGTTTCTATCACAGACAAAGGCGGGAAGATTTTATATGTAAATGATCTTTTTTGTGAAATTTCGAAGTATACCCGCAAAGAATTATTGGGTAAAAATCATCGTATAATTAATAGCGGCTTTCATTCTACTGATTTTTTCAAAGGCTTATGGAAGGATATTATAAGCGGAAAAGTATGGCACGGAGAAATTAAAAACAAGGCTAAAGATGGCAGCTATTATTGGGTAGATACGACAATTTCGCCGATTTTTAACGATAACGGAGATGTAGTTCAATATCTCTCTATAAGAACACTGATTACAGAAAGAAAGACTCTTGAACAGGAAAAAGAAAGGTTGCTTGGCGACCTTACCAATAAGTATAATGATATGATGCAATTTAATTATATTGTATCGCATAATAGAATAAGGCGTTTGGATGTTGCTAATATTTTTAGTATATTTAACCTGTAAATACAAAACGCCATAAAAATATGTTTCAAGGATTAAATATACTCGAATTCACTGAAAAATTCTCAACAGATGATAAATGCAGGGAA